>CAZBFM010000003.1:1739-7378 GCA_964491455.1 uncultured Candidatus Saccharibacteria bacterium | reverse complement strand
AAACTATCATAAAATCCACTGTTTAGTGGATTTTATGCATCTCCGTATATTGTCTCTCGTGTCCCTATGATGCGCTCTCCGGCTTCGGAAATAGCGGCTCTGGCCTGCTTACGGTATACACCGCACCCTGCTCGAGTCCTCCCGTTGGAAGATTAAATGCCCTGCGGATCTTTTCCGCCGTCGCGGGCATAAACGGTGCAAGCAATTGCGCAATGTGAGCTATCATAACAGCTGAAACACCCAACGTTTCACGCTGCTGATCCCCCTCTTGCTTCCATGGCTCATTACTATTGAGGTACGCATTCGCAACACCTATCTTACTCCACACCGCCGAGACTGCGTCGTGAAGCCTAAATTGGTCAAAGGCGCGATGATAATCCGTATCGTCGTATATCTGAGCCAAAGCACCTATAGAATCGCGCCATGAGGCGTTAAACGCGTATGAGCCACTTAATTTGGTGTCGATCAGCGTCGCTACACGCTGTACGAGATTACCTAATCCATTTGCAAGGTCAGAAACATAGCGAGATTCCAGATTCTTAAATGAGAAATCACTATCATCGGTGCTTTGAAGCTCTCTGAGCATAAAATAACGGACGACTTCAGGTGAATATCGCTCGAGTAGCTCGAATGGATCAATCACATTGCCTATCGATTTTGACATCTTCTCACCATCAACTGTAATAAAGCCATGCACATAGATATTCTTTGGAATCTCGAGCCCCGCTGACATGAGCATCGCCGGCCAGAAGATAGCGTGAAAACGCGTGATATCCTTTCCTATCAAGTGAACGTTGGCAGGCCAAAACGCCATACCCTCTTGGTCGGTACCGTATCCCAGTGCTGAAATATAATTTGAAAGCGCATCAGCCCATACGTACATCGTCTGCGAATCATCACCGGGAACAGGGATCCCCCATGGAAGCTGCGCTGAAGGACGTGAAAAACTGACGTCTTCCGCGTCTTTGAGGAGATTGAGAATCTCACTGGTGCGCGTTTCCGGCACGATTCTCATGCGACCCGACTCAATACTTTCTGCAATCTTTCCGGTGTATTTGGTGAGGCGAAAGAACCAGTTCTCCTCTGCAATGACGTCGGGCTTACTCTTATGTAGCGGACACAGCCCATCAATGAGCTCACTTTGCTTGATGAACGCTTCATGACCCACACAATAGTATCCCTCGTATGACTTCTTATAGAGATCTCCCTTTTCTGCCATGGCTGACCACAGCTTTTGAGCCGAAGGGAAATGTCGAATTTCATCAGTTGTACGTATAAAATCGGTATTGGAAATAGACAAGCGCGTCGCCAATTCGCCCACCTTTCCCGCAATATGGTCAACGAATTGCTGCGTCGGAACCCCCGCGTCAGAAGCAGCGCGCATAATTTTGGTGCCATGCTCATCAGTCCCCGTGACAAATCGCACATCATCTCCGCATTGCCGCCGATAGCGAGCAATCGCATCTGCTTGCACGAGCTCCAAGGCAAAGCCAATATGAGGAGCTGCATTGGTATAGACTATTGCGGTTGTAATATAAAAGCGTGCCATTGAGAGATATCATGTCACACAACCAACATTACTTCCAGGCCTTTGGCGCAACGACTACGACAAATTCTCCGAGCGTCGAATCCACCTCAAGAGCACGAGCAACGTCGAGCGCAGTCCCCCGATAAAATGTCTCAAACTTTTTTGTTATCTCTCTCCCCACGACTACCCTTCTCTCTGGCGTTTCTGCTACTTCAAAACAAGCAGCAAGCTGCGCTAGCGCTTTCGCCATTCGATATTTGCCCTCATAAAATACGACCGTATCCGGAAATTCGGCTATCTCACGGAAGAACGTCTCTCGCCCTTTCTTATGAGGCACAAATCCCCAGTATGAAAAACGATCAGCGGGAAATCCACATACAGAAAGCGCTGCTATTGCGGCATTCGCTCCGACAATCGGCACCACTACGAGACCATCAACGGCGCTCAATAGTTGTTCGACCAAACGACCGCCCGGATCATTGACCCCTGGTGTTCCCGCGTCGCTGACAAGCGCAAGGTTGCGCCCCTCATTGAGCATGAGCGCGGCACGAGCAACCACTGCGTCAGAGCTATGCTGATGATAGGCTATGAGCGGCTTGGTAATCTCGAAATACTGCAAAAGCTTCGCCGTCACGCGAGTGTCTTCGCACAAAATCGCATCCGCATCTTTCAGCGTCTGCACGGCTCGAAATGTCATGTCTTGCAGGTTGCCAATCGGCGTCGCAACCACCCAGAGAGTCGCCATATTATGAGGCCCGACGCGACGTCTTCAGTCGCGCCATATCATCGAGAATCTCAACGATCACCGACGCCATAGGGACACCGAGGAGCGCGCCCACTACACCGCCCAGCTTCCATCCGATAAGAATCGAGAGCATAACCACGACCGGGTTGAGACCTGTCGACTTTCCCAATACCAATGGCACGAGCACGTGATTTTCAAACTGCTGCACCGCAACCCACATCACAAACACCCAGAAGCCAAGCGTTGGGTCCTGTAAAAACGCCATTAAGATTGCCGGAATCGAAGCAAGAACAGGTCCTGCGACAGGAAAAATCTCTAGCGCAATCGACAAAATCGCAAATACCAAAGCAAACTTCACCCCCATCAATGAAAGTCCGATAAACACCATAAGCCCCACAATCAGAGCCAACAACATCTGCCCTTGCAGCCAATACCCCACCTTCACTTCGACGCGATGCCAGAGATCAATGATATAGTCCTCGAAACGCTCAGGAGCAATTGCAGCTAAGAAATTTGGCACACCGTCTTTCATCACCGATAGGTAGAAGGAGAGCACCAAAACCGCGACAAAGGAGAAGAGCCCGCCAAACGTACTCACGGCAAGATTCAGCGCGGATTGGGAAAACTGCTGGAGGTATCCAGCAAGAACCTCCAAGATATTCTGCAATTCAGAAACAAAATCAAAATACTTTGGAGCGCCGGACTGCACCGAATCAAGCGACGACGAAATCTGCTGTGTCACCTTCGGAAGATAGACGGTCAAATTTGATAAATCCGAAAGCACTGATGGCAAGATAAGCGACGTGAGCCCGGCGACAATGGTCAAAAACAACAAGTAGAGCAAGATAACGCCCAAAATACGTGGACCACCCTTCTTTTGAAACCAGTTCACAAATGGCTGTACCGCTGAAGCGATCACTACCGACAATAAGAGAATCTTCACCACATCGGCGAGCAAGTACACTAAAATAAATCCGATGAGTACTAGAAGCGCCCGAAATACGCTTGCCGTCGAGATGTCTACTTGTGTACGCTCCGCCATAGCGTGAATTGGTTATTTGAATGTTACTACATCCACAAAATCTTCCTTGTTCACATCAGGACCAATAACCGCCATATTCAAACGCTCATCCTTGAAGATAGTCTGCGCTACATCGCGAATATCGTCAGCGGAGACCGCCTTAATCTTCGCAATATCTTCTTCGGGAGTATGGATTGCATCATAGAACAACACTGAGCCACCGAACTCTTCAGCCACACCGCTCGTACTCTCAAGCGTAAACGCCAACCGCCCTTCCGCCTGATCTTTGACGCGAGAAAGCTCCTCTGTGGTCACACCATCGGCAGCGATCTTCTGCATTTCCTTCAAGATAACCTCAATGCCCTCACGCGCCTTCTGCTGATTGAGTCCAGCGCCAATCTCAAAGTAGCCAGAATCAGTGTAATTCGTGTTCCCCGCCCACACATAGTAGGCAAGACCGCGCTTTTGACGTACCTCGTCAAACAATCGTGAACTCATACCACCGCCTAAAATCTGCGCCATCAGGGCAGCGGGATAGCGCCGGTCGTCATACATATCAAATCCCCTCACTCCCAGGCTCACATAGAGCTGCTCGACATCTTTCTTTGCCGTAATAATTGCAGGCGCGGCTTGCGTATCAATGGTTGCCAGCTTTCCTGCGCGCTCAGCTGTTCGAATCGATGCAAATGTAGATTCCACCTTTGCACGCACTGCATCGGCATTGATATTGCCTGCCACCGCAATAATCGTATTTGCGGCAACATAATGTGCGTCAAACCACGAGCGCAAATCGGTCGACTGCATACCTTTCACAGTATCTTCAGTGCCGCCAACTTCCCACCCCGCAGGCTGGTCTCCGTACAAAAGCTCCTCAAAAAGCCTGCCAATATGCTGTTGCGGATCATCGCGTCGCATCCGGAGCTCCTCGATAATCGGTCCTCGTTCAATCTCCATGGCGCCCTGGTCGAGCTTTGAGTTGAGAAAAATATCAAACACCACATCCATAATGGTATCGAGCTTGGATGCAGCTGCTTTTGCGTAATAGCCGGTGACTTCTTTGCTGGTAAATGCGTTGTAGGATGCACCAATGCCGTCCAACTCGCGGCTAATATCTACATAGCCGGGTCGTCGTTGTGTCCCCTTAAACATCATGTGCTCCAAGAAATGCGAAATCCCCCCAAGATTCTTAGGTTCATACTTGGATCCGCACTTCACCAACACGAGCACTGTTGCCGTCGTTGCCGATGGCATAGGAATCGTCACTAAGCGTAGCCCCGACGCAAACGTATGGAGGCGATGGTCAAAACCTGTGGTCATAGAGATAGTATACAGTGTGCCGGCGGAAAGAGTCGAACTTTCGTCTGAACGTTATGAGTGTTCTGTTCTAACCGTTGAACTACGCCGGCGTGCGCATTCGAATCCGGCACATCATATCGTATTTTCACGCTCTTATCAACTATCACCCTTGCGAAATGACCATAGTTAGCGTATGGTATGCAGACTCACCACATCGCGGGGTGGAGCAGCGGCAGCTCGTCAGGCTCATAACCTGAAGGTCGTGGGTTCGAATCCCACCCCCGCAACAGAAAGCAAAAGGAGTCCCATGTGGGGCTCTTTTTGCTTTCTAGTGACCGGATGAAGAGGGATTCGAATAGAAATCAAAAAATGACCCCGTACAAATGTATGGGGTCTTCTGAGCGGAGCTTACGCAGGCGAGCCTGCCACCACCGAATCCATCACCGAGCTCTCGACTCTTGTGACAAACGCGGCCCTACGGAAGACGAGTGTCTTATGGAATCGACCATTGATCGCCGTGGAGTAAAGACAGAATTGCTGCACGCCCGCCTTCTCCGTCTGAAACATAGCGCGATAGAAGCTCATCCTGTAACCCGCTTGGAATGAACTCGTCGGAGGCGCTGAGTAAGACGGGTGGTCCGGAATCCAGAGCATGACACCCCATTCAGGATGCATGGTGCTCTCAACTTGCAGCTCCACCAATTCGAGGCCCTTCAACCACGCAAGCGCGCCTACGACCTCTGATTCGAGGGACTTCCGGTTTATGTCAGCAATTTGCTGAAGACCCGCTTCGAATGCAAGAACTCCGAAACCAGCAAACGACAGATCCATTGTCTCGGGGAAAAATCTCCGCCAGTCATCGCGCTTTCCATCGATGGTCAAAACGAGTTCCACACCCTTCTGTACATCTCTGGCAAACGGCTCAGCCATAATAATCTCCCTTCCAATGAGCTGGGCATCCCAACTCCGTGAATAGTTATTATACATATTCATTACGTTATGTAAATACTTCTCCGGTACGACGTCCACCCCTCACCGGGTGGGGTTTT
>CAZBFM010000003.1:0-1639 GCA_964491455.1 uncultured Candidatus Saccharibacteria bacterium | reverse complement strand
CCACCCCTCACCGGGTGGGGTTTTCTTATTGACTTTATCTAATTTTATTGCTATAATACATATAGTAGACACTCGCGTCTATCTTAACAAAGGAGAGTCTTACCATGAGAATGCGGTTTGTTCTCGTATCGATTGCGATCGTCTGCCTCGCCTCGCTCGTGCACGTTGGCTGCACCGCCAACAAACGCGCCAAGAGCCACGGCGGTACCATGACCTTAAACCTTCCACCAGGCGAAAAGCTCGTCAGTGCCACATGGAAGGACAACAATCTCTGGTACCTGACGCGCCCCATGCGTAAGGGCGAATCTCCAGAGACATCGACGCTGCACGAGTCGAGCAACCTCGGCATCATCGAAGGATCTGTCATCTTCAAGGAGTGCTGCAAGTAGCCCCCTCCCCACCCCTCACCGGGTGGGGTTTTTTATGCGACGAGCTTGCATATGTGTAATAATTGTGGTATGGTTTTTATCAACGCCAATCACTGGCACCATTAACAACGAAGAGGGTCCGAATGGAAAGCCCCTATAAGCAACACCTCGAAACGCTCCAAGATTCTCCGGTGGTGATACACCGCGCAAACGGCACCAATGTTAAAGGTGTCGTAACCGAATGCGACGACAATGGCGTCCACCTCGGTAGCGAATCAGAACATGCCGACGCCACACTCCTCACCTTCATCGCCTACCAAGACATCCGTGGAGTCGCGCACGAGGACTGGGATGACGACATCGTCGGGTGAGGTTTGCAGCATGCCAAACTATAATCCGTCACTCACGGAAACTCACAAGATCGCTCGGCGCACCATAAATCCGTCCGGTGATAGCAAGGCACGCCTCCGCTCCCTGGGACTCGACGTGGAAACGGAAGTTGCTGCACATCCGCTCTTCTACTCCGTTGCGATTCCCGCCGACTGGAAGGTTACCGTCTCGGGTGGAGCAACTACATTCTTTGACGGCAATGGTAACGAGCGCATCGTGCAGTTCATTCGTGGCACCCGCGACGATATCCGCGACGCATTCGTGTACTTCTCGTAGCCCCCTCCCCACCCCTCGCCGGGTGGGGTTTTTGTATTGACAAATTAATAAATCTAATGCATCATTATGCCTAGTTCCTACCACAAAACAACCCCCTCCTGGAGGTATCTCGTGAAAAACATTCTCATCGCTGATGCAGTGGCGATCCTCTGCACGTGCATCGTGGTCATTCTTGGATATATCCTTGGATTACCAGCGCAACACGTTGCGGACTTGCTACTGGTCATTTCTCTCGCTGTCACACTCCTATCGTACGTGCTGCTCTTGCTACCAATACGTGCGTCGGCTTCGGAAAACGTATTTATCGTTGGCATGGTTGCGGGCATCCCGCTGACTGCCGTGATTTCTGGATACCATGCGTCGAGTAACGTATACGTAGCTGTCATTTTCAGTGGCTTAGGCTTGGGTATGACGGCACTAACCGCGGTCCTGCTATCAATCGCATGCGCCACTCCACGCGGCAAAACACTCGCCATCCACATCAGCGCCACTGTTATCGCCTGGATTAGTATCGTCTACGGTCCGACGCTTTTCAAGACGCTCTTCTGACCCCCTCCCCACCCCTCACCGGGTGGGGTTTTTGTATTGATTAATCTCAATAATGT
>CAZBFM010000002.1:0-96394 GCA_964491455.1 uncultured Candidatus Saccharibacteria bacterium | reverse complement strand
GCAACGCCTCCGTCTCCGGCAACTTCGAGATTGGCACCAACCTGTATCGCTTCACCGCAACGGGTGCTTCCTCAGCGCTCCCATTTGAAACCACCGGATACGCATCTGCGTCCCAGCTCTTCGGCGCTGGCCTCTCTACCTGCAACGCAACCACCGGCAAGCTCACTTGGTCAAATGGTGTCTTCTCCTGTGGCACCGATCAGAACACTGGCTCTGCGTTCCTCGGTATCGACTTCGGCGTCTCCACAGCCTCCCAGGTGAAGATCACCTCTATCTCATTCGACGCAAACCAGTTTGATCTTTCCACCACCGCATCTTCTGCGATTGTCCGTCTCGACTGGATCAACGGTCCCGCCTCTCGCTCCACCTCTAACACCTGGACTGCGCTGAATGTGTTTAGTGCAGGTGCGAGTGTGAGTACGAATTTGGAGGTAGCGGGAACAGCTAGTATCTCCGGCACCCTCACGCTTGCAGGATCACTCACCAGTGTATACACGGGATCGAATTCCTTTGCGGGATCTTTGAATATAACGAAAGGTCTTCGCGCAGCGAACTTCACCCAGGTCGGAACGGGGACCAGCTACTTCAATGGCAATGTGGGGATCGGGACGGCGGCGCCGAGTGCGGCTCTTCATATTAGTTATTCAGATAACAACTATAATGCGGGACTCAAGATATCCAATACAAATGCCGGGACAACTGCATTAACGGGGCTGAGTCTGAATAATTCCGCTGGAACACTACAGGCAATGTTCTTGTATGTTCCCAGTAACTACGCAGATACTACACTACGAAATACGGTGTTATTTGATTCTGAGGGTACCGCTAAATTGGGATTCCGATCCGCGTCAGATATATACTTCAAAGGCGGGTCTACGACTTCAGTGGCAAATCCAAGCATCTATGTTGTTGGTACAACCGGCTTTGTCGGCATCGGCACCACCGCCCCCTCCACCAAGCTTGAAGTCCAAGGCACTGCCTCTGCGTCCTATCTCCTCACCGGCGGTACCCTGCAGGTCGGCGGCTACGCCTCTGTCTCCTATAGTCGCTTCGGAACTAATGCAACCACTCGCTCTCTCTCTTCCAGCAATGATCTCCTCATCTCCGGCTTGCTTGAGGTTGATGGCAATGCGTTCTTTGATGCCAACGCATCCATCTCCTCCAATCTCGAAATCGCCGGATACGCCTCCGCCTCCAAGACCTTCGGTTCTGGTCTCACTACCTGCTCAAATGGCGTTACATCGAAACTCCTCTGGGATTCCACAACAGGCCTCTTCTCATGCGGCACTGATCAGAACAGTGGTGGTTCGGGTGGTGCGCAAATCGACGTTGGCACGGACACTCCAGATGGAACGAAGGTGTCCTCTATCTCATTCCACGGCACCGCATTCAACCTCGACGTATCTGGTGGCTATCTCGACCTCAACCTCGACTACGTCAATGGTCCAGCCTCTCGTTCTATGGCAAACACCTGGACTGCGCTCAACATCTTCTCCGCAGGAGTATCCGTTTCCACGAACCTAGAAGTCAGTGGCTATGCCTCCATATCCCAACTCTTCGGCGCTGGTTTGTCGTCTTGTTCCGATGGTGTGGCTTCCAAGCTCCTCTGGAACTCCACGACCGGCATTTTTTCCTGTGGCACTGATCAAACGGGCGGCGGCGCCAGTACCTTCTCCGGCCTCGACTTCGGCGTCTCCACGGCTTCCCAGGTGAAGATCACCTCTATCTCATTCGACGCAAACCAGTTTGATCTTTCCACCACCGCATCTTCTGCGATTGTCCGTCTCGACTGGATCAACGGTCCCGCCTCTCGCTCCACCTCCAACACCTGGACCGCGCTGAACATCTTCTCCGCAGGCGCGAGTGTATCCACGAACCTCGAAGTCTCCGGTACCGCTTCCGCTTCTCAGTACTTTGTACGCAATAACATCTCGAGTGCATCATTTACTTTCAATTCTACTGGCACGGGCGGTGTGAATGAATCCAAGTTCTCTATCGGAGAAAGCGTAGGGAAGGAAGCTCTTAGTATTTTCGGAAATTCAGACACAGCGCTTATGACTATTGCGTCGACGGGGTATGTGGGGATAGGGACGAACACTCCAACGGAGATGTTGCAGGTTGCTGGATCATTGCGCTTTGCCCCAATGGGTGGTGGGTACCTTGGAGATTTTAGTGGCAGCCTCGTGGATACGAACGTATATCTTGGAGCTAACGTTTCTGATGTTTCTGGGACACCAACTCAAATAAATAACACAGCTCCTTCTTGGTTGGTTGGGTTGAAATCGTTCGCTGGTGATGATTATTATGACATTGCACGCATTTCAGTTGGTGGGACGTGGGCTACAAGGCAAACCATGTTTAAGATCACGTCCGCGGGTAAGGTCGGTATTGGCACGACGACGCCAACGGATATGCTTTCAGTTCAGGGCACAGCGTCCATCTCTGGGCTATTATCACTCGGCTCCGGGGCTTCGCTTTCTGGCAACCTTACAATTTCAGGAACGGGGAGCACCACAGCAAATCCTCGCGTTGTTGGTATTAAGCCATTTGCAGCGGGGAATGCGGCGCGATTTACGTTTGGCGATGCGCTTAACTCAATTCAGAACGTATATGGTGGCAGGATGCAACTTCAGTCATTCTGGGGAATGGAAATCTATGGAAACCGAGGAATTGGCGCGGGAGCACATGGCTTTGCAACGGGTGGTGCATCTGATCCTTCGTTGAATGTTATTGGAAGTCGAGTTGCAGCGCCTGTTCTTGCGGTGACTGCGACCGTGAGTCAGACGGCGAATCTCCAAGAATGGCGAGATAGTTCCGCGACTGTGTTGGCTGCTATAAATGCGACCGGCAATGCGTCATTCTCGGCGAATTTTGAGCTTACTTCTGCCGCCGCACTTTTCGGTATCAACGCAGGAGGCAAGACGGATACTATGCTTGAAGTCGGTGGCACCGCATCCATCTCCGGCACCCTCACACTTGCAGGGGCACTCACAGGAACCAACACGGGCTCCAACTCCTTTGCGGGAAGCCTCACGCTGAGCAAGTCGCTGACCGTTACCAATTCAGTTACAGCGGGATCATTCGTAACTCTAGGACAGTTTATGGGTGCAAATGCATCACTTTCGGGATCGTTCGAGCTTACATCTGGAACTTCGAGGCTTGGCATCAACGCTGGCACAAAGACAGACACCATGTTTGAAGTTGGTGGAACGGCGTCGGTGTCTGGCGCGCTTTCACTATGGGGCGGGGCATCGGTGTCAGGCAATGTGACGCTTTCTGGAACGACGACGGTCGCAAACGCGCAACTTGGATCGCTCATGTTTGATTCGGATTCCGGCATGTTGAGCTGGATTGATATGCCGGTGACCGCATCTGCGGCGGTGAGCACCGTGGAGAGCTATACAGCATACTTGGATGGCAACCCAATGCTTACCATCTACGGCATTTCCGATGGCGCCGGCGGTACAGCGAGTCGCTCGGTTGGTATCAATACGGTTACACCAACGAATACGTTGTCGGTCGCGGGTACAGCAAGCATCTCTGGCCAAACGTATTTCTGGAATAGTGCTTCTATTTCGGCAAATCTCGAAGTTGATGGATATGCTTCCATCTCTTCATTCCGTTTACCATCCGTTGCAGGAGGAATTCTTGGGGACTGTGACGGTGTCAACGATAAGCTCAACTGGGACGCGACCACCGGCAAATTCTCGTGCGGCGCAGGTGGATCGAGTTCCTTCTCAGGTCTCGATTTTGGCACCATCGAGGGATCACAGGTTAAGATTTCATCGATCTCGTTTGATGCAAACCAGTTCGACCTCTCCACCACCGCATCCTCTGCGATTGTCCGTCTTGATTGGGCAAATGGCCCCGCATCACGTGCCGCAGATCAGACCATTACTGGTGCGTGGACATTCACGTCGATCTTCGGCTCCGGTCTCACCTCATGCTCGAACACCACTACATCGAAACTGCTTTGGAATTCAGCAACGGGGCAATTCTCGTGTGGTATAGATCAGACGACAGGATTTTCCGGTGGTGGCACGCAAATCGATGTCGGCACTGATACTCCAGATGGAAATCGGGTTTCATCCGTTTCGTTCCACGGAACAGCATTCAATCTCGATATTTCTAATGGCTACCTCGATCTCAATCTCGACTACACCAACGGTCCCGCTTCTCGTGCGATGGCGAACACATGGTCTGCGGTCAACACATTTAGCGCGGGGCTGATTGCGCCGATGGCCTCCATTACTCGCATGGATGTGGGCGTTGACATCGTTAGTCTACCGAATAATCCAATGTCGATCGGTGCGAATGTGAACTCGTATGCGCAGGTAAACCTCCAGAACTTGAGCGCCGGCGCGAGTGCGTCGATGGATTTGGTGATTACGGCAAATGACGGCACTGATTCCACGAACTATCTTGATTTGGGTATTAATAATTCGGCATTCCGCTGGGGTCAATACGGAGCGGCTGGTGCGCATGATGGATACTTGTACACGCAGACAGGCGACTTGGTCCTTGGCACGGCGAGCTCATCTAGCACCGTTGGCCTGAAGTTCGCTGCGGGTGGCTTCCAGGCTTCGAATATCTTGATGACATTGCTTCCCACGGGCGCATCGCTTTCAACGAACCTCGAAGTCACGGGTACGGCATCCGTCTCCAAGCTCTTTGGCGCAGGACTTACCGATTGTGACGATGCCAGTCAGGTGGTGCAGTACACGGCATCCGGTAGTAACGGTGGCAAGTTCTCCTGTACGCGTGGATTTAGTATTCGCTCGGTGCAGGTATTCACAACTCCTGGCAGTAACAGTTGGACGCGCCCCAATGACGTTGCGTCGGTATCCGTTGAGGTCTGGGGTGCTGGAGCTGCTGGTATAACTGCTGGCTCGAATACGTCTGGCGCTGGTGGGGGTGGTGGAGCGTATGCATCGAGTATTGTTGGTGTTTCAGCTTCGACTATCGATGTTGCTGTTGGTACGGGAGGTGCAACGTCGGGAACTGCAGGAACGAATAGTAACTTTAAGGGCGATTTGAAGATTCAGGCAAATGGAGCAGCTGCACACGTCACGGTCACTGGTGGTGCTGGTGGAACAGCGGGATCTGTCGGAACAATCAATATCGCAGGCAGCAGCGGTGGCCACTCTTTTGCGCTGGATTGTTCGGGTGGTGGTGCAGGAGGTAGCAGTCCGTTTGGTGGTGCTGGTGGCGCTGGAAGTAGTGGCTGTGCTGCTACAGGTCAGGCAAAGAATGGTGTCGCCGGTACGGTTCCGGGTGGTGGTGGCGGCGGTGGATCGGAGCCAACGGGTGTATTCGGTGCTGGAGCAAACGGTGCAGTCATCGTCTGGGCATACACCGGTGGCGTTGGTGGCAAGAAGTCTGGCGCTGACTATGCCGAGTGGTATGAGACGGATGGATCGGCGAGTTTTGCCGATATCGTAGCGTATAGCGATGAGATGTTCACCTACACCGACAAGCGTGGCGTTGAGCACACAGCAGCAAAACTCAAACCAGCCGTTGCCGGAGATAAGATATTTGGTGTTATTGCGACAAATCCAGAGTACATCATTGGTAACGACATCACCGATAACGCCATCAATCCACGACCAGTAGCGTTGAGTGGACGTGTTCCGGTGCGCGTTTCGACGGCGAATGGCGCGATTAAGGCCGGCGATAGTCTCACGGCATCGAGCATCCCAGGTGTTGCGGTGCGAACGGATAAAGCAGGTTCAATCATCGGCTCTGCCATGGAGGACTACGATGCTGAACCCGGAGTCATCGGCGAGGTCTTGGTTTCCATTCATACCACGTATTCAACAGGAGCAAACCTTAAGTCCGTTATGGCGCATCAAGGTGTCGTGCTTTCCGAAATCCCAGAGAATGCAGATATGGGACGTGTGATTTTGGCGCAAATGATTCAGGATAAGGAGAGCATCACCAAGGAAACAGAGCTTTCTGAGCTCTTCACGGATCGCGTGGTTGCCGGCTTGGAAGTCATTACTCCACGCGTCGTGGCAGATACCGTTGTCGCCCGCGCATTTGAGCCGACAGACAAGGAGCTTGAAGTGAAGCTTGCAGAAGATGGACGATTTATCATTACGAGCAACGGTGCAAACGCGCTCTCGACGTCGTTTAGTACCGCAGCATCTGTTTCAGCATCGGAGGTTGTGGTGAGCATCGATAACGAAGGAAATGCCTACTTTGCCGGAGATCTCGTCGCGCGATCGATTCAAGCATCAAGTATTGTCGGGCTTGAGAATGCCAGCGGGCAAATTGCATCGATGTCGACGCAGTTTGAGCAGGTATTTGGTGATCTTCGCGCTATGGTGACAAATCTCGACGGCCTCATGGCTCAGCAGCTCGCCAGTCAGAGCGCTGAGATTGATTTGCTCACGTATCGATTCGAAACACTTGAGGCGTCCGTGGCGAGTCAGAGCGCCGCTACGATAGATATTGCTGCGCTGATTGCTCAGTCTGAATCACTTGAGTTTAGTGGGCCAATCACGATTATTGGAGGACTCCGAGTAGATTCGATATCATCTGTCGGAGAGGCCACGACCTTTATGGGAAGTACGTATTTCTTTGGACGACCATACTTCAACGCAGATTCCGGCGGATTCGCTATTATCCCTGCGGGTGCTACGAGTGTCAGTATTAGCTTTGAGCAGGAATATCTACAGCAGCCTGTTGTGAACGCTGCGATTGCATTCGATGAAGCAAGCGACTCGGCGGATCTTGAGCAGGCCGTGTTCACTGACGATATTCGGTACGTGATTTCCAAGAAGAGCACGCGAGGCTTCACTATTGTGCTCAACAAACCATCAACTATCGATATCCCATTGAGCTGGATTTCGTTGGCGATCACCAATGCTCGGATCATTATTGCGCCAACCCCTGAAGCAACCCCAGACGTGACGCCTACACCAACGCCAACCCCTGAAGCAACCCCAGACGTGACGCCTACACCAACGCCAACCCCTGAGATATAGCCTTGTTCCCACTGTATTTATTAAGTAAAGTAACACTATGAAATTCAACGTATTCATTGCAGCGCAAGCCGATCGTGTGCGGGGTTTCTCCAGGACCCAGAAGTACCTGGCCATTGTCAGTGCGATTCTGATTGTGGTTGCGGGAGGGACCTACCTATTAACTCAAGGAACTCGTGGCGTACCAGGGGATCAGCAGGCAAAGAAGGAGCAGACGGTACAGGATGTCGTTGCTGCGGTGAGCAAAATCTTCCGTCTACCGGAAGGAGAGGAGCCGGTGATGGCAACAATTACTGACCCAGAGAAGCTCAGGGATCAGCCGTTTTTCGTCTACGCGACGAAGGGGGACAGGGTGCTTATCTATAACACCGCAAAAAAGGCGATCCTCTATCGTCCCAGTGAGCAGCGCATTATCGATGTTACTGCACTCAATATCAATCCTCCTCAGCAACCAACCCCGGAACCGAGTACGAAGCGCTAGTTTTGTAATCAGCGGAACGTGAATAATTGACAGTTTATCAACAGTATTCGATGGCCTAACAATGCCGTTGGTGTATGCTCCATAGATGGATAATACGGCAACGAGCGGCGCAGAGTCACGTGCATCTGGCAGGACGGGTGGCTCTGTCCTACGACCGGATATTTCCGTTGCTCAAATAATCCTCCTTATTCTCTCGCAAAAGGGGAGGGCAACATTTGATCAGATTCGGGCGCACCCACACGTACGACTATTGGGTGCGCAACGAAGTGAGAATAGTTTTTATACTGCACTAGCCCGACTGAAGCGCCGGCGCTCGGTAGTTCGCGACGCGGACCATGCCTATGAGCTCACGTCTGCCGGAGAGTACATTGCCTTGAAGGCATACATCCGAATGGAGCACACCGTGGCAGAGAAAAAGCCAAAGGGATCTTCGACTGCTGCGACGCATTGGGATGGAAGGTGGCGCATTGTGTTATTCGACGTTCCCGAATCGAAGAGGCCGATCCGCGATTATCTTCGCGGTGTATTAAAGCGACAAGGATTCATCGAGTTCCAGAGAAGTATGTGGGTCTGGCCGCACAAGCTTCCCGGTTACCTCGTTAAGTTGCTCGCTGATCCTCTGATGCGAAAGTACGCACGAAGCATCACGACATATGACATCGATTACGATGAGGACCTCCGTCGGCTTTTCAAGTTGGGCTAGCGCCGCGATCTCTCATCTCCAGCGTTGCGCGTGCGCGAATATGCAGATTCGATCATGCAAAATCGCGCGATTGCTATAGGTAACTATAGTAACAAGTAGTAACGATAACTATGTAGGTGTAAATAGGTAAATTACAGCTATTTTGGGAATTTTGTCCCTGTTGTTCTGTGCTACCGTGTGCATTCAGTTTTGCTTTTGGTGGTATACTTATCGCATGAAAGTGACGCTATTTCGTATTCGCAACTTTGCTTTATTTGTGATCAAAAGGGTTGTCCGTGTGGTGCAGCTCTTGCCCGGAAGGAAGACGGCCTGGGGCGTTGTCTACGATTCGCGAACGTTGATGCCATTGCCTTTTGCTCGCGTTGAGCTTCGTGATGAAAGTCAGAGACCACTTGAGTCGCAAATTACCGATCGTTTTGGGCGCTATGAGTTTTTGGGTAGAGTAGCAACATCTCCTGATTTGTCGTGTTTTGCGAAGTTATTTGTTGCTGCTCCTGGCTTTGTCTTTCCGTCCGCTCATGATTCTGTGATGCGGAGTGCGATCTTCGGTGCGCCTTATCGAGGCGAGCAATTCGTTTTAGCCAGTGGGGAGGCTATTAATTACGATATACCCCTCGATTCTAAGGGCAGCGAGATCGCGCGTACTCGCAGCGCAATACCGGCTATTCAAAAGGGTGCTCTGGTTGCGCTCGTTGCGGATGGTAGTCTTTTGCTTGGATTACTCTCTATACCACTGAGCTTTGTCATTATGCCTGGATTTTTTACTGCTGGATTGGTTTTTGTTTTTGCTGGGCTAGTCAGCTTGCGTATTTGGGGATTCATAGGCGCGCCATTTGGTCTCATTGTGGATGTTCACACGGGACTCGGCCTGCCCTATGCTCTCATTACGCTACATACTACGCAGGGGACTCGTGTGGGGTATGCGGTGAGCGATGAACAGGGCAGGTATATCCTCATGTGCCAAAAGGGAAGATTCGAAATCCGCGTATCTACGCCTTCTGATGTGCTTCCTCAGCGACAGGTGGCGGTAAATATACAATCATCGAAGGGGTGGATTACTGAAAAAGTAGCACTATAGCCATGAAATCATCAACGAACTTCAAGAAAGTAATCCTACTTGTCATCGACGGGTTCGGGCTCGCTCCAGATGGCCCCGGAAATGCCATCCTGCGGGCTGGAATGCCTCACCTTGAAGACTTACTGACCAAGCACGTCTCTATGCCCCTTACGGCATCAGGGCTTGTTGTGGGGCTTCCTTGGGGCGAGCCGGGAAACAGCGAAGTCGGTCATACTGCGCTTGGTTGTGGGAGGGTGGTGGTGCAAGATTTGGCGCATATTCACACGCAGATACGTTCTGGCGATTTTTATACCAATGAGGCGCTCTTAAAAGCAATTACACACGCCAAAAAACACAATTCCGCACTCCATCTTATCGGTTGTACCAGTCCAGGGGGGATTCACTCGCACACGGATCACCTAATTGCGCTTCTGGAATTAGCAAAACGACATAACCTCAAGAAGGTCTTTGTTCATGTCATAGCGGACGGGCAAGACATGCCAGCGCAGGATGCAATACAGGTCCTCACTATGCTAGAGCCTCACCTGAGGCGGTCCGGAGCCAGCATCGCATCCGTGCAAGGGCGGTCTTTTGCGATGGATAGAGTGCTCAATTGGAAGCTTACCGAGCAAGTGTGGCGTGCGATTGTCGACGGAAATGCTCCGCCTATCGAAAATCCTCAGGAATATGTGCAATCAAACTACGAGAAGGGCGTGGGGGACTATGCAATTGACCCGGCAACGGTGGTTTCTCAAGGTAAGCCAATTGGGCCCGTTCAAGATAATGATGCAGTAATTTTCTACGATTTTCGCAGCGATCGAGCCCAACAACTCGCCACGCCATTCATTGAATCGGCCACATTTCAAGCATTTCCGCTCAGAATTCGACCAGCGAACCTTATGATTGTTACCATGACGCGATATGGAAGTGATTTTTCATGCCCCGTTGCCTATGAATCTGCTCCACCACCCAATACATTGGGAGAGGTGATAAGTAATGCGGGCATACGACAGTGGAGAATTGCGGAAAAAGAGAAAGAAGCTCATGTGACTAGCTTTTTGAACGGGGGACGGATGACGCCCAGCGATGGAGAGCGGCGTTGCATCGTCGCTTCTCGATTCATGAGGGGGGACCAATACGTGGTACATCCTGAGATGTCGGCGCGAGAGATAACAAGCACGCTGATCGAGCGACTCAATGATGATGCGGTTTTGTACGCGGTTAACCTCGCCAATCTCGACATGATAGGGCATACAGGAAATCTAGCAGCAACCGAGCGAGCGGTGCGTGTTGTCGATGATTGCATCGGGCAAATAGCCAATGCGGCGTTGGAGCGAGGTGATACAGCGCTTATTATCACGGCAGACCATGGAAATGCTGAAGAATTACTTGATCCATTCACGGGCGGGGAAGACACGCAGCATTCGACGCGCTCTGTGCCAATCGTATTTGTGCTTCCCGAGGTGCAGCAGGGTCAAGAAGGCGAAAGTATTGAATCATTGGCACGGAGGGAATCAACAGGATCCCTCATCGATGTAGCCCCGACGATTCTCAAGCTCCTGAACATCAAAATACCCAAGGAGATGACGGGTAGCGCTCTTATCTGAGGAAATATCCTCACATAAACATGAAAATAAAGAGAAGAATATATATTTCAAAATAAGAAATGCGCTGCACGTATTTTTTTTGCGCTGCGATTTCTACATACTACGATTGGCAACCGATGAAGCGTTGCCAACGCTAATCGAAAGCTTATAATTATTGAGTATTCCAACCATGTCATGATATGAACGGCCAACAAATCATTTCAGGAAAACCCCGAATATATCCTTGGGTAGTGTTGCTTCTTCTTGTGGCGCTTATCGGCGGGGCGTGGTTGTATCGCGCGCAGCTTCGCGTTCTGTTAGGTCGCGATACCAAGTCTACCTATACTACCGCTGATCTCCTCGCAGAGGTGAGTAAGCTTGTGGTGCTCCCCACGGGAGAGGAGCCGGTTATTGCAACCGTGACGGATTTGAAGGCATTGAGTGGGCAGCCATTGTTTGCCAATGCGCATCTAGGGGATAAGGTGATTATCTATAACACCGCCCGGAAGGCGATTTTGTATAGCCCCACATTGAAACGCATCATTGATATTGCTCCGCTTACCATCGGAACGCCATCTCCCACGCCAAATAAACCATGAAAATCAACAAGGCCTTCTATATTATAAGCACGCTCGTAGTTCTGGCAGGGGTGGGGTATTGGGCGATTGCCAAGAAAAATGATGGTTTTAAGCTTCCCGACAATCCGTTGGTGGCAATTTCTCCTAGCGAAGATGGAGATTTGGAGAATCCAGCAGAGCCTCTGGTGGCGCTCGGAAAAGGGGAAATCCGTGGAAAGCGATACGTCCACGAAAAGCCTTCTTTTTCGTTTGATTGTGCGGGATGCACACCCGGTGATATTCGGGATGATGTGAGTGAGACAATCTTGCTCAAGAATTTTCAGATCTACATCACGCCTCAAGATGAGCAGTTCGAGGTCACCAAGGCTCGCATTCAGCAAGACGCACCGGACGTGATTGTGGAGGGGGCAAAATCCGTTGTCGTACAAGGGGCTAAGGCACTGGTATTTAAGAGCAAAGATGCATCGGGGAGTAGTACTCGTGAGGTTTGGTTTACGCATGAAGGGTATTTGTATCAAATCACTGGCTCACCCGACGCTGAGCTAGAGATGAGCGCCGTCGTAGGTTCATGGAAATTTTAAGGCGTTTTTTCTTTATTGCACTGCTGGTTGGTTTTTTCGTGGCTAAAGTTCCCACTGCTCTCGCAGGCATCACGAGACCAATGGATAATCGCGGTCTTGTTGCTTACTGGAGCATGGAAGATTGTCGAGGTAGTAAAGCAACCGACTCCTCTGGGCGGGGCAACACGGGCACTATTACAAATTTTGCCTTGACGGGCGCAACGTCTAATTGGGTGTCTGGAGGTTCCGCAAAGCGAGGCTCGTGTGCGTTGAATTTCGGTGGTACGGATGATTATATTTCTACTGCCATCGAAACAAATTTTGATTTTGATTCTACGCAACCATTTACAATTTCTGCATGGGTGAAACCTGCTAATGCGGCGTCCTCGATGACAATTGTGAATAAGACTACTACAGATACCGCTGCAAGGGGGTTTTCTCTCATTGGTTCGTCCGGGCTGCTTCAGATGAGCATCTCGAATAATGCGCAATCTGCAATTCACATAAGGAAAAGGGCAACTGCTGCTTGGCGTGCGAATGCGTGGGTGCATGTTATGGGGGTGTATACAGGCTCTGGCGCTGCGAGCGGAATGACGCTTTACATGGATGGATCTGCGATTTCCACAACAACCACCGCTGATGCTCTCGCGGGGAATACTATTTTAAACGATGTGAATTTAAGGATTGGCTTAGACGCCGATGGCACTTCTGCTCCTCTAAATGGTGCACTTGATGACGTTCGAATCTATAACCGTGCGCTCACAACAGCTGAAGTTGCTAGTCTCTACAACTCCGGCGCCTCGAGAGTCACTGGCTCGACCACGCGAGGTCTGGTTGGCTACTGGAGTATGGAGGATTGCAGGGGTTCAATAGCCACCGACTCCTCTGGGCGTGGCAATACTGGCACGCTCACCAATTTTACTCTGACGGGCAACACCTCCAATTGGGTGAGCGGGGGCTCCGCAAAGCGAGGCTCATGCGCATTAAAGTTTGATGGCACGGATGATTATGTTCAGATCACTGGACTTCTTGGTACCCCAACTGATGTTACCGTAGCTGGTTGGGCACGAAAAACTGCGGATGCTTCAGAGGACGAGATTATTTCTTTGGGTGATCATGTGACGTTGCGTCTTCAAAACGCAAACGCGATTGGTGCTTTTTACACTGGGGTTACATGGGCGATAATTACTTCGGGAGCAGTTTCTACTGCTGATTGGCATCATTATGTGTATACCTATGATGACGTAGCAAATGCCCAGCGGCTATACATCGACGGTGTGTTGGCTCAGTCAGGTAGTAATGCGACATCGATTGGATGGACCGGTCTTGGGTCGAATACTTTTATCGGCACGCATGGCAATGGATCAACGGCGTATCGTATGTTCGGATCTCTCGACGACGTTCGCGTGTACAATCGCGCACTCTCTGCCCCAGAGGTGGCCGCGCTCTACACCGCAGGGGCCACGAAGCTTGGCGTCTCCACTGCGACGCTCGATAACAACACTAATCTTGTATCCGGCCTTGTCGGTCACTGGACGTTTGATGGGCCAACTCTCACTGCGACTACCGCACTTGATTCAAGTGGTAATGCCAATACTGGCACACTTACTGGCACCAACGGCCTCCCAAAACCTGTGGCAGGGCGACTTGGTCAGGGAATACAGTTTGATGCAGTGGATGACCTTGTAACTATTGCAGATAATGCGTTATTAAAACCAACGATTGAAACCGTTTCGGCCTGGGTTAATCCGCGCGTAGTTACTGGCAGTCAAGTTATCGTCAATAACGGTAATAGAAACACCTCCTGGTCTGCCTATATACTTAAATTTGGCGTGTGTGATGGTGGTGGTTCGAGTGGCAAAATTAGTTTTACGGTTCGATCTTCAAATGCAGCTGGTAACTCGACGGTGACGCAAACGGACACACCCGTTGCAGATACATGGACGCACGTTGTTGGAGTAAATGATGGTACAACGCTGAGTTTATACATAAACGGTGTGCTGAATAATACGGGATCGGGCTTATCGTCGTACGCGCCTTCGGGGCCTATTCGAATCGGCAGCGATGCCGATGTTGCGAATGCAAATCAGCGCTACATTTTTAACGGCTCTCTCGACGACGTCCGCGTGTACAACCGCGCACTCTCCGCGGCAGAAATCACCCAACTCTATAATCTCGGGCGTTAACGCATGAAACGATTTTTCCTCATCACATCGCTCTTCTTTCTCCTCTCCGCATCCTCTGCGCATGCTGGGATTACGCAGCCTCCCACCACCCGTGGCCTCGTCGGCTACTGGAGTATGGAAGACTGCAAACTCACCAAAGCCACCGACAACTCTGGTCGCGGCAACACCGGTACTCTCACCAACTTCGCCCTCACCGGTGCAACATCCAACTGGGTCGCTGGCAAGCTGGGGGCGTGTGCGCTGAATTTTGATGGGACCACTGATTACGTGTCGAGCTCTCAAGTGCTCACTTCCGGTGTATTTACCATGAGCGCTTGGATTAACCCTGCTCGATACGGGGCCTCTAATCAGGCAAATGGCATTATTTATCAGGGAACCGGCGTCGGCGATGGTGGTATGGCTTTAGCCGTTTATGCAAATAATTCGGGTCTTTTGTTGAGATCCGGAACTACAAGCTATCTCTCCAACTCGAATGTGATAACCTTGAATAGGTGGCAACACGTGGCGGTGACAGTAAGTGGCTCCTCCTACGCCTTCTATGTTGACGGTGTCATAGTCGGTCAGGGATCCGGAACTGTTGCTCTTAGTGCTAATTCACTTAAGCTGGGATATTGGTATAACGCAGCAGAGTCGTTCCGTTTTTTTCAGGGCTCCATGGATGACGTACGGGTCTACAATCGCGCGCTGACAGGCAATGAGATTGCGAGATTATATGGTGGTGGGTCGTCACGTGCAAAGCCCGCAACGACCCGTGGACTGGTGGGTCATTGGAGTTTTGAGGACTGCAAGCTCAATAAGGCGTCCGATGATTCTGGCCGCGGCAACACAGGCACCCTCACCAACTTCGCCCTCACCGGAGCCACTTCCAACTGGGTCGCCGGCAAGCTGGGGGCGTGTGCGCTGAATTTTGATGGGATAAACGATCAGATTCTTACTTCTTCAACCACAGATTTTACTTTTGGCACTGGTGATTTCACGATTGCATTTTGGATGAAAAGTCTTGACTCGGTCGGCGCTGAAATTATTGCGCAGTTCGGGTCAGGAGCAGGAAACTGGGGGATAGTTATGTATTTGTCGGATCTATATTTACAATCTCACTTTGGAACGACCAATGTGTATAGCAGACCCGCCACTGCAATCCTTGATAATAAGTGGCATCATGTGGTGGTGATGAGGAGTGGGTCATCAAATAGAATGTTATTTGATGGCGTACAGCAAGGAGCTACCGTTGCTGATAGCACGAATTTCGTCTCGGTGAATCAACTAAGTATGGGCGGGCGAAGTGCTTACTATTTTGCTGGCTCCCTGGATGACATCCGTGTATATAACCGCGCACTGACGGGCAATGAAATTTCCGACCTCTATAATTCATCAGCAACGCGATACAACGCGTCGACGGCGGCGTTGCAGGCTGGCACGAGCCTCGCGTCGGGTCTTGTTGGTCATTGGACATTCGACGGCGCCAATCTAACCTCAACGAAAGCAAAAGACTCTACCGCCAACCTCAACCACGGCACACTTACTGGCGCCAATGGCTTGCCCCGTCCGATTATGGGTCAGCTCGGTCAGGCACTTAGTTTTGATGGCGTCGACGATTATGTGATTTCATCGAACGTGGTCAACACCTCACCCGTAACGGTCTCCGCGTGGGTGAAGCTGACGAGTTATCCCGCCGCAAAGGGGTTGGTCGCGGGATTTGTGAATGGTATTGGTGCTGCTACCTACGATAAGGATCTCTACATAAATACGGATGGGCGACTATATTTCTATGTGTACGATGGTGCGCAGAAGACTACGAGTGCACCTGCATCACCTATACCGCTCAATACATGGGTACACGTGATGGGCGTGGCGAATGGCTCCACTGCGAAGACGTATGTAGATGGAGTAGAAGTCGGCAGTGTGGTTGCTGGAGCGACATATACGGGGTATACGGTGCCCAACATACTCATTGAAGGCACTTCAAATCTGGTATCAATCTCTGGTGGCTACATGGCCGCTACGATTGACGACGTCCGCGTGTACAACCGCGCACTCTCCGCGGCAGAAATCACCCAACTCTATAATCTCGGGCGTTAACGCATGAAACGATTTTTCCTCATCACATCGCTCTTCTTTCTCCTCTCCGCATCCTCTGCGCATGCTGGGATTACGCAGCCTCCCACCACCCGTGGCCTCGTCGGCTACTGGAGTATGGAAGACTGCAAACTCACCAAAGCCACCGACAACTCTGGTCGCGGCAACACCGGTACTCTCACCAACTTCGCCCTCACCGGTGCAACATCCAACTGGGTCGCTGGCAAGCTGGGGGCATGCGCTCTCAATTTTGATGGGATAAACGATTATCTTAATACCGGCCTCAACCTTGACGCGGAGCCCGTATCGGTTGCTCTGTGGATCAAGCCAACCTCTATCGACGTGGCGCACTGTTTTTGGTGTACGGATAATGGTCAGTGGGATAAGGGTGTTGAGATAACCGCCGGTACATTTCAGGTGCATGCCGGGAATGTTCTCGTAAACACGAGTGTGCCTGCGGTTGTGAACGTATGGCAGCATGTTGTAGCAACGTATACAAGTACCGACATCATGTTGTTTGTAAACGGAGTACGAGTTTGGAATCGTGGAAGTAGCCCAGGCGTTGATTCCGGTAGTGCGCTAGAACTAGGGAGGGCAAATTATTTGGCGGGAGCGGGGTCAAGGTTCTTTGTTGGTTCCATTGATGACGTTCGCGTGTACAATCGCGCGCTGACAGGCAATGAGATTGCACGACTCTATAGCGGGGGAGCATCGCGAACGGTGGCGCCCACCACGCGTGGCCTCGTCGGCTACTGGAGCATGGAAGACTGTAAACTCACCAAAGCCACCGACAACTCTGGTCGCGGCAACACAGGCACGCTCACCAACTTCGCCCTCACCGGCGTCACATCCAACTGGGTCGCCGGCAAGCGTGGCTCTTGCGCGCTGAATTTTGATGGGAATAATGATTATGTAAGTGCAGGAACTTCGACTGCAATCGGATCTCTTACAACCAACGTAACGGTAAGTGCATGGATAAATAGCACGAATCTTTCAGGCATCCACAGAATAGTGGGCGCATCACGAACTGTGACATCAAATGGATTTACGTTTGGAACAAGCGGTGCCGGTCTGTTGTTTACGACGTTTTCGGTAAAAGATTACACCTCAACCACCATTACGCTATCAACGAATACTTGGACGCATGTAGTGGCGGTTATGTCTGGTTTCAATGTTACGTATTACGTGAACGGTGCCAGTGCTCAGACAATAACCGGAACTGCGAATGGTAATGCAAATACGGATGATCCTCTCTATATTGGCGCAAGTACGCCGCTTGGCTCGAGCGCTTTACAAGAGGTTTTCTCGGGCTCAATTGATGAGGTACGTATTTATAACCGGGCATTGTCGGCAGGTGAAGTAGCGGCCATCTATAATGCCGGTGTCGTAAAAATAAATACCTCGACTGCAAAACTTCAGACAGGGACGAGTCTCGCTTCCGGTCTCGTTGGTCACTGGACGTTTGATGGCAAGTATCTAACCTCAACGAAAGCAAAAGACTCCACAACCAACCTCAACCACGGCACACTTACTGGCGCCAATGGCTTGCCCCGTCCGATTATGGGTCAGCTCGGTCAGGCGCTGAAGTTTGATGGGGTAGATGATACTATATCGTTTTCGACAACATCGGCTACCGCAACTAACAATTGGACTATGTCGGCGTGGATAAATCCTTCTGTGCTCCCTACGTCAGGCGAGGTAATTGCTGTTTCCAATGGTAGAGATAACGGGATAACGGGGGACGGATATTCGTTTGGCATCGGTAATGCATCTGGTGGTGGCGGTTCAAAGCTAGAGGGCTTATTTTCTGGCCTGGCCCGTTTTGATTCAGGGTATACTTTTCCGAGCGCAAATCGCTGGTATCATGTTGTCATGATTCGTGATGCTGGCACGACATACATGTATGTTGATGGTGTTCGGACCGCAAATACGTCTGCGGTTACTCCCGCCACTCCCTCTGAATTACATATTGGTTCGCAGACAGGGGTCCGTTACTTTCCTGGCTTGATTGACGATGTTCGCATCTACAACCGTGCACTGCCGTCGTCGGAAGTCACTCAGCTTTATAAGTTAGGACGCTAATGTGGAGAAGTGCTCTGGCCGTACGAAAACAGCGTGCTATGATTGCCCCGTTCATAACGATGCGCTCTCTGGAGGGAGGTCGCTCATCTCATGCAAACAACCTACAAAATTATTCTTGGAGTCGTCGTGGTCGTCGTCGTAGCAGTTGGAGGGTGGTACACGTTTAGCTCTGGTTCAGGAGATGAGCTTGTAAAGCTCGCATCCAATCCTGGCACCAAGCTTACCGAGGCGCAGGTGGATGCAGTTGTGGCGCGCATCAGCAAATTCATGGTCGTCCCCAATGACGAGCGGCCTTCAGTGGTGGTGCTCAAGGATGCCGCGGCACTTGCACAGCAGCAGGCCATCTTTCAGGATGCCGTCGACGGCAATATTCTTATCGTGTATCCAACGCGCATGATTATCTATGACGCTATCACCAACAAGCTCGTGGGTGTAGGTCTGGTTACACAAAACACTGCAACACCATCGCCGACGCCAGATGCTATTGCGTCAGGCAGCGCACAACTGACACCGACACCGAGCGCAACACCGGTTGCTCCCGAAAAAGTAACCATTGAAGTTCGCAACGGCACCACCACGGTGGGATTTGCAGGTAAGACAGCAAGCGACCTTAAAAAGAATGCGTGGGTGACGAGTGCGACCGCAAATGACTCCAAGGGCATCTATACTGCTACTGTTATTGTTGATATGTCAGGCGGTAAGAATCCAGGTGCAATTGCCGCACTCGAGAAGATCTTTGGCGTGAAAGCAGTCTCGACACTTCCAACGGGAGAGGCGAAAACCACCGCAAACATTCTGGTCATAGTCGGGAAGTAGTGCTAGCATAGAAGGGTCTGGTGAACGAAAAGAGCCGCCTCAAAGCCGGCTCTTTTCGCGCTGTGATTCTCTTTACATTCGTTTCAGTCCTAAGCGCGGATATCCCTGTTCAGACACGAAATTCTACGTGCTCGTAGAATTTCTTCGTTCTCGCTCCGTCGAGCTCGAAATATTCTTCACGAGGATATCCTCGCTTGGAGCATCTAAAGCAAGTCCGTGGCACCAGTTGAAACATCGCGCAATTCGCGCTACGCTCTGTACCAGTGATGGCTACCTATCAACCCTCCAAAATCGAGAAAAAGTGGCAAAAGGTATGGGCTACCAAAAAGCTCTCGGTGACGCGCGATCGCGTAAAAGGCAAGGAGAATAAGATGATTCTTGTTGAGTTCCCGTATCCATCGGGGAATCTTCACATGGGCCACTGGTATTCATTCGCGCTTCCGGATATGTATGCTCGCTACTGGCGTATGCGTGGCTACAATGTCATGTATCCAATCGGGTTTGACGCGTTCGGGCTTCCTGCGGAAAACGCCGCCATCCAGCGTAATATCCATCCTGAAACATGGACCAAACAGAACATTGCCTACATGACCAAACAGTTGGTGAGCATGGGTACGATGTTTGATTTTTCGCGCGTCGTTTCCACTATCGATCCTGCGTACTACGCGTGGACGCAGTGGATGTTTTTGAAGCTCCATGCACGCGACTTGGCGTATCGCGCCAAGACTATGGTTAACTGGTGCCCCAAGGACAAAACGGTGCTTGCCAACGAGCAGGTTGTTGATGGTTCCTGCGAGCGCTGTGGTGCAGTGGTGCAACAGAAGCTGCTGGAGCAGTGGATGATGCGCACGACCGCCTACGCCGATCAGCTCATCGACCAGCTTACGGATTTAGACTGGCCACACGCTACGCGTGTCGCGCAGCAGAATTGGATTGGTCGTTCTGACGGCGCCACAATTCGCTGGCGTTTGCGTATTCCCGGACAGACCGATGACGCACACACCGTGGAAACGTTTACGACGCGCCCAGATACGCTCTTTGGCGTGACGTTTTTGGTTATCTCGCCGGAGCTGGCAAAGAAGTGGATGGATGTGGGATGGTCACCATCCGCAGAGGTGAAGAACTATGTCTCTCGCGCGCTGGGTCGTCGCGAGCTTGATCGTATGGAGGCCGGCAAAGAAAAGACGGGCGTTGCTACTGGCGCGCATGCTATTCATCCGCTCACCTCGGAGCTTTTGCCCGTGTGGGTCGGCGATTATGTGCTTGGCTCCTACGGCACCGGCGCGATTATGGCAGTCCCTGCGCACGACAGTCGTGATTTTGAGTTTGCGTCGACATTCCATCTCGCAATGAAGCAGGTGATTGTGCCTGTGGGTGGTGGGCATCACGATCTCTCGTCAGTGTTTAGTGATGCGGGTATTCTCGTGAATTCAGGTCCGTACAATGGGCGCACCAGCAGCGAGGCGTCGGCGATGATTGGCAAGAAGCTCCACGACCTCGGTGTGGGTGGCCCAAAGCGCACCTACAAGCTTCGCGATTGGGTGTTGTCTCGTCAGCGGTACTGGGGCGTCCCCATTCCTGTTATCAACTGTACCGCCTGTGGCCATGTTCCTGTGCCCGAGAAAGATTTGCCCGTGAAGCTTCCACCGCTCAAAGATTTCAAGCCCGCCGATGATGGTCGCAGTCCGCTCGCCAAGGCAACCAAGTGGCTCAAGGTGAAGTGTCCGAAGTGTGGCGGTGCTGCCGAGCGAGAGACGGACACGATGGATACCTTTGTCGACTCGAGCTGGTACTATCTTCGCTATACTGATCCCACCAACAAGAAGAAATTTGCCGACCCCAAGAAGCTTGTCGCGTGGACGCCTGTTTCGATGTATATCGGTGGCGCCGAACATAACACGATGCACTTGTTGTACTCGCGATTCTTCGCGCATGCGCTCCACGATATGGGCTACGTGAAATTCATCGAGCCATTCACCTCGCGACGCAACCACGGCATCATTCTCGGGCCCGATGGACAGAAGATGTCAAAATCGAGAGGGAACGTTGTCGACCCTGACAAGGAAGTCGCCCAGTTCGGCGCAGATACGATTCGCATGTACTTGGCGTTCATGTCGCCCTACGAGCAGGGCGGTCCGTGGGACCCGAAGGGCATCAACGGTGTCTATCGATTCTTGAATCGCGTCTTCAACCTCTACCAGAAACCGGCAGATAAGAATCCTGTCACCATTGTCGAGCGTGCACTGCACGCGGCGACCAAAAAGATCGGCGACGATCTGAATGCGATGTCGTTGAATACCTGTGTGAGCGAGCTCATGAAACTCATCAATGTGATTGAGGAGGCCAACACCACGCTCACCAAACCACAGCGCGAACGTTTCTTGTGCATACTTGCTCCTCTCGTCCCACATCTTACCGATGAGCTCTGGCAAGGAGTGCTCAAAAAGAGAACGTCAGTGCATCTTCAGCCGTGGCCATCATATACGCCTGCGCTCCTCGTGCTCGATGAGATTCAGATGCCGGTACAGGTCAACGGAAAGCTCCGCGGCGTCATCACCATTCCTGCCAAGGCTGGGCAGGATGAGGCACAGCGTCGTGCGATGGCTGATCCGATGATTGCAAAGCACTGCGAAGGTGTCACGATTCGAAAGATTATCTATATTCCCGGGCGGCTGCTCAATCTTGTCGTATCGTAATGCCATGCTAGAGTAGGGGGGTAGCGATTTATACTATTCCCGCATGAACGAAGACCACGACAGAGCGTTTGTAGAGTACGTTATAAAAAGTATCGTCAATAACCCAGAAGCGGTGGTGGTTACCCGCAGCGTCGATGAGCTCGGCGTGCTCATCACAGTCAAGGTAGATCCCAAGGATATGGGGCTCTTGATTGGTCGTTCAGGCACGACCGCAAAGGCAATTCGTATCTTGGCCCGCATCGTGGGTATGCGCAATAATGCTCGCGTCAACCTTCGCATCGAAGAACCAGAAGGTGGTCGCATGGCATCGGGCCTCTTGGGCTCAAAGGAAGGTGCATCTCGCGATGTCGAAGACATCCTCGGAGACCTCCAGTAAGCAGTTAGAAAAGTAATCAGAAAAGCCCCGCAAGGGGCTTTTTTTGATGGTTGACTTTTGCATATTTTTAGCGTATAATTAATTAGACCTTAAGGAGGGTCACCGAGTGTTCTTCAAAAAGATTCGTCAGTACTTGTCGGGGACATTCACCCGCCAGCGGCAGCCGCTGGAAATCCCGGCCAACGTGAGCATCAACTGCCTGCACACCCTTGTGCACGCGCTCCAAGCTGTGGGATGGAAGCAGGCTCACGCTGAGCTGCCTGCGGAGGGGCCGTACAGGCTTCACTTCGTGTGAGGTCAGCCCGTGTCCAGCGCAACGGACACGGGCACATTTTTTATCATCATGAAACGATTCGATATCATCACGATTTTTCCAGAGCTGTTCGGCGATTTTGCCGGGCAGTCTTTGATTGCGCGTGCTATCAAAAAGAAGTTTATATCCATCAAGGCACATCAGCTTCGCGACTGGACTACCGACAATCACAAGACCGTTGATGGCCGTCCATATGGTGGTGGCGCGGGTATGGTGATGATGATTGAGCCCATTTCGAAAGCCATCAAGAAGATTCGAAAGCCGAAGAAATCTCGCGTGATCTTGCTGTCTGCATCAGGTAAGCAATTTACCCAGAGAGATGCTCGGCGTCTCACCAAGTACGACCAGCTCATATTCATCTGCGGGCGCTATGAAGGCGTCGATGAGCGTGTCGCCGACACCATTGCTGATGAGGAGTTTTCAGTGGGCCCTTATGTGCTCTTTGGGGGTGAGGTGCCCTCCATGATTATCATGGAGGCGGTCTCGCGTCTGATCCCTGGCGTCGTGCAGAAAGCCGCTAGCGTCGAAGATGAAAGCCACACCGTTGAGGGCGTCTTAGAGTACCCGCAATACACCCGTCCGGAGGTATTTTCGCTGGGCAAAAAGAAACTCAAAGTCCCACCCGTGCTTCTCTCAGGCGACCATGCGAAAATCGCAGATTGGCGGGCAAGGAATCGAAAGCAATAGAGATACTTTTATCGGGTCCTCGGTCATTTTTTGCCACGATGATTTCTTTGCTAAGAAATCATCTCCGTTCTCGATCCGTCGATCTCGAAAGGTGCTCAAGATGAACTAGAGCGAGTCGCGTATTCTCTGTGGTTTTGTAGGTATTGACGGGCTTTCGTGCTCGTGTATAATGACCCTTGCCCCGTAGATAGGGAGTCCAAAGCGACACCCAGGAGGGAAAGGCACCAAACAATGCACAAAGACAGTCCAACCCCGCATGCTTCTGCAACGGAGGCATACGGGGTTGTGTTGTTGAAGAAGGCATATCTACCTTCGTCCAGCCCAACAGGACATTTCCAATTTTACACAGTCAATTAGTTCTCAGCCGGGAAATGAAAGTTTCCTTTTTAAGAGAGTTTGATTCTGGCTCAGGATGAATGCTGGCGGCGTGGATAAGGCATGCAAGTCGAACGAAGCCTCTTTGTAATGTGTGTGCGATTACATCAAGCGCACAAAACTTAGAAGCTTAGTGGCGAACGAGTTAGTAACATCTTGGTACGTACTCCGATGTTAGGCACAACGGGTCGAAAGATCCGCTAATTCCTAATGGTCCCGCAAGGGTAAAGTCGCAAGACGCATCGGAAGCGGCCTAGATCCTATCAGCTTGTTGGCGGGGTAATGGCCCACCAAGGCTATGACGGGTAGGGGGTGTGAGAGCACTACCCTCAACGACGAAACTGAGACACGGTTCGTACACCTACGGGTGGCAGCAGTCGAGAATATTCGACAATGGGCGAAAGCCTGATCGAGCGACGCCGCGTGCGGGAAGAAGGCCTTCGGGTCGTAAACCGCTTTTGCGTGGGAAGAATTTTGACGGTACCACGAGAATAAGGGGTTGCTAACTCTGTGCCAGCAGCAGCGGTAATACAGAGACCCCGAGCATTATCCGGAATTACTGGGCGTAAAGCGAAAGTCACCGGTCGTGTTAGTCTGATGTTAAATCATGGGGCCCAACTTCATGTCTGCATCGGAAACGGCACGGCTTGAGCGAATGAGAGGAGAGCGGAACGTATGGTGTAGGGGTGAAATCCACTGATATCATACGGAACACCAAAAGCGAAGGCAGCTCTCTAGCGTTCTGCTGACGGTCAATTTCGAAAGCGTGGGGATCAAAAAGGATTAGATACCCTTGTAGTCCACGCCCTAAACTATGCACACTAGCTATTGGGAGCATCGACCCTTCCAGTGGCGAAGCTAACGCGTTAAGTGTGTCGCCTGGGAAGTACGATCGCAAGATTAAAACTCAAAGAAATAGGCGGGAACTCGCACAAGCAGTGGATCATGTGGTTCAATTCGACTCTAACCGAGAAACCTCACCAGGGCTTGAAATCCAAAGGAAATCCCGCAGAAACGTGGGACCCCGAAAGGCCGTTGGACAGGTGCTGCACGGCTGTCGTCAGCTCGTCTCGTGAGAGGTCTCCTTAAGTGGATCAACGAGCGCAACCCCTATCGTGTGTTATACGTGTCACACGAGACTGCTGCGGTAACGCAGAGGAAGGTGGGGATGACGTCAAGTCAGCGTGGCCCTCTGATGCCCTGGGCTACACACATGATACAATGGACGCGACAACGGGTCGCCAAACCGCGAGGTGGAGCTAATCCCATCAAACGCGTCCTCAGTTCGGATAGGAGGCTGCAACTTGCCTCCTTGAAGCTGGAATTGCTAGTAATCGCGGATCAGCATGCCGCGGTGAATACGTTCTCGAGTTTTGCACTCACTGCCCGTCAACTCAAGGGAGCCGGTAATACCTGAAGACCCCTACATTCCTGGGGGGACACGGTAGGATCGGTAACAGGGAGTAAGTCGTAACAAGGCAAGGCTAGCGGAAGCTGGTCTTGGATCACCTCCTTTCTATTCTTTCTACTTCGTGTAGAGAGAAGTTTGGGAAAGGTAAAAGAAGTCGATATAGGGTGTACGTCGCGCGACCCGCAAGGGCCTCACGGCGTACGTACTATGCTGGGTCCGACAGCGAAATCGGAGTTCCGTTCATGGTGCTAGGAACAAAAGCGCACTCTGAAACTAATTGACTGTGTAAGATTAGAAACCAAAAACCCATCTTCAGATGGGGTTTTGTGTGCTATGCTAGTGCCGATTGGAGGAAGTATGTCCTTTCTAAGAGCGATGCTTCACCGGATTGTGTGCGCGTACAATGGCGTTTGTTGGAGGTGCGGGAGGGGACTCATTGATTGGGCGCGGCATAGTAGTTGCTCGGCCTGTCCACAATGTGATCTCGTTTAACGGTATGAGATGTTGCAGGTCTCACTGCTCGGAAAATATCTCCGAGCTTTTTTGTGGTGTGGTATACTTAGTGCACGATGTTGGTATCACCTCAGCTCCCGCGAATTACCGGCGTACCCCTTCCCGATCTGCAATCGGTATGGACGTCATTGCCGGTGACCGTCGAGCTCTCGCCCCTTGTGCTCGTCAGCTTGGCGTCACTTGCGGGCGTGTTTATTGCCGCTGTCACTGTTATCTTGCTGTATCACTGGCGACGGTTTCCGTTTGAGCATGATACATTCAAAACGGCCGAGCGAGTCTACATCGGTGGCGTGATTGCGCTCGGTGCGATTGTCAGTCTTGGTATCTTACTTTCATAACGCACAATGTATATACCCATGGAAGAGGGGGAGGAGATTATACTGAAGGTGCATCGGCACTGGCTCTTCATTGCTGTCCGTATTGTGGCGCTAGTAGCGATGTCGTTTCTTCCCTTGGCAGTGAGCGGCGTCTTGGTGTGGATGGGTATCATCGCTCCGATAGCTGCTTCGCTGTCGTCGCTAGTAGTGGTGTGGGCGCTGTGGGGGCTCGTCTTGTGGGCGGTGTTCTGGCAGTTCTGGACTACCTACTACATGGATATCTGGATCGTCACCAACAAGCGCATCATCGATATTGATTACCAGCGTCTCTTTGACCGCAATATTTCCATTATTCGACTCGAGCGAGTGCAGGATGTAGCTACGCATATTCAGGGCGTCATCGGTACAGTCCTGCGATTTGGGAGTGTGATTGTGCAATCGGCGGGTACCGATAAGAAATTTGTTATTGATCAAATTGCCAATCCCGAAGCGCTTCGCGACGTGATTAGTAAGTATGCGGGCGTCGTGGCTCGATCATAGGCGGGCACTTGCCTAGAATCTCGCAGTGTGGTATTATAGTATTTGAAAGGAGGGCACTGTTGTGTCCAACGAAAGGAGTCGAGTATGTGGGCAGAAAAGTACGTCCACAGTGTAATGAGCAAGAAGGGGAGGTTGGAGCGTCGAGCGCTTTGGATCCCCGATGCACAGATTGTGATTCAGTGGGTGCCACTCGGAAAGGCCCCACAAGTGACGATGTGCAAGGTCTTTCCACCACCTGACCAAAAGACACGGTATCATCTGGTGGAATCGGGAACGGTCCCATTCGCCTTTGTTGAGCAGGCGCGTCGCAATCTGAAACTAACAAACGTAAATCAGGGCCAGATGAAGACATTGGCGATCGCAGTCGATCGAATCCGGAGGCGAGCGAGTATGCTTGATGCAGTCATGAGCAAGGAGCTTGAAGCTCTGAAGCTGTAGGCAGAGACTGCAAGAGCACCCCCGTGGGTGCTCTTTTTCATACGCTGGTACTCTCGCCACCCTCTAATGAATCTGATAGGTGATAGTCACATCAACCTTAATTTCATTCTGGCCGGCGGGTAGCTCGGGTGCAGTCATTGCAGAGTCTTTCATCATGACCGAGCTTCCACCCATGCCATACATCATAGGTGGATATGTGTTGCCTGATTCATTAAAGCTGACGATATCGCCGAGTCGAACGCCAAGCTGTTTGGCGAGTTGTTCCGCTTTTTCTTTTGCGTTTGCAATAGCTTTTGCGCGTGCCTCCGCTTGTAGTTTTTCTGGCTCATCGATTTCGAAACGAACGCCGTTGACGTTGTTCGCGCCAGCATCGACGACACCATCGATGATCGTATTTGTCTTGTCGAGATCTCGAATCTTAATGGTGAGTGATTGTGTCACCTGATAGGCACGAATACGATTTGCTCCATTGGAGTAGTCGTAGATCGGGTAGATGTTGTACGCACTGGTCTTGATGTCTGACGATGCGATGCCAGTATTCTTGAGATACTCCACCACGGTTTTGGACTTCTTATTGGCTTCATCTTGCGCGAGCTTGGAAGAGTGGCCATCAACGCTGATGGCGATATCCGCTACTGCGATATCCGGTGCTGCGCTGACCGTTCCCGTGCCGTTGACGTAGAATGTGTCGCTTACATTGCCGGAGCGACCAACGCGATCGATATTCTGCCATAGCAAAACTCCCGTAAGTGCAATGACAACGACGAGCACCCATCCGCCAACCTGCAGTTGCTTCTGAAATTTTTCTAGCATAGTATAGGACCTTAATTGGTACGTCTCTCTATCATATACTATGCCACCGCAAACGACCACGCCAAAACTTACGCTTATTCTTGACGATGTCAGGAGTGTCCACAATGTTGGCTCCGCATTCCGTACTGCGGACGCCGTTGGGGTGGGGGAGATACTACTTGCTGGGTTTACCCCAGGCCCTGATACGCATCCGGAGCGCATCAATAAGACGGCGCTTGGGGCACAGTCGTTTGTCTCATGGCGACGAGTGAAGCGGGCAGTGGATGTGGTGCGCGCTTTACGAAAGCGAGGAGTTTCGGTTATTGCGCTTGAGACGGGGGATGCGTCGGGCGACTATCGAGCGCATGTGCCTGTATGGCCGATGGCCGTGGTGGTTGGTAATGAAGTGAAGGGGGTTCGTGTAAGTATGTCGCATAATGTAGACCATATGGTGAAAATTCCGATGCGAGGACATAAGGAATCACTCAACGTGTCCGTTGCGTTAGGGGTCGCGTTGTACGAATTTACACGTCGTTGGAAGTAAGAAAAAACTCGTGATCGCATGGAGCGAAAACGAGTTTACATGAGCGAATCGCGAAACATCAGCGGTGCGAATACGAAACCACGAACGACATGCTCAGGAGTTTTGCTCCAATGGAGGTACACCTTCGTGCCATCGATTGCAACGTTGGATGCGCTGCGGGTGCCTTGCCGGTTACAGGTGCTGCAGATATACAGCATGGGTGGGATGACGCGAAGCAAGGACCCTTCGCCGTCAGCAACCAGTATCATTTTGACTTTGATGTCACGTGTTGAGAGGCACGTGTCGCAGCTTACGACTGGATATTCGTACTGTGGTAGTGAGAGGTGTAGTCGACGCATTGGATGAGCCATACGCGGGGACCTTTCATGATTGTGCGACATGATGTATTGTCAGGGAGCATGAGCAAGCTACCGCATACAAGGTACGAGCGCAACTCGCTGCGGGCTGGCTTTGGATATTGTATTGGCGTTGATGAGGTGGGTGTCGGATGTCTCGCGGGACCCGTGGTTGTATGCGCGGCATACTTCTCCCCCGAGTTTTTCCGTACTCGACATCCCGCGTTGAGCGCTGTCCGGGATTCGAAGCTTTTGACAGCATCTACTCGTGAGGCGCTTGCTCGCGCGCTTTCAGCGGAGCGCCTTCTCACGTATCGCCTTTCTGTGGTCTCCTCGCGTAGTATCGATGCACGAAATATTCTGCGTGCCACGCATGATGGAATGGCGAAGGCCGTGCATGCATGCGTGGCAGCATCAACGGTACGTCGCCCACTGGTACTCGTGGATGGCAATCGTCGTATTTCTGATATTGCATTGGAGCAGCGCACCATCGTTGGTGGAGACCGGATTGTCTTTACGATTGCGTGCGCTTCGATTCTTGCGAAGGTGCATCGTGATGCATTCATGACTCGTGCAGCCAAAAAATATCCCGAGTATGGTTTTGAGAAACACAAAGGCTATGGGACGAAGCTGCACTATGAGCGTCTCGCACTCCACGGACCATCGCCGTTACATCGCACATCATTCCGATTGACTCCGAGATAAAAGAGGCATACGCTCCTGCTCAACGGTCTTTAACTGCGTTGGAGGTGTGGCGCATATGCCTACGCTTACAGAGTGTGTTCGACGGTGGTTCCCTTCGTTGTACGGATGCGCATTTGCGGCGGTGCTCGTGTACCTTGCCGTTTCAGCGCATGTTCTTACAAATGAGTTCTGGTATGCGGTGCTGCATCCGGCAGAGGCGGCAATCATCGACATCCCGATCGTGCGTCTGTTCTGGTATTCAGCGGGAATGCTCGTGGTAATGGCAATTCTCGGAAAGCTCATCGAACAAGTTGATGGAAAGTTTCGACCCGTGCGACTCGTGTCGAGCAATCTCAATTTTCGACCTCTTTTGCATCCGTGGCTGAAGTATCCATTCGCGGCGCTTCTTCTCTACAATTTGCCGATTCTCGCGATGCTCGAGGAGTTCATATTTCGTCATGGAGGGCTTGGGCCACATCCAGTGCGCTCATGGCGAGATATTATGGTGAGCTCACTCTTGTTCGGGTTCTTTCATGCAATCATGTCGTGGAATGTGCGCGGCGGTATCCTCCAGACGGCAATGGGATTTTGGTTTAGCTATTTATATCTCACAAGCGCTACCAGCGATCCGCTCATCTATGCGAGCTTCGCACATTTCATGCTCGATCTGCTAGTCTTCACGCCCGCGGTCATTGAGCTTTGCTTTTTCCCGCCCCATTCCCTGACGCATACCACGTCTGCACCCCCTACCTGTTCATAAGGCGGGGGTCTTTTTTGATGGTGGCATGGTACCATGGAGTATATATGGCAACTATTGCAATCAACGGATTCGGAAGAATCGGTAGGGCTTTCTTAAAGTTAGCGTTGACCCATGACGAGCTCAACGTCGTAGCGATCAATGACCTTGGAGACCCAGAGAATCTGGCGTATCTTTTGAAGTTTGATTCGGCCTATGGTCGCTATCACCACGAGGTACGTATCGAGTCGTCAGATGATCGTGGGTATCTTGTTGTTGGTGAGCGGCGCATCCAGTTTCTCCAGGAAAAAGATGCTAGCAAATTGCCATGGGGTGATCTTGGTATTGATATTGTCGTTGAGGCAACGGGAGTGTTTGAGAGTTTTGAGAAGGCACGCATTCATGTCGATGCAGGCGCGAAGCGCGTTGTCCTGACCGCTCCTGCAAAAGACGAAGATGCTGGCGACGCAGTGACGGCGCTGATGGGTGTGAATGCGGATGCTCTGGCGACGTGCGTGTTGTCGTCGAATGGTTCCTGCACAACCAATTCTGTTTCTCCGGTGATTCAAATCTTGCAGGAAGAGCTCGGAATTAAGAAGGCATTTCTGAACACCGTGCATGGCTACACCGCGACCCAGAGCCTTATCGATGGACCAACCAAGGGCAATGACTATCGTCGTGGTCGTTCTGCTGCCGTGAATATTACCCCCTCTTCCACGGGTGCCGCCATTGCTGTCGGTCGTGTTGTTGATGGCATGGAAGGGAAGTTTGATGGCTCTGCATTGCGTGTACCGGTCGTGACGGGTTCAATTTCAGCGATTGTCTTTTTGGCCAAGAAGAAAACGACTGCCGAAGAAATCAATGAGATGCTCGAGAAGGCAGCTGGCGAGCCTCGCTGGGCTGGCATCTTTGCTGTGACGCGAGAGCAACTCGTTTCATCGGATATTATCGGGGACGCTCATGCTTCGATTGCCGACCTCTCTTTAACGAAAGTCGTGGATGGTGATCTCTGTTGTGTGTATGCGTGGTACGACAATGAGTTTGGGTATACGAACTCGCTCGTCATGCATGTTTTGACAGCGGCGAAGTCGCTCTAATGTCCGAGTATATTTCTGAAACCAAGGTGAAGGAGCTAGAGTTGAAGGCGAATGAGATTCGTCAGAGCATTATCGAGATGCTTGTTGCCGCTGGTTCTGGACATACGGCCGGACCACTGGGCATGGCGGATATTTTTACGGCGATGTATTACCATGTGCTCAAACATGACCCCAAGAACCCCGACATGCCCGACCGTGATAGATTCATACTCTCCAATGGTCACATAGCGCCCGTACGCTACGCAACCATGGCACATGCGGGCTACTTCCCCATCTCCGAGCTCCTCACGTTGCGCAAGATTGGATCTCGCCTGCAGGGACATCCAGAACGAGAGCGACTCCCGGGACTCGAGACCACGTCAGGACCACTCGGTTCCGGGTTGGGACAAGCAATCGGCATGGCGTTGGCGGCGCGTATGGACGGAGCCAAATGGCACACCTATTGTTCGATGGGCGACGGCGAGCTCGATGAAGGCATTGTGTGGGAATCCGCGATGCTAGCAGGGAAATATAGACTTTCGAATCTGACGGCAATCGTTGATCGCAATAACATTCAGATCGATGGCATGACTGAAGATGTGATGCCACTGGAATCTCTTCGCGCCAAGTGGCAAGCATTCAATTGGCATGTCATTGAGGTTGATGGGCACAACATCGAAGCGTTTGTGGATGCCGTGCAGGAGGCCAAAGCAATATACGAGAAGCCGACCGTTATCATCGCGCATACCATTCCGGGTAAGGGAATTCATGAAATTGAATTTGACTACAAATGGCACGGCATCCCCCCGAAGCCTGCTGAAGCGAAGGTTTTTCTTTCGGAGTTGCGAACGCTTCATGGTAAAATAGAAAGTGAGCATCAATAATATGACACGCGATCTTGCCCTTATCTTTTCTGTTCTAGTGTCGATTGTCTCGATTACGTTTGGTGTGTATAAGAATGCAGAGGCGGGCAACGCGCGCAATTTCGCCTATGAGCAAACCTATCGCGTCCTTGGGCAAATCTCCGACATTGCGGTAAGCGCTGCGGCGAAAGCGTCTATCGTGAATGCAGCGCTGATGTCATTGGGAGCCCCCACGCCTGTTGTGGACTTTTCACAATCGAATGCTCAGGATCCAAATGCGAGCGCTACCTGCTCACGCGTCGTGCGCGAGGTCTGTGTCGCACGTGCGCAAGCGCTCTCGACGGTAAACACTCGGTGCGCCCGCAGTGATCCTGATTCGGTCATCTGTCAGTCCGCAGCAACGCTCATCCATGAAATCTCTCAACGTAATTGCATAACTTGTTTCACCAAATGACCATTGATCGACGACAGTTATTTCCAACCGTGATGTTTGTGCTAGCAGGTATTTCTTTCGTTGTAGCGGGCTTGGAGTATATGCAGGCAAGTGCGCTGCAGTCAGCCTCTCAAAAGCGTATGGCCTTTATACTTTCGACTATAGAGCGCAGCACTATAGCGCGGCCGGATAAGATCTCGTTGTATGCCACTATAGCTGATGGCCTGCCTGCTGCTCCAGGGCTATTTCGCATTGATGTAAGTGGTTCGTTTGCTAGCACCGCAGTAAGCGATCACTGTTCAAATGAGGGCCAGCGTACGATGTGCGCAGCGCTTATCTCGGAGCGTGTATCCACGCAGGTTCGAGAGGGCATTTGTGGCGTTTGTAATCCAAAATAGATATGAAACGATTGTCAGAGCTGGTCCCGATTGTCGACTCGCTTCAACGCGAGACGATGCAATCTGAGCCGATTCGCGATGGCTATGGGCATGGCGTTGTGCAGGCTGCTGAATACGACGAGCGAGTTGTAGTCCTTAGCGCCGATCTTACCGAGAGCACTCGCAATCATTGGTTCGCCGAGCGATACCCTCATCGATTCTTTCAAGTGGGCATTGCTGAGCAGAATCTTGCGGTGATTGCATCGGGTATGGCCGCTGCGGGTAAGATCCCCTTTATTGCAAGTTACGCAGCTTTTAGTCCGGGACGCAACAACGAACAAATTCGAACGAACATTTGCTTAAATAATATGCCCGTAAAGATTGTCGGAGCGCATGCGGGTGTGAGTGTTGGTCCCGATGGCGCCACGCACCAGGCGCTCGAAGATATTGGTTTGATGAGGATGTTGCCGCGTATGCAGGTGATTGTGCCGTGTGATTCGATTGAGGCTGGCAAGGCAACCCGCGCAATTGCTGCGACGAGCGCGCCCAGCTACTTGCGTCTCGCTCGCGAGAAGACACCGATAATCACGCTCCCTGAAACGCCATTTGCGATCGGCCAAGCACTTATCCTTCGAGATGGTGACGATGTGGCGATTGTGGCATGTGGAACCATGGTGTATGAAGCGCTTGTCGCTGCGGAGATGCTGGAGAAGCATGGCATCCAAGCAATGGTTATCAATAATCACACTATAAAACCGCTTGATGATGAGGTCATTCTCCACGCTGCAAAGAAGTGCAACGCAATGGTTACAGCAGAGGAGCATCAGGTTGCCGGGGGTATGGGGTCGGCAGTCGCTGAGCTTCTTGCGCAGCATTACCCTATCGCGATGGAGTATGTCGGGATACGCGATCGTTTCGGAGAGTCGGGTACGCCGTCTGAGCTCATGGCAGCATTTGGGTTGGATGCTCACGCTATCGTTCAAGCCGCACGAAGGGTCGTTGCTCGAAAATCATAACTAAAAAATCACCTCTCGGGAGGTGATTTTTTAGTTGGCTTCGAGCTTCGGGAGTTTGAAGAGCTCTTTGAGTTTTGCGAAGTCCGCTTCCAGGAGCGTCTTTGCTCCGGGGTCTCGTAGCGCGCGCTCAGGATGGAAGGTAGGCAAGAGTCGGTAGCCACCAAGGGGAAATGTTTTACCGTGGACATTTTCTACGGGAATTCGAAGGCCAACGCCGTTGAGTGCAAGATTGCCAAGAGTAACCACGATCTCAGGATTAACCGTGCGGATTTCTTCCTTCAAGAACGTAGCGTGACTCTTTATCTCTTTGGGCGACGGTGCCTTGTCGGCATCAGGTCGATACTTAACGACGTTCGTAAAGTACACCTTCTTCCGATCAATGCCAGCATCGCGAAGGAGCTTATTGATGAGCTTGAGATGAGGGCCGCCAACGGGTGAGCCATCTTTTTCGCCGTGAGCACCGAGCATTTCACTGACAACGACGACTTTCGCGCCAACAACGCCCTGTCCAAAAACAAGCTTTTTACCCTTGAATTTCTCCTTGAGGGCATTGTTGACCGAAGTGAGTGTCTTCGTGTCGGTCATAGAGTTGATGTATAATAGCATAGAGCATCAATTTTGGCAATGTTCTGTGCGGGTTTTGAGTGTATTGTCAGTAGGCTCAAAAGCTGGTACTATGAGCCGTTCCTTGTGGGGTGTATTGGGCGATTAGTTCAGTGGTAGAACGCTGTCCTGATAAGACAGAGGTCCTAGGTCCGATTCCTAGATCGCCCACCGCGGTATACGGGCCCTTAGCTCAGCTGGTAGAGCGCCTCATTTGCAATGAGGAGGTCAGCAGTTCGAACCTGCTAGGGTCCACAGCAGATAGTTTGTACACGCCATGCCGCGCTTTCTTGTTCCATTCTATTCACAGCATGCGGACATCGAGCGTCACGAGTGGCGCTCGCGTGGTTGCGGCGTAACGGCTCTTTTGATGGTGCTGGCGTATTGGAATTCTGTGGACGTGAAAAATACACTGCCGACTTTGCGCGTATTACTCGAAGATGGGTTAGCCATCGGAGCCTATCGCGAGGGCATCGGATGGATACATTCCGGACTGGCTCGGCTTGCCGAGCAATTTGGGTACACGGGTTTCAATGAGGACTTCGCGTTGCAGGGGAAAACACCGCTAAGCGCGGAGCTTGCATGGGAGAAGCTTCTTGAAAATCTTCTCAGTGGACCGGTTCTGGCGAGCGTTTTTTCAGGATTTGATCCAGAACGAGGCGGTGGGCATATCGTTGTGATCACTGGATATGAAGATGGGTATGTCTACTACAACGATCCCGAAGAGGAGACCGAAGAGCGTGGCATTCGCTCATGCTCCCTTGCCTCGTTCCTTCCGGCCTTTAAGCGGCGATTTATCGTGATTCGACCTTTGTAGTGGGTGGAAGGGGTGTTGGCGCATGAGCTGCTCTCCTGCGCACTCGCAACCACGCGCCCACGAAGATCCCTAAGAGTATGAGCGCTGGCCCAACGTACGACAAGGAGGTGCGCTTTGAAGTTGCAGCTCCCTTGAGTATGGTCGGTGCTCCTGTCTTTTGATAGACGCCATTGTTATTTTCATATACAACGATGCGCTGAGTGCTACTCGGGGAAATTCCAAGGGCAGCGGTATGACTCCCGGAAGCAACCGATATCGTTCGCACGAGATTGTTGTTTGCGTCAAATATATCAATTCGATAGCCATCGGAAGGCTCTCCATTGAGCGGAGGCGCCCAGCGAAGTTGGGGGGCATTCGGAGCGCCTGTGATTACCGGTTCGACGATCAGAGGTGAGGGCGTGTGTGTCGCGTTTGGTGTAGGAGTCGACGATGCGACGGATACGCCAGAAGGTGTTGTGAACTGTAGGTAGTGAGTCGTGTCGTTATTTGCTGCATCGCGCGATGATATCGTTGCGCGGAAAAAAGTGTCAGCGGGTAGACCTGAAACGGTAACGAAGTGTTCAAGCTCTAGTGTTGTGTCAGTATTCCAGCCGGCGGTAATTATAAAAGGAAGAATGTGCGTTACCACAGAGCTTGTCGCCGCCTCGTTCGTTGTCCATGCGAATGTAGCGGAGCTGGCTGTTGCGGTGACAAGTCGTGCCTTGGAGATGATTGGTGGTTGTACATCTGGAGCTGGTGTCGAGGTGGCTACTGGTGTGCTAGTCGCTGTTGGCGACGGGGATGGTGCAATTGATGATGACGCTTCTCCTGCCGAAATGAATACTCCCGAGAATGAGCTTGTGTTACCCCAGACGTCGCGTATGGTCAGAGTGTAGGAATAGGTAGTGGCGGTTTGAATGTCAAAATATACAGAACATGGTTGACCGGGGCTTACGCACGACGAATATTCAGACGACCACGTGAGCGCTTTGTCATTATATATGAGGTTGTGATCAACGGGTTCGTTGGCATACCAGGATAGTCGTGCTTCTGATGGGGAGAGCTGCTCTACGGATACACCTGATAGAATGGGTGGGGTGCGTTCGGTTGATTCATGCAGAGAAAATTTAAAACTAAATCCCATATCTTCATCACCTATGCGGGCACGTCCACCCGCGTACATCGCAGTTGGCGAACCGTTGTGGGCTAGGAGTTGCGTCGCATCGGAGAAGTATATGCGAAGTGTCGGAGCGGCGCTTTGAATGGTGATCCGGTAGGGAGTCTGAGGACTGACGCGGATTTGTGCGGGGAGCGATATGTGTATGCGTGATCCCGTCTCATTGTCTGCGATCGCGGGGAGTGAGATGAGTTGCGAATCAATGGTCTCGCCACTGAGCGTTCCTATGGTGAACGTGGCATCGCCAGGAGTTGACTGATTGCTTAGCCAAAAATCATATCCGCCGAGATAATCATTGAGCGGAAGAAATACTTCAGAAAGAGCGTCAGACGTTGCAACAAGAATGCTTCGAGAATAATCAGGATTAAAACTAAAATATTCTTGTGCGAATGCCGTTGGAGCGATCACCAGTATGCATAGCGTTACGAAGAATGCTCGCATGATTTGCATATGCCAAGTATATCACAAACACACAACGCCCTTTCGGGCGTTGTGATGTATTCCTCCTACTCGAACGAGTGTTAGCGAGTGACGGAAATGACTTCCTCGAGCTCTGCTGCAGGAGCTGCGACGGTGATACGGCCGTTCGTTGACTTAACGATTGTGTAGCCGGTATCAGCATTTGTACCGTCTGACGGATCCATAACCATCGTTGAGACGTAGGTGTCTACGATGCAGGACTCCAAATCAGTCAAAGATGCTCCGCTTCCGATATGCGTTGCGGTTGCGGGAAGTGTAACTGTTGCGGATCCGCAGGTTGTCTTCCAGATGCCACGATTGTCAGCCATGCGCTGGCCAACTGCATTGAGGATCGTGTTGACGTTGCTCCAGCGCTGCGTGTTGCGAGCCTGTGCGAACTGACGAGCCGGGTTCAAGGCGACAATAACAACTGCTGCCAAGATTGCGATGATACCGATGACTACCAAGATTTCGATAAGCGTGAAACCTTTTTGTTGTTTCTTTGCGAACATAGATAAAAATAATTTATTACACTTGAATACATATCACTGAGGCGCCATGCATGGAGCGTCCCAGCTATCGACCTTATGCGTACAGTATATCAGCAAACGCTCTTCGAGATGTCCACATATTCTACTTTTTTTCGTTCCAGAAAATCGGCGTGTAGAAGTCAGCCGTGAGTGGGAAGCTCGGAGGTGGTCCATATAAGAGATTAGCATCGTAAATGATGGTGCGAGTGATGTAGCCGGTTCCGTCCGTATACGCAAAGCCATAGCGTTGATTTGAAGCGAGCATGCCAAAGCTTGTGATGGAACTGCGTGAATGATAAGGTCCACAATTGTTCTTGTTGGTGGGGGGATTGTAATAGTAACGTCCCACTCTCCCGTTTTCTGCCATGAGGGCGGCATCAATGCGGAGCGTTGTTGCTGATACCATGCCAATATTTATGTTGTCTTGAGCGATCAACGCGATGACATCTGAGCCGGAATACGACGAGTACTTCAGGTCGTTGTTAATGGTGATACTCGAGCGAGTACTAGCATTGTCGGGGAATCTGGCGGAAGCGATCGTAACGCGTGCTGTAGAGATTTGACCGCTTACCCATACGTCGTCTTCGACAAAGATAACACCGCTGGATGGAATCGGCTTATTGCCGATGAGTGTTTTGGCCGAGATGCTCCAGGTGCCCCAACCGGTTTGATTTTGGGAGTTTGTACATCCTGATGGCGCCGCGACGAGCGAAGTGACCTTATAGAGGTCATAGGTGTCATTTGTTTTCAGTATAATTTCATATCCTTTCGCACCCGATGGCTTCCAGTATGATTGGTTAGCATTCGCAATGGTTTTCATTGAAGAGAGGTCTTGTGCTATGCCAAGAAAATCAACGGGTGCGACTGGAAACGATCGTCCTGTCATAAAAATGTCACTTCGTTTCGGTGTGGCTGCTGGTGGCAGCGGATCGACTGGTGATATATGCGTGTGAACGCCAAATTCATTGCCACCGTTATGGTCGGGGTCGTCGTACGTTGCCACCGCGCTGGTAACCATGTTATGGGCGATACCATCCATGCGTACGCCTCCATTGCTGTGAATGGGGCCATAGAGATCGGTTCCTTCACCGAATCGTACTTCTGAACCGATGACAGCGGCATACTTCGCAAATGATGGGATTGCCATCTTGGCCTCAATGATTTTGCTCACCGTGGAATTCGCGGCTACCGTTCCCGTTGAATTCAGGGTGACGACAGTTGATCCGGTTGGTGGTGCGGTTATGCCAAGCGAGAATGCGGCAATCACGTTTCCATCCTTGTCCTTCAGGTCGTGTGTGTAGGGACCACTGGACTGGGTTCCGTCTTTATAATCGCTTGGCGCATGCGCAAGATGCCAGCGATAATATTCAATGCCCGCCTCGGACGCCATGAAGGCTTGCGATTTATCGACGTCACGAAATACAATTCGTATATTACTATCTGCCCATAGTACGAAACCTGAGAGCACGACAAGAGCGACTGCGCTAAATATCAGGACATAGAGCGTCATCTGACCCTTTTGAGGTGCGAGCGTGCTTGTTGTCATATTTCGCCTCTTAAATTTCGAATGGTGATAGACGTTGAGAGCGTGCTTGGGAGTGGCGGCTGCATGGTGTCGCGATCAACAGTGCCGGTAATACGCACGAGGCGAATTTGAGAGAGTGTCACGGGCGTTGCGAGCGGGGCAATAATGTCAGGATGGCCTTCAGCGAAGAAGGAAAAGAGAGATGTCGAGGTAAGGTAGTGCGCGATTTCAATGACTGTTTCGTTTGCTGACGGATACAGGATCGGCTCCGTTGCTGTTGCTCGAGTCACTCCTTTTTTAAGAACCGTTCCCTCGAGGAAGTAGCGCACTTGCTCGAATGAACCATCTCCATCGATGTCGCTATAAAACATAAACGTCGTTGCCGTTGCTGTGGCTATGGGGTAAGCGCCATTACTACCCGGTCCCATAGATCTAATTTCCGATGACATGGTGCGAAGGGCCAGCTGAAGCTCGTATTCTGATTCTAGTCGAGAATTTAGGTCAGTTCCAAAGCTCGAAATATTGAGTGAGAAATACGTTACAAAAACAAGGGTCATAGACGTGATCGTCATTGCCACGAGTATTTCTATAAGGGTGAATCCGTAAAGCCTCATGGTAAGAGTGTGAATGTAGACCGGCTCCAGTCGCTTGAGATGACGAGGGTCCCGGTAAACGCCTGATAATTCGGATGAGAAATGGTCACGGTGTAGCTGCCAAGGGCGAGGCCATTAAAGTAGACTTGCCCAAGGGGAACGCAGTCAGAAGAAAATTCCAGCGATATATCATCGAGTTGAGGTGATTGATTGACGTCAGCAGTGTCCATGACGACGCGGTAGCGGAGGTAGCGGGACCCACGAAGACTTTCAGGAATGAGTTGCCCAGGTGTCGAGAAAAATGTTCCAGGTGTTCCATCAGGGCCGACCCAATTCCATGTCGCGTTATCAGAGTTGCCTGCGATTTGTATCTGCAACGCACCTGTGCCTACGGTCGGAGGTTGAACTATGGGAGACCAGCGTAGAACCCCGAGTGATGTGCTGGAGGTGCCAAGATCTATCGTGTTCGAAATGAGCCACTCATTGCTAGCGCTCGCGTACGATCCAGCAATCATACCCAGCGTGAGCAATCCGGGCGTTGCCGTGCTCATGAGTGTGCTTTTGCTGGTGAACTCATTGCTTGCCCAGGTTGTTTGTGTGAACGGATAGTAGCTCGTGGTGCGTGATTGATCATAGGAGGTGCCTGTGACTCGCACCGTTGCACCCGAGATTGGAGTCCCTGATTGATCGACGACTGATAGCGTTGTGCTATTGCTTGATTTATCAGCGAGCATCCACGAGAGAGTTTTTGACTCACTCGGTGCTAGTGAGAACGAGAGCGATGAGACGGTGGCAGCGAGATCATAGGAAGCATCGGTTGCGCGAATCGAATAGAAATCCCATTCGAGGCTTTGGTTCACGTACGACCCATTGGTGTCTGTGGTGAGCGGTACGGAATATTTAGGCACGTCCGGTTTCGTGCCAATGAGCTGTGCTCCGGTAATAAGAAAATCAAAAGAGGGCACGTTTTGACAATATGCTGTGCGGGCTTGAATGCGTAGTGACCCAAGTGCATCGATGGCAAGAGTTGAGATGGTAAGCTGTTGATTCGCGACCGTGGCGTCCGGCTTTACCGGATTCGCAGGTGCGCCTATGGGATAAGTCTGATCGGTGCTGTAGCCGGTTTTTGACGCAACTAGGTGATACCCTGAAGAGCTCGTAGCTATCCCGACGAGTTGCAGGATGCCATTCGTATTCGTCGTATCCGTGAGATCGATAGCGGGTGTCACCTTGTTATTCGTAACCCGGACAGTCACGCCACTCAGGGGAATACCCGACGCATCGAGCACGCGAACAAAGAGGTTGCCATTTTTGCTGGCACTCTCGAGATTCTTTGGGGCTACATAGGTTGCCATGGTGAGCTCGCGATAGCGAGTGCAACTATCGCAGGTAACTTGGAATTCAACGAGCTTATAATCAGCTGGGGCGGTATCGTTGGGCGTTCCACCCAGAGTTCCGTCGAAGGAATCGTCAATATTGCGAACATACGTGTGGAGCGTGTAGGTCGTTGTACCGAGCGTCACGGATGTTACCTGGGGGATGAGACCCGCGGGAGCTCCGCCAATGACGCCGATATCTTCGTAGCGCATATTTCGAACTGATTCGACGTTTGATTCCATGATGCTTAGCGCCGCGTTGTTGTACTGCGCCGCCTGAACGATATCGAGGATATTGGAATACGAAAAATACACAGCGGTGCTCACGATAGAAAGAATCGCGATTCCGATTAACGTCTCAAGGACGGTGAACCCCCGTTGTCCCGTTCGTTGTTTCATATTAGCGACCAAGTGTTTGCGTGACCGAATAAATGGGTGTGATGATCGAGATGGCGACGAACATGACAATGCCTCCCATTGCCAGCAACATCGCCGGCTCTAATACGTTGCTCATGCTCTTTGTCGAATTATCCATTTCGCTTTCATAGAAGTCCGCTAAGAACACGAGCGTCTCATCGAGCTTTCCCGTGTTTTCACCAACTGCGGCCATCTGACTAAACGTAGGAGGGAAGAGTCGCTCATTGAGGATCATCGATTTACTCATGGGTTCTCCTCGTTGCACTGCTTGCGCAATGATCCGTAGTTCAGTCTGATATACGAGATTCGTTAGTGTGTCGGAGGTGATTTCTAGTGCCTGGACTATTTTGACGCCTCCGCGGAGGAGGAGATTGAGTGTGCGAGATATGCTGATAATATTAATGTCGATTGACATGCGATTCACAAAAGGTGTTGCGAGGATAATACGATGCCAGAAGAGCCGGATCGCACCGATGCGTAACAGGAGGGTCCCAAGCACGATGCCGCCAATAACAACTCCGAAGAGAAGGAGTCCATTGGAAATCATAAATTCCGATATGGAAATGAAAATACGAGTAGAGAGAGGGAGTGTTGTGTTGAGGCTTCGAAGAACGGGAAGAATTTTTGGGAATATGACGAACGAAAGAATTCCCGATATGCCAAACGTGGCAAAGAGAATGACGAGAGGATACGCCATTGCCCCACGAATTTTTTTCTGAAGCTCAGATTTCTTGCCCAGCTCGGTGGCGAGGTAGGCAAAATTTTCCGAAAGTGTTCCTGATGATTCTCCAACGCGAATAAGATTGATGAAGAATTCACCGAACACATTCTTATAGCGCTGCATCCCAACAGATAAGTTCTGGCCATTGCGAACATCTTCGATGAGATGGTCGACCATTGAGATAAATGGTTTGGATTTGGTTTGCTTCTTGAGAATCTCGAGGGCGTCGAGTATTTGCATGCCCGAGCGGGTCATCATTTCCATGTGACGCGCAAACAGCATCTTGTCTTTGAGTGACAAGCGAAATCCCAATGAGCTGAGTGAGTCAAACCATTTCATATCCCTCCGCTTGTAGTTATGGTTTATTCATGAATAACGCGAAGTAGTTCTTCGATGGTGGTGCGACCTTCCACTGCTTTTTTGAATCCATCTTCTAGGAGCGTGGTCATGCCATTTTTGACTGCAATCTTTTTAATTTCTCCAGCGTCCGCGCGCCTCATCAGCGCCTCACGAATGAAGTCGCTCATCTCTAGTATCTCATAGATACCCATACGTCCGCGATAGCCCGTTTGCCCACACGCATCGCAGCCCTTGCCCTGAAAGTAATCGTGATGATCTCCGAGAATCGATTCCGGAATGTTTTCTTTGAGAGCATTAAACTCGCCCTCTGTGATCCGTCGGGGTACCTTGCACTCATTGCATATCATGCGAACTAAACGCTGTCCGACGGCAACATTGACCGTTGACGCCACAAGAAATGGCTCGATGCCCATATCAAGCAAGCGGGGAAGTGTTGTTGCCGCGTCGTTCGTGTGGATGGTGCTTAAGAGCTTGTGTCCCGTGAGCGCGGCATTGATTGCGATCGATGCGGTTTCTTCATCGCGAATCTCTCCAACCATAATGATGTTGGGGTCTTGTCGAAGGATAGATCGAAGACCGGTGGCAAAGGTGAGGCCCGTACGGGTGTTGACCTGTATTTGATCGACGCCCTCGAGTGAGTACTCAATCGGATCTTCGATGGTGATGACGGAGACTGCTCGCGTGTTGAGCTCTCGTAGAATGGTGTAGAGCGTGGTGGTTTTTCCGGATCCCGTAGGTCCTGTAGCGAGGATCATGCCGTAGGGTGTTTTGACGGCCTTGCGGATGCGAGCACGATCGAAATCAGTAAAGGCTAAATTATCAAGTGAGCTGATAGATGTTTGTTCTGCGAGTAAACGCAAGACTCCATTTTCACCGTAATATGTCGGGATAATACTGACGCGAACATCGAATTGCTTTTGAATATCTGGGATTGTCATCTGGAAGCGTCCATCTTGAGCGGCTTGGTGTTCATCGGTGCGCATGCCGCCTAATACTTTGATGCGCGAAATGATGCCGGCGTGGAGCGCCTTAGGGAATGTGAATTCGTCGCTCAGGATCCCATCGATACGCATACGAGCAACGAGAGTCTCTTCAAACGGCTCAAGGTGAACGTCTGACGCTCTGGCTAGAAATGCAAATATCATCATGTCATCGACAAGTGTGATGATGGATATTTCCGCTTCGGGAAGTTTCAACATGGTTGCTACTTCCGCCTTGATAGTTGCGGCGCGCGCGACATACTGTGATCCTTCGTTGCCTGATTCTGCTATCACTGCGCGTACCTTCGGTGGCACCGTCTTCAGTTCTTTTTCGCCCGGCGCGATGATCTTGGTCGATTTTTGTAAAACTCCGGTGATGAGCTCGACGACTTTCAGAACGATGGCATCGGCGTTTGCATCTGCTTTTACGAGGTACTCCGCAAAGCCTATTTTTTCCAGCTTTTCGATATCGCCTTGATCCTTTGTGGTGAATAGCGTGAGGACGGGTACGTGTTCGAGGGACTGGATGCCTCGGAGTGCAGTAAGTGTTGCAAAGCCGTCCATGTCGCCGGAGAGGGGGATATCGACGAGTATTAGCGCTGGGGTTTTCTTGAGCGCTTCATCGACGCCGATGTTCCCATTTTGAGCATGGATTGCCGCAAAGCCTTGGTGTTCCAGCTTCTCGCGCAATAGTTGCGCCATAAAGAAGTTATCTTCGATGATAAGAACAGTTTTTGCGCCATCGCTAGACATGAACGAGAGACGTTATCTTCTCGATGATCCTGGATATATCCTCCGACTTTTTCATGTAATCTACAGCGCCGAGTTCTTTTGCGAACTTCTGATCAAGCCACGCATTGAGCTCGTTTTCCTCTCCGAAATTGCTTAAGAATATAATTTGAATATCCTTTATCGCATCGTCTTTCTTTATTGCAGTTACTGTCTCTGTGCCTGACATGACCGGCATCCCCACGTCCATAACGATAAGTGCCGGCTTTTCCTTTTTGCAAAAATCGATCGCTTCCTGTCCATTCGTTGCTTCGGATACTCGAAAGCCAGCGGCTTCCAGTTTTATGTGGAGAATATTCCGAATGCTCGCGTCATCATCGGTAACGAGAATGAGGGGTTTTGCGTTGTCCATACCCCCAAGTATACCACAGTAATAATGACGAATTCCAGCTAGAGCGTTGGCAGTTCAATCGTGAATGTGCTGCCCTTTCCTTTTCCCGGAGACGAGGCAAGGATGCTTCCCTGGTGGGCGTCCATCATCTGCTTGGCGATGTAAAGGCCAAGCCCTGTGCCTTCAATTGTTTTTGCTTCTTTCTTATCGCGAACAAACTGCTCAAAGAGCGAGCTAATAACGGTTGGGTCTATCCCATGGCCAGTATCTGTCACCACGATGCGAATCCTTTTTTCCGCGGTGTTGTTTATGAAGATCTGAACGCTGCCATGGTCGGTGTATTTGATGGCATTATCGACGAGATTTTGAACGACTTGCGAGAATTTTTGTCGGTCAACTGAGCAGAGTGATTGCGAAGCATGATTCACGAATGTGAGCTCGAGGCCCTTATGGGAGGCGAGCGGTCGAATGTCTTCTACGATGCGCGATGTGAGCTCGGCGATATCGGTGGGCTCAAATGAGTATTCCATTTTTCCCTCTTCGAGTTTTCGGAGGTTGAGGAATTCCGAAACGAGCTCGAGCATGCGCTGTGACGATTCTTCAATCCCATGCGCAATTTCCAGTGCTTTCTCTGGGAGTTGCCCCACGGTGCCGTCACGTAAGAGCTGAGCCTGCCACTTGATTGCTGTTAGTGGCGTCCGAAGTTGATGCGAGGCAAATGACAAGAATTGAGATTTAAGCGTGTCCAGTTGCGTAAGCTTCGCATTCGCTTTCTGGAGGTCGTCAGACAGCGCTCGAAGTCGTTCGCGCTGGTTGACCTCGCGGACAATGGACTTGATGAGCATGATGCTAAATGCCAGCACAGCCGAGAACACGCCCACGCGCAATATAAGAGTTCCAAGATCCTTTGCGATGACTAGTTCGATCATATTGAGAATGACCAAGACGAGCGCGATCATTTCGGTTGCAAGTACCTTTGTTTCCAGGAATCGATATTTGCGAATCGCATGTGCGGTCAAGAGGACGAAGGGAAGAAAGAAGATAGGAACAAGCGGTATGAATCTCAGTATGTTGAATGCCAGCGGCAGGAGCACATTACAGACAAGAATGAGTAAAAATGTCATAGAAGCACCCGCGAGAATGACGCGCGCCTGCTTTCGTTGAATCTCTTCACCCGCGAACGTTTTTTTGAGAAGTTCTGCGAGACCAGCGAGCACAAATGCGCCCGCTACGGCTCCGAAAAACGGGATAGCAGGACCGCGCACTGGATTGGTTACCGAGCCCACCTGGGAGACGACTTGGATAGAGCGAAACACATATGGCGTAAGTGTGAGTGCGCTCGTCACCATCGCAACGGGAAACGCACCGAGTGTGATCCAGCGTGGCAGTGCGGCTTGTTGACGAGGAAATACAAAAAATAAATAGAAAAAAGATGCAGCATGCCAGACGGCCGAAAACATCGTGATCCGCAACAGCCATAGTACCTGCCAGGGGTCCGTTATTTGGTAGCTTGCAAAATTGGCGGAACCATATGCAACGGTCATGAGCGAGAACATGAGGAATGCTCGATTCGTTGCACTCTTCGGATTATTGAAGTACACGATAAATCCAAGCGTGAGGAGCGCCGCGACGGCGATGAGAATCGCGACAAGATCGAGATTGCCTAATCCACTAGTAAGCGAGCTTCCAATAAGTCCGAGTGACATCGGTGTGGTCATGTGATGGTGGGTGCTGCACGGGGCGTGCGAGCGCTTGGCTTAGGGCTGACACCAACTCGAAGAAAAAAAGCGATCTCTGCATGTGGAGCTCCAACAAGGTGTTGTAGATGAGCGTAGTGCCGTTCGATGAAGCGCGCATGCTTTGGTGAAAGGCATGGTGTGCGTGCATGAACTGCATTCATAAGGAGCGGGATGCCTGTGAGGATTTGTGCACTCAACCCAAGGTTAGTGGCGGTTAGCCAGAGGCGTTGGAGTGTGCGGCCACTGTGAAGATAGTCGCGCGCAGATCGCTCGACGATTGTAATACAGGCGAGAGCTGCTCCTGAAGCATAGATCGGGGCGTTCCCGAAAGCGATTGCATTCGCAAATCCAAGAGACGTTAAGGTGGCCATGATTGGCCAATGTCGAAACGCTGGCCATATGCCATAAATTGGTGCGGGGAGCTCGAGTGACGCTGGATGAAATCCAATGGGATTCGCTGCTGCCGCATGTGCAGTCCAGAGCATGTGATCGAAGAAGAACGTATGCATCGCTCTATTTTCGAAGAGCACCTTCTCATTTGCCGCCAGCGAGGATGCAAGAAGTTTTCGAGTTAATTCGTCTTCGATGAAGATCGTGTCGTTTCCTCCCGCTTCACGAAGCACATCTCGTTGGTGCGGTGTTAAGGGTGTGGAGAGGTATGGTTTTCGATTCGAGCAACGCTCGGCAATCGCACTGGCTAGAGGATCATGGCGCGTGGGTATCGACGAGAGTGTTATTCGTGCGGTGTGGAGCTGATTGTGTGGCGTAGGGAATTCCGAAATAGTTGCCTGAACTCCCTGCGCGCGCGCCGCTATGGCGATATTCTCTAAGAGCGCTCCGTGTGCGATGTAGGATGCAAAGTGACCGACGCCATAGAGCGATGTGTCTCGCTCACTCACGAGGTGCACATCAATGGTGTCGCGTGCAACTTCAAAACGCCACGGTTGGCAATTGTCTCCGGAGGGAGCGAGTACGGCCGCTGCGAGAATGTGTTCGATGGCGGTACGCATGTGATGATTTTTAGTATACCGCGAAATCGTGCCAAAAAAAACGGTAGTATGGCATCTGCGGATACGTGCTACAGGCCGAGGTTCTTTGCAAAGATGCGAGTATTTTTTGCGCGACGATTTTTTGCAGCGCTTGCTTGGTGCCCGGGCTCGAGCTTCTCATCGAGAGAAATAATGGAGCGACCAGATGGGAGCGGAAGGCCAGCGGCGATGCGATGTACGCAGTATGCGGTTGCCGCTGCGCCCATGAGTGCGGTGCCACCGAGCTGAGGGACTGACACGAGGGTGTTGCCGATTTCTGAAAGAGACGATTGCATGCGAGGAGGAACATTTTCAGGGCCCATGAGACGTGTGATTTCGCGGATGATTTGAAGTTTATTCATCGAGTGGAATTGCTTAACGGACGTCGCTCCAAGTCGACCCAGGAAGTACGGAGTCTGCTTGAGGTCGTGGCGTTCCACGTCCACGACGCTCGTATCTCCATTATCGGCAGTCGATACGAGCGCGACTTTATTGGCACGTGCTTGTTCGCGAATGAGCTGTTTGATTGCCATTTGGTCCATCTCGTCGACGATAACATCAAGGCCTCGCATGAATGACGGTATGTTCTTTTCAGTGAGGCCATCTTGAAAGATGGTGATGCGTGCATACGGATTCATCTCCCAAATGCGACGAGCTACAATGGTTGTTTTTGGCGTGGCGAGTTCATGTACTCCCGCTAGTATGCGGTTGGTGTTGGAGAGCTCAAGTGAATCGAAGTCCGCAATTCGAATAGTTCGAGCGCCACCCTGGAGTGCGAGGGTGAGGGCAATGCTACCGCCAACGGATAGTCCCGCTACGCCGACGACGCACCGATAGAACCGTTGTTGTTCTTGTGGTGTGATGAGATTTCCATTGCGATTGGTTCGAACGAGAAAGAATTCTCGTTCAGGAAGAATATGCACGAGTGTTCGCTGCCAGGGAAGCCAGGCCCAGGTTCCTTGCTGCTCAAGCGTGGCTCGTCGCGCAGTACGAGCTACGTATGTCGCTATACGAGTTGCAAGCTCTGCTGGTGGCAGCCCAATGACAGCAGGGTTTTGGATCACGTACAGTTCAGCGAGTTGGTGCTCGTAGGTATCAATGACGCGCACCGATACATCGGAGCGCAGTTTCCTCAGTGCAGATTGATGCGCTGGCATGCGTGGCGTAAAGAGCGTTGGGTGGTCGACGGGGGTCATTTGATGATATAGCGAGGTTTTAGTCCGGCGCGGAAATAGGGCTCGCATTGGTAGGGGTGCAAAATGACGCGCGGGCGGATGTCTTTGTCGAGGTTCGACCAAAGAAATTTGTACTCCATATTGATATCTAATAGTCGCGAGGTGGCGTGCTTGGCAATTGCAGTGGCGAGTGCTGCGGTGACTTTTTGGCGAGGGCGAAGCTCTACGTGTATTTCTAGGAATTCATCCTTATTTTTCAGGTACTCTTTTCGCATCGCAAATTTGCCCGTTATGGAGCGCAAAAATTTCTTGTCATTGAGTGCGGCATGAATGTGTTCTGGATAGATATTGGCCGCATAGAAGATAATTGTATTGTCACGCCGACCATCGAGCGTAACAAACGGAAGCTTCCACGCAGACCGACGAAGCGATGGTGAAAGATGTTGTGTTGCCTCTGAAAAAGGAAGGATGGTCCCGCCATCGGCGAGGTCGTACTTAATGAGGGGCACTCCGCTGTTGAGAGTAAAGTTGAGAATGCCATCGGTGACATCGAGGTATCGCAAGAATGGATTGTACTGGAATATGTTCGGCGTTAATGTGTCGTTCATGGTTTTACGGAGGGCAATACTTACTGGTGTTTCGTGACCAATGAGTAGTGTCTCCGACGAGCCATACGTGTTGAATATGCGAACCGAGTCGGGCGTACTACCAGCGACAGATGCAACGTGATCCCTCCACTGTTCATTAAATCCTTCACTACAGAACAGAAGTGACGTGGTGATTGTGCTCCAATCAACACCTTCCGCTGCGCCCGTTTCGAGTACATCTTTAATGAAGAATGGGTGGCCAATAAGAACGACTTGATCGAATGCAGTTCGGAGGTGTTGCGTGATGCGTTGCATGTCGACTTTATTGTTGCCGGCGGCCACAATCGTCAAGTCGTAGTCTCGCTGCGCTACCATCCAGCTCGGCAGAAGTGTGGCGATGCCCGATACATACACACCCATGGGGAACCCAATAACGAGAAGCGTTCTCTTTTTGTGAATTGAAAAAAGTGAACGATACGTGAGCTCGTGAATGATCGCCGCTTCGAATTCAGAGAAGCCACCTCGGGGCCAGAATTTTGGCTCGCCACTCGTCCCGGAGCTCATCGCGATGATGCTGGTAGCGGAGAGTATGCCATCCCAGCAACGATCGCTGAGTGCATAGCGGTTGATGTAATTCTCCTTGGTGGTGCGGGGCACGCGCGCAAAGTCTGCGATTGTTTTTACTGTTGCATGGCGAATGCGATTGGTGCGAAGGAAGTCCTTATATGCGGGTACGCGCACAGCTGCGTCGTGAAATAACTTGAGAGCCCTACGAGCGCCAAGAGTATTCCAAAAGGTTTCGTCGCGGTGGTGGAGGAGGCGCTCGAATGTCGCAACGTCAAACGAGAAGTAATGCTTCACCCAATTGCGTTGTGCGTGAGCATCAAAAAACGTTTGCAAGTCGCGCGGTGTCATTGCTTCCTGAGTGAGTCGATGGGCAGTGTTGGTGATGACTTGAGAAACGCGACGATGCGCTCAAGATCAGGTGCAAGTGGGCGATCTTCGATCACGGGGGGAGTGAGCTTGCGAATTGCCCGATAGAGTTGCTGATTTTCGGGCGATAGTTCGCGAGAGCACTTCAGAGCATCGGTGGCTTGAGCGAGTGTCACCATCTCAATAGCAAGGACGGCATATGCATTTTCAATTGCCTTGGTGGCGATGAGGGCTGCATCAAATCCCATGCTCACAACATCTTGGTTATCCCCATTTGTTGGAATGGAGTGAATATGATGGGGGAATGCCAACGATTGACTATGTGCTGCTGTGGAGGTGGCGACAAATTGCATGCCTTGGAGCGCGAGGGTAAGTCCAGGAGTGTGCAGATTCACAAATGGAGGCAATCGATGATTGATTGCAGGATTCATGAAGTAATTGATGCGCCGCTCGCTGAGCATAGTGAGCTTGATCATGCCAGTCTTGAGGTAGTCGACTGCAGCGGCGATGTATTCACCATGAAAGTTGCCTCCATGGAGAAAGACGCCACGCTCCCAGTCCACAATCGGATTGTCAGTGGCAGAATTCATTTCCGTGGTGACGTCGCTACGGACTCTCCAGAACGCATCAAGCACGGGCCCAACAATCTGCGGTATGCATCGAAGGGAGTACATCTCCTGAACATCTTCGGCGATTTTGTGGACCTCATCGGAAATAGCGTGCTTCTTGTTGAATGCTTCGCGATTTTTCATGCGGCCACTTTTGGCGACGAGACCTCGAAGGGCAGCAGCGGCGACTCGTTGGCCGGCGTGTGGGCGTACCGCATGAATGCGCTCGCTAATACTGTCGTCGAATCCACCCACGATATCAAGCGACCACGCACCGGTGCGGAGGCTGAGCGCAACAATGCGTGCCGCCGCTTCACAGAGGATTGCAGCAACAGCCGTCATTCCAGCGGTGCCATTGATCAGTGCTAGCCCCTCTTTTGGTCCGAGCGTAAGTGGTGCAATTTTCTCTTTTGCGAGCGCAGTTGCGGTCGGCATGCGTTCGCCGCGGTAGTGCACCTCACCTTCTCCAATGAGGGCAAGTGCAATGTGTGCGAGTTGCACGAGGTCGCCACTTGTTCCAACAGCGCCGTGCTCTGGGATGATAGGAGTGATGCGGGCGTTGATAAACTTTTCGAGTTGATGGGCGACGGCATCGGACGCGCCCGAAAATCCCTTTGAGAGTGTGTTGAGGCGAATGACCATTGCCGCAAGTACGAGGTTGGAATCAATCGGAGCTCCGATGCCACTGGAGTGGCTGCGCACAAGATTGAGCTGGAGTTGTAGGAGGTCATCGCGACCAATAATATGAGAGGCCATTGGACCAAAACCTGTATTGACGCCATAGATAATGCGCTCGGTGAGAGTGGCATCGAGAAGTTTTTTGGATTTGCGCATTCCAATGAGAGCGGCGGGTGCAACGCGCACCTGCAGGCGAGGGTGGGTAACGACCGCCTGTACGTCGTGTGTGGTGAGTGTCTGTCCCGTGAGTTTGAGGATTGTTGGTGTTGCCATAGCAAGGCGATAGTAGCTATTTCTTTTCGTTTGTACAATATTGCATGAACGATTGTATCTCGACCGCCGTATAGTACACTAGAGGACATGAATAGCGCCCTCATTATTCTCGCCGTGTCCATTGTGATTGCAGCACTCGTGATTGCGAGGCGAAGCTCGTCTCCTCAAGGGGCGGATCCCTTGGCGTTGGTGAGCGCGAGAATCGATGCATTGGCATCACAGATGGCACAGCAGCTCGAGCATAGTCGACAAGCAAGTGAACGATCTGCAACATCGGTGGCGTCGCAGGTGCAGTCATTTACGCGGGGGATGACGGAACTTCGCGAGACGGTGCATCAGGTGCAAGAATCGGTGAAAGGGGTCTCATCGTTTCAGGAGATGTTTCGTTCGCCCAAGCATCGTGGTACGTGGGGCGAGCTCACGCTGGGAGCAATATTGCACGAGTATTTCCCGCACGGTGGATTCGATGAGCAACATCCATTTGCATCGGGTGAAATCGTCGATGCAGTCCTTAAACTTCCCAATGAGCTACTTCTCCCCATTGATTCAAAGTTTAGCTGGGAGAATTTTCAAAAAATGTCAGAGGCGCAAGATGAGCCTGCTCGCGTTGCGTACCGTAAGCAATTTTTGAGCGATATCAAAAAGCGCATCGATGAGATTGCAACAAAATATGTGCTCCCATCGGAGGGGACTGTCGATATGGCATTGATGTATATGCCAGCAGAAAGTATCTACTACGAAGTCATCCAAAATCTCAAAGACGATGATGTGTCTGAATACGCCCGTAAGCGCAAGGTGTATCTCACGTCTCCCAATACACTCTACATCACGCTCACCGCGGTGATTCACTGGTTCAAGGATGTGCAGCTGCAGAAGCAAACGGGAGCTATCATGAAGCGCCTTGAAGTGGTCATGAAAGATGCTAATACTCTTGCGACTGATTTTCGCAAATTAGGTGATCATCTCGGCGATGCACAATCCGCATTCGAACGAAGTGAAAAGAAACTTGGCCATCTTGTCTCACGAACGCAGAAAGTGATCAGCACTGCCGCAGAGTCTGGACAAGAAGCTGATTCGATGTTAGAGTAATTTTCGTTCTTCTCTTTTTAGGAGGCAGTTGTGCCAAGTAAGAAAGTCGATCAAGTGACTGAGCAACAGTTCTTGGGTTTGCTGCGTACGGCGCTTGCAATGGGCCTGACCCGCCAGCAGATCCTGCGTGGTCGCGACAAGCTCGAAACAGCTCTGCGTGCGATTCAGACGGGCGCCGAGATCAATGTGCTGCCGCGATTGAGTCAGCCGTCGTGGGCTGAGCGAATTGTGGAAATTAGCGTGACGCCTCGGCGACTCTTTTCGCTGGATGAGCTTTCTGCGTTCGATGATGGACTCTGGGTCGATCGTGGCGCAACGCGTGCTTTGGAGGCGTGCATCCCGCTCCAGCTTCCGAGGCCTCAAATATACGTTTTTGTGCAGCGGTCGCCAGGCATTGTCGCGCATCATAAACTTACGACGCCACTAGCGGAAGCAGAGCCCTGGGCGCGCGACAATGATCTGCGTTTGACGAATCCTCATGATCTGCTGATCGTCGAAGAGTCTATCATCAAGCGTACGAGTGGTTTCGTAGATCGGGGTTTTGGCTTGACGGACACGCTCATTGCGACAGAGACACTTGCGATTGCGGGATGCTTTCACTGGGCAACCATCGGTGCTGCAGGAAAGAGAATTCTTACCGGTGCTGAGTTTGTTCATCAGCATGATATTCATCGTCAGTGGTATCTCTTCCGCCGCTAGCCGCCCACCCGCCACATCACGTGGCGGGTTTTTTTGTATAAAAAAACCGAGAGTTGAAGCTCTCGGTTGAGGTCTAGGGGCAGATGCTTGGTGGCACGCGGGGAACTGCGCAGCGATCCCACATCCATACTTCAACTTCATCGAACTTGTCGATGATGCCGAGGACATCTGCGAGCAGCTCGTAGGCGTCGTCGAGGAGGCTGTAGGCATCCTCGATATCACCAGCTTCAATGCCGATGCCGACGCGTTCGCCGCGACGATCGTGAAAGTCGGTGATGATGACATCATCAATCATGTATCGATAGATTTCCGAGCCATCATCTCCCAGTACTGACGAGAGTGTTCGGCTTGCCACTCGCGTGAGCGCGCAATCGATACGATGATTCATGAGGTGTGCTTCCACTGTTCCGCTTCTCATCGGGTCGACGCTGATGCCGGCCCACAGCACTGTGCTCATAGGGATCTCCTCCGCGAAAACAATACTATGAAAATATTGTAGTGTCAATCTGCGGGTGCACAGCTTGTCTTGTCGTGAAAATACCTTATAGTATGCTGGTACATTTTGCAGGTATTAATTTATCGCACTGCTATGGAGATTGTTCTATTTTCACTCGTGTCAGCTGTCGTGGCGTTGGCGTTTAGTGGTTTCCTTGCCTGGCAAGTTCTGCGGAGCTCGTCGGGAAATGCGGAGATGCAAGAAATTGCCGCCGCAATTCTGGAGGGAGCATCGGCATTTTTGCGTCGACAGAATCGCACAGTGTTCGTCGTTGGTGTGGTGGTTGGAGTTATTCTGTACGTCATCGTCGGTTGGCACGCTGCCCTCGGATTTGTCATTGGTGCCATCGGTTCTGCTGTCGCTGGCTACGCCGGTATGATGGTAGCTGTTCGTGCAAATGTGCGCGTAGCCGAGAGTGCTCGAGTAGGAATGGCGGAAGCATTCAGTATGGGATACAAGGGTGGCGCAGTGACGGGTTTTCTCGTTCTAGGACTCGCTCTGCTCTCGCTGACGCTCTTGTATGTGCTCACCGGAGACATTAAGTCGCTCATTGGCTTGAGTTTTGGTGGCTCACTTATCTCTGTATTCGCTCGTCTCGGTGGTGGAATCTTCACCAAGGGTGCCGATGTCGGTGCTGATCTTGTTGGTAAGGTAGAAGCCGGCATTCCGGAGGATGATCCTCGCAATCCTGCAGTCATAGCAGACTTGGTAGGTGATAACGTCAGCGATCAGGCGGGTACCGCGGCTGATGTATTTGAAACGTATATCGTCGCAGTGGTCTCGGTGATGCTTCTTGCGGGACTTCTTTTTGAGGGCAATGTTGGAGCTGCTGAGCTCGCGTTGGTCATCGGTTCAGTCGGTGTGTGGGCGTCAATGATCGGTTCACTCATCGTACGACTGCGAGGTAGTATCATGGGATCACTCTACCAGGGACTTGGCGTCACCACGGTTCTTGCTGGGGCGGGCATGTACGGCGCGGTGACCTACATGTGGTCGGCGACGTCATTGGGCGATTTGATGTGGATGGGTGTCAGCTCGATGAGTCTCGTGTGGACACTGATGATTGGTCTTGCCGTCACCATATTGATGGTGGTGATCACGGAGTATTACACGTCGAAGAGTTTTTCCCCGGTTCGTTTAATCGCACAGGCATCCACAACCGGTCACGGTACGAATGTCATCATGGGGATCGCTATGGGCATGCAGGCGACTGCGCTCCCGTTGGTGGTTATTGGAGCGGCGATGCTCGGTGCGTACACGATCGCAGGACTTTACGGAATCGCGCTTGCGACATTGAGTATGCTTTCATTGGCAGGTATCGTTTTGGCTATTGATGCATTCGGTCCGATCACCGATAACGCAGGAGGTATCGCACAGATGGCGCATCTCCCTGAGGATGTGCGCACGATCACCGATGCGCTCGATGCGGTGGGTAACACCACCAAGGCGGTTACCAAAGGATATGCGATCGCATCGGCTGGCTTGGCGGCACTCGTCTTATTTGCCGCATACACGCAAGAGCTTCTCGCTGCTGGCAATCATGCGCGATTTGATCTATCCGATGTTCGCGTCATTGTAGGGTTGCTTATTGGTGGCATGATGCCATACCTGTTTGGTTCGATGGCGTTGCAGGCGGTCAGTCACGCGGGATCTGCCGTTGTTGATGAGGTTCGTCGACAGTTCCGTGAAATCAAAGGAATCATGGAGCATACCGCGAAGCCCGACTACGGAGCAGCAGTTGATATTGTGACGCGTGTTGCGCTCGGTGAGATGGTGGTCCCTGCATTGATCCCAGTGTTTGTTCCGATTATCGTTGGATTCGCACTTGGGCCAGAGGCACTCGGAGGGCTTCTCATGGGAACGATCGTGTCAGGACTGTTTGTTGCAATCTCTATGACGTCCGGTGGTGGCGCGTGGGACAATGCAAAGAAATACATCGAAGAAGGTGCGCATGGAGGCAAGGGGAGTGACGCGCACAAGGCGGCAGTCACCGGTGATACGGTGGGCGATCCGTACAAGGATACCGCTGGTCCCGCGATCAATCCGATGATCAAAGTCGCCAACATCGTAGCGCTCTTGATCGCCCCATTTCTCTAGACGATACTACACTGTATGCGTCCACACAGGACCCCTCTTCATGAGGGGTCCTGTGCTATACTGGGCGTATGAATGAAGAGCGTTCTGCCCCCGTAATGACCCTTCGTGATGTGATGACGCGCGACGTCATCGCTATTGACGTCAATGATACGCTCGATGTGATCGCTGGACTCTTTGAGAAGTACGACTACGAGGGCATGCCCGTCATTGATAGTCAGCACGCACTCAAGGGCATCATCACTAAGCATGACATGGTACTGCAGTCGTCAGAGGTGCACCTGCCAACAATGCTTCGTCTCATCGAACAAATTACCAAAGGGAAGGGTGACCAGCGCGCTCTCGATGCGCACTTTGGAAAATTACGGAACATCAAAGCAACGAGCATCATGGATCTCAATCCTATCAGCTTGCCGCACACCGCATCGCTCGAAGAGGCAAGCAACGTCTTTGCCGATTATCCACGCACTAGCACCATCTGCGTGGTCGATGAGCAAAAAAAGCTCGTGGGAATCATTTCGCATGCGGATGTCATACGGTTTTTCAATCAAGCCTATCTCAAGCGTGCGGTCGCCAACAAAATGAACGCCAGCGATCACGCATATGCGCAGTACCCCACCAAATCAGAGTCCGATGTCGAAAAGGCATTCGCGGATGTGCAGCGTGAATTTCTCCTCGTGCAACGCGATCGACCGATCATTTGGCAATATGTCGCGCTCGCGATGTTTGCGGCCGGATTATTTGTGGCGACGGCGTTCATCATCAAGTTCGCGACGAAGTAAGGTCTATTGACTTTATAGCTATTTTCTGCTATAATAGATACTCAGCGTGGGTATAGGATCCACGTTCTTTCACAACGCTCCCCACATGCGAGGAGCAAGGAGACAGTATGGAAAAGAAGGTTACGTCGTATCGTGCTGTGACGCATCACAGGCCGGACCTGGACGAGTTGTTTGCGTTGTGGCTATTGAGCCGCTTCGGCAAGCAGGTCTATCCAGGTCTCTCTCGGTCGCCGATTCAGACCATCGATGCTGGTCTCTCGCTCAAGCCTGGCGAGACCGGTGATGATTGGCTCAAGAAGGGCTTCGTCGTTATCGGCGCTCTGGGTGGCCGATTCGACGAGCACGGCAAGGGAGACGGCAAGTCTGCCGCATCGTTGACTGCCGAGTTCCTTGGTCTCACGGACAACGCCGGCCTGAAGCCTATTTTGGCGTACGCCGTAAAGGCAGACGACAAGGCCACCGATGGTCCCTTCGCGATGGCGCGGCTGATCAAGGACATGCACTCCGCGGGCGTCCCTTTGGAGCAGGTCAGGCGCATCGTCGATCGGTGGCTCAATTCGCTCTACGACGTCTTCATGAATCGCTACGAGAAGACCAGTGAGCTGATGTCGGTCAAGCAGATCGCGATATGCTGGTTCCTTGAGCGATTCAGCATGGAGGCGATCGACACCGATCCGTCTTTCTCGTTCCAGGACTTCATGGACGCGCCGACAGTGAAGGCGCAGCTGACCGAAGAGATGACGGGAGAGCTCGCACACATCCAGAAGTACTTGGATGTGCAGATGGACGCGGAGGATCCGTTCTCGTTTGCTGGCGTCGTCTACGCCATGCAAATGGCTGGCTTCATGATGGAGGCGATCGTCGAAAATGCTCGCGTCGTTCTCAACGCAAAGGTCTTCGTCCAGCAGCAGTTCATGGCTGCCATCGACGACTTCGCATCCAAGTCGCACATGCTGGCCGACTGCCCCGTGAAGGTGGCAGTCATCCGCTCCGACAATGAGCAGATGAACCGGGCTGCACGTGCGTCGGATCCGCAGCTCGCGCTGATCGTGCAGGTGCGCTCCAGCGGGCACGTGCAGATCTTCAGCGATCATCGTCGAGACCTGCGCCCGATCGGCGCTCGTTTGCGTGATGCTGAGAGCGCGAATCTCGGTGGGCGTCGTCTGCCGCCCTGGCGTCTGTACGAGCCGGGTACGTTGCCTGAGGTGCCGGAATGGTTTCTGTTCGAGAAATATGGCAAGATAATTGCCATCTTCAACTCAACGGTCAAAACCAGAACGGTGAAGCGAACGAGTCTTTCGATCGAGCAGATCGAGCGTTGCATCCGCGAGGGTCTTGCACAGACCACGCGTCCTCGCGGACATCACCGCGCGCAGCGTTAGCCGCTACCATCGTGGTAGCCACGACCCCTCTCTGTGAGGGGTCGTTTTTATTTCCATGTTGCATAAGGCAACATGGAAATATCCAGAGGAGCCGCGGCGTGCCGCTTGGCGACGTGGGATTACATACGGAGCCGCGGCGTGCCGCTTGGCGACGTGGGATTACATACGGAGCCGCGGCGTGCCGCTTGGCGACGTGGGATTACATACGGAGCCGCGGCGTGCCGCTTGGCGACGTGGGATTACATACGGAGCCGCGGCGTGCCGCTTGGCTGTATATCCTTTCTCTTTAGGATTAGAGAATTGAGCACCACGGAAATTGAACTAAGCGCCATCGCCGCTGATGCAAGCATTGGATTCATGAGCGTGCCGGTGAACGGATAGAGAGCTCCCATGGCAATCGGAATAAGGATGATGTTGTACCCAAATGCCCAAAAGAGGTTCTGTTTGATGGTGCGCATGGTGGCTCGCGAAAGAGCGAGCGTCGTTGCAATTGCGATGAGGTTTTTGTTGACGAGGGTGATACCCGCCGCTTCGATGGCGACATCAGTGCCCGTTGCGATGGCGATGCCCACGTCTGAGGCAGCAAGCGCTGGCGCATCGTTGATGCCATCGCCAACCATGGCAACCTTGTTGCCTTCGCGTTGGAGTTTAGTGACGTAGCTTGCTTTGTCGCTGGGGAGCACAGACGCAAAGTAGCGATCAATGCCGAGTGCGTGTGCGACCGATGATGCTACGCGTTCGTGATCACCCGTTATCATGGCAACTGATACTCCCATTTTTTTGAGCGTGTCTATCGTCTGTCGCGCAGTTGGCTTGATGGTATCGGCAATCGCAATGGCTCCGATGACAATGCCATCGGCAGCAACGATGGTGAGCGTGTTGCCACCGTCCATGAGCGTATCAATCTGTGCGCGCAGAAGAGTTACATCAATCTTTTTCATCTGCATGAAACGTTCAGTGCCCGACACGAGCTGCTGACCCTCAACGAGTCCCTGAATGCCAAATCCGGCGACGGCCTCAAACTGTTGCGGTGATCCCTGGAGGGAGACTCCTCGGTGACGCGCCTCATCGGTGATGGCCTTCGCGACCGGGTGGCTTGAGGATTGCTCGAGTGCTCCGTCCAAACGAAGGATGTCTGATTCGGTGTATCCATCTACGGTGATAACACCAGTGACCCGCGGCTTGCCTTCGGTGAGTGTTCCTGTTTTATCAAACAGCACTGCGGTGATTGAGTGAGCGACTTCGAGTGCTGCTGCATTTTTTATCAAGATTCCACGTTGCGCACCAGCACCGGTTCCGACCATGATAGCTGTGGGTGTTGCCAGTCCCATAGCACAGGGGCAGGCGATGACGAGCACGGCAACCATGTTTAGGAGCGCGTAGGGGAGCGTGGGGGATGGGCCGACGAAATACCAGACTACAAATGTCAGAACGGCGAGTACCAATACCACGGGAACGAAGTACGATGAGACGCGATCAGCCAAGCGTTGAATGGGCGCTTTGCTCCCCTGTGCGTCTTGGACGAGTTTGATAATACTCGCAAGCATCGTTTCGGAGCCTATCTTTGTAGCGGTAAAGAGGAAGGACCCCTGCACGTTCAGCGTTGCACCGATAACGGTATCGCCGACGCTCTTATTCGCGGGAATGCTTTCACCCGTCACCATTGATTCATCGAGCGCAGAGCTGCCCTCGGTAATCACACCATCCACGGGAATCTTCTCTCCCGGTCGCACGCGAATCGTGTCGCCAACAATCACCTGTTCGATGGCAATATCAATCTCTTGTCCGTCGCGAATGACCCGCGCCGTTTTTGCCTGCAGTCCCATGAGTTTTTCGATGGCTTCTGAGGTTCCTGATTTTGCGCGTGCTTCCAGATAGCGACCCAGAAGTACGAGGCCAATGACGATCACGCTGACATCAAAGTATGGCATCGCAATGATGCCCATGCGCGTCACAAGTGTTGGGGCGACTGTGATGACTGTGGAGTATGCAAACGCGACACTTGTTCCAATGGCAACGAGCGTGTCCATGTTTGAGGTGCCATGACGAGCAGCGCGTAATGCGGGTCGATAGAAGACCAAGCCAATCCAAAGCTGGACGGGAGTCGCCAGGAGGAGTTGTAGCCACGGTTGCGTAAGGAGCGAGGGAGCCGTTGCGGTAAGCCAAGGAACGCTTCCCCATATGATGAGTACGCCGAATACAAGCGATATAATGACCTTTCGTCGAAGTGATATGAGTTCTTGCGCGCTCTCGCGCTTGAGGTGAGCAGAATGTTCGCTAGCGGACATGCCCTCGTGCTGTTCGGTGGCTACTTCATAGCCCGTTTTATTGACGGCTTCCGCTATATCGTGATCGGTGACGTTCTGGGGGTCGAAGGTGATTGTTGCGGTGTTCGTTGCAAGATTCGCATTTGCTTCCGTGATGCCGGGTACGCTCTTGAGTGTTTGTTCGATGAGCAGGACGCATGACGCGCAGTGCATACCGCGGATGGAGATTGTTTTTTTAGCCATGCTAATCGATGACGGTTATTTCGCCCCCAAACATACCCATGGAGCAACTAAATCGAATCGTGCCACTGCGCGATGGCGTAAAGGTGATCACATTATCTCCGAGTGAAAGATTTTTTTGAATGCCCAGCGATGGCACACTCAACGTTGATGCGCAGGTGTATGAGCTCGTGGAGGTGATTGTCCATACGAAGGGAACGCCTTTTCGAATAGTGAATGTATTCGGTGAGTATCCAATCTCTCCTTGCTTCATGGTTATGTATTGCGTGCCTCCGCGAAGCTCCGCCAGGGGGCCCTGGACTTTTTCGGACAGCGAAGGGAGTGCAATGCCACTCAAGGTTAGTCCATTACTCATATTCCAGACGCCTAGCCCGATAACCAGAACGCCAATCACTTTAAAGAGAAAACGTGCAAAGGGTCCTCGAACCAGTGATGACAGGGCAGCGATACCAAGAAGCCCCGGAGTAGTTCCCACTGCAAATGCGCCCATCATGAGCGCTCCTTGCGCAGCACTCGCAGATGAGACTGCAGCTAATTGAATCGCTTGTGTAAATCCGCACGGCACAAAAAAGGTGAGCGCGCCGGTGAGCATTGCTCGCCAGTGACTGTAGGCATGCTCGGCGGTGATGCCCAATGTTCGCGCGATGCTCGGTGGAAGTGTAAGAAGTGTATCAACACGTGGTACTAGCTCGGTGAGTTTGATACCTAAGGAAATCATCACCACACCCACAATCATCGTAAGGACTCCCAAGAGAAGCGCAGATGGCTGCAGTGCTGATCCAGCAAAACCAATCACACCACCTAAGAGCGCAAATCCCACGATGCGACCAAGGTGAAAAAACGCGTGAGGACGAAGGCGTTGCAAGAGTGTGTCGTGTGGATGTGTATCCGCGTGGCGTGCGGAAAATCCTAGCACAAGGCCACCGACGAGTGCGGCACAGGTGGAAACGCCCGCAGTAAGGCCGACAACAAGTGCAACCCCGATGCCCACCGATGAGCCGATCGATGCTGACAGCGATGTGATTCCCAGAAGGCGTGCGGCAATGTACAGCACAAATACCAAGCACGCCGCGACCATCGCTTCAATCCATTGGTTGCTGTCGCGGACAATCCACGGTCGTGGTTGTTCTTGTGAGGGGGTGTATCCTGCGTCACGAATCGCTTGCTTGATGGCGTCTTCATTTGGCGTCTGTCCCGATTGCGGTGTCACGCGAGCAATTCCTGTGTGGTGATGTACGTCCACTGATTGCACGCCGGGGACTTTTTGGATGTGTTGTTCGACGAGTATCTCGCAGGAGTGACAGTGCATGCCTGCGATGGGGTAGTCGGTTGCCATGCGTGCGTTAGCCGTGCTTGAGCGCTTGGAAGAGGCGAACTTCGCATTCTTTGAAGATTGCCTTGAGCTCCTCATGCTGTGCAGGGGTGAATTTCTTAAGTACGAAATCTTTCACAAATTCATCACGTTTTTTATCCGACTCATCACGCGCTTTATCGAGCGCTCGTACACCTGTACCGATGCGGATGCGATAGAATTTCGTTGTCTTCAGCGAGTCGATAACGCTTTGCACGCCGCGATGACCGCCAGAATTTTTCTCAAACGAAAATTTGCACATGCCAAACGGAATGTCGAGATCGTCGTGCACGACAATAATGTCGGTGTTTTTTGCCTTCGCCCACGGTTTTGCCTTTCGAACACTATCACCGGACTTATTGACGTAGGTGGTTGGTTTGAGGAGCCATCCTTTCTCGCCTTCTATATCTATAGTAGCTGCCATGCCGAGCACTTTCTTGTTTTCTTCAAATGCACCGCCCTTATACTTCTTTTGAAGCCAGTCTAAAAACTGCCAGCCAACGTTGTGGCGAGTGAGGAGATATTCCGCATCTGGGTTGCCGATACCAACGATAAGTTTCATGGGATGAGTATAGAAGAATGTTGGTAGGTCTGCAATCACAAAAAATCCCCGCCATTGCTGGCGGGGAGTACGTATCAGAATCCGGAAAGGAACTCAGCGATTTTTGCTGAGTCGCGCTGACGCCATGCGGCGCGCGTCCTGACCGTTTCAATGGACTGAGCGATTTTTGACGTCGCACTTGGTACGGGATTGAGATGGAAGAACACTTCAAACATGTCAGCAGCATTCGTCGTTGCGTGACCGGAGATCATGCCTTCCAGGATGCGCGATATCATCCTCGTGCCTTTACCGTAGGACTCGTTGATGACGCCCCAGTTGGTGCGGACGTAATCCCACAGAGCGAGTCGCCCGCCGGGATGCGATCCCATCGCTGGCATGACATAGACGATGTCACTCGTACGAATGAGCTTCCGTTCAAAGATGAGCGCTAGCAGATCCTGGATGATCGCCGGCTCTTCAACGAGCCCCATGGCGTGCAGGATTCGCACGCGCTCCTCTTGCAGTGTGGCTTGCTCGAGCAGTGCGATGAGCTTGGTGTAGTAGTCCCAATTCGCTTCGCGTGCAATGAGCTTGTACGTTGGCGCACGAAGATTGGGGTTGAGAATCTCCGTGCCACTGAAATGGTCCATGAAGAGTGCTCTCGCCTGGTGAATCGTCGGGCGATTGCCCGCCGATCCGATGGCTCCCATGATGAGCCCTCGAAGGAGCTTCGTGTCATGAGAATCATTAGTGCCTTCAACGACGCCGAGGACGCCATGAATGCGAGTCAGTATGCGACATTCGAATTCTTTGAATCGTCGCACGAGCACCGCGTCATCTTCAACGAGCGAGCGAAGATCGGCGAGCGCTGCAGTGACCGCAGTCCAGACAGTGTAGTCCGTCTCTCGGCGATACATGGCGATGAGCGTCAGGAGGTCGACGACGTCGACTTTGCCTGCACGGGTCAGCGCGTGAGTGTCGCTGATGATGCCGTAGCGGTCCAGCGGCGGCAGAGTCCCGTGTTCAATGGAATATCCGAGGCCACGCAAGTGTTCGCTCGTGTAATGTACTCGAACAAACGATGACTGGCCGACGTTGATCTTCCACGAATTTCCTTCCTGCTGATAGATTTGGCGAGGAAGTTTCCATCGCTGCTCCCGTTCTGATGGAAGGAGTGCAGACCCATCGGCAACAAACCGTTCTTGCTCGATGTGCGTAGTCGTATGGTCATCGTCGATGTCATCGAAGAATCGCACGATCGGGAATCCAGGCTGCTTCGTCCAGCTACTCATAAGTGCCGCCACATCCTGTCCGGATGCTTGGCTCAGTGACGCCCACAGATCATCCGTCGACGCGTTGCCGTAGGCAAAGCGATGCAGGTAGCGATGCAGGCCCTCGCGAAATGCTTCCGCGCCGAGTTCTTCGTGGATCATGCGAATGACGCTCGCACCTTTTGCGTAGGCGATGTCATCGAAGATCTGCGAAATCTCATCGGGATGCGACACGGCAACCTCGATGGGATGGGTAGAACGCAGAGCATCCAGCTGGAGGCCAGCTTCGTACTCATCGGCAACGAAGTGATTCCACACGTTCCAGTCAGGGAACAGATGGTGCATCGCATGGCTGGCAACCCAGGTTGCAAAGCCTTCGTTGAGCCAGAGGTGCGTCCACCAGGTCATGGTGACCAGGTTTCCGAACCACATGTGTGCGAGCTCGTGGCAGACCACTTCAGCGACGCGCTTGTAGGCAGCTGCGGACGAATGCACGGGATCGATGAGGAGCGCGTTTTCGCGATACGTCACCAGTCCCCAGTTTTCCATGGCGCCGGCAGCGAAGTCGGGAATGGCCACCATGTCCAGCTTCGGCAGCGGGTATTTGATCCAGAAGTACGCGTTGTAGAACTCGAGAGCACGGCAAGCTGTCTCGAGTGCGAAGCGTCCCTGCTCAGATTTCCCGGGTGTCGTGTAGACACGCACACGGGTGCCTGATTTCATCTCAGTCTCGATGAAATCAAGGTCGCCGATCACGATGGCAAGCAGATAGGTGGACATCTTCGGGGTAACCCCGAATTGAACCTTACGCTTGTTATCGCCATGAGGAACATCCCAATGGATGGGCATGTTCGATAGCGCGTGCATGCCAACGGGTCGGATGAGAGTCACGGCAAACGTCGCCTTCAGCGCCGGCTCGTCGCCGCAGGGCAAGACGCGACGGGCGTCGGTCGATTCGCACTGCGTCACGGCCAGGTACTTGGTAGTCCCATCGGCGGCGACATACGAGCTGCGATAGAAGCCCTTCATCGAATCATTGAGTTCACCCGAGTAGGCAATCGTCAGGTACACGAGTTTGGTGGGGAGCTCTTTTTCGAACTGAATCGTCACGCGTTCCTGTGCGTCGTCGAATTGGATCTGCGATGCAAACGAAATAACATCATTGCCGCAGTGGTTTTCGTAGCCAACGCGAGCGCCTGCCGAGAATGTCAGCCCGGCAGCGTGCAGGGTGATACTCTTGGTCGGACGAATAACCTGGCAGGTGATGCGGACGGCGCCACGAAATTCGAACTTTTCGAAATCGGGCTCCAGCTCCAGATCGTAGTGAATGAACTTCACATCGTCAGGAAGAAGACAGGGTAGTTTCTCGGGCATAGAGCCCTCCTTGGTTGTAACTAGATTGTCAGAGAACGACGCAGTACTCTACAGCTAAAATGCTCAAAAGTCAAGCATCGCGTAGTTGACATTGCACCACCTTTGTATTACTATAGTGCCTTCGAACATTGATAAGAAAGGAGGTTGGAAGTGTCTAGTAACGAGCTATCCATCGTTGCTGAGCAGATTGCACGAGCATTGACTCCGGAGCACATCTTTGGTGTCCTGTCGGGCGCCCCCGATGCACAACTGGATGCAGCACGGAAAATCTACTGGCGCCTCGCGCGCGTTGTTCATGAGGACAAGTACCTCGACGTCGGCGAAAAAGCGCAGGCGCGCAAGGCGTTCCAGGGGCTCACTGAGCTCTGGGGACGAGCGCAGGCTGCACTGAAAGCTGGCTCGTATGGCACGTCCGCAACGCCGAAGAAAGCGCCGACGCGTGGGCCACTCGTTTTTCGCACAGCGCGATACTCGTATCAGGTCTTAACTCGAATCTCCGAGGGCGGCACCTGCGGCATCTTTACCGGTGTTGCGATTGATAAGCAAGGCGTTGCCACGAGCGTGGTGATGCGCATTCCTCACTCGAGCGCTGACAATGATCTTATGGAGCGAGAAGCTCGCTCCTATGGCTTGATCGCTAGTAAGGTCAAAGAGCTTTCGAACGTACCTGATCGTAAGCGTGTTGCTGTCAGTCTCGCAGGTCGTCTTCCGCATTTTCTCGAGTCGATCAGACTCGCAGAGCCTGGCAGTACACATCGCCGCGTGGTGAACGTGCTACTGCAGGATCCGGTACGAACCGACGGCTGGTATACGCTCGAAGCGATTCGATCTGCGTATCCCAACGGCGTGTCGACGCGCATCATGACCTTTATTTGGAATCGAATCCTCGAAGGTCTCACGCTGGCGCACAGCGCGAAAGTGATCCATGGTGGCCTCACGCCCAATCACGTGCTGGTGCATGCGAGAGATCACCAAGCAAACATCATTGATTGGACTGCGTCGTGTCGGTTGGGTCAAGCTGATGTTGTCCCGTATATGGAGAGTCGCTACCAAGCGTACTATCCTCTGGAGGTGGCATGCACCGCTGCCCCACCAACACCGGCGTCTGATATTTTCATGTCGGCGTGGTGTATGGTGTATCTTCTGGGAGGCGATCCTGCTACGCAGCATCTCCCCGATACGGTCGAGGCTCCATTTCGTGAGTTCATCAATCGGTGTTTGCAACCCACTGCGTCGCGGCGTCCTCGTGATGGCAGCACCGCATGGGGAGAATTTACCGAGGTCGCAAAGCGCGTCTTCCCGGTTCGTCAATTTGCACCACTAGACATGCCGTCTTCGGTGCACTAGTGTCGTTCGTTCAATAACGTCGTATAACTGTCGTACCACGAAAGGCTAACACTATGGGCAGTGGATCTCATGATCCCGTGGATCACGCCAGCGCCGTTAAGGCGTTGGACGATTCAGGCAAGGCGTTCGCGCGTTCCACACGAGCGGCGGCAACCGGTGACTTTGCCGGTTCCATCGCAAAGATTCTTGATCCCAAGGGTCTAAAAAACGGCGTACGAGAGTCGTGTTTCGCACCCGGCTTCGATCAGGTCACCCCGATTGTGGTGTCGATCGATTGTACGGCAAGTATGGAGGATGTCCCGGAGAAGATTCAGAAGGCGCTTCCCGCGCTTATCGGGCTCCTCGTCGAACAGGGGATCACTGATCACCCCAACGTCATGTTCATTGGACATGACGACGAGACGGTCGTTCCTAACGCGGCGTTCCAGATGTCCCAGTTCGAGATCGGCGCTCCGAAGTTGGTGGAGGCACTCAATGAGATGGTCATCCCGATGAGGGGTGGCGGCAACGACGGAGAGGCGTATCACCTCACCTTCTATGCGCTGGCACGTCATACGAAGCTCGAATCGTTTGAGCGTGATGGCACCAAGGGGTTTGCCTTCGTCATCTGCGACGAGCAGCCCTACTACGATGCTGGCGATCCCAGCAAGCACGGCACCTCACCTGCTATCGCGCACTCTGTGTTCGGTGATCGCATCGAAGCGGAAGTCACGATGTTGGAATCGGTCCGTGAGACGTGTAAGAAGTTCAACGTCTTCGTGCTCCGGCCGAAGCACACGCATCACGGCACCGATGTCCGCATCACCAAGATGTGGCAGAAGTTGTTGCAGGATGCGGGTGAGAATCCGGAGCATGTGCTCGAGGTGGCCGAGACCGACGCCCTCGTGAGCACGATGGCGATGGCGATCGGCCGATTCTCTGGTGTGGAGCATGACGATCTTGTCGACGTGCTGCGTGCCAAGGGAGCAAAAGGTGTGCACGCTGCCTCCAAGGCAACGGCGGCGCTCGTTCCGGCTGTCGGTGCTGCGCTGGTCGCGCAGGCGTCTGGCGAGATCACGACGTCCAGTACGGGCGCACATGGTCGCGCGCGTCGCTGATAGGGCGGAGTAGCTAGGTCGTGGCCCGGCATTCACATACACCGTGGATGGCCGGGCTTTTTTGTGCGTTGACATCATGAAATATGTGCTGTACAATATTTTCTGGAGGATCGTGTATGAAACAAAGAGCGCGTATCGTTGTGGATCTTGCCTTCGGCGATGCCGGAAAAGGCACCATGACGGAGTATTTCTGTCGTACGTCGGGTTCAAATTTGGTCGTGCGGTTCAACGGTGGCCCGCAGGCAGCGCACAACGTTGTCATGCGTGATGGCCGGCACCATACGTTTGCACAGTTCGGTAGTGGCAGTTTTGATCCTGGCGTGAAGACGCTGCTATCGCGCTTTATGTTCTGGAGCCCTACGACGCTGGCGCACGAAGCAGTGGCGCTATCGGTGAAGCTACGAGAGCAGGCGCTCGATCGGCATTTCATTGATGAGCGCGCAATCGTCATCACGCCGTTCCATGTGGCGATGAATCGCATTCATGAGCGCATGCGTGGTGAGCGCAGGCACGGATCGTGCGGTATGGGGCATGGAGATGCGGTCGCTGACTCAATCGAGTTTCCCGACGACATCATTCGTGCGGGAGATCTTTTCGATCGAGCACGGACTACTGATCGTCTTCGCCGCATCCAGCGGCGCAAGTTGTCGACTGCACTCTCTCGCTACGGAGATCTACTACTGACACCCATGCCAACGGATATCTACGAGATGATGGAGCAACTGCACGATCGCAACGAGCCAAGTCGTATTGCGACCTCGTGGCAGACCATGGCGAATCAGTACTACCACATCATCTCCGCTGACGATGCCTGTGCGATGATTCGCACGTCGTCGTCTCCGGTGTTCGAGGGTGCGCAGGGGATGCTCTTGCACGAGTGGCACGGATTTCATCCGTATACCACCTGGAGCGATACTTCGCAGAAGAACGCACTGCAGCTACTTGCTGAAGCAGGGTTCACGGGTGAAACGGAAACGGTAGGTGTTATTCGGTCGTATGCAACGCGTCACGGCGCAGGTCCTCTGATGACGGAGCATGTCGGTCATGTGATGCCGAACCCGCTCGAACACAATGTGCGTGGCGACCTGCAGGGTGAGTTCCGCACTGGCTGCTTCGACGTCGTGGCGCTCAAGTATGCCGTGGAATGCGTGCGGTCGTATGGAGGTCTCTCCTCAATCGCGCTCACGCATCTAGACATCTTCAATCGTCAGGCCCGCGTTCCGTATTGTGACTCCTACATCGATCGTGATGGATGTCGCATCGGGAGGCTGGTTCCGCAGTTTCGCAACGATCTCGGGTACCAGGAGGCTCTGCAGCGTCAACTGTCAAGCGTGTCAGCGCAGGTGTCGGGGGAGGTTCATAGTCCCACTGAGTTGGCACGTGAGATTCGGGCGATCACCAGTATTGATTCCATGTATTACTCGTTCGGGCCGCGGTTCGATGACAAGCAGCAGATGAGTTTGTGATTCGGTCGTGTCCAACCCTACGCTTCGGCGCAGGGTTTTTTTATAACGAAAAGGCCCCTCCGAAGAGGGGCGTAGGGCCGGCGCGCACGCTACTGATTGAGAAAGAACTTCGTTTTGGACTGATTGTTTCCCTTTCCGAAGATCTTCCGTCCCAGCAGATTTGCGACCACCCACAACGCGACGATGGCACCGTAGCACATCAGTGTGCTGTTCGGGATTTCCGAGAACATCCTTCCTCCATTCAATGCATGAATCATTCATGCACCATAGTTAAATTATAGCATAAAATGTATGAAAAGTCAATCAGCTTGAATCGAGTAAAAAACTGTGGTACTATCAAACGTCACCCGCATATTTCCTAGTGTTTATGGACGAACCGAAGCCCCATCAGCCCTCTTTTGTTGATACCAATCCATCGCCTTCACCGGCGACTGATCCATCGACGCCGGAGCTGACGCCGTCATCTGGCTTTCTGGGGGAGCTGTTCTCGTTTACCTGGGAGACGCTTCGCGTGGTGCTCGTATCACTGGTCATTATTTTGCCAGTTCGGTACTACGTGATTCAGCCGTTCTTTGTCGATGGAGCATCGATGCTTCCCAACTTCCACACGAAAGAGTACATTCTCGTCGATAAGTGGACCTACAAGCTCGGATTCCCGGAGCGTGGCGATGTCATCATCTTCCACCCACCCAACAATCCTGGAGACTACTACATCAAGCGTATTCTCGGATTGCCAGGCGAATCCATTCTTGTGGGAGACAACAAGGTCACGGTGTTTAATAGCACCTATCCAAAAGGATTTACCGTTGCGGAGAAGGGATACCTTCCGAGCTCCAATCCGACGTTCTGCAGCTTGAGCGCCAATCCGCTCTACTGCGGTACCAAAGTTACCCTTGGCGAAGATGAATACTTCGTGATGGGCGACAACCGCGAGCATTCCAGCGATAGCCGCATGTTTGGTCCCGTGAAGAAATCTCACTTCGCTGGTATTGCGTGGCTTCGCCTATTCCCATTTGACGAGATTAGTTTTATTCCCCGCACAGAGTATCCTCCCGTTGTTGAGTAGGGGGCTCACATCGGCATTTCAATTCTATGGCTGCAAAAACAAAATCATCCGTACCAGTATTACCCGAGGGTTATTTTGACATACCACCAGAGGATCAGAAGTATTGGCACTACATTTGGCGCAAGGCCAACGGACTCTTGGCAGATTATAGTTTCAATCGCATAGACCTCGCTCCCATCGAGCACGCTGAAACATTCACTCGTCCGGTTGCATCCAGTGATGCGGACCTCGCACGACGACTCGTCACCGGCAAGAGTCATGGCATGACGGTCGCTCTTCGTGCTTCTGCGGCACCTTCGTTGATGCGTTCCTATTTGCAGTACGGTATGCAGGCACTGCCACATCCAGTCAAAATGTTCACCAACACACCCGTGCTGGTACCGGTTGAGCGTGGTCATCGCATGCACTGGCAGCTTGCCGTGCAGACAATCGGCGACGATTCCAGTGCCGTTGATGCCGAGCTTCTCTTTTTGGGATGCCGCATCATCGAAGCATTTGCGATGGGCTCCTTTACTGTGAGGCTCAACACGATTGGCGACATGGCGAGCCGCCCCGCCTATCTCCGAGCACTTCGTGATTTCTTCAAAAACAATGCAAAACGCATGAGCGCCTCGGTGGTTAACGCCGCCAAGGAGCATCCGTTCCGTGGATTGACCGTGCTCTCGTCAGAAAACAATGAGCTTGCACGTGAGGCGCCACAATCCGTTGATTTCTTGTCCGACGAGGCGCGCGCGCACTTCAAGAGTCTCTTGGAGTTCCTCGATGAGGGCAAGGTTCCCTACGTCATCGATCACACCTTGGTGACCGATGAGGATTTTGCAACGCATACAATCTGGCAGTTTATTCTCGATTCAGTTCCAGCGTCCGAGGGGCAGGTGGCGCTCGATGGCCTCATGGTGATTCGCGGCTCTCGCATGGATAAGATGTCTGAGCTGTTGGGCGGACCCAAGACGCCATCTGCCGGCTGGTATCTCGACGTCGATAGCATCGTTGCACGCCTCAAGGGTCGCAACGCACAGGTCCCTGAATCTGGTCCACGACCAAAGGTATTTTTGTCGCAGTTGGGTGAAGCCGCAAAGAAGCGCTCGCTCATGCTCTTCGAGGAGATTCGCAAGTCGGGTATCGAGGTCCGCTACAGCTTGAGTCGCGACACCATTAAGGGTCAGCTTCGCATGGCGGCGCGCTACGATGTTCGCTTTGCGCTCATCTTCGGACAGAAAGAAGCCCTCGAGGGTACCGTCATCTTGCGCGAGATGGAGACGGGGATTCAAGAGACCATTCCGCTGGAGAAGATTATCGATGAATTGAAGAAGCGATTGAAATCAAAGTAGTACGTACGCAGGTACGACGCTGAGCGGTCGGTCCCACGGGGAACGACCCCCTAGCGCCCTACGGCCTAGATATATGGAAAGGAGGTCACCACAATGGTAGAAGTCAAACGAAAGCCGAATGAATCAACGGGCAGTATGCTGCGCCGCTTTTCGCGTTTTGTGCAGCAGTCCGGCGTCCTCATTCGTCGCAAGAGCCTCAAGCATCGCCCCAAGAAGATAACTGAGCGCATGGAAAAGAATCGCGCCATCATGGGTATGCACCTGCGCAAGCTCCGATTGAATCTTGAGAAGCTCGGAAAATATTCCGAAGAAAACTTCGACGAAGCAAAGCGTCGTCTGAAGCAGGAGATAGATCTGTAATAATTTTCGCGCTCCGTCCGTTGGACGGAGCCATACTCGATGTCACTCAAAGACACTATAAAAGAAGACATGAAGGTCGCCTTCAAGGCGGGAGATACGGTTACCCGAAGCACACTCGTGATGCTCTTGTCGGTCATACAAAATCGCGAGCTTGAAAAGCGCGCTCGCATCATGAAGGCGGGTGTGGTATCCGAGGCAGATGTCGCCGCGCAAGCAGTGCTCACGGATGAAGAAACAATGGAAGCCGTGATGAGCGAAATCAAGAAGCGTCGCGATGCCGTTGTGCAGTACGAGGCCGCAGGTCGTCCCGAGCTTGCTGCTGCAGAAAAAGCAGAATCAGAAACGCTCACCAAGTACCTTCCTGAACAGCTTACCGAAGATGCCGTGCGTGCATTGATTACCGAAGCGATTGCGTCCACCGGTGCCGCTGGCATCAAAGACATGGGACGCGTGATGGGCGCCGTTGCTCCGAAGACCAAGGGGAAATTCGATGGTACGCGCGTCAATGAACTCGTAAAAGAAGCGTTGAGCGCATAACGATGATAGAACTGGTGCTCAACAATTGCACCAAAGGTCGCGTGCCATCACGTGCTGTTTGTGCGCGCATCTGTGAGGAGGCGCGACACGCTTTCAAGCTTCCCAAAAGCGTAGTCGCCGAGGTCGGTATCACGTTTGTGAACGCGACTCGTATGCGCACCCTGAATAGAAATCGTCGGGGCATCGATACACCAACGGATGTGCTATCTTTTCCACTCCACATGGACGCACAAAAAGGCTATACTTCGGTATTGCTTGGTGACCTTTTCATCTGTCCCGATGTTGTTGGCGAGCATGCCAAGGAGTCGGGGCTATCGGTGCGCGATCAAATGCAATGGACCATCGTACATGGACTCTTGCATCTTGCCGGATATGATCATGAGCGTAGCACCGCCGATGAAAAGACAATGCGAGCAGCCGAGAAAAAAATTCTCAATCGACTTTCCACGTGAGTACTCCCTACACTATCTGCGGCATCGACACGGGCAATACCAGTATTAAGGTCGTCGTCGCGCAGGTAGAACCAGGTGCCGCGCAGGCCTCCGTCATCGGTGTTGGTTCTGTTGCGTCGACTTCCGCACTTCGCGCAGGAGAGATTGTCGACATGAAAGAAGCTACAGAAATGGTTCGTCAGGCACTCTCCCAGGCGTCCACCATGGCTGGTGTTCCGGTGCGTCGCGCATATCTGTCGGTGAGCGGGCTTCACATTGGTACTCAAGTTTCCAAGGGCACGATTGCTATCGCGCGTGCTGACGGCGAGATCACCGCCAGCGACATCGAGCGCGTGCTTGCAACAGCACAAGTCGTTTCGCTTCCACCGAATCGTGAAATCATTCATGTCCTTCCACGCGATTTTATTATCGATGGCACCGAGCGCGTACGCGATCCATTAGGCATGAAGGGCGTCCGCCTCGAAGCTGATGTGCTCATCGTGCACGGCCAATCGCGCCACCTCAAAAATATTTCCAAGTGTGCCAATGAATGCGGTGTAGAAGTCGCGGGGTATGTGTTTGCGCCTCTTGCTGCATCGATGGCGGTGCTCGACAAGCACCAAAAAGAATTTGGGGTCGCCCATCTTGATTTTGGTGGCGGCACCGCATCGCTGACGGTGTGGGATCAGGCAGACATGATTCACAGCGCCATCATGCGCGTGGGGTCGCGACACATCACCAACGATTTGGCGATTCTCTTAAAGACATCGCTCGAAGTTGCGGAGCGGATCAAGGTTGATGTGGCGGTGGTCAACGAGCGCGCTGATCGTCGCAAGAAGCCGGAACTCGTTGATCTGAGCTCGTATATGGATGAGCCATTTCAGGCAGACCGACGCGCACTCATGGGTGCAGTCGACGCTCGCGCCAATGAGCTCTTAGAGATGGTCTCCGATGAGCTTCGCAAGGCCGGCAAGGAGCAGCTATTGCCAGCGGGTATCGTTGTCTCTGGTGGAGGCTCCAAGCTCAATGGCTTCCTCACGCTGGTTCGCGATTCACTCGCGTTGCCGGTGAAAGGTGCTAAGCTCGTCAATGTGCAGGCATTTGATGCAGCAATGGATCCTGCATTTGCCGTTGCGGTGGGCCTTGTCGCATGGGGGTACGAGCGTGAGATTGGTGAGGGGAGGCGCGTGAGCGAACCGACCGCCATGAGTGGATGGATGCAGATTGCTCGTGAGTGGCTCAAGAATTTCCTTCCCTAGTTGATTTATCCACAAGGTTATACACAGCGGAGGGAGCGCAATTTGCGCCCTCTTTTTGTTTATGGTAGACCCCAGTAGGGTCTTATAAGGTTTAAATAGAGAGATTGCCCCATCACGGCACGTAGCGAAGTCCCTCTCCTGAAAATTCTATGCCACAAGTAAAGCCACAATTTGAAACATTTGCACGACTGAAGGTTGTTGGTGTTGGAGGTTCTGGTTGCAACGCACTCACGCGTATGATCGAGTCGCGTATTCATGGCGTTGAGTTCATTGCCGTCAACACCGACGCGCAGGCACTCCACAACAGCCCCGCATCGGTGAAGGTGCACATCGGCAAATCCCTCACGCGTGGACTTGGCGCTGGAATGAATCCGGAAGTGGGTCGTCAGGCTGCTATCGATACCAAAGAAGATATCCAAGCCGCCCTTCGTGGAGCCGACATGGTGTTCGTTGCCTGCGGTCTTGGAGGGGGCACCGGTACAGGTGCGGCTCCTGTTATTGCAGACATTGCACGCGAGATGGGTGCGCTCACTGTTGCCGTGGTCACCAAGCCATTTATGTTTGAGGGCAATGCTCGCATGCGCCTGGCTGAAGAGGGCCTCACGATTTTGCGCGAAAAAGTAGACTCAATTATTGTCATCCCCAACGATCGCATCTTAAGCATTATCGATCGCAAGACACCTGCGCGCGAAGCATTTCAGATTGTCGATGACGTGCTCCGGCAGGGAGTCCAAGGTGTTTCAGATCTCATCACGCGACACGATATCATCAATGCCGATTTCAATGATGTAAAAAAGGTCATGGCCAATTCCGGTTCTGCACTCATGGGTATTGGTGTGGCCACCGGGGATGACCGCGCCGTCGAGGCAGCCAAGCTCGCCATCAACTCTCCGCTCTTGGACGTGTCTATCGAGGGAGCCAAGGGTGTCTTGTTGAATTTGCGCGGCGGCGAGGATCTTTCTATGGCAGAAGTTGCAGAAGCAGCTAGCATCATCACACAACACGTGGATCGCGATGCCAACATTATCTTTGGCATGGGATACGACGAAGTCGGTGAGCTTAAAAAGGGTGAGCTCAAAGTTACGGTCATCGCTACTGGTTTCACCGGAGGATTCCAGCCCAGTCGTGCCACCATCACTAACCAAGCACGACCACCCGCATCTGATATGGGATTTTTCGGCGGCGAGATTCGCCAGTCACAACCCACGCGCTCGCCAGAACAGCAGACCTACACACCACCACCTATTCAGCCTCAGACAATGGCACCACAACAGCAACCCCAGCCGATGCGTGAGACGATTACAGATCCATCCGTATCTGACGGTGACTTCGATCTCGACATTCCTGCCTTCATCCGTCGCAAGATGAAGTAACGGCCAAGAAAAACCCCGACACATGTCGGGGTTTTGATTTATCGTGGATGTGCACGATGTTGAATGTTGGCGATGCGATTGAGCGCTCGCACGAGGTCGTGGAGTTCAAGGAGCGCAACGATGGAGAGCATCAGTGCTGCGTATTGCACTACGGTAAGCGGGGCGTTCGATAGGTTTGCCCAGAAGCTAACGAGTGTCGTGATGACGAATGCTACGATGGCGTGCATACGCACCTCCCGAAGATAAAAGATCTCTTCCGCGTCACTATCGCATACGCGTATCTCGTGTCAAAAAAAGTAATGCACAAAAAAGCCGTCGCGGTTGCGACGGCTGAGGCTTAGCGCTCCACGCCCAATCGGTGGGCTGCGTTCTCCTCGTCGCGAATTTTACGGCGACGTTCCAGTTCTTTCTCATCGTAGAGAATTGTCACCACAATTCGGCTTTCAGAAACCACTGTGGTGGTCAATGTGAACGCTCCACTCGCTATGTCGGACGGAAAAATGGTGTTCTCGCTGAGCCAGGTGTTGAGGGCATCACACGAGAGTTCCTTGTACGGCTGATGGTGATCGCCCGGAATTTGAAAGATCTTAACTTGCATGGGTATCCTCTCTCGAAATGAACGTGAATATATTGTACGTTATATTGCATAGAAGTCAAATATCAGTACAAAAAAGCCGTCGCGGTTGCGACGGCGGTGGAGTGCTCGTAAGGCTACTCCTTTGGCTTCTCGATTCCGAGATGCGTTTTGATGGCTTTGATGTTCCCTCGAAGCATGCTGCTGTCGACTGAAAGGCCGATGATCAGGAAGAGGAACAGTAGCTCTTTGAGGTTTAGCGCCTCTCCCATCAAGGCGAGAACGAGCTGATACGCCAGCGTGACGAAGACAACAATAACCAATCGCACAATATCCATTGCATTCTCCTTCTACTTGTAAACCTACTAATATAATAACATAATATAATTAATATGTCAATTATTAAGACTGCACAAAAAAGCCGTCGCGGGTGCGACGGCGGAACGGGCTTGTTAGTCCGCTACTTCGGCTGTGGCGCTTGGGGTATTCGCTTGAAGCCAGTAGTAAGCGCGTCGGCGATTCGTTCAAGCGCGAGAACACTCCAAACGACAAGAATCGCCATGACCGTCTCTCGCCTCGATAGCGCTAAATCCAATACATAATTGTAGAAAATGACACATAGGGTACTCCAGATAACATTGAGAATCATAATTCTTCGTTCAAGAGAATGCGGCGTGGATCGGATGTAAACGAACGAGACTACGAAATACTACAACACATTAGCTTGGAGTGTCAAAGAATCATCTTTTTGAGGGAAAAATGAGTAAAAATTATCCACATTGCGACCCCACAGAGACAGACTACAATAGTAGTCCAATCCTCCGTAGAGGATGAAGTTCACAAATGCATACCGCCGCCCCGCCACACCCCACCGTGTGGCTTGGGTGCCCCCGCGGATGCGTTCCCACCGCCGATGGATATCACGCCGCCGCAGTCTCGGAGTCAGGTGCAGTCAGGGAGTGCCCCCAAGGAGCGCGTGATCCCGGTGGGAAAGAAAAAAACAGGATTCACGTGGGAGCGACTCTTCGGAGCTAGCCACCCCTACGATGAGATCACCTGGGAGAAACGTGATGCTCGCATCAGCAAAGCCAGTGGCGCGGTGGTGTTCGAGCAGCTTGGCGTTGAGGTGCCATCATTTTGGTCGCAGACTGCTACCGATATTGTGGCGAGCAAATATTTCCGTGGTCAGCAGAATACTCCCGAGCGCGAGACAAGCGTGAAGCAAATGATTGATCGCGTTGCAAAGACGATAGGATTTTGGGGGGTGAAGGGGGGATACTTTGCAACGGCAGACGATGCGGAGCGATACACGGAAGATCTCACGTGGCTGTTGGTGAATCAGTACTTCTCGTTCAACTCTCCTGTCTGGTTCAATGTGGGCGTTCATGACAAACCACAGTGCTCTGCATGTTTCATTTTGTCGGTGGACGATGATATGCGTTCGATTCTCGACTGGTACCGCGATGAAGGTGTGATTTTTAAGGGCGGATCAGGTTCCGGATTGAATGTGTCCAAGTTGCGCTCTTCTAAGGAGCCATTGTCGAAGGGTGGATTTTCATCGGGCCCCGTTTCATTCATGAAAGGTGCCGATGGAGTGGCCAATACGATCCGTTCGGGAGGTACCACGCGTCGCGCCGCCAAGATGGTGGTCATGAATGTGGATCACCCGGATCTCAAGGACTTCATCAACTGCAAGCGCGTCATCGAGGATTATTCCAAGGCGCTCGAGGCGTCAGGCATCACCAACTCGCTTGATGGCGATCTCTTCACTCCGTACACGCTCTTGCCATACCAGAATGCCAACAATTCGGTACGCGTCACCGATGAGTTTATGAAGGCGGTCGAAGAGGATGGCTCATGGGGATTCAAGGCGGTCACGACCGGGCAGGTGCTCGAGACGGTCCGTGCGCGTGAGGTGATGCAATGGATTGCCGATGCCGCGTGGCATTCAGCTGATCCTGGCATGCAGTACGACACCACCATCAATGCATGGAATACGGTCTCCAATACGGGTCGCATTAACGCGTCCAATCCATGCAGCGAGTACATGCACATCGACAACAGCGCTTGTAACCTCGCCTCGTTGAACTTACTCAAGTTCTTGCGCGCGGATGGTTCATTCGACACGCCAACATTCCGCCACGCAGTCGAGACGGTCATTCTTGCGCAGGATATTATCGTTGGCTACTCCAGCTACCCAACAGAAAAGATTGGACGCAACGCAAACGACTTCCGTGAGCTTGGATTGGGATATGCAAACCTCGGCGCACTCTTGATGGCCATGGGGCTTCCATACGATGGCAAAGAAGGTCTCTTGATGGCAGGGCAGATCACCTCGTTGATGGCAGGGCAGGCATACCGGATGAGTGCCCTCATCGCCGATGTAAAGGGGCCCTACGCGGGTTTTGGAGTCAATCGCGACCCGCAGCTCAACGTCATTGATATGCATCGCCAAGCGGCCGATGATCTCTACGTCAAAGCAACTGCGGCGAAGATCGGCGACACCAGTCTACAGGCCGCATCACGTGTCGCGTGGCATGAAGCGCTTGAGCTTGCTCGCGAGTATGGTGTTCGCAATTCGCAGGTGACAGTATTGGCGCCAACTGGCACCATCGCATTCATGATGGATTGCGCGACGACCGGTATAGAGCCCGAGTTGGCGCTCATCAAGTACAAGAAGCTCGTCGGTGGCGGTGTGCTCAAGCTGGTCAACACGCAGGTGCCATCGGCGCTTCGCAATCTTGGCTACAGCGATCAGGAGGTGCAGGAGATCAATGATTACTTGCTGGACCGCGAGACGATCGAAGGCGCGCCACATCTCAAGCCAGAGCATCTCTCCGTGTTTGATTGTTCGTTCAAGGCAGCCAATGGTGAGCGTTCCATTAGCTACATGGGGCACCTTCGTATGATGGCAGCTGCACAGCCGTTCATCTCGGGCGCCATCTCCAAGACCATCAATATGCCCTCGGCATCAACCGTGGAAGACGTCTATGATGCCTATATGCAGGGATGGAAGATGGGTCTCAAGGCTATTGCCATTTATCGCGACGGCTCCAAGGGAGTGCAACCGATGAGTACGTCGAAGTCAAAAGATACGGCAACGCCAGCAACAGCGACCGAGGGGGTTGTTGAACGATCGAATGGCTACACTCGCATTCATTTGCCCGATGAGCGACCAGCGCTGACGCACAAGTTTTCGGTTGGTGGCTACGAAGGGTACATGACCGTTGGTCTCTATCCTGATACGCGCAAGCCCGGAGAGCTCTTCATCGTTGCCGCCAAAGAGGGAAGCACCGTCTCGGGATTGCTGGATACCATTGCGACGTTGGTGAGCGTATCGTTGCAGGCAGGTGTGCCACTGAAAACGTTGGTACGCAAATTCAAGGATATGAGTTTTGCGCCCGCTGGATTCACGAACACCGCTGATATCCCCACCGCAAAGAGCATCATGGATTACATCTTCCGCTACTTGGGCACCCGGTTCCTCGATCAGGAAGATCGTGAGGAAATCTTTGGACCCGACAGTGGCCCCAGTATGGCCACCCATGTAGAGTTGGTAGCTTCCGAGCGCTCTGCTGCTCCTGCGCAATCATCAGCGCCTGCTCCAGTGGCTCACGTGGCCGCACCGGTTGTGCAGCCGCAGTCATCGATGCATCGCTTGACCGCAACCAATGCCGACGCACCTGTGTGCACGTGCGGTACGTTGATGTTTAAAGCGGGCTCCTGCTACTCGTGTCCAAACTGCTTTGCGACGACAGGGGTGTGTAACTAGCGAGAGCGGAAAGTTTGACGGAAAAGAGCGATGTGGTATAATCCATCATCGCTCTTTTCTTGTCAGGAGGTGCCTGTGTTCACTCAGTATGCGTGGGATCTTGGCGTGAAGGTAGTTCGACTCTACGGGCTCGCACTGGGACCGGTGGTGATGTTGACCGCCATCTTGGCGGCAATTGCTCCGCTCGTGGATATGCTTACGCTGTCGCAGACGGTTCTCTTCCCAGTGCTCTCCTGTGTGACATTTGTTGGTGCAGTCGGCGCCATTTCGTATTTGCCGCTTGTGCTGCATCGAGGATGGTTCTTCCTCGCGTCAGTCTGTCACCTCTACTGTGGTGTGGTCTGCATTACTACTGATAGCGTGTTAGCAGTTGTACTTGGGCTCATTTTTTTAGCCTATAGCTTCTGGGAGCTTCGTGTCGCAGTACGCATTCCGAAGTCAGCCTCGTTGCCAACAGGCCCCTCATAAGAGGGGTCGTTTTTTATTGAGTACCCGATTGCAGGGTGATGTGCTACCATCTCGCGCATGCGTGCTTCACGAATGTTTCTCATCGCGTGCGTCTCCATGCTTGCTGGCATCGCCCTTGCGTCGTGGTGGCATGTCGGAATCCAGGCGCTATGGCTTGGCGTTGTTATGGTAGGCATCGCACTCCTGGTGCAGCGACCATGGTCGGTGTTGTGTGCGGGTGCGCTTGTGGCGATGATGTTGGGTGCGTGGCGTGCTAGTGATGTCATTGAGCGCGCGTCATTTCTGTGGGATGTAGCATCTACAAAGCCGGAAGTCTCTGTGATCGGATATGTCGATGGCGACTTCGAGAAAACAGCAACCGGTGGTCGGTATGTTTTTCACGTTTTGAGTGTGGTGCGGGAAGACGAGGAGCAAGTAGTCGATGATCGCATCCTTGTCTCGGGTCCCGATTGGATCAAGCCTCGTCAGGGACAGTGGCTCATACTCACCGCAAAGCTACAACAGCCAACGAATTTCGCTGATTTTGATTATATTGGGTACCTCGCCAAAGAGGGAATCCACGCGACGATGTATTTTCCGCGCTACGATGTACCGAACAAGCAGTATGGTTCGACATACACGCGGTTCTCTGTGTGGTGTAGCGGTGTGCTAGCGAGCATTCGTGGCGCGTTCAAGGAGGCGCTCGCTCGAGCTGTGCCGCAACTTGAAGCCGGGTATCTCACAGGTATTCTCATTGGCGCAAAAGGCAATATCAGCCCCGCACTTAAAGAATCCTTTGCCCGCACTGGCACCAGTCACATCGTTGCGCTGTCGGGCTACAACATCACCATTCTTTCCACGGTGCTCATTGCGCTGCTGACGCCATTGGGTGCGCGACGTGCCTATTGGATCGCGGTATTCGGGATCGGTGTATTCGTGGTGTTTGTGGGCGGCGGCGCGTCGGTAGTCCGTGCGGCTATCATGGGAGTTCTTGCGTTGACGGCGCAACGGCTCGGGAGGTTGTCTGATGCGACGATGCTTATGGCGGTTACCGCCTGCGCAATGTGTCTGTACAATCCACTTCTGTTGCGATGGGATGTCGGGTTTCAGCTTTCGTTTCTTGCCTTCGCAGGTATCGTGTATGTGCAACCGCTTATCGAGCCGTGGATTGCACGGATCGTGAAATGGAAAACGCTCGCATCGCTCATTGCCACAACACTTGCTGCGCAGGTGTTGGTGTTGCCGTTACTATTGCATACATTCAATCTCTTTGCGGTCTATACCTTGCCGGTGAATATGCTTGTGTTGCCATTGGTGCCGGTGGCGATGGCGTTAGGATTTGCTACGGCGGTCAGTGGGATGCTGGCGCCTGCGCTGGGCATGCTAGCCGGTCAAATGGCTTGGCTTGTCGCCGCATATCAGCTCACGATTGTGCAGCGGTTTGCGCGCGCGCCCTATGCTGCCCTCAATGTGACCATCTCAACCCCGTTGATGATAGCTCTGTACGCCGCGCTTGCGACATGGCTTATTTCGCTGTATCGTGGACGTGCATTATCTAATATAAATCACCATGCTTGAACGAACATTAGTGCTCCTAAAGCCAGATGCAGTTGACCGCGGTGTAATGGGTGAGATCATCTCACGCTTTGAGCGTGTAGGCATCAAGCTCGTCGGCATGAAGATGTTGGTTAGTAAGCGCGACACCGCAGAGCAGCACTATCGAGAAGATATCGCCGAGCGTTATGGCCAAAAAGTACGCCAAGCACTTTTGGATATGATCACCTCAGGTCCTATCGTTGCCATGGTATGGGAGGGCATCGATGTGGTTCCGTTGGTGCGCAAGCTCACCGGCTCCACCTATCCCGCAGAAGCATTGCCTGGCACGATCCGCGGAGATTTTGCGCACATCTCAAAAGCGCATGCCAATGAAACAGATTCAGATGTCTTCAATCTCATCCACGCATCCGGAAACGCAGAAGAGGCAAAGATAGAAATTGATATCTGGTTCAAACCAGAAGAGCTTGTGGCACACACGCCTGCGTATACCAAGAAGACACTCCTGGAATCATCAAAGTAAGAAAAAACCCGAGACCACATGGTCTCGGGTGCCGTTTTACGCTACGGCGATAAGGCTGCCCAGCACCAGAAACGGATTCTGATGCAGGTTACTGAACTGAACCGCTGTCGGTCGCGGTCCCATGTTGTCCTCGCCCGGCAGGTCGCGGACCTGCATGCCGATCATGAGCCATCCGGGCACGAGCGCTGTCGAGAACGACTTCTTCGACGCCGCTTGGACCACGGTCTCAAGCGACATCTCCACGAACCCAGACGTTCCGAACTTCAGCTCGGGGTAGTCGTGCGAGTTCTTCGGTGGGCGATACGATCCAAAGATCTTATATCGATTCACCTTGCCTACAGCACTCATGAGGAGGGTCGCGTCGGCCATCATCGCAGACGATCGAAGCCCTATCACCAGCTCATCGGCAACCACTTTGCGTTCGAGTCGCTTGTGGCGGATACCCACACACATGTCCAGGAGTGAATCCAGTGCATCAGGGTAGTCGCTCTCGCAACGATCTTGCACTTCCTTGGGGACCACAGCGTTCGCGTAGTGCTTTTCGTAGCGGGCGCGATTGACGCTTTCTCCGATCACCTCCCATGGATAACCGCCATCCTTTTTCGCTTTGCGGGCGAGATCGGCGATGACGTCTTCCACAACAGTTTCGCGTGCGCCTTCCTTGAGGGCGGTGTGTGCCCACAGGAGTGCGAAGACAACCCGTTTGTCCGTACCCGAGAGGGTCGTGCCACCCGGTAGTGACCACGATAGATTGTGAGGCCGTGTAACGCGCGATGCCTGAGACCGAATGAGCGCTCGCACGAAGAGTTCCAGTGGCTCGTACTTCTCCAGCATCAAGCGATGCTGCTGAGACACTTCTTCGACGTGCTTCTGCGATGAGGCAGCCAGCTCTCTGAGTATTTTGACGTCGCGCTTGATGCGCACCGTCTCACGCTCTTCGGAGTTTGCAATCCTTCGAAGCTCTTTGAGGGCGGCATCGAAGGTCGGGCGCTTCCTGAGAAATTCGAATGCTGCAGAGAACGTCCGCTGCTCTTCGTTTTCCTCGTTGGTCCGGTCAGGATGCACCTCCATAAGACGAGAGCGCGCCACCTTTTGACAGATATCAAACAGGTCATCATCGCTGAAGCCTGCTCGAAGAATGCACGGCGTGAGCCCAATCGCCAGCAGGGGATTCTCATCCCAGGTCGATCGATTGAGCTCCGCCGCGACGGCGGTGCCAAGGATGCTCATGCTTTTAGGTACCTGGCAAAGCTCGGGTTCTTCATCATGCGCCGAGTGAGATCCTCGTGGAGCTTCTCTTGGCTCCTCCGGCACACATCATTGAAGAGTTCATCCAGTTTTGTGTCGGCGCGTTCGCCGAACCGGAGCACCAGCCACGCGGCCTGGAGATGCGTGATCTGGATGTTGGCCTCTTCCGCCTCGCGCAAGAGGTCAATGACTCCTTCGAAGAATTCGTAGATCTTGGTGCTGTTCGACCGAGACACGTTCTTGTGGTTGCCATCGGGGACGGAAGCCAGATCGCGTTCGAGCGGTTCACGTCCCATGAGGACGACGAACAGCATGTGAAACGCGCCGGGATTCAACCCGGATTCGCCAGCCTGAAACGTGAGATACAACCAGCGACCCGTGTCGGTCTGAAGGTTGCCCTGCATGCTTCGAACCAGGGCGTCCGGTGTTATTTCGAGCTTCTTAGCTGATGCGACCACTCGGGGGTCGGTCTCGACCAACGCAAACGGCGTCCCTTTGACGATGGCCAGACCGGTAACTTGAGGTGACATGGTAAGGTACTTCCTCGCTATCAAATATTGGAAGGATTTCCAACCGATGTATTGTAGCATAAATATATAGCATGTCAACTTGCGGCCTCGTGCCCAATTTCTATGATGAAGGTGGTTCGGTCAGACCCGTAGAAGCCTTAGGACAACTCTTTGCATTTCGGGAGGCCTATATCAGCCACGATGCCTTGCTGTGTCGTGGGTGCGGCCACCCACTAGAGTCTTATCTTCATCGATAATTCTACGTAAAGTGCTAAGTGCTTCTGCGGCGCCTGATCGGACTATCAAAAAATCCCCGCGTGGGGATTTTTTGCTGCACTCATCCGTTACTCGGTGACTCTGCCGTCGAAGTGCTCTTCTACGACATCCGCTTTCGTTGCCTCCACGGTGCCATCTTTGTGTTCTGGAGGGGAGTAGAGCGTGTAGAGTTTGAGGTCATCCTTTCCCTCATTGATGATGTTGTGCTTGGTTCCAGCTGGCACCAAGATCGCCCAATCATACTTCACATCGTGTTTCACATCGTCGAGGATTGCGGTAGCGGATCCCTGCTCGATGCGAATAAACTGATCGAGGTGGTGTGTCTCCTCGCCAATCTCTTCACCAGGAGGGATGCACATAAATACGAGTTGGCTGTGCTTGCCGGTGTAGACCACGCGACGAAAGTCGGTGTTCTTGAGTGTCTCCCGCTCGATGTTGTCGACATATCCTTTCATAGAAGTAGTGGGTGAGGTGATACCCCTTCAGTGTACTCCGACGCACGCAAGACGCATATTGACGAAATCGTATAATTATGCTATTATTAATGCACCGTCGTTTAACATTTCAAGGAGAGTTTCATGAAGTTTCGAAGTCTTGTCGTTCTTGCTGCCGCGTTCATCGTCGCAGCGCCGCTGATTGTTCAGGCGCAGTCGTCCAGTCCCGAGGTCGTGGTGCCCTCTGCATCTGCCGAGGCGCTAAACGCCAAGGAGCTCGAGGCCCTCACCTCGGCGGTGACCATGTTGCAGCGCTCGTTCGCCGTCGATGAGCGGGGAAACAAGAAGGAGCCGTCTACTGAACAGTCGACGACCATGGCCGATGTGGCCGACAAGGTGGTCAACCTCGGCGCCCGCGCAATCGCGCAGGCGGCCGACAGCGTCGAAAAGGTCGCCCCCAAGGTCTGGGGCGTGATGGTCAGACAGCAGTACGCCAAGGCGATCGGGGATCTGACGGTGCCGTTCGTCGGATTCCTTATTACACTCATCATCTTCGTGCGTACGAAAGCATTCCGAATTCGCGTCTGGCACGAAGAGCGATCGTCAGGCGAAGAATTCTTCCTTGCCGTCGTAATTGTTGTGGCTTTGATGATCACCGCGCTCTGGCTCGCGTATGCCTTATCAAACTCGGTCATGTACCTGATCAACCCCGAGTTCTACGCTTTCCGAGACCTCCTGGTCATGATCCTCAACAAGGGTCAGGGCTTGTGAGTCGTGCCCTCCGCTTATCGCGGAGGGCGTTTCTTTATCTAGCATACATTAGACGGGAGATCCGTAGTGCGGTAGAATGCAGCGTTATTTCGGGCTGTAAGCAAAAGCTTTCAGCCCGGGCATTCGGACGTATATCAAGACGAGTCTCGAGATACGTCCTCATTACGGGCTGTGGTATAACGGTATTACGCATGGCTGGGGGTCATGTAACCCGGGTTCAACTCCCGGCAGCCCGACCGCTACAGAAAACAGGATTCCCTTCGGAGTCCTGTTTTCTGTTGTTGATGGTGCTGCCGGGAGTGAATCGCCGGACGGATGTGGTGCACGTGTTGACTCGTGACAATTCATATGGCATAATGAGTTGTTCTTTACTACCGAAAGGAGACGTATGCCACCACGAAAACGAGTGAATTTTGAGCTGTTCGTGCAGCGATGTCTGGGGGATCCAGACTTGAAGGAACCCTACATCGCCTTCATGCGACAGGCGAACGCAGAGATCAATAGTCGACTCGTAGGTTCGTTTCATCATCGACGCGCAGAGCACAGCGAAACCAGCGTCATGCAAGCCTGTGAAGTTGCCCTCCGATTGGCGTGCAAGGACAAGCATGTCGTTGTTCCTAATCTCGCGTTGTCGTCGCTGATGGGATTCGCGTTGCGACGCCCACGGGTTTTCAAAGGAGGCACCCTTGCTCATTGATAGCATTATTGGTCGAGTCTCGACCGACCTGAAGCTCGCGCCGCTCTACGACGCCATGGTGCGCGCGGCGATGCAGGTCACGGTTGATAGGTTGCGCGACCTGTACGTTCTTGATCATATGCCGCCGTCGCAAGCCGTTCAGCGATCCCATCGGATTGCGTTCGTTGCAGCCCGTAATGCGTTTCTGGACGCGTGTCGTGCGCAGGGTCTCATCGACGCTACGGCACACCTTACCGCTTCTGATGTTGCGCGCTATGTGCTTAGCGCTATCGTGCTGGCGTAGCAAAACCCCCGACCTAGGTCGGGGGTTGTTTTCTATCGCCGGTACCCGTCCGGCGATGATCCACAGGCGAGCACGCCGACGGACTACCGATACACGGACTTCCGATACAAAAACATCCGCGGTGGCGGATGTTTTGCTAGGCAGTTGCTTCGACTGTGGTGCTGACGCGGGGCTTGCGAGTCTTTGCGAGGGTCTTGATGCAGTCGGTGCAGATGCGCACGCGCTTGCCATCCATACGGGCCCACTGAAGGTTTGGCTTCTTGCGAGTCTTTCCGGTTGGGTTGTAGTGACCACGCAAAAGCACGCGGCTGGTAACCATGCGGGATCCTTTATAGCATTGTGGGCATTTGACGGCCATGAGATGTGTAGCTGAGCTAAATTACAGCTTGGACATAGTAGCTGAAAACTGATAATTTGGCAATACCCAGTCAACCACCCCATGGATCAAGCACTTATTCTCGATATATTTCAGATCGTTGTACTCATCTATTCTGTAGTGCTCCATGAGCTCGCCCACGGCTATATGGCGCGCTCAATGGGGGACCGTACCGCCGAGCAGATGGGTCGACTCACCCTCAATCCTATTGCTCACTTGGACATGTTCGGCTCCATTGTCCTTCCATTATTATCCAACATCCTGGGAGGCTTCATGTTCGGCTACGCCAAACCCGTACCCTACAACCCCAGCGCGCTCAGTGACCGACGCTTCGGCCCCGCCAAGGTCGCTGTCGCTGGTCCGATGGTCAATCTTGCGTTGGCAGTGCTTGCGGGTCTCGCGATCCGCGTTGCAGGTGGTGGCGCAAGTGAGCTTCTCGTAGAGATGCTTAGCTATGTTGTCTGGATTAATATCGTCTTGGCGTTCTTCAATCTGATTCCCATTCCGCCATTGGATGGCCACTGGCTCCTGATGACATTCCTGCCCGCGCGCTTCCATGATCTCAAGGTTGCGCTGTATCGATATCAGATATTCTTTTTGGTGATATTACTCTTTGTAGTCTTCCCCATGCTCACGCCGGTGATGAGTTGGCTGTTTGCGATATTGACAGGTCTGCGTCTCTTCTGATACACTACTTTCGCTACAAATCAGATGTTAGTTGGTTTTCATTTCAACTTGCATAGAGCAAGTTGAAATGGCCTTGAGCGCAGCGGCACAGCCGCTTGGCGCGCGAGGGTTACCATCGTTTTACTATCAATGCCGACATTCAACCAAATCATGAAGGTGCCCCGCCGAGTTGCTCGCGTGAAAACGAAGTCACCGGCATTGGCGTACGGTTTTAATCATCTCAAGAATCGTCCCGTTCTCAATCCATCGCCCTACAAGCGCGGTGTGTGCGTCAAAGTCACCACGACCACCCCAAAGAAGCCAAACTCGGCACTTCGCAAAATCGCCCGCGTCCGCCTCTCCAATGGTATGGAAGTCACCGCCTACATCCCTGGTATCGGTCACAACCTCCAGGAGCACTCGGTGGTCATCATTCGTGGTGGTCGCGTAAAGGATCTTCCAGGTGTTCGCTACCATATCGTTCGCGGTAAGCTCGATGCCTCTGGTGTCGATGGCCGCAAGCAGGAGCGTTCCAAGTACGGAGTTAAGAAGCCAAAAGCAACCGCCAAAGCCTAGTCCTTCATCTTATTACCTATGCGACGACCAATCCCACTCAAAAAGAAGCATATCCTCGAGCCTGATCAGCGCTTTTCGAGTATCTTAGTCACCAAGCTTATCAACCAGATCATGAAGCACGGCAAGCGCAGTATTGCCACGCACATCGTCTATGGCGCGCTCGACAGTGCCAGTGCCACCCTCAAGAAGTCTCCCTTGGAGATTCTTGATGCAGCCATCACCAACACCGGCCCAACCATGGAGCTCAAGAGCCGCCGTGTCGGTGGATCCAACTACCAGGTTCCTATCGAAGTTCGTCCCGAGCGTCGCGTGCAGCTCTCGCTTCGCTGGATGATTGACGCAGCACGTTCTGGCAAAGGCCGCGCCATGGAGGCAAAGCTCGCCGAGGAATTCGTCAACGCATTCAACAACACGGGCAACGCAGTCAAGAAGAAAGCAGATGTCCATCGTATGGCAGACGCGAACCGCGCATTTGCGCACTTCGCTTGGTAGTCCGGTGCCGACTGTAGTCGGCGCTCACAACTGAATTGTCCTTTTTTCATGGCAGATTATCCAATTGAAAAGATTCGTAACATCGGTGTCATCGCGCACATCGATGCAGGGAAGACCACTACGTCAGAACGTATTTTGTATTACACCGGTATCAGCCACAAGATTGGTGAAGTACACGAAGGGGACACCGTTATGGATTGGATGGAGCAGGAGCGTGAGCGTGGTATCACGATCACCGCAGCTGCAACCACTGCCTACTGGACACCGACCGATTCAGTCGACAAAGAGGGCGACAAAGTTCGTCTCAATGTCATCGACACACCGGGACACATCGATTTTACCATCGAGGTAAAGCGTTCTCTTCGCGTGCTCGATGGCGCCGTTGTCGTGTTCGATGGTGTTGCTGGTGTTGAGCCACAGTCGCTCACCAACTGGCGCTACGCCGACGACTACAACGTTCCTCGCGTCTGCTTCATCAACAAGCTCGACCGTCTTGGTGCGAGCTTTGAGCGTTCCTACCAGAGCATACTCGAGCAGCTTTCACCCAACGCCATTCGTTTCCAGATTCCTGATGGTCTCGAAGACAAGTTTGTCGGTGTGGTTGATTTGCTTACCATGGAGTACATCACCTTCGAGGGTGAGCGTGGTGAAAAAGTCATCAAATCAAAAGACATCCCAGCGCACCTCGCCGCCGATGCAAAGAAGTATCGTGGTGAGCTCGTCGAAAAGCTCGTGGAGCACGACGATGCCGTGATGGCCTCCTACCTTGAGGGCAACGAGCCAGATTTGGCGACCCTGCGCCGTCTCGCACGCACCGCCACCTGCGCCGGCAAGATCTATCCTGTCGTCACAGGTTCCGCACTCAAAAACAAAGGTGTTCAGCTCGTGCTCGACGCCGTTGCCTACTATCTCCCCGCACCGACCGATATCGCCGCTATCAAGGGTGTCGATCAGGCTACCGGTGAAGAGATGGAAGTGCACCCCAAAGAAGAGGAGCCATTCCGTGCACTTGCATTCAAGACTGCCACTGATCCCTACGTTGGTTCGCTGACCTTCTTCCGCGTCTACTCGGGCAAGCTCGTCGCCGGTTCCTACGTGCTCAACACCCGCACCGGCCAGCAGGAGCGTATCGCGCGTATCGTGCGCTTGCACGCCAATGAGCGCCAGGAAATCAAAGAAATTTTTGCCGGCAACATCGCCGCTACCGTTGGTATGAAAGACACCAAGACCGGTGACACCCTCTGTGACCCAGAGCATCCCGTGGTGTTGGAGGGTATCGACATCCCAGAATCAGTTATCTCTCTGCGCATCGAGCCAAAGACCAAAGCAGACCAAGAAAAGATGGGCTTGGCATTGCGCAAGCTTTCCGACGAAGATCCTACTCTCCGCGTTGGTACCGACCCAGAAACGGGGCAGGTCATCATCAAGGGAATGGGTGAGCTACACCTGGAGATCATCGTTGATCGTATGAAGCGTGAGTTCGCCGTTGATGCAACCACGGGCCGACCACAGGTCGCCTACAAAGAAGCCGTCACCACCGAGGCGCAAGCCGAGGGCAAGTACGTCAAGCAAACCGGAGGTCGCGGACAGTACGGACACTGCTGGCTACGTGTTGCACCACTCGAGCGTGGCAAAGGATTTGAATTCGAAGATGAGGTCAAAGGTGGAGCCATTCCTCGCGAGTTTATTCCCGCCGTTGAAAAGGGTGTTCGTGAGGCCCTGGACAAGGGTGTCATCGCCGGCTTCCCACTCGTCGACCTCAAGGTCACCGTCTACGATGGTTCCTCGCACGATGTCGACTCGTCCGAAGTCGCCTTCAAAGTTGCCGCAAGCATGGCACTCCAAGAGGCAGTCCGTCGTGCCAAGCCAGTTATTCTTGAGCCAGTCATGAAAGTCGAGGTCACCGTCCCTGACAACTACCTCGGAGCAGCGACCGGCGACCTCAACTCTCGCCGTGGTCAGATCCTCAATGTCAACGATCGCGGATCCTTGGGTCTCAAGGTCATCGATGCACGCGTGCCATTGTCGGAGATGTTCGGCTATGCCACTGCGATGCGCTCGTACTCACAGGGTCGCGCAAACTTCTCCATGACCTATTCCCACTACGAGCCAGTACCATCCAATGTCATGGCAGCCATTCAAGAGGGTAAGAAATAAACCCATGGACACCAAGCAAATACGACAATTACTCAAGGAGAACGCAGCGGTTGTGCTGGTCGAGGAGGGGCATGCACCACTGATCGTTCGTGAACTGCAGGCGACAGAAGAGCCGCAGGAAGTACCAATTTCGGCTCGATGGCCCAAGAGCAGACCCCCAGCTGCGGCCACGCAAGATTCGGTGTTAGAACGACTCAACAACGAGATCCTTGCGCTCAAAGAGCAGATAGCGCTGGAGGAGCAAGCGATACAGGCAGCGAAATAATTGACTTTTCAAAGTATTCCGTATAGAATAAATATCAATAATTTGTGCGATACCGCCAGACCACTGGAGCACACCACGGCAACACTGGTCTGGTGATTAATAGGCGTATCGCGCACTACAACAACCACCATGGCAGAAGCATTCGATCGTAGCAAACCACACGTCAACATCGGCACCATCGGCCACGTTGACCACGGCAAAACAACGCTTACCGCGTCGATTTTGCACATTATGGATATGCTCAAGGGCGAGGGCTACGGAGCTCGCGTTGAGGGCATTGATGGTATCGACAACGCACCTGAGGAAAAGGCACGTGGTATCACGATTGCGTTGCACCACTCCGAGTACTGGACCCCAAACCGCCACTACGCACACATCGACGCTCCAGGACACGCCGACTATATCAAGAACATGATCACGGGTGCCGCCCAGATGGACGGTGCAATCTTGGTCGTTGCCGCCACTGATGGTGCAATGCCTCAGACACGCGAGCACATTCTCTTGGCACGTCAGGTCGGAGTCCCTTACATCATCGTCTTCCTCAACAAGGTAGATATGGTAGAGGACAAAGAAATGGTTGACCTCGTCGAAGAGGAGCTCAAGGAGCTCTTGGCGAAGAACGGATTCAAGGATTCTCCAGTTATCCGCGGTTCGGGTCTCAAAGCACTCGAAGCCAAGTCCATGGATGATGAGTATGCAAAGGCAGTCAAGCAGCTCATCGACACCTGCGATACCTATATCCAGGAGCCAAAGCGCGAAGTTGAATTGCCATTCTTGATGCCAGTGGAAGATATCTTCTCGATCGAAGGTCGTGGAACCGTCGTCACGGGACGCATCGAGCGCGGTATCATCAAAGTCAACGATGAAATCGAAGTCGTCGGTATCCGCCCAACACAGAAGACCGTTGTTACGGGTATCGAAATGTTCAACAAGTCACTCAACGAAGGTATGGCCGGCGACAACGCAGGTATCCTTATCCGTGGTTTGAAGAAAGAAGACGTCGAGCGCGGTCAGGTGTTGGCCAAGGTTGGCACCACGACTCCTCACACCGATTTCGAAGCCGAGATCTACGTTCTCACCAAGGAAGAGGGCGGACGACACACCCCATTCTTCAAAGGATACAAGCCACAGTTCTACTTCCGCACGACTGATGTAACCGGAGAAGTATTCCTCCCAGAGGGTGCTGAGATGGTTATGCCTGGCGACACCGTTACCGTCAAAGTCACGTTGATTCACCCAATCGCAATGGACGAGAAGCTTCGCTTCGCAATCCGCGAGGGAGGTAAGACGGTCGGCGCAGGTGCAGTCACGAAGATTATCAAATAATCACGACTACACTCGCTCTTTGCTATGGCCAAGAAAGCTGAAAAAACTGAACAACGCATCCGTATCAAGTTGAAGGCGTACGACAGCAAGATTATCGACAAGTCTGCTCGTCAGATTGCTGATACCATCGAGCGCTACGGCGGCAAGCCAGTGGGACCCGTCCCATTGCCAACCGAGATCTCCAAGTTCACGGTGAACCGCGCATCCTTCATTGATAAGCACTCGCGCGAACAGTTCGAGATGCGCATCCACAAGCGTCTCATCGATATCTTCGGGCCCACGCCCAAGATTATTGAGTCGCTGACGAATCTGGCGTTACCCGCCGGTGTCGACATCGAAATCAAGATGTAACGGACGGCCTACGCAAAACAAAAGACCCCGCTCGGGGTCTTTTGTTTTGCCCTACGGGCTTGGCCAATCTCATCGTTGCAATCTCCGGTGCTCCCTCGCCGTATTGTCCATACGTCTCGGTTCGCTCCTCGATTGCGCCTCAATCTTGGCCAAGCGCAGGCCGCCCCGACGTACGCTGTACTGATTGACAAAATGATAAAATAGGCGTATAATTATATAAGTTGTTTACCACGTGAGTCGGTTTCCAAAAACGAGCGGAGGTTTCATGAATACGCACCAGCTTCAAATCTTCATTCTGTGGGTTTGCATCCACAGCATGGTCAGCGCACTGCTTGCGCGGTCGCTCGGAGTCGTCGCCGCCCTGGGAAAGTTGCCGTTTTGGAAGGTCGCCCTGTATCAGATCTTCCTCGTCCTCAGCGGCGGCGTGTTCGGGATTCTTCTCGAGCGCTTCCGGTAGGTCGGTCGTCAGTTTCGCCGCATGCCCTGGAATTCCCGGGGCTTTTGTTTTGCGTCGACCTACATTGAAATAGCAAATCCGTGGTAGCTCGTGTGTTTGAACGGCGCAGACGGCGCTTTAGCCGTTCGAAATAAAAGCCCACCCTCATCGGGTGGGCTTGGCGGTTGTAGGGGCAACCGCTTCGGTTACTGATTTAGGATAGCTCGCGCGAGGCGGACGAGCGACTCGTCGTTGTTGACCACGAGGGTGATCTCCTTGACGATCTGTGGATTGCTCTCCTGAAACTTCTTGATTGCGGCATCCATGGCAGCGACGACTTCAATCCCAGACTTTTCGACGATGTCGCCGGCGCGAACGCCCATGTGCATCACGGGGAGCGTGACAGCTCTGAGTCCAGCTTTGTTGGCGGCATTGAGGCCTGAGATGACGACGTCTTCGAATGATCGACGAAAGTTATCGACGACGAACACGACATGCTTGAAGCCGCGATGGCTGTAGTGTCCATACCCATACGCGACGATCGTTTGTCCATCGGTGAGTGGCGATTTTGCGAACGCCTGACCATGGAAGTGACGCCCCGAAACGCGTTGGATCGCGCCGTCGATGCCGCCGAACCACAATCCGCCTGCATTGATGGTGGTGATGAGGCCATCGGCCTCCACGCGGGTGATATCACCCGAGACGACGTTCACGCTCATAGTGCTCATGCTTGCTCCTTTCAGCCTTACTTGAGAAGTGCTGTATTTATAATACCACAAAATGAGATAAATAGCAAGGTATTGCAGAAAATACGGAGTGTGCTATAATACTCTTGAGTGAGGTGGCGGCGTGCGAGAGACACGCAAAGTCGGGGGACCGGTGGCTTGCAGGCCCGGCCTCGCGCCCGCGTCTACGTGAGACCTAATACGTCTCTGGGTAATCCCCGCGTGGGCAGTCCAGCGCCTGCAAAGCGCTGTGGCAAATATCCGCCATCTGACTCATTGGGGTTTCGCTTCTGACTGACTGTGCAGAAGCGGGACCCCTCTTTTTTTACCCAAATTGCGATTTTCAAGAAAGAAAAACCCACCCTTTTCGGGTGGGTGGGATCGCCTCGCTGAGCTACTCCTGACCAATCTGTATTGCGAATAGTATCGCTGCGGATACACTGAAGAGCTCGTTGTGAGGAAGCTGTTTTCGAACCGTCCTTTGCTTTCGGCCTTTGGCGACCAGTCGCTCCACGCTCGCAACGCCATCAGTGACCGCCACGAGCTCGTAGATGTACTCATCGTTGAGACTAGCGACCAGTGATCCGATGGTAACCGGATGCTGTTGCGCCTGCTTCAGGGCGCGTTTCGCGGCCTCTTTGACGAGGGCCTTGCTATCCATGTGACTCCTCCTGCGTTGGAAACGAAATAGTACAATACCACAGATAATGGAAAAAGCAATATTGAGCAGGGCATCCTTTGTAGTTGCGCTCACGGAGCGAGGAGGGTACGATGCTCCGACACGTATTAATACCTATATTCTATGTCATACGATACAAATAATGTGCTGCAAGCAGTGGGGGCCAGCATCAAGCGAGGCGTCCGTTTCGGGGCCATGACCGTGGCGGTGCTGGTACTGGGATTCGGCTCATGGACAATCATTGGACCCAATGAGCAAGGAGTCCGCGTGACGCTTGGTAAGGCAGACGATGGTTCTCTTGGTTCGGGCTTTCCCTTCAAGCTCCCGCGCATCTCAAAGATTCACAAGGTATCGATTCAGACCCAGACTGACAACGACAAGCTTCCTGCGGCTTCAAGCGATTTGCAGGACGTAGAGATTGAGGTGGTGGTAAACTGGCGCGTGAACCCGAACGCCGTCCGCGATGTGCAGTTTCAATACAAGGGTCTTGAGAACTACACCCGCTCGGTGATTGCGCCAATGGTACGCGATGCGGTAAAGGCAACCAGCGCAAAGTACACCGCCGAAGAGCTCATTAAGAAGCGTGATGAGTTCGCCGCCCACATCGGCCATCTTCTTTCAGAAACCATGGCCTCCAAGGGCGCTGTGTCCGAGCGTGTGAGTATTGTGAATTTCACCTTCTCGCCATCGTTCACGAAGGCTATTGAGGCCAAAGTTGTCGCAGAGCAGGATGCACTCGCCGCCAAGAACAAGCTCGCACAGGTCCAGTTCGAGGCCGACCAGCGTGTTGCTCAGGCCCAGGGTGAGGCCCAAGCCATCAGAATTCAGGCTTCCGCTATCCAATCACAGGGCGGAGCTGACTACGTGAAGCTCCAGTGGATTAAGGCGTGGAACGGAGTCCTCCCTACAACCATGCTCGGTGAAAATACTCCCATCATCGATTTGAGGTAGTCGGAGCACTCCTCCCGCCACCTGCAACGGCTACGGCGACGCTTTAGCCGCTGCTCTTGTGATTACCCCAGAGTGCGCTATGGTATCTGCGGATCGCGATCGGGTGCAGTAAGTCGGGGGACCGCTACGCGTGGTACGGTGATCCACGGAGCGGCCTCGCGCCTGCGAGCGTGCCCTAATACGGCCAGTAGGTGGCTTTAGACCATACCTATACCGACCGATCCACTGGGGTTTCGTTTCTGCTCATGAGTCCGAGCAGGAGCGAGACCCCTTTTTTATTTGCCAAATATGGCGTTCGCACGTTTTATTTTCTATACTAGTGCCATGTCATTTGAACAACCATCACTCGGATCAAGAGAGCTTCCTAATCTGGATGAGATCGGGAAATTCGCTGATCTCTTTGCGGCGATCAACGCCGCCAAGCTTCCCGAAGTCTATCGCAACGCATACGAAGAAGCGGTCTCGGTCGCCAAAGATCATGTCGATTCCAAAGGTCGCTCCGAGTGGAACCCCTACGATTTCACCCGTGAAATCGCTCGTGCGTATCCCGAGATTTCCGACCACTTCATCGCCGCGCTCCGCCGATGCGTCACCAGTTACGCTCCGCCGGTGAACATCCCCGACGCCCCTCTCTGGGAGTAGGCTATTGGGACGGTCGTCTTATCCGCTTCCACCGATATTTCTTAAATTCTTCGTGGATGTACCATGAGTAATAGACGGAGAATTTGTGCTGTTTACTCTTGGGATTGCCAAGATACCGCGACACGACAAGCGGGATGACGTCTCGTAGATTCTTGAGTGCACGAGTTTTTTCATGCTCATCTCCTGAAAAGATACTGAGAGCGGAAAGGATGAGATTCTCAAGGTATCGTGTTGTTGCTGAAAGTCGCCCATCATCATGTGCAAGCATTTGAAATTCTTCTACTTGCGTCATAGGGGAGAAGATTTTTGACATGGTTCGGGTGTGTGATATCCATATACCACAGTTCGTTTAGTTTTAGCTACGAGGAGGGTGCTATGAGTTTGATCCCAGTCATGGTTTGTCAGTGTCCGTGTCACGCGAATCCGAGCATGCGACATGCGTTCCCGTGTTGTGACGGTTCCACTATTGCAGCTGCGGAAGCTGTAGGCGGCAACCACAT
>CAZBFM010000001.1:522292-652729 GCA_964491455.1 uncultured Candidatus Saccharibacteria bacterium | reverse complement strand
CCCACCCCTCACCGGGTGGGGTTTTTGTATTGACAAATACATATATATGTAGTATGTTAGTATTCTTGCAGTTCATTCAAACCAAGGAGGCTTCCCATTGAAAGCTTCGTTCATCGTTTGCGTTGCTGGCGAAGACAAGTCAACACACTCGGCCTTTCAGGATGCATTCGCATCCTTCTTCCTCGCCATAAAGAAGCTCCTCGCACAGGGCACGAGTTGGCAAGTGCTGGAGACGGGTTGCTGGATCGAGGGCGTGTTCGAAACTGAAGGCAAACCCCCGGTCAGGTCAGCAATGATCTTTTACGACGCGAGAGATTTCGCCTATAGCACCGGAGTCCTTGTGACGTCCGAAAAAGACGGCAAGGCGATACTTGCAAATCCTATGCCGTCCATCAGCACCGACGTCGCATTTGATCAGTACCTACACGTGGCCTTCGAATGCGCCCGCAATAGCCTTGTGGATTTCGCCGAACAGATCAAAGCAGCCGCGGCAGCCACGGAAGATCTTCGTATCGAATCCGTGGAATCAGCAGATGCCGTCGAGTCCCCTGCTCCAAACGCCTAGCCCCTCCCCACCCCTCACCGGGTGGGGTTTTTGTATTGATTAATCTCAATAATGTGGTATTGTGTTGTATCTTTTACAAGGAGTACTTATGAGAAATCTGGCGGGCAACCCGTTGTGCGATCAGTACATTGCCCAGGAGCTCATTCGAGCACGGATCCCGCGCGTAACACATCACAGGCCATGCGTACACGAGGTGCCCTGGAGCATCACCGGAAAGCTCGGTCCATTCGCCTTCACGCGCGCGTGGACGTACTGGATTGTCGAGGGTCTCGTTCCGCTTGCCGTAGCACAAGAACTCTACGATGACCCTGTGGGAGTCACTGATATTCGAGTGGTAGGACATTGTGGTTGTCCGTCACCAGCCGAGTACTCCCGCCTCTACACGCCGGAAGGTCACGCGGTCATCGAAGCGAGTGAACGCCCAAAAATAGAATCTTTCATGACGGAAATGGGAAGTACCACATCGCCACTCCCGTATCCATTCGTGTACTCTGACGATCCCAGAGCAAAGACTGCACAGCGCTACGTCAATGCGTATCACATCGACAGCGAGGTCGGGTTGCGCATCTTCGTAGACACCCTACGAAAGCATGGTCTCGACGCTCAGCGGAACACAGCGACGCCGTAAAATGCGTTGTAGCCACTCCCCGCCCCTGACCGGGCGGGTTTTTCTTTGCTAAATCACTGAATATGCGGTACAAGAAATCGTTCCCGCGCACATTTCCAAAGGAGCTAGAATAATGCAAACGATTTCAAGTCTTTCAAAAGCAATTGAAGCATACCGGAAGAAATCAAATGCACGACTCGCGATCCTTGAAGAGCGACGCCGCGAGCTCATTCGTAACTACCAGCTTGAGTGTATGCAATGCCACAGGAAGATTGCGCTCCCTGCATGGACATTCAATCAACGAAAGGTCTTCGTGCGCCAATCAGGAATCATTAGTGACGGCTACTGGCGCGACGACAAAACCGAAACGAGCATACTCGTCTGCCCAGCATGCGGCGGCGGACGCGCCATCCATGAACACCCGAAACATTGCGTGATTATTGGAATGCTTGGGGTAGACATCGATGAAGTGGAGCTTAAAAAAATCTTCACAAAATACGCAGTGATACGTCGTTGTTGACACAGACCACGCCCCCGCCCAGAAATGGGCGGTTTTTATTGACAAATCGTCATTTTCTTGTAGTATCTCTTCATCGCACATTTCCAAAGGAGTAAGGAATGCAGCTGTCACGAAAAAGCTTTGTTGCCCATGTCGCCTACTACAATTCCGAGAAAGGCGTCGTTGAAGTTCCGTCTCAAACATCAGTCTGCCAACTCTTCTGGCGATTTCTCATTCGACTCGTGATCATCTGGCCGCTTACGTTATTTTGCATGGCGGTCCTCATGTGCATCTTGTTGACGGCGGGCTTCATGGTCGCGCACAGACCACCACTCTTTGCAGGTGACCCGCAGGATAGATTCTGGGTGCCGTATCGATGGTGGCCGACCGCCCTCAAGCATCGCATCTATCCGGGCGTTGTTCTGGCGGGTGGCATACTCGTGATGTGGCTTCAGACGATCACACTGTATCAGGTTGCTGTCCTGTCGATGATCCTTGGTATGATCTGCGGAGTACTCATGCTCTGCTTGATGATTTCACGAGCTTCGAAAACCTGGAAAACATCCTCGACGAGACAATTGATCGAAGAGCGCTATCATGCTTTTAAGAGTAAGAGTTGCCCGATCGTGTACTTCACCGAGTAGCACTCTCTCCGCCCAGCAATGGGCGGTTTTTCTTGGTTTTTGAGACAGTTGACAAATATAAATCAATATGCTATACTTATTATGCACGCTAGGGATCCACCCGAAGCGTCGCTCATGGAGTGAAACATGCTACGACCCGCCCGGCGCCCTCGAGGCCCCCCGGCTCACCACCCCCTGCATTACGCAGGGGGCTTTTCTTTACAATGCCATACATTCGTTGTAGAATAGCGATTCGCACGTTTCCATACACAGAAAGGCAACCCATGAAGCTTCTACTCGGCTCGCTAACACTGACACTCCTAACGAGTAGCCAATGCCCACCTGAGCCAATCGATCCGTCTCTCGGCGACGTCACTGCAGCCGTATCGGATGTTCGCACTGTGATAGCTACAGCGCCATACAGCTCCGGCAACGTACTGGCATGCGGATTCACCGCAACCATCAAGAGCGGCGAGGTCGTCGAATTCCGCATGTCGCGAGACGAGTTCGGCGCGTCGATCCCCTGCGACAAGTGCGCGCTCCTGCGCAACGGCGATGTGATTCGTATCACCAGACTGCGTGATACCAGCAAGCGCATCGCCTATCGCTGGGAAAATTGGCTCACCGTTCCCTAGCGTCGCAGTCCTTGCATCATTTCCTTACTGTGGTATAGTAGTTCTCCCGCAGCACGCAGGGCGGGCACAGCACATTCAAGGAGAGTACATGAAGATTCCAATGATGCAGGACCGCCAGACGCCACAGGGCACGGTCGCGGTAATCGCGGGAAAGCCCAAACTAGGCACCATCGTGACGATCATGTGTGAAGGACAGACGGTGAAGCTGGGTCAGGCGGATCTACTCCACCTCACTCACCAGGTCCTCACCGTCAGCGATCTCGCCGAACCTCGCGATCGCCGTCTCGAGTTCGTCCATGCGATCAAGCAGATGCACCCTCGCCACGTGCCTGGCGCTGGCACTCGCTCATCGCGACGCCTGCATGGTCCCCTGCCGAAGGTCTAGCACCTTCGGCTCTCTCGCCCCCACCTCACCGGTGGGGGCTTTATTTTGACGAAATACTCAATTCGTGCTATTATTATACCGTTATGCATTGCTACCGACCCACAATCGAATTCACGCAGAAGAACTCCGTTCTCGGAGCAGCTTTTGTGCTCGATCGATGTGTGTGCGTCATGTAATTTCGTATTCCATACCTGACTCTCCCGCATCGCTCTGGCACTCGCCAGGGCGATTTTTGTTCATTCACAACCAGAAAGGATTCCGATGCAGACTCCAGAAATACGGGAGACGATTCGGCACTATCTCGTACTGCGCGCCGTATCGAAGTTTGGCATGGCGTTCACCAACGCCTACTACGTCACCTTCCTCATGGCACGTGGATTGAATTTGCTCGAGGTGAATCTCGTCAATTTCTCTTTTTACACCACACTATTTCTTTGTGAGATCCCCACGGGTGCGTTCGCCGATGTCTTCGGCCGGAAGCGCTCGTACGTCATCTCCTGTGCGCTCGTGGCTGCCGGTATGGTCACCTATGGATGCGCTACGTCATTTTGGGGATATGTGGCCGCAGAAGTGATTATCGGCATTGGTCTTACCTTTGCCAGCGGCGCATTTCGAGCATGGCTCGTTGATAGACTCCATCATCAGGGGTACTGCGCCTCGCTCACCGACATCTTCGCTCGCGAAGAACAGATGGCTGGTGGTATCGGCATCCTCGCGCCAATCCTCGGTGTCTACTTGGCGACCTTTGGCGTTGCGCTTCCCTGGCACGCCGGCGGCATCATGATGGCCATCGCGAGCATCCTCGCAGCTCAGTACATGCGTGAGGAAGATGAGTTTGTAAAAACTACGATCTCACTCCGCGGTGGCTACCAACGCATGCGCGACATTGCCGTGCAGAGCGCCCAGTACAGCCGCACCAACACTGCCGTACGATTCATTCTTGCGATGAGCATCCTCCAAACGTTTGCCGTGCAGGCGCTCAACATGCAATGGCAGCCATTCTTTCGTTCACTGACCGTGAGCACGACGAGTCTTGGTTACATCTTTGCGAGTATGTCTATTGCGCTCATGGTTGGCTCAGGTTACGCGCGGCGATTTCTGCGATTCTTCGGCAGCGAGCGCACTGCATTGCTCGCCGCACAGGCCCTCACTGGTATCAGCATCCTTGCAACCGTCGCATCGTCCACATTCGGTATCGTGCTTGCGGCATTTTTGATGCACGAGATCGGTCGTGGCATCATCAATCCGCTTCGCGACGTTTACCTCAACGACAATATCCCACCACAGGAGCGGGCAACGATCATCTCGTTTGCCGCGCTCGCAAGTCATATCGGCGGCATGGTGGGACTTCTTGCCAGCGGCGTCATTGCCAACTACACCACCATTACGACAGCATGGAATGTGTCAGGCGTCATGATGGTGTGTTCCGCGCTTATACTCTGGAAGATGCAGAAAACGTAATACAGCGCCCACCCCGTCTCGGGGTGGGCGTTCTTGTATGGGCATAATTTCGTGGTATAGTATGTTTTCTCATTTACAAAGGAGGTCTCGTGCTCGCACTGATTGTTCTACTGGGCGGCTGCATCGGGGGCGGCCTGGGATGGTTCGCATCCTACATCGGCTGCACGCTCGACCATCCCGGCACACCTGATCACCCCTGCCCACTTCCGCTGCATCAGTGCCGTGCAAGTCGTGGCATGATCTTCACCATCACCGCGATCTGCGCCATTCAGGGCGCACTGGTCACGTGGGCTGTGCTTCATTAGAAAGGATATCGCATGTCACTGCTCGGTGCCCTCCTGGGGGCAATCCTCGGCTTCGCGATCTCTGCGTTTGCGGCCATAATCGATCATCGCACCACGTGCAAGCAAGCACTGTGGGAGTGCACCTTTTCCCGCAACAGCATCATCGTCATCACAATTGGATGCGCGCTTCTGTTGAGCTTCGTGATGGGCTACGCCACAACGCTGACCCCTCTACCTCCGCTCGAGTAACCCTCGCCTCTGCTTCGCCGCGGAGGTTTTTTTGTAATCACAATTATTGACTTTGTATATATTTGTGATATTATAGTTTCAGTTTTTTCACAGGAGGAGATTCATTGAGCGCCCCTACGATTCTCATGATTTCGTACAACCCCATCCTTGGCGTGCCACTGGGACGAGTCGTTGTTGGTCCCGTCGTCTGCCATACCGGCGACTACCTCGGTTATGCCCCGTTCGAGCTACGTGCTCACCCGACCCTGCCACAGATGGAAGAGCTCATGGCTACGGCACGCAAGACGCTCGACAATGTCATCCGCTCTCAAAGCGTCGACATTGAACATGCCGAGCACGTGTACGTCTACGTCGGCGCCAGCGCCATGAATGAAGCGCTCACGTTCATTGAGAGCCTCATGCCCCTGGGCAAAAAAGTCACGATGGTGGCATGCGACTGCTGCTTTAGCGCTAAGCAGGAATGCGCGAACCGGTTCAACATCCCCTGGATTATGAGCGAGTGCGGAGGGGAAATCACCCTCGGCGAGCTCGTCGAAAAGCTGCAGGCCAACTAGCTCGCAACCCTCGCTTCATCAGCGAGGGTTTTTATTTGACAAAATGCCTTCGATATGCAATTATTATAACGCCCGGGCAACACATCAGGGGTATGGCCTTAGCGGATTCGAATTCCGCATGATGGACCGAGAAATTAACATCGTAGCTGCGCTGAAATAGGTGGGAGACGCTGAACCATGGCTTCCGGGCTGTGCGAAGTCGCCACAGAGATACCACCCTGTTACGTGAAAATTCGAAGTCGCCCGAGCACCCCCTACTGTTTCAGTAGGGGTTCTTCTTTCTCGTGATACACTATGGGTATGCTCAAACATCTTCGAACGCGCTATCCGGTCATCGCTGGATTCCTACTCATTTTTGTTGGCATTTTCATTGGCGAATATTATGAGCTCTACTACCGCATCCCTCAATTTGATAAAGCGCTTCACTTTCTTGGTGGAGCTGTAGCCGCGTGGTTTGCGCTCTCGCTCATGCAGGATGAAGTCACCCATATGAGCTGGTGGAAACAAGCACTTATCGTTGTCTCCGTTACTGCCTTCATCGGCGTTGTCTGGGAGTGGGCAGAATATCTTTCCACCTACACACGCGCGCAAACGCCATGGCTGTACCACTACTTCAGCGGCGGTGACCTCACCGACACGCTTGGCGATCTGGTCGCAGATACCCTCGGCGCTATCGCGATGACCGTCTGGACTCTTCGGAAGGAGCGCTCCTAGATACGCTCCAGTGTTTGTATACCAAGAATCTCAAGCCCCTGCTTGAGCGTTGCGGTGACCTCATTGACCAAGAGTATGCGGGCAGATTTTCGCTCGTCGTTGGCATCATCATTGATGCGAACCTGCTCATAGAAGCGGTTGCATATCACCGCAAGCTCGTAGCAATACAGCGCGAGCGCATTGAGCGTGTGATGCTCCGCACACGTCTGCGCGGCGTATTCAAAATCCAATAGGTGTCGCATGAGTGCACGCTCTGCGGGATGCACCAACAGCGAACGATCCGCAGCGCCAACCACGCCAACGGTGGCGACAATATTGCGAAGACGAGCATACGTGTACTGCAGATAGGGCCCGGAGTTGCCGCTCATGTCCAGCATGGACTCCCAATCAAAGACGATGTCCGAATAGGGATGCTGACGCAGATCGTTGTATTTCAAGGCTCCGATACCAACCGCTCGCGCAACGCGCGACACCTCCTCATCGGTGAGCGATGCGTTCTTTGCACGCACAATAGCATCTGCACGGGAAATACTCTCATCGATAATACTTTGCAGCGGCACCGCATTGCCCTCACGTGTCGAAAATTTCTTTCCATCCGCCCCTAAGACCAGTCCAAATTTTACATGCACCAATTCGGGGAGCCCAGCCATTTCCATCTTGCGCGCCGTCGCAAAGAATTGCTCAAAATGTAGCGCCTGTTCATTGGCCACGACATACAAGGCCTTGGCAGGAGCATACGTCGCGATACGGTCCTCGAGCGATGCCACATCGCGCGTGAGATAGAGCGTAGCGCCATCGGACTTGCGCACAAGCGCAACTGGCAGCCCCTCTTCTTCGAGATTCACCACGAGTGCCCCTTCACTCTCATGCACAATGCCTGCGGCTTGTAATCGCTCAATGAGCGGTGCAAGCTCGGATTCATACTCCGATTCACCCTTCGTGATTTCGAATGCCACATCAAGGAGCTCGTAGGTTCGCTGATACTCCGCCATTGAAAGCTCACGAAAGCGAAGCCACAGTGCGCGATTTTCTTGATCACCATCTTCAAGCTTCTTAAACTCAGCGCGGCCCAATTGCTCAAGCGACGGATCTTCTTTCATGTCAGCGTGAAACCGCACATAGAGAGCAACCAAATCATCCACCGATGCGACCGGCTCGTTGTATTTCTTAAACGCTGCAATGAGACGACCAAATTGCGTCCCCCAATCTCCGATATAGTTCCAACGCATCGCCTCGTATCCTAGAGCGCGATACACACGAGAGAGCGCATCGCCAATAATCGTCGAACGCAGATGCCCCACATGCATTGGCTTGGCAATGTTGGGTGCAGAGCAATCAAGAATCACGCGCGCACCATGCCCCACATCGCGAATCTTCTGATGGGAAAACTGCTCCTGCAGCCACGTATCGCGCAGCGTAACATTCACAAATCCCGGACCCGCGACGTCACAGCGCTCAATCATCTCTACTCCCTCCGCCATGAGAAGATCGCAAATCGCTTGCGCGACATCACGAGGACTTTTCTTGAGTGATTTTGCCACGACAAATGCGAGGTTTACCGAGTAGTCACCCATCGTACTATCGGGTGGTACCAGCACATCAAAAGCATGGCCGGGATAAGCATTGCCGAGAGTTGTATGAAGCCACGTTCGAAACATACGGAAACTATAGCCTAGAACATAGGTAAAAGAAAGACGACAGCACTGCTGTCGTCTTAGGCCCAAATCACTCCTTGGAGCTCACCAGATTCCGAACGAGTTCTGGAGAAATAACAACCTCATCGACCAGGCCATGCGTGCCCATCTTCCTGGCCGACTCCGGATCTAACCAGTAATCGGTCTTAATGCAACGCTTCCGCAGCTCATTGATGTCGATCCCGCTCCGCGTCGCCACGATTCCGAGCAAGATTTCGTTGAGCCGCTTACTTTCCGCGATGCGCTCTTCACCCTGTGAGACCTCCTCAGACTTGTAGTATCCGATCGTGTCACTGATCTGATGAATCAGGAACTGGGTATGCGGACTGCTCAAGCGACGAGATCCTGCTTGAAGGATTACCGTGCCCATTGAGGCAACGAGACCGAGGCCGAACACATCGACATGCACACCACAATCTACCAGCATGCGAATCGTGTCGTAGATCGCGAGTCCATCTTGGACATTTCCTCCAGGAGAGTTAAGTACGACCAGGAGTCGACCCTTAGGAAGATATCCCCGCTCCAAAGCCGAAGTCGCTGCCAAGGTGAAATTATAGGTATTTTCTTCGTCAATCTCACCGCTCAGAAACATGATCCCTCGCTTGGCAAGGTCTTCGTGCGCCTCTTCACCAAAGTTTAGGGTGACAACTCTTTTCTGTGCCATACTTCCTCCCTATAAAGAACGTGCCCCACCATACCAGACCGCATGACGCCGTCAATGAGTTGCGAACTTTCACGCAAAGATTCATAATCTCACTCATGGACGCACATACCTACGACAAACTTCCCATCGATGCAGTCAAAAAAGTAGCACCCGCAGTAGTGAGTGTGGTGGTATCAAAATATTTGCCACGGATGCATGACATCAATCCGTCGCAGCTCTTCAATCCGTTTATGCTCGGCGACGTCGAAGATGGCGCCGGACAGAAAGTAAAAGTAGGCGGTGGCTCTGGATTCATCGTCCACCCTACGGGCATCATCCTCACCAACAAGCACGTTGTCTTTGATACACAAGCTGATTATTCCGTCGTACTCAACGATGGCAGTGAACATCCCGCCAAAGTATTGAGTCGCGATCCCATCAATGACATCGCCGTATTAAAGATAGAAGGCGCCAACTTCCCTCACGCCACGCTCGCTACAGGACTTCCTATCGAATTAGGTCAAACAGTGCTCGCCATCGGCAACGCATTGGGGCTATTCTCCAATAGCGTCTCCAAGGGCATCATCTCGGGCATTTCCCGCAGCATCTCTGCGTCATTGGGTGGCGAACCAGGCGCACACATGGAGCAGCTGCGCGGTGTCATCCAGACTGATGTTGCCATCAACCAGGGTAACTCGGGCGGACCCCTCATCAATCTTGAGGGTCAGGTAGTGGGCATCAACACCGCCGTTATCTTCGGCGCACAGAACATCGGCTTCGCCCTTCCCATCTCATGGGCCAAAGGTGACCTCGAAGATATCCTTGCGCATGGCCGCATTATCAAGCCATACCTCGGGCTCATGTACATCATGCTCACACCTGAGCTCGCACACCGCTACGCGCTCGCCGCAGATCATGGCGCCATGGTCATTCGCGATCACCGTCCCGACGCTACAGCGGTGCTCGTGGATTCGCCAGCTGCTAAAGCAGGACTCAAAGAGCACGATCTCATCACCAAGCTCAATGGCATCGACATCGCACCGGGCACGGATTTGAGCGATATGCTCCAAAAGCACAAAGTGGGCGATGCTATTGCCGTCACCTACCTCCGCGAGGGCAAAGAGCATGAGTGCTCTATCACGCTCGCCGAACGCACCTAACGAGTCACCATGTCCCATCTGACTGCTCTTATTCTTGGAATCGTTGAGGGCATCACCGAATTTCTTCCCATCTCGTCAACGGGTCATCTTATTCTTGCGGGGCACCTATTGGGTGTCGCCGAATCGGAGTTTCAAAAATCCTTCGACATCATCATCCAGCTTGGAGCAATTCTCGCGGTAGTCACCATGTACGGGAAGCGACTCCTTACCAGCATAGAGCTCTGCAAGCGTGTGGTGGTGGCATTCATTCCGACAGCGATTCTTGGCCTGTTCGCATACAAGGCCATAAAACATCTCCTCGGCAGCCCGTCCGTTGTCCTATGGTCACTAGCCTTAGGCGGCCTCTTACTCATCGCGTTTGAGAAATACTACAAAGAGCCGGCCGACGCCCACGAACAACTCGAAACAATTCCCTACCGCACCGCGGCGCTGCTCGGCGTAGCGCAATCGGTTGCCTTCGTACCCGGCGTGTCCCGAGCTGCCGCGACAATCATAGGTGGCCTCATGCTGGGATTATCTCGGCGAGCCATCGTCGAGTTCTCGTTCATGCTCGCCATCCCCACGATGGCAGCCGCGAGCGCGCTCGACATCTATAAGAACGCCAGCAGTTTTTCCGGCGATCAATGGCAAGCTCTGCTCATTGGGTTTGTCGTCTCGTGGATTGTTGCACTGGTAGCCATTCAGTGGCTTCTGCGGTATATTCGTCAGCACGATTTTACACTCTTCGGTGTGTACCGAATCGTTGTAGCACTAAGCATGGGCATCATTCTATTCTTCTAAGAATATGGCAGATTTCGCCACCAATCCACGCGCTCGGTTTGATTATGAAATCCTCGAAACGCTCGAGGCTGGCATACTATTGCGCGGGTTCGAAGTCAAAAGCATCAAGACCGGCAAGGTGAGCATCAAAGGCTCCTACGTGCGCAGCATCAAAGGCGCGCTCTGGCTCGTCGGCGCATCCATATCACCCTATCAACCCGGCAACGTCCCCGATGACTACAAAGAGCAAATCGATCGCAAGCTCCTCATCACCAAATCACAACTGGACAATCTCGCCGGCCTCACGAAGTCACACGGCATCACCCTCGTACCGATTCGCCTCTACGGGAAAAAAGGACTCATCAAATTAGAAGTCGGTGTTGCTCGCGGTAAAAAGAAACACGACAAACGCGAAAGCATCAAAAAGAAAGATGCCGCCCGCTCTCGCATGCGAGGCATGAGTGAAGAATAATCGCTCGCCAGTCGCTCGAAAGTTAGAATCGAGAGAAGCGATGTCGCTTGAGAGACCTCTTTGAGCTCGACGGAGCGAAAACAGAGGCTAGTTGTGACCACACAAATAGCCGTGTCGAACAGGCGATATCGCTCCTCGAGCTTCCCAAGAAAAATCCCCCGCCACACGCGAGGGATTACATTACGGACGCTTACGATTCTTCCGACGCTTGCTAGCATCACGCTTGTCGTACGCCGCCAACTGCGCATCAATGTATGCTCGGAATTTCTCCACCCCTTCTCGGAGCGAGAGAAGCTCTTCCTTCGTTCCAACCTTCATCCGAATCATCGAAGGGCGCCGCTTCTTACGTCGCGATTGCTTGGCGAGCACAGTATCATCAAAGTCAGACGACAGATTCTTAGGATACATGCGCTCTCCTTACGCTACCTTCGGAAACGGCCACGGGTATTCTTCGCAGCGAAGCGAATCGTGCTCTTTGGACCTCGTGATGCATGCGGGCTTGTTGCACACGTAGATCACCGCGCCACGACTCGACGTGCCAGCTGGAGTGTCCCACGAATCATGCGTGTGATACACCACACGTGTTGCCACGTCGTCGCAATATCGACACGAGCGACGCATAACCCGTTCGTGCTCATCGAGCACGCTTTGCGGCAAGCGCTTGCTTCCGAAAAAGAACTCCCGAATCTTACACATCAATGTCATTTCCTTCTCCTTGTAGATCGATCCGGCCACCAGGGCGTAAAGAGATTCTTGAGAATCTTGCGCGCTTCCTCGCGGGTCGGATACCGTCCATGGTTGCGACGAAACGTCTTCAACGCGTTTACGGCTATCTTCGACAGCCACACCTGCGCGTGTAGGGGGCGTTTCGGGTGTTGCCGCAGCTGCTCACTCGCACACATCTTCCGTCCTTCCGCCTTGAGAAACCTAGTACAAAATTCCGGATCAATCTTCGTATGAAGACGTGGTACCGAAAATCGCGTACGTCGCGTTCGTGTCATGCTCTCTCTCTTTGTTGTACTCATCTTCGTATTCGACTCCTGCGAATACGAGCCGCAATGCGAGACGCCTGAAGCACCCATCGAAGTGCTGGCGACAGATAGGCGGGGGCTTTTTTCTTCGTAGCTCGCCCCGTACCGCCACACAGCGTACACAGCACACACACGACATCCCGAGTGTCACACACCGAACCATCAGCATGACGCACAGTAATGCCACGAGATTCCGATCCTCGCCCATCGCACTTCGTGCAGAGCTCCCCCTTGGGAACGAACCCGCCATCTACCCACATGTTCATGCCTCCTAATTTCGAACGAATCTGATTTTATAGGACAGTTGCAATTTGTCAATTTTTGAAGTATAATACGTTCTATGGGGATGATCGGTTTCGACACTGCTTCATGCCCACACGATGCCATATGCGGTCGGCCAGTAACCGCACTAAACACTGGTCAAACATATAACTGGCTATTCAACCGCCAATTACGCGTTCGCCTAAGGGCGTCGCGCATCGCACCCTGACGCTTGCTACGGGATTCTGCGGTGTCATCTAGCTCGCTCTGGTTAGTCACCTTCGTGTCGTGACTCTCCGAACTTAAGATCATGATAGTCTGCGCTTATCTTGCCGGTTCCCTACGCGCAGGCGAACAACCGAATCGGATACATTGGTAGTACGTCGTGTCGGTCATCGTAGTGGACTGGGGTTCGATTCCCCACATCTCCACAAAAACAAAATACTCACCCGTTTGGGTGGGTATTTTGTTTCTTATTGAGGGTATGTGGGGAATCGAACGCCGGAGCGATGTTGCGCCACCAGGTGCAACCGCGAGGCGGTGGCTAGCCCGAAGCGAGTGACCGACGAGCTGAGAAGCGAAGCCGATTCCCATTCATACAGGGATTGACATTTTTAAATAATCTTGTAATATACACATAGTTCACTTTTCCATTTCAGGAGGTTGCCCGTGCGCAATTTCAGTTTCGTTCTCTGGATGCTCCTATTTCCACTCGTCGGCGCAGTAGATCAATACCTGACATTCCTGCAGCGCGGAAATCGCCCCGTTGATGCAGTCGAGATGTTCGTCGCTGCATTCGGGTTTACGATGTGGATCGTAATCGGAATTATTCTCTACGAGAGGAAGCCCAATGTGTAATCCGGCCACCGCACCCGCACCTGCCAAAACGTGCGCGCACGGAGAGTGTCTCGGACACAGTCCGGAATGGATCATCGCATCCACCACGCTCGTACCGAATCCTGGCATCACGGGCGCTCGTACATACTGGACGATGCGCCACTGCGGAAAGGGTATGACGCGATATCGAGAAGAAGTTATCCGCGCGTGCTCTCATTGCAATCGTAAAAAAGTCGCTGAGACCACCAAGCGCCTCGCTGTCTGCGACTGCTGTGGCTTCAAACTTCACGAGCCCAACCTCAGTGTCAACGACCCATTCTAGTCCCCACCCCACCTTCATCGGTGGGGTTTTTCTTGGTTTTTAGGAGGTATTGACAATCATATTGCACTATGCTATACTTTACTTACTGTCGATGATGGTTTGCCAGCCTGGGAGGACTGACAAGCTGCTCGAAGTAATCGCTTGTTTTCAAAAGGGCCCCATCGGCCCCTGGTACCGAAAGGACCACCGAGAACATCGCAGCGATTTGATTAGCCGTTTCCTCCCTGCCCCACCTTTACCGGTGGGGCACTTTTTATTGACAGAGACTTTATTTCATTGTATATATCAAGCGTTCATTTCCAAACGAGGTGCTCCGGTGACGCAAGAAGAAATCAAGGCAAGGTACCTGAAATTGAGCGAAAAAATACAAAAGCGACAAACAAGCATTGAAATTCTTCGAATGAAGCTGCGCGGTTTGCAGCTACAGTGCGCTCACCCAAATCAATACACCTACTCTGCCATGGGTGAACTTGGTAAAAAGTGTCCTGATTGCGGACATCAGACATAAGGAGTCGTCATGCGAGAAATCCAAAAAACCGTCGTAACGTTTCAGTGCACAAAGTGTAATGCAGAATATCAATCACCTGTCGAAGCTGAGAATTGCGAGCGACGTAAGCTCGAGGGTCCCGTATTTCGAGTTGGAGAGCGAGCACACACCGATCTCAAGCTTTGGTGTCGATACTGTGAAACTGGATTTGAGATTGTGAAAGTAGTTATCGTATTCCGTAATTGCCTCGTTGCATCGAACGACAGTCCTGCTCCCGATTTGGAGCTCGCGCTCGCACCTCACTCGCGACACTGTCACGAGTATCTCTACGACATCAACGCTTTCCTCTCGAAGAACCATTACTGCACTTCTTCAACCGGTATTGAGCGATTGCATTGCGTTCCTGGGTACAAGCTGAAGAAAGTTCGAACCCGAACCCGCAAGCCCGCACGCCCCCTACGTCGCAAGAAGTAGTCCCCACCCCACCCTCACAGGTGGGGTTTTTGCTATTTGACATACTCATATTTTTGCTGTATTGTTGCGTTCGTTGTTTTACAAGGAGACACCGTGAAGAAAATCCTGAAGCTGGTTGTGTACGCATACCAATGCAAGATTTGCCATACGGAGTACGATACGCCTCGCAAAGCACGCCAGTGCGAACGGCGACCTCGAGATCGACACTACTTCAAGATTGGCGACATTGTTCAGCCCATTGATAACCACGGCAAGGTACGGAGCATCATTCTCTGCAATCGTTGCTGTGACAGAACTTTTGTGGTGAGCCTAAAAGTCTTGAGTCGCTCGAAGCAGCTCCCCCCTGAGGCTACCGTTGTGGCTGGTGGATTACTAGCGACATCTTCGCGTCCGGCTCTCATTCGACGCGGAAAGCACTACCTCGTCTATCGCGTGCGCGCTCGTGTATTGCCTCATCGATGCACAGACGGCAGCCTGTCATCGAGCTTCACCGCATGTACAGTTGGTAGTGAGCTCCGACGCAGCACCGCAACGCGCAAAAAGAAGTAGATCACTAATGAAATCAAAGACAAAAGTCTTCCAGTGCGTAATCTGCAACACGAAATACGCTTCCCGAAAAGAGGCAGATCAATGCGCTCGACGGCGCAACGATCGACAATGGTTCGCAGACGGTGATCGAGTAGCGTTCAGAAACGTGCGTGGTCGTACGAAAAAATTCGACTGCAAGGATTGCTACAAAATGTACGCGGTCAATCGCGTCACGATCCTTGGACGGGTTGGTCCGTTTCCAGCCGACGGCGAATATATGCGAAACACGGGCTTACGAAAACGCATGTCACACCCTGAGACGAAACATGCATTCGTTTACTTCGTCCGCGTGAAGACCGTTCATCATCGATGCCCCATCACATCAGATAAAATAACGGTCCGCTTCGCTCTCGCACACGAGATCAAAAAGCGAGGCCGCCGCTAGCCCCCACCCCACTCTCGCGGGTGGGGTTTTTGTTATTTGACGAATAATTGATAGTTATGTATAGTATCTACGCTCGTTTACAAGAAAGGAAATCCTATGCCAAAGATTGATGGCGGCCATATGCACGGACTATCAAGACAAATTAGCCCTCCCCTAATCCGTCGACGCCCTAAGAACCCGACGTGGAAGCACACCTTCAACGGGTCGCTGCTTCATACCGATAACATCGATAAAATCGTCGAAGTCGCTCGTTACTCGAAGTACCCATTCTTCACGACAGGCGATGGCAACGTCTACATCACCCCCAAGTATGGATCCTGGGCTGACAGCGTCTGCACGGTCTCCTCCCTGGAAACCCCCAGGAAGCGACGACGTCGATAGCCCCAACCTCACCCTCACCGGCTCCACATAGGAGCCGGTTTTTTGTAATAAAAAACTGCCCTCAAATAGAGGGCAGTCGCGGTTACTTCGCTTCGAAGAAGTAGCTCGTCCGATAGCGGAGTCGCACATCGCTTCTCCGCACCGTCATCACACTCACCTTCTTCCAACCACTTGCGTCAGATGAACCAACGCGTGGATAGCCAAGGTAGTATTGATTACCGATGTCTTTAGCGATATCGACGAATGCACGCGTGATCATCATGCGCGGATACGGATCCTTTATCGTGCGCAGCTTACCGCCGGTATCGAAGACAATCGTCTGCACGAATTGCGTGGCACGACGAGCGAGGACCGCTTGTCGCTTGAGAAGTTGTGTCAGCTTACCTCGCGTATCGGCGCGCTGGATGTACACCACGTAGCAGACCACCGAACTCCTGCGAAGCGTCTCTTCAATCACGCTGTATGATTGCGAGCTTTCGGTGTCCTCGCCATCAGAGAGCAGCACAAGAATCCTTCGTCGCCGAACCTCTCCTCGATGCTGTCGCTCCAGGTAGCGGGTAGCCACGTAGAGTGATTGATTGAGATTCGTGGGTCCACCGGGGCGCATGAGGTCGAGCGACGCGATTGCTGCTTCACGGTCCTCTGTGAAATCGCTCAACACTCGATACCCGACATCAAAGGTGGCCACGTGCACCTCATCAATGGGGCGCAACGACCGGATGAGATTCATGGCAGAATCTCTGATTTCAGGCATGAAGCTGCGCATCGACAACGACGTATCAAGAAGAATGAGAACGCTCGCGGGAACGTCTTCTCGTTGAAAATGGGTGACCTGCTGTCGCTTCCCATCTTCAAGAACCACGAAATCATCAGCCACCATATCGAATACCGGCTCACCGGTATTCTCATGTGTCGCAGAAACAATGACGCCGACCATCTGTGAGTTGGACGGGTACGTCGGGGTTACAACACCCTGTAGAAGTGCAAATAGAGCAGCAAGATACATACCTACCTCCGTTGTAAACGTTCGGCCACAGCGTACTGCACTTTCTTGACTTCGTCAATAATTGATTGTATTATCGCTTCGTTCATTTACAAAGGAGTTTGTGATGTCCTCGTCAAAATTCGGCAGTGGTGTGCAGCGATTCATCGAATTGCTAGCAATCGCACTTTTTGCTTGTGTGATATTTCTTGGCGTTCGGAATCTGTTCGATGCTCAAAACGCCCGATCAAATATCAAACATCCGCGTCAACTCACGAGCATTCAATCACTACCGCCTACCCTCATCGGTAATGGCGTGTACTACTTCCCCGTCACCGGCGTCGCCTACATGCGATCGCTCGATGAATTCTATAAGCGATTCAAGAATCAACGCTGCGAGCTCCAGGGATTCACCGAAGAGCTTTCGGAGCAAAGCGATGACTCGCGAACGGCACGCACTATAACAACTGGCTTCATTCTGCACTGCCGAGAAGGTGCCGTCGAAGCACAAGGCGTTACCGTCCCCTAGTCTCAACAGCCCCTCTGTACAGAGGGGCTTCTCTTTGTCATGATGCCACTCATGAAACCAACAAATCGAATTATTATTGTCGTCATCGCCATTCTGTTGTCGGTCGCAAGCATTTGGTATGCCCAGCGCCGTGATGCAAAACAAGAACTTGGAACACCAGCGGTGAGTCTCCAGCCACTCGCGTCGGTATCACCACTCGTCGTGGCCTATGAGCCAGCAGCATCAGACTGGAAGGTCTACGCAAGTGCATCTGCGGGCTTTAAAGTCTCCTATCCTGCCGACTGGACGCCAGGAGTATGTGGCGCAGGATGCGTCGCGTGGGCACCAGCAGGATCATCGGCGACAAGCTTTGCGGTCGGCATTGTACGCTCCAATGGCACACTCACGGATGTATTAAAGCAGGCAGAGCCATTCTTGGTTGCCAAAGAAGAAATCACCGCAGGAGCCAACAAATGGACTAAGCTCACGCTCCAGCAACCAACAACCGGCGACATCATCACCTCGCACTTTATCGTCCACGGTGGCAAATTGTTCGAATTCGGCACCGCGACATCAGATAAGAAGATCCTCGATGTGTACGGCGCAATGATTCGATCGTTCGTCTTCACTCGCTAGTCAGTTATAGTTGAGTTTATAAAAAGACTCCCCGACCTGTGTCGGGGAGTTTGCGTATCGCTAGCGCATCGTCATGTCGACCGTACGAGGCTTCATCTTTCCTCGACGGGCGCTGTAGCGTTGCGATGTTGGCTCGCCCTTTGACGTGCAAATGCGCACCCAGAGGACACCATCGGCGGATCGCTCGAGCATGAAATGAGTCTTGATCCCAACATACTCGACAAAGCCAAATCCCACACTTCGTCCCAGCATGCGAAATGCGGGCGAGTCCGTCAGAGTGGTTTGCCACTCAAACTTCACACCTCCAGCCAATCTCGAGTGCCGGACCGTACCACGAATGACGACCTCGGGATGATTCGGGTCCGCAGAATCTTCAAGGCGCTCAGCAACAGCCGCAGAGATGACCAGCGGCTTCAGGTTGGGCGACATACGCGTCTCAGAGATGCGCCGGAAACAGATGATGTCCAGCCACTCTCTGCACGCACTGACGACCGTGTTTTCCGCATGAAGATGCGGCGTTGGACTTTCGTGAGCAGTCACTGCTCCTCCTTGTTGGTATAAAGAACACTCATTTATAGCATAGAAAACATACTTGGTCAATATTCCCCACTCCCGCGGCGTGCTACACTGCGCCTATGAGATTTGCCGACCGCACACTCGCCATCACGGACATCGAAACCACCGGACTCGATAGCGCCACCCATGAGATTATCGAGCTCGCAGTGTTGCTCGTTGATCAGAAAACCCTCCGCGTTCGCGGGCAGTATCACGTCAAAGTACGACCCACACACATTCGTACTGCCGCAAAGCGCGCACTCGAAGTTGCCGGCTACAGCGAATCGGCTTGGCGCTCCGCTGTCGACCTGGAGACCGCCCTCACGGTGTACGCTCAAAAAGCAGCTGGCTCAATATTTGTGTCCTACAACGTATTTCTCGCCTACTCATTTCTTGATGCAGGGTTTAAAGCATTCGGGGTCGAGGATCCCACCGATTATCATCGTCTCGATATTTTCTCGCTTGCATGGTCACGCCTCGGACCTGGCCCTTCCAACCTTGATAGCATCTGCAAACGCCTGGACATCATTCCCGAGCCCATGCCCAGACGCGCCATGGACGGCGCTCTCAAGCAGCTTGAGGTGTTGCGTGCGCTTTTATATCGATAGCCTATGAGTAATCGTCGCATCATCTCCGCGCTGTCACTCGTCATTGCAGTTTTGTACACGCAGTGGCTTGCGCAACCGCGCGACATGCACAACGACCCCGTCGTGACTGCCACGCCACTTCCTGCGCCCTCGGGAATGGTTCGCGTTGCCCGCGTCGTCGACGGCGACACCATTGAGCTCGAGGGCGGCATACGCGTGCGGCTCATCGGCGTGAACACACCCGAGACTGTCGATCCTCGACGCACTGTGCAATGCTTCGGCAAAGAAGCATCAGCGTTCACCAAAGACCTCCTCAAAGACGGCGTTGTGACCCTCAAAAAGGACATCAGCGACACCGACAAATACGGCCGCCTTCTGCGCTACATCTACCTTGCAGATGGCACATTCGTGAATCTCAAGCTTGTCGCCGAAGGATACGCATATGCCAATCCTTATCCTCCCGATATTGCCCATGCAAAGGAGTTTTCTGCCGCTCAAACCGAAGCGCGCACCGCCGGTCGAGGACTCTGGGCGTCCTGTCCGATCAAAAAGTAGGAGCATATAGACAAAAAGACGACCCAGTGGTATACTGCTCTGGCCTGATTTTTTACTATCTTGTCTACCAGAGAACTTCGCGCCAACACGCAAATCCGCATCCCCCAAGTACAGGTCATCGACGCTGATGGCAAACAGCTGGGGATTATGAAGACTCTTGATGCGTTGCGCATAGCCCGTGAACGAAACTTGGACCTCGTGGAGGTAGCGCCAACAGCGCAACCCCCGATTGCCAAGATCATGGACTACGGCAAGTACATGTACACCAAGGCAAAGGAAGAGAAGGCGCGACCAAAGGTCAAAGAACAGCAAACAAAGTCAGTGCGTGTCGGATTCAAAACCGGCATCCATGATCTGCTCTTCAAAGCAAAGAAAGCTGATGAGTTTCTCGCTGATGGCCATTGGGTCAAGGTAGAGCTCACGCTTCGTGGTCGTGAAAAGGCATTTCCAGAGCGCGGACTCGCGCAAATGGAGACCTTCCTCACACACATCAAGACACCAATCATCCGCCAGCGCGCTCCTATGCGTGGCCCGTACGGATGGGTACTGGTAATCCAAAAAGACAAGAAAGCCCCCGCTAAACTTCCAACCGAACCCCATGGCAAAAACACACAAGAGTAATCGATCGCTCGCAAAACGCATCAAGATCACCAGCACCGGTCGCGTTTTGAAGCGCCCATCAGGTCAGAACCATTTCAATGCAAAGGATTCCGGCGCAACGGGAATGACCAAGCATGGCCAAAAGCGATCTCCCGTGGTATTCGCCAAGAGCTTTCAGTCGCTCATGCCATCACGTCGTATTTCTTCCAAGCAATAATTTTTAATCCATGACACGCGTTAAACGAGGTACCGTAGCACACGCCCGCCGCAAACGTCTTCTCAAGAATACGAAGGGTTTCATGTGGGGCAGAAAGAGCAAGTTCCGCGCAGCAAAAGAAGCCCTCTTGCATGCCTGGTCATTCCAGTTTGCTGATCGCAAGAAGAAAAAGCGAACCATGCGCCGCCTCTGGACCGTTCGCGTCAACGCAGCCGCCCGCGAAAGTGGCCTCTCCTACTCCAAGCTCATCGCACAGCTCAAGACCGCCAACATCGAGCTTGATCGCAAGGTGCTCTCCCGCATCGCAGCCGATCAGCCTGAGATCTTCAAGCAAATCGTCGCCACTGCGTAGCATCTACATAAAAGCCCCCTTCCAGGGGCTTTTATGATTCAACACGGCGCAGCTCTCGACTCCCATCCGGGCGTCGTATCCCAACACGGTACACTGGGTGCCGCGGACGTGCATACCCCATACGAAGTGCGTACTCAGGAAAATAGGGCAACCTCCCAACGCCGAGAAACACTTTTTGAGCATCTTGAAACGCTAAGTTCTTGGCCAAGAATAGATTGCTGTCTATCGAATGTAGTAACTGCAGCACAAGATAGATTGTCATGCATATCGATGCCACGAATGCTCGCGACACGAAACTCGTATCACGCAACGCCAATGTCAGGATAACTACCAACAACGAGAGTGCGATGAGGATCGCCCAATGCCCCGAGCTAATGATTGTCTTCGACGTCAGCGCGGTTTCAAATCCCGCTGCACGAAGCGATTCCTTCGTTTCATGCAGTGACCCCATAAGCGCGACTCCTCGCTCATCATGCGACTTCAAACCATCTACTGCGTTTGTCAGCTCGTTAAATTCCTTGCTCTTCACCATATCAAAACCCAGCAGCTCATAATCCAGATCGGCAATCATATAGGCATCAACGGCATCAGCTACCGCCATAGATCCCTTTTCATCGATGAGCTTCGACAGAGCAAATACGCTCACCAAACCAGCGTTCACCTCGGAAATCAACGACTGCAATCGTAGGTAGTTTGATGTTGCCGCAGCGAAGAAGAACCCGGTGAGAATAGCGAAGATCAGCGAGATGACCGTGAGAAATGTTGCAATATCAAATGTGAATTGAAATAACGGCGCAACAAAAGCAATCACAACCAAGGTGCATGGCAAGATAACTCCTAAAAGGATGCGCTGCATATGCACTCATGGTACCACGGCAGACGCCCTCCCTCCATAATGAACCACCATTGCAAGGTTGTTGTTCCTGTAGTACAGTATCGTCCCGCCGTACATTTCCAGACAGGTACTCCATGAATAACATACTCGCGTCTTCGGCGATCCTTCTTTTAGGGCTCACCGGCAACGTATTCGATTTGAACCCCCACTCAATTCGTCGGGCACGGAAGAAGATGGACGCTACATCATTCGTAGCGTTAACGGTTTCTCTTGGTGTGGTCATCAGGGACATTGATGCCAAGTCCAAAATAGCAGGTGAACCGACGAAGCAAGAGAAGCGCGCCCTTCGAAAGCTCCGTCACATTCAGAAGACGCTGTTGGACTTCCAGACACCCAAGAATCGCTCCCCACGAAGAAAATTCCTTCGTGCCAAAAAAACATCGGCGAGCTCCCAGACGCCTGAGTAGTACTCGGTCGACCACCTCCACGAAATACGTGGAGGTTTTTTCTGCTTGAATTTACTTGAAAACCTGCTAAAATAAATAGTTGTCAATGGCCTCGTCGTCTAGCCTGGTCTAGGACGCTGGATTTTCATTCCAGTAACACGGGTTCAAATCCCGTCGAGGCTACAATCATGAAGATAGTCGCGATAGAAACATCTTGCGATGAAACCGCATGTTCGGTCATCGAAGCCCACGATGATCAGATTACCGTGCTCTCGAATGTTATCTCCAGTCAGATAGCCCTCCATGAACAATTCGGTGGCGTGGTGCCAGCACTCGCCGCACGCGAGCACGTCGCCAATATCGGCCCCGTGTTTGAAGCCGCGCTCAAAGAAGCAGGCATCACGGACCTGCAATCGCAAATCGACGCCATTGCTGTCACTCGCGGCCCAGGACTCGGACCCGCCCTGCTCGTGGGCCTCACCTTCGCGCGCACCATTGCATGGAAACATGCTAAGCCCCTCATCGGCGTCGATCATATGGACGGACACGTACACTCAAATTGGTTGAGTCCTCTATCAGGTCCAATCACCTTTCCGGCGCTCAACCTTATTGTATCCGGGGGTCATACCGACATCATGCTCATGCGCGATCATGGCGACTATGAGCTCATCGGCGAGACCGTCGATGACGCGGTCGGTGAAGCGTTCGACAAAGTCGCCCGCCTCATCGGTCTTTCCTATCCGGGCGGTCCCAAGGTCTCCAAGCTCGCACTATCGGGCAATCCCCACGCATACGAACTACCCCGCCCAATGCTCAATTCAAAGGATTACAATTTTTCATACAGTGGACTAAAGACTGCCGTGTTATATCTCATACGAAACCTCACCGGCGGCATGCGCGAGCTTACAGCAACAGAAAAAGCCGATATTGCAGCCTCATTCCAAGAAGCCGCCGTTGATGTACTTATGCAAAAAACGAAACGTGCAATTCAAGCACACGATGTGACCACGGTACTTCTCTCCGGCGGCGTAAGCGCCAATGCCCTTCTGCGTGACCGCATCTCCACACTCTGCAGTGAACTCGGCACACGCTGCGTACTCCCCGAAATGAAATACACCACTGATAACGCGGCCATGATTGCGGTGGCAGCATATTTTTCGTATCGTACCAATTCCGAGGGTCAGCAGTGGCAGGATTGCCACATGGACGCGAACCTCCGACTCGGGCACAATACACTCTAAGATGTCTATTCTCGAACTCCCCAAAAATTACGACGCCGCGTCGACCGAACCTCGCATCTATCAGCGCTGGCTCGAGAGTGGATTTTTCAACCCGGAAACATGCATCGAAGCTGGTATCGCCAAGTCTGACGCGACACCATTTACCGTGATGATGCCTCCACCGAATGTGACGGGCATTTTACACATGGGACACGCACTCATGCTCACCATTGAAGACGTGATGGTACGCTATGCGCGCATGAAAGGACGTCGCACACTCTGGTTACCGGGAACCGACCATGCAGCCATCGCAACTCAATCTCGCGTGGAAAAGGATATCTACAAACAAGAAGGCAAATCCCGTCACGACTTGGGACGAGAGGAGCTTCTGCGTCGCGTTGAGGCGTTTGCCGCAGAAAGCCATGCTACCATCACCTCGCAGATGAAAGTTATGGGCGCGTCATGCGACTGGTCCCGAGAAGCATTCACGCTCGATGAACCAAGAAATCGCGCTGTTCGCACCATGTTCAAGCGCATGTACGACGATGGCCTTATTTATCGCGGCAATCGCATTGTGAACTGGGATCCAAAAGGGCAAACGACGATCTCCGACGATGAAGTTGTGCACGAACAGCGCCCCGCAACTCTCTGGACATTTAAGTATTCCAAAGACTTCCCCATTGCTATTGCGACCACTCGACCAGAAACAAAACTTGGCGACACAGGCGTCGCTGTACATCCCGATGATGAGCGCTACCAACAATACATCGGAAAGGAATATGATGTTGTCTTTTGTGGCGCCCCACTTCACATCAAAATCATTGCCGACAAAGAAGTGGACCCCACCTTTGGCACGGGCGCACTTGGTGTCACCCCAGCACACAGCATGATTGACTGGGCGATGGCTCAGCGACACCAGTTACCCGTTGTGCAGGTCATCAATGAATTTGCACGCATCATTGTTGATGGGCCACTCAAAGACAAGAAGGTCACCGAGGCGCGCGAACTGGTCGTCGCATGGCTTACTCAAGAGGGTCTCCTCGAAAATGCAGAGCCAATCCAGCAAAATGTAGCCACAGCAGAACGCACCGGTGGCATCGTTGAGCCACTCCCCAAACTGCAGTGGTTTATTGATGTCAACAAAAATATACCCTCTCGCGACAAGACCCTCAAAGAGCTCATGCGCGAACCCGTCGCAGATGAACGCATACGCATCATTCCCGAGCATTGGGGAAAGACATACTTCCACTGGATCGACAACCTGAGCGACTGGTGCATCTCTCGTCAGATTTGGTATGGCCACCGCATTCCTGTGTGGTATCGCAACGAAGAGATCGCTGTGGGCGAAGAGCCATCGGGCGATGGATGGACACAAGACTCCGACACGCTTGATACGTGGTTCAGCTCAGGTCTTTGGACGTTTTCTACACTCGGATGGCCTGATGAGACTCCTGATCTCAAGCTGTATCACCCCACCGATGTCCTCGAGACAGGCTACGAGATTATTTTCTTTTGGGTTGCTCGCATGATCTTGATGAGCGGCTATGCCATCAATCAAATACCGTTTAAAACAGTCTATCTTCATGGCACGGTGCGCGATGCCCAAGGTCGCAAGATGTCCAAGTCTCTCGGCAATGGCATCGATCCTATCGATATTGCTCGAACCTTTGGCGCCGACGCGGGACGTATGGCACTCATCGTCGGCAACACACCGGGCACCGATAGTCGAATCTCAGAAGACAAAGTTCGCGCCTACAAGCATTTTGCCAATAAACTCTGGAACATCACCCGATTCGTATTACTTTCAGTTCCCGTCGAGCAGCTCAAGTCATACGCAACGACACAACCCTCCGCAGCCACTGACGCAGATCGCGCCATCTTGAGCGCACTCGAGACAACTATCGCAGATGTCACCAGCAATCTCGACCGACATGTGCTCCATGAAGCCGCAAATCAGGTCTACCAATTCACCTGGAAAGAGCTTGCTGACATCTACCTAGAAGCATCAAAGCCACAACTCGCTGATGAACAGCTCAAATCATCAACCGAGCACATTCTCGTGTGGTGCCTCACGAACACACTAAAACTCATTCACCCATTCGCACCGTTTGTCACCGAAGATATCTGGGGCCGCCTCTTTGGTGAGGCACGCAACGATATGCTTATGGTGCAGTCGTGGCCGCAGAAGACCATCTAGCGTCTTTCGTGGTATACTTTGGATAATGTTTTCGCTCGGGCCGTATATGTTGCTCGTTCTCCTGGGAATTCTGCCTAGCTTGATTTGGTTGTGGTATTGGCTCCAGAAGGACTCCCATCCCGAGCCAAAAGTCCTCATCACCAAGGTGCTGTTATTGGGCATCATCTTGTCTCCCCTCGCCATCGCACTCCAACTCATGTTTGCGTCATTTGCTGCGCGCCTCTTTGGGATTGCCGCAGATACTGCCACCAACGGCCCCGTTTTTTATCTCTGGGCAGCATTTGTTGAGGAGGTCGTAAAATATCTCGCCGTCTTCTTTGTCGTACTTCGTTCTCCCGACTTCGACGAACCCGTTGATGCAATGATCTACATGCTAACCGCCGCACTGGGTTTTGCCGCGATGGAGAATATCCTCGTCATCAATCGCGTCATCGGTGATGGCTTTTCTGCAACGTTGAGTATTTGGGGTCTCCGTTTTGCGGGCGCCACACTCCTGCACGCGCTCTCATCGGCGCTCTTAGGCTACTTCATCGCTATGGCATGGTATTACTTTGACCACCGCAAGGCGCTCTTTATTGTCGGCCTCGGACTCGCCACCCTCTTCCACTGGGTGTTCAATCTCTTCATCTCGCAAGCGCAGCATTCCGCCAGTCTTTTCTATTCCACCGTCCTGTTGATTGCTATGGCCTTTCTGGTATCGACATTGTTTGATAAAATGAAAGAACGAGACGGGAACGTAACTCCAACCATAGTCTAATCTCATGCCCTACATACCCAACGACGAGGAGCTCGACATACAGCTAGCATCCGCTCGCAAAGAGCCCCAAGAACAAACGGAGGGATCCCTTACCGTCGATGTCTATCGCGATGATGGCGACATTGTTATTCAATCCACCATTGCCGGAGCGACCGCACCAGACCTCGACATCACCATTCTCAATGACATGGTCACCATCAAAGGCGCTCGTCAACCGGAAACCAAAGTCCGTCAGAATAGCTACTACTATCAGGAGCTCTATTGGGGTCCATTCTCTCGCTCTATCATTTTACCCGAAGAAGTCGACGCTGACGCAGCCAAAGCCAGTATGAAAAATGGCATCCTCACGATCCGTCTCCCGACTCTCGAGAAAGCCAAGACCAAGCGCCTCAAGATTGAGCTCAAGTAGCTTTCTGTGCTACGATGCGTCCGCGACACATCTACCCCTGCTGGGGTGGCGAAATTGGCAGACGCGCCAGCCTTAGGAGCTGGTGGGAGCAATCCCGTGGAGGTTCAAGTCCTCTCCCCAGCACACGTGGCCACTCAATATTCTGTATGTATGAAAGAGGGCGATCGACTACAAACCAAAAACCCGCAGAGCGGGTTTTTGGTTATTCATAGCTATGAATACTACCCGGCTATATAGCGAGACCTCTTTTGATCAACTCAGAAATAGTGTTGATACCAAGACCTATCGCTAAAATCCAAAACAACCCCCATGCAGCATTCTGCATCTTTTTCTTTCCATCATCTGCTTTCTCAAGAAGAGTGAACAAAATTGCTCCGTACACAAACACACCAACCGCAATCACCGTACTAACTCCAACAAGCAAATTAACAGCATCCGTGATTATATTGACAACCCCTTGACCAGTCAATGCTGTTGTAGTGCCCGTTGCCGGTGCCTTGGGTAAACCCAACTGCGCAGCATGTGCTGTAACTGTTGATGCTAGCGCCGTCCCTAATACAGAAATATATTGTTTTATGTTTTTCATAGTAGCACCCCCCTTCTAGCGCACAATACTCGATGGATTCTGCGCGATACTGCTTATTGTAGCGATTATTATTCCAACCCCCAAGATGACCAATAAACCAATGGATGCATTTTTAATAGTCTCTTTTCCCGCATCGAAATCTTTTTTTTCTCCACGTGAATACGCCATCTGAAATCCTCCATATACGAGAATGCCGATGGTCACCGTCACTGCAAGCCCAATCAAGACAGTAATGCCGTCGGTAATGAGCCCAACCACCTTTTCAAGTGTTAGGGCCTCCCCGGCAGCTAGGACAATCGATGAAGTCATGGTCAAGAGCGCTCCTATTGCGACTTGGATCGAAAGTATATGCTTGAGTTTCATAAAATAAGTATATCAGAAAATTAGCTTGTAAGCGTGTCCGCAAAATACCGAACAGTTGCAATAATAGTATCGATCCCAAATACAATAGCTGCACCCAGAGCTGCGATCATGAGGTGCTCTTTTGCTTTGGTAAACTTTGCAGCATCGCCCCGTGAAAGAGCCATCTGAAATCCATAATACACCACCACGGCTGTAGCCAATGTCAGCCCAAAGGCACGAAACGTATCACCAAGATTATTGAGGATTGCAATGAGCTTATCGTAGGTAAAGCCACTGCTTCCAGCAGCAGTAAGTGTTACTCCCGACAATAGTGTATTAGGTAGTCGCATTGAGAATGCTTCGTATCAAATCGACGAATCCAGCTCCAATTAAAATGACCAACAGACCTAGCGAGGTATTCTTGAATGTAGTCTTAGCCTCATCTACTTTCTTAGTATTCCCAGCTGCAGTGAGCAACAGAAAGCCCGCATACAGATAGAGCAGCACAGCAATAGGAATCACGACATCCAACAAACGCCCACTAAGAAGCTTAAAAATATCTTCTAGATTATCAACTCCAAGAGGATTAACGATAGAGTAAGAAGCCATGCCTCGTCATTATCCTATGCCCTTCGGCGCCTGTCCAGCGATTGCGCAACGCCGGTGATTATAAGGATACCCGCCACCCCAAATGCCAGCTTCATCACAACCTCCCCAATCCTACTCGACAGCGGGATCTGAGCACCAACGGTGGCCACTTGCAGCGCAGGCTGCGCTGCTATAGCTCCACAGTCACCGGGACAGTTATAAGAGTTCTCTCCAGCGTCTGCGTAGCATACTCCATTATCATCGCACACCCTACTGCCCGTTAAATCAATAGAGAGAGCGGTAACGCCAGTACTGTTTTTAAAAATCGCCTCTGTTCCACTATTTTGATACGGAATGGTAAAGTCTCCGCCTTGAGCTGCAAGCTTCGCTGCGTCGAAGAATTGCGAATACAATTTTTCGCCGCGACTATTAGTGACCATCACCGACCAATCGCCTCGAGGAATCGCTGGCACATCCCCGGTCAAGATATCGTAGATCTCATTGCTCGTCAGGGTTGTGCCCGAGACGCTCAAGTGAAACTGATACAAATAATTACCATACGCCTCATCGTAGGAGAGGCTCTCAGCATACGCCAACAAAGGCATGAACAATCCAGACACTAGAACGATTACCAGGAGATATTTCATTTTGGATTTGCGCAGGTTGCTAGCGTCGCGACCTTCGGTGCGTACCGCTTCGTTTCAATGAGCCCCCCACCTTCACGGGTTTCGTTACATACAGTGTGCGTTGCGTTATCCCATGGACACTCCCAGGCGCGCATCACACCACCCCCACAACTCGGCATTTGTGCACAGTCCTTGCTAATCTTGCACCATCCAGGTCCAGAATTATATCCAGCGGCAATATTTCGAATATCATTGTTGCATATGCCCTTGACCGCGCGCACCTCCATCGCTGCCAAGCAAACACTTTTTTCGAAGTTATTTTTATTTAGCAACCACGCAGGAGTAATCGTCTCATACACAAATTGTCCTGTTTTTGTATTTCGTAGTGGCTGACCGTCATCCCCCAGCTTATAGATCTGACACTGCTGCACATGCTTATTGGCAGTGTCTGTCTTAAGCTGCATTATACCGTAAGCTTGCGCACTACTCACCAACGACCCCGCGCTTCCGCAGGAGGACTCCACTGCCATGATGGCCTCGAGGATTCTCGCGTCTGCACCATATTTTGTAAAATATCCAGCATTTCTATACTCTGGACATCCTTGGCACACATAGTCTGTGCTGCATGTATTTATCTTGTCACTAATTGGGCACAAGATACCCGCATACGAAGGCTTCGTGGTTGGGGGCGCAGCAGGAGTGGAGCCGTCAGCCGCTGTACTAGGAACTGGACTTGGCAGCGTCGTGTCGATTGGTGCGATAGCAGATAAGCTCGCAGGACACGAAAACTCAAACCAAGACGAGCCCGTCGACACTCCCGGCATGAGTGCGCGAATCAAGAAATTAGTCACTACCCACGCAAGCAGAATGATCGTGACACCAATAAGTGTGTTCGTGAGCATCTTCTTGCCCTCACTATAGAGTTCGGGTTTCCCTCCACCCAGAAGCATCATGCCGCCAGAATAGACAATCATAAACGCAGCGACCGGACCTGTAACTCCCTTGAGAATAAAATCGATAATATTCTTGAGCGATCCAAAAATATCGCACGGCGTACATGGCGCCTGCCCTGTTGCTCCGCATTTTACGATAGGAAGAAAATCAGCCGCAGAAACCACCGTAGGCCCAAGAGCCAACCCGATAATCGCTATGAAGAGTAATGGTAAGCGTAATCCTTTCATGGGGTACCGTTAGCGCGACATCAACACAGACACGCGCGCATCTGCGGCCTTCAATGCCTGTGATATTGTTTGTTTTCCAAGATTTACACCGTCAATCATCTCGGCAAAAATTGTTTCTATCGCTGCCGAGTCAACCTGATACCACGATCGCGCAGATAATGCCTGCTCAGCAAACACCCCTCGATCGGGATCCGACTTCTGCTGTTCGATGAGATCCTTGCGAGCCGCAGGCCGTCCTGATGCATTCAAATACGCAATCGCGCCATCCCCGGCCGTCATGTAATGCACAAAGCTCCATGCAGCATCCGGAGACTTTGTTTTTGCCGAAACAACAAGTGGCCAATAGTTTGCATAGGTACGGACATCAGCAAGCGATGCTTGAGGCACAGGCGCAACAGCCCAATGAAGTCGTGGGGCTGCCTTTCGCAGCGCCGGGATTTGGTGCTCGTAGTTGATCATCATCGCTGTTGTGCCCGCAATAAAAGCATCAAACGAGTAATCCATCGAATCGTTCCACGTGTATGATACTCGCTGAGGATTTGCGAAATCAGTAAAGAATTGTAGCGTGTTTTCTCCCACGGGAGTACCGTCGACGGCTCGAGCAAATGAAGCCTGTGCATTGTCAGCATCAGTCATGCGCACGCCAGATTGCAACATAAGCATCATCAATATATCGGTTGCGCGATTAATATTGCGGGCTGTTCCCAGGGCTACCGCGGATCGTGTGATGTTCCTGCTGTCATCATAGGTTGTGATCTTTTTTACGTCGTCCAAAAAGGTCGCCCATGTCGCAGGTGGTTGAGCGATACCCGAAGACGCAAATATATCCTTGTTGTAGTAGAGCGCAAGCGTATCGACGTACAGCGGCATCCCGTAAATCTTGCCGTCAACAACGAGATCTTGCTGCGCAACATCTACAAACAAATCCTGATACTGTCGCAGCGTCATCAGTGGCCCCTTTTGTCCCGGTGCAACCGCCGGCATCGAGATGAGTTTGTCCGCGTGCTTAGGAAGCCACGTATGATGAATCATCCAGACATCTGGACCCGTTCCAGCTGCGAGCGCGTTGAGCACCGCCTGCTCATACTCTTGCGGCTTAAACATTTTGTACGAAACTTTAATACCCTTATTGGCACCCTCAAATGCGCTGATAGACTCTTGAAAAGCTGCGGCATCATCAAACACCCCCCACACTACGAGGTCAGCAGATATGGCCGTGCTATTACCAAGGGAATTAGAGAGCACGAATAAAAACGCCAAAAAAACCAAGAGCGCGATCGAGGCGCCCAGTATATAGGTGAGCTTTCGTGAGTCGGTAAGGATAGATGTAATATTCATGAGACTATTTCTTAAATAAGAGGCCAATGTAATACTCGCCCACATCAATAGTGCGCTCAAAGTGAGCGCCAGCGGCAACACCGAGCGTCTTGAGAGTCTCCTCGTCGGATCGCAACGCATCAGGAGGACCGAACCCAGGCTTCCCTTTCTTCCAGTCAATGATTGCGAGGGTGCCTCCGGGCTTCAAAATACGAACCGCCTCAGCGAGAATATGATCTTTTTGAGTTGACTGAAACAAGACATTTGCCAATACAGAGTAGTCCTGACTTGCATCTGCGAGTTTGGTATTACCGTACACTTCGAGATTCGCACGTACTGCGATAACATTCTTGAACCCACCCGCTTCCGCCTTGGTGCGAACGGCCTGCAGGGGCTCCTCCATTACGTCCACTGCGGTCACCAAACCCTGAGGCCCCACCGCTCGTGCTAGCGCGATGGTTACGTATCCTGAGCCGCATCCTAGATCAGTAGCTTTACTTCCGGATGTTATTCCAATCATTGATACGACACGCTGCGTATCAAAAACTGCACCCGAAGTGAGAGATTGAACCATATACACTCTATGGTACCACAACGCCCCGTTCATTCGGGGCGTTGTGTGTATAAATTAGTAGCTAGAAGAGCACAACCGATGCAACCTCATCTTGTCCGTCCAAGCGCATGATACGCACACCCTGAGTAGCGCGCCCCAACATGGGAACTTCTGTGATAGCCGTGCGAATGACTTGTCCCTTTTTTGATACCGCTACAAACTCTTCGTTCTCCTCGCTTGTAACATGGGCCGAGACGAGCTTCCCTGTTTTCGATGTAATATTTGCGGTTAGTATCCCTACGCCTCCTCGGTGTTGCACCTTATACTCCTTCAACCCAGTCCGCTTTCCATAACCATTTGCCATAACCGCCATCAAGCTCAATCCCTTATCTGCATTCGATGGAACCACGTCAGCTCCGACAAGCTTGTCGTCTTTCTCGAGGCGCATACCAAGCACGCCCGCCGCAGACCGACCCATAGGACGCACATCTTTTTCGGCAAAACGAATTGCTGATCCCGTGGCTGTTGTCATAATAACCTGATCAGTTCCCGAGGTTGGCAACACCCATCCAAGCTTGTCATCGCCCTTAAGATTAATAGCGAGAATGCCATTTCGTCGCACGTTATCGAATGAGTCCATGGCAACCTTCTTAATAATGCCATTCGTAGTCGCCATAAACAGGAATTGGCTCTTTTGCTTCTGCTCTTTTGCCTTCGAAAGCGGAACTACTGCGGTAATTGAATCCGCAGTGGTGACTTGCAAGAAATTCGTAATGGCGCGCCCCTTGCTTTGGCGACTCGCTTCAGGAACTTCATATCCCAGTATCTGAAATACCTTTCCAGAATTGGTAAAGAATAGGATATTGTCGTGTGTATTCGCAAGGAAGAAATGACTCACAATATCCTCCTCCTTGGTGGCGATACCACCGACTCCCTTTCCACCCCGCTTCTGTGCGCGCAACTCATCCGGTGGAAGACGCTTGATGTAGCCGCCCAGAGTAATCATAAAGAGGGCGTCTTCTTCTGGTACAAGCTCTTCATCGCCAATCTCTCGCAGTGCGCTCTTAATAACTCGCGTTCGACGCTCATCGCCATACTTCTGTCGCATCTCAAGAAATTCCTGCTTCACAACGCCTGAGAGTTTTTTGACCGACTTGAGAAGCTCTTCAAGTTCCGCAATGATCAAGCGCTTTGCCTTGAGTTCGTCTTCGATCTTCTTGCGCTCAAGACCGGCGAGTGACTGCAATCGCATTTCCAAAATCGCATTAGCTTGGCGATCAGAAAACTTGAATCGCTTCATCAAATTCACAAACGCCTCTTCACGTGTCGGCGACTGCTTGATGACCTTAATAATCTCATCGATATGGTCGAGCGCCTTCTTGAGGCCCTCCAAGATATGCGCGCGCTCCAACGCCCGTGCAAGCTCATACGCACTTCGTCGTCGCACCACAATCTGTCGATGCTCAATGAACTTCTCAAGTATCACCTTGAGGCCCATGGTCTGCGGCTGAATACCATCAGACAGCGCTAGCATATTGAAGTGAAACGTCTTTTGAAGCTCGGTCCATTTATAGAGCGAGTTGAGCACCTTCTTTGGGAAAGCGTCCTGCTTAAGCTCGATCACAACGCGCATTCCCTGCCTATCCGACTCGTCGCGAATATCGCGGATCCCCTCAAGTCGCTTCTCTTTGACGAGATCGGCGATCTTAATAATAAGATCCGACTTGATAACCTGATACGGAATTTCAGTGATAATAATCTGCTGGCCTCGCTTTCCTTCCGTGATCTCTGCGGTACCTCGAGATATAACGGGACCACGACCAGTGGCGTAAGCGTTGAGAATATCTTTTTCGTTGTAGATGGAGCCTCCGGTCGGAAAATCAGGTCCTTTGATAAAATTCATCAACTCTTTCACGTCCGACTCGGGATGCTCTATCAAGTGAACGAGTCCATCGAGCACCTCCGAGAGATTATGTGGAGGAATGTTGGTCGCCATACCAACGGCAATACCCATCGATCCATTAATAAGAAGGTTTGGAATCTTCGCAGGAAGCACGGACGGCTCTTTTCGTGATCCGTCGTAGTTCGGTCTAAAGTCCACGGTGTCCTTTTCGATATCGCCGAGCATCTCGTCGCTAATGCGCGCCAAACGAGCCTCGGTGTAACGCATAGCAGCCGCACCATCTCCATCGATAGAGCCAAAGTTTCCTTGCCCTTGCACTAATGGATATCGCAACGAAAAATCCTGTGCCATACGCACCAAGGAATCATAGATAGCTGCGTCTCCATGCGGATGATACCTACCCATGACATCTCCGACGGTACTAGCAGACTTCTTAAGTTTTGCACCTGCAGTATTGCCCGACTCCCACATGCCCCACAGAATACGCCGGTGCACCGGCTTTAATCCGTCACGAACATCAGGAAGAGCACGCGCAACGATGACCGACATCGCATACTCGAGATATGATTTTTGAATCTCCGTCGTAATTTCTCGAATGGGAGTTTGCTGTACAACAGCGGGGACGGTTGGTTGTGTAACTTTTTTGACCATAAAATGAAAAAAGACTACTCCGACAACGGAAGCAGATATACGCCGCCTTGAGTATTGCTTGACTTCTCGTTGCTGTCAAAGCCGGCATTGGTATCCCATCCAATAAGCGAGCCAATGCTGGCGATCAATGAACCCGTAGCTTTTGATATCGCGGCGAGCGGCTGCGGCCTCCCCGCTTCTCGCGCAGCAAGAAATGCTTCTTGCTCTGCGGGATCAGAGTGCATACCAAAATAGATCGCCTGCTGCACGGATGACGCGGTGAAAAATCCAACCGCAGATACCGAGATGACGAGCGACAACAAAAAAAGCGCTCGACGAACCGTAGGATGCTGCTGGTGAATCTCGTGAATAATCGACATCCTCCTTACGCGTTAATGATAATGAGTTGCGTCTGATCGGTCGGAAGTTGCTTCTTTGCGACGCGGAATGAGTCAACATATTGCGGAGTGAGACCGACTTCCTTCACGAACTTCTCCACGGAATCAGCCTCGTATTTTGCGCCATCAACTGCAAATTGTATAGGAATAATAATCTTGGGCTCTATCTGCGATGCAAACTCGGCTGCAACTTTTGCATCCAACGCACTCTGCCCACCAACAGGGATAATGAGAATATCGGGATCGCCAATAACCTCGAGCTGCTCGGGTGTTAATTTCCCCTGCCCACAGGCGCCAAGATGGCACACGGAAACCTCCTCTGCGATAATAGTATAGATAGTAGCCAGCCCCAACTCACGCCCTTCTTGAGAATCTGCATATGCCTGAATCCCACGCACGGCAATGCCGCGGCGCTCGTATTCTCCCGCACCGCGAATGATAAATGCCTCGTCATTGATACGCTCGAGGACCTCTTGGTCGGGCGCGCCATCACTCAATAAAACGAGATCATCCTTGATAGTAGGGCCGCGCATACCGACAACCTTCGGATCAAATGGATCGACAAGAACGGTGCCCTCTTTTGCTTCAATGCGAATACAACGATGTCCGTACCAGGAGATATTCATTGCCCATATCGTACCAGCATTCGGAGCATTATTCAACTCTTGCAAAAACCTAATTTATCATGTATATTGTGCCCCAGTCTCGAGAGTCGTCTAAGCCGCGACGGAGAGATATATTTTTATTATGGCAACATCAGCATCAGGCAAGACAATGAAGGATCTTCTCGCAAAAGAGGAATTCCAGCTTCCCCGAGCAGGTCAGATCCTCTCAGGTAAAGTGATTAGCGCTTCAAAATCCAGCGTCACCATCGATTTGGGGACAGCAGGTATCGGTATCGTGTACCCAGGTCAGTTTTATGATAATCCAGATCGAATCAAGGCCCTCAAGCCAGGCGAAGAAGTATCTGCTGTGCTCTTAGAGCTCGAAAACGAGAATGGCTATCGTGAGCTTTCACTCAAAGCCGCTCAATTAACGACTTCCTGGCAGCGTATCAAAGAACTTCGTGATGCAGGGACCGTTATGACCACCATCATCAGCAACATCAACAAAGGTGGACTCATTGTTCAAGTAGAAGGTGTCCAAGGCTTCTTACCGCTCTCCCAGCTCTCCAGCGAGCACTACCCGAAGGTAGAGGGTGGCGACACAACCAAAATCGTACAGGCTCTCCAAAAATTCAAAGGTCAGCCATTCAAGGTGAAGATCCTCGATTACAGCGAGCAAGAGAATAAGCTCATCGTCTCCGAGCGAGCCATCCAAGAGGAAGCGGCGAAAGGCGAAATCACGAAGCTCGCACTTGGCGATACCGTTGAAGGTGTCATCACAGAAGTCACTGATTTCGGTGCATTCGTTCGCCTCACGGACAACCTCGATGGTCTCATTCACTCCAGCGAAATCGATTGGAAGTTCGTCGAAGACCCTCGTCAGATTCTCCACAGCGGTGAAAGCGTTAAAGCAAAAATTATCAGTCTCGATGGTGGTCGCGTAGCTCTCTCGCTCAAAGCGCTCCGTCCCGACCCATGGCTCACCGTTGATGAGGCCTTCAAAGTCGGCCAGAAGGTACGTGGCACCGTCATCAAGATTCGAAGCAACGGCGCGTTCGTGAAGCTCAATGAAGATATTGTTGGACTTCTTCCAACGACAGAATTTGGTGGACGCGTTGCAACCGATGTAGTCACGATTGGCAAAGAATATGACTGCGCCATTGTGAACATCGACTCCAAGGACCACAAGCTCATCTTGACACTCGAGCAAGCCGCCGCCTAACAAGCGACAGCGACACACAAAAACACCCCCGCTCAAGCGGGGGTGTTGCGTTAGACGGGGATCTCTACGCCTACGAGCGCCTTGATTCGACGAGACGCATCGGGCGCCGTCGAAAGGAACTCATCGATGCGTTCGTTCTCACCGTGCACGTGAATGATGCGATCAGGGTTGAGTCTTCGAACAATCTCATCGAGCTCATCCTGCTTCGCGTGCGTCGAGAAATCAAATCGCTCAACACGGCAGCGCTTGGCGATGTAGCCATCGGCCGCCTCAACCAAGCAACCCTGCCCAGTCGCGAGGATCCTTCCTCCGAATTCACAGGGATCCTGCCAGTTGACCATGAAGATCGCGCTTCCCGGCTCATGGAGCAGTGTCGTCGCCCACGCATACGAAGGCGTGTCTTCGACGAGCATTCCCGAGCTTGCCAGCACAATGACTGGCTTTTCCGATTTCTGAACACGAAACTGATGGTGCATATCACGGAAACGCTGCATTGTAGTAAGAAGCTTAGTATCAGGCGCGTACCGACGATAGATTTCCGTCGGCGTGGCACCACCAACGACCCACAAATCCCACTTCTTATCGATGCCCGCTTCATGGAGAATCTGATACATCTCCTGCATGCGATCGATTGCCAGTGTAGGAATAAGCACCCGCCCACCGTCATCCATCACTGACCAGACAGCCTTGAGAAACTCGTGCTCAATCTGCTGACGTGACTTAGTGGTGCGAATGCCAGCATACGTAGATTCGGTGATCAGCAGGCGTGTCCGCTCAAACTTTGGCAGCACTGCCCGTGAGATGAATCCGTGATCCTTCAGGCCGATATCTCCCGTCGCGATATACTGCTCGCCGCGATACGAGAAGATTAGTCCAACCGCTCCCAGGATGTGCCCCGCGGAAAACGGGGTAACCGTAAGCTCCTTGGTGAGTCGCAATGGAGTTCCGGGAATCATCTTCTGCGTTCGATTGAATGCGCGCTGGATATCATCAGCAGAGAAGAGATGCGCCCGCTGTTCACGGGTTTCGATCTTCATCCCATCTTCCCAAATCCAAAGCGCAAGCTCGCGCGTTTCCTTCGTTGCCCAACACAACATCTTGGGCCAGCGAGCGATAGCGCGCGGAACCATACCAACGTGATCACGATGACCATGCGTCAGTAGTAGCGCATCCAGCTCGCCTTCGAATGCTGGCTCACTATCGTGCGGACGCAGACCAGCTCCGTAATCGATACCGACACGATATCCGCCAAAATTGAGCACATGACAACTCGGGCCAATGCTATTTGCACTGCCCCACGATGTAAATGTGACGTCTGACATGCCGTACTCCTTCGTTCGTCTTTTCGTTGTTAAACGACTAGAAATCGCCACTACCATACTAATATATTATCATTTTGTCAATTTTTAACCGATTGCCGTTGCATCGTTTCCATGGTAGGATACCCTCCACATATGAGACAAATCATCCGCTCCATTGGCATCGTTTTCGCAATCCTCATCAGCCTCGCGTTTGCAGCGTCGTTGTTTGCACAGCCCGTCACACCCGTCACACCCATTGCTATCAGTGAATTAGTTTCAAAAGTAAACTCGGGCACCATCAAAGACATCACGGTGCGCGGAGATCAGATTGCAATCACCGCAACGGACGATACAAAGTTTTCCGCTCAAAAAGAACTTTCAATCTCCATCTTTGAGACCCTCGTCAACGCTGGCGTTGTCAAAGAAAAACTCACCGCAGTGAAAGTAGAAGTAAAAGACCCCACAGGACTAGGCGTCTTTCTCGCCAATTACCTCCCCATACTCCTCCCCATCATCCTTATCGTTGGGCTCTTTTGGTTCACCTATCGCCAGGCAAAACAAGGATCGTCACAGGCGTTCTCCTTTGGGAAAACCCGCGCCAAGCTCGCCGGCATGAATGCGTCCGACAAGGATATTACCTTCAAAGACGTCGCTGGCTTGATCGAGGCGAAAGAAGAAGTAACTGAAATCGTCGAATTCCTCAAAGACCCAAAGAAGTTTCATCGTCTTGGCGCTCGCATTCCTCGCGGCGTACTCCTTGTTGGCTCCCCTGGTACCGGAAAGACACTCCTCGCAAAAGCGGTTGCCAATGAAGCTAGCGTACCCTTCTTCTATGTATCCGGTTCTGAGTTTGTGGAGATGTTTGTGGGAGTGGGCGCCAATCGCGTTCGAGATACATTCGAGACGGCCAAGCGCGTAGCGCCAGCGATTGTATTCGTAGATGAAATCGATGCCGTTGGCCGACAGCGAGGCGCCGGCATTGGTGGCGGCAATGATGAACGTGAGCAAACACTCAACCAAATTCTCGTTGAGATGGATGGCTTTGACACCGATGATGCCGTCATCATTATGGCAGCGACCAACCGCCCCGATATTCTTGATCCAGCGCTCTTGCGTCCTGGCCGCTTCGATCGACGCATCATCCTCGATGAGCCCTCCCTCGAAGACCGCATCGCTGTGCTCACGATTCATTCCAAGGGTAAGCCCATGGCTCCCGATATCAATATGCGCGTCATTGCAGAGCGAACACCCGGCTTTTCCGGTGCCGACCTCGCCAACCTCGTCAATGAGGCAGCTATCTTAGCGGCACGCAAAGGCCGTGATGATGTCTCCCAGGAAAATCTTGTTGAATCCATCGAGAAGGTCATGCTCGGGCCTGAGCGTCGTTCGCACGTCCTATCCAAAAAGGAAAAAGAAGTAACGGCATACCACGAAGCCGGACACGCTATTGTAGCGGCATCACTCCCCTACTCAGACCCCGTCCACAAGGTCAGCATTATCTCTCGTGGTCGCGCAGGTGGCTACACACTCAAGCTCCCGAGTCAGGATAAATACCTCAAAACCAAATCAGAATTCCAAGCAGAGCTTGCAGTGCTGTTGAGCGGCTACGCATCTGAACAAATCATCTTCAATGAGCTGACCACGGGCGCGTCCAACGACCTTCGCGTGGCGTCTGATCTTGCTCGTCGCATGGTGACGCAATACGGCATGTCCGAAAAGCTCGGCCCACTCTCGTACGGCGAAACACACGAATCCATCTTTTTGGGTCGAGAGCTCATGCACGAACGCAACTATAGTGAGCACGTTGCCCAGCTCATCGATGCAGAAGTACTTGCGCTCGTGCAGAGTGCAATCGAAACCGCTCGTGGTATTATCACCAGTAAGATGGAGCAGCTCAAAAAGATAGCGGCTCATCTCATCGAAAAAGAGACGATAGAACAGGATGAATTCTATGCCCTCATAGGAGAACCATCTCCCGTGAAGGCGTAGGCTCCTTGGGCCCGTAGCTCAGCTGGTTAGAGCGCCAAGCTTATACCTTGGATGTCCCTGGTTCGAGTCCAGGCGGGCCCACCATAACAAGTCCGATACCTCCCCGGTGTCGGACTTGTGTGCGTGATTTGACTCATATAATATTTGCTGTTATTATATTTTTAGTCATTTACCAAGGAGGTCTCGTGAAGCTACTCGATCGTATGGGCAGGTTCTTTCTTCGATTGCTCAATCCAGATCGGTACCAGGCTCAACTCCTCATTGAATCCCTCAATGAGCCTCAAAAAAAGGCAGTAGCCGCGCTCGAAGCGGCCTCGGAGAGGTACGCACTTCTGGTCGACGGCCACATCTCCGCCTTCAACGTCGCGGTCATCGAAGAACGCGTAAATGTGGTTTTCAACACCGCGTTTGATGCTCTGGACATAGGCGTGCCCGAGGACCTCATCCTGCAGTTGTGCCATCCTGATTTTCGCAAGGAAATCGCTGGCTACTTCGCTGCTTTCAAATAGCCACTAAATAGCGCATGTGCAACCGAGGCTCCATCCTCGGTTTTATTATTGCTTGCTAAATCTCTCAAAAAGTAGCATAATCCTGTGTCCGAAAAGGGCGCTTAGCTCAGTTGGTTAGAGCGACTCGTTTACACCGAGTAGGTCGGGGGTTCGAATCCCTCAGCGCCCACCCTCAAACATGACCCTCCCGACTCACCTTGCACTCGGTGGCATAATTGGTGCCATCACTGGCCAACCCATCCTTGCACTTGTGGCATCCGCGCTTATCGACGTCGATCATCTTGGAGTTTACTATCACCACGGAGTCCTCAAAGATCCTAGATTGTTTTGGAAAACCATTACCCAGACCGAGGATCCGTATAGCGGACAACGCGGACACCTACATTCTGTATTCACTCTCTCGCTGATCATGGCATTTTCGTTGCTTTTCGCTCCCCTCTACGCCGCCACTATATCATTCTCTCATCTGGGACACCTCCTACTCGACGCACTCGATTCTGCCGACTATTGGCCATTCTACCCCTTTCAAGCAGTGAACATCCGAGGACCCGTTGGATTTTTCTCGCGATATGAGGCTTTCGTCTTTACCGTATTGATCGCAATCAATTTCATCCTATGGCTCTAGACCTCTCCGTCATCTACGAAGACTCCGATTTTGTGGCCATCGATAAGCCGCCCGGTCTTACCGTGCATAAAACATCTCAAGATGACCCCCAGATTACTCTGGCCGATCTTGCCATTGAGCGCTGGCCGGAAATGAGTGGCGTCGGCGAAGACCCTCTGCGCCCTGGAATAGTGCATCGTCTCGACCGCGACACTTCAGGGGTTATGCTGCTAGCAATAAATCAAAAGAGTTTTGAATACCTAAAGTCCCTTTTTCACGATCACAAGATTCGTAAAACCTACCTTGCACTAGCACATGGAACACCAAAAGAAGCTTCAGGCACTATTGATATGCCCGTCGGACGGGTTGGCGCCAAAACAACAACCCACATACACGGGACTCGAGACCTCGTAGAGCGTACTGCTATTACCGACTACAAAGTCACTCGTCGCTTCGATGGTTATTCGCTCATCGAATGCATGCCTCGCACGGGTCGTACCCATCAAATTCGGGCCCACCTCAAAGCAATCGGGACCCCTATCGTTGGCGACCCGCTCTACTCCCCTGGCAAAGAGACCCTCGGTCTTGATCGACCCTTTTTGCACGCCTGGAAGCTCGAACTCACCACCCCGTCAGGCACTTCTATGCGCCTAGAAGCCGACCTTCCAGAGCCTTTACAAAAAGTATTAGATACGCTACAATAGCCAGACATTTCAAATCCCATGTCCCAGCAAATCATTTCTACATTCGCAGACAAGCACAACCCCGCAAGCAAATATGCGGACCTTAAGGTCGGCATGACAGTACGGGTACACCAGCGTCTCAAAGCAGGAGAAAAGGGAAAGAACCAGATCTTCGAGGGTATTATCATCGCCCGCAAGCACGGTGATGAGGCCGGCGCCACAATGACCGTCCGTCGCTCTATCGGTGGCTATGGCGTCGAAAAAGTCTACCCACTGCGCCTTCCTTCCATCGATAAGATCGAAGTCGTCAAAGCAGGACGCACTCGCCGAGCAAAGATGTACTACCTCCGCGACAAGACCGCCAAAGAGATCCGCCGCAAGACCCGCTCAGAGGCATCCGTCGCATCAATCGCAGCCGAGGAAGCCCCGGCGACCGAAGAGGCCACCTCCTAGTCCTCCCCCAAAGCCCACCTTGAAAAAGGTGGGCTTTTGCGCTATGCTATGCCGGCAGTTGAATGTATAGCGATAGATGCGCGGGTGGCGAAACTGGCAGACGCACTACCTTGAGGTGGTAGCGCCCGCAAGGGCATGGAGGTTCAAGTCCTCTCCCGCGCACACTTGGTCACTCTTTGTTCTGTATGTTGAGGCAGGATACTGGCCAAGTACCCACACGCGCATAGGCGCACGGAACAACAATCAGATACGGGCGATTAGCTCAATTGGCTAGAGCGTCTCATTGACGTTGAGAAGGTTATAGGTTCGAGTCCTATATCGCCCACACTTGGCCACTCAATATTCAGCATCCTGAAGAGAGTGGCTGGCCAAGTACCCACAAGCGCATAGGCGCGAAGGGATACAATAGTCATAGCTGCCGGGCTAGCTCATCGGTAGAGCGCTGCCCTGAAGAGGCAGGCGTGCCCAGTTCGACTCTGGGGCCCGGCACAAATACCAAGAAAACCATCCATTATCGGGTGGTTTTCTTTTGCGACACGATAGTATTCCCCACTCGGTATCCACACAACAGATACACAAACTTCCATTTTGCGACATGTCAGTTATCAGCTACGCATGTCCACAGATCATCATCACTAGAATTCATTTTGCGACACGATACTAGTCCCCACTCGGTATCCACATCCGATCAAGGTATTCTATATTGTGCGACAAGATAATTATGCGACACATACATCGCCCACACCCTCAAGCTCCTGGATATTGATTCGCTCCATCTTCGTGGTATACTGTCTTTCGTAGTTGCGGGTATCGTATACCGGTATTATGGGTCCTTGCCAAGGACCAGAAAGGGGTTCGACTCCCCTTACCCGCTCACCATAAAACGCCTCAAAAGGGGCGTTTTTGCATCTTTTCGTGATGGTACGCAGCTATTGACTTTTTGCTCTATATTTGCTATACTGTATGTACAATCCAGTGAGTAATAGAGGTACTAATATATGGCTCAAGTAGGCCATTTTTTAATTCCTCTCCCCTGATAAAGAGCTGGATTGCAACGCCGCCTGTAACGATTCTGGAGAGCCGTCCTGCATAGGCAGAAACGACTCACCCCTCTATCGTAGACGGAAACACCATGAATACGCGAAAGCACATTCTGGTCGTATCGCTCATTGCAATCTCGCTCCTTACCACGACATCTGCGCAGGCAGGATTTCTCGATTGGTTTCGTTCTAACGCTGCGTCTTCGGACGTTGCCAGCAACGGATCCTTCGACTCTCTCTACGCCTCTATCACGCAGGGTGCTGCTCAAGACAATGAACAGCCTACCGTCGTTGGTAATGCGATAGCCGCGATCAACTCTCCCAAAGGTGGCGCTGCAAAGACTATTCGTCAGTACTATATGGTTGAAGTGTCTGCTTACAACTCCGAGGTGGGCCAGACTGATGACAGTCCGTTCATTACAGCAAAAGGTACTCACGTCCGTGATGGTATCGTTGCCACTAACATGTTCCCCTTCGGTACCGCCATCAAGATCCCCTCTCTCTTTGGAGATAAGATCTTCGTTGTCGAAGACCGTATGAACACTCGGTACAAGAAGAACGTTGACGTCTGGTTTGAATCAAAGGCCGATGCTATTAAATTGGGTCGTCGCCTCGTCCAGATTGAAGTCATCAAGTAAGCCAACAGAAAACACCCCTCGCGGGGTGTTTTCTGTTTGTGATGGTCCGCCCTCCTGGATTCGAACCAGGGACCTTCTCCTTAAGAGGGAGCAGCTCTACCAACTGAGCTAAGGGCGGATGAAATGTGCGTGCCGGAGTGTGTCCCCGGAGGGAATCGAACCCCCATCAACAGCTTCGAAGGCTGCTGCTCTATCCGTTGAGCTACGGGGACTCGTGAATGATCAAACCGGCAATACTGTAGCACAAAAAACGATACGACTCAAGAAGCTCTCGCCTTGCGAGAGCGAATGCGCTCAATGATTCCAGGGAGTGCTTTCGCAACCCTCGCGAGGTCTTTTTTGGTTGTCGACCTCCCTAGTGAAAACCGCAACGCCCCTTCAAGATACACTGCAGGCGTCCCGATCGCCACCAACACGTGCGATGGCTCTACGCGGTGAGCGGTACACGCCGAACCAGAACCAGCATGGACGCCAAGACGATCTAGCTCCAAAAGAAGCTCTTCACTAGTGCATCCGGGAATTGAAATATGAATGTTGCTCGGCGAACGCTCACGTCCGATGGGGCCATTGATACGCACATCGACAACATGCGTCATAATTTCATCGATAAAATAATCTCGGAGCTGCTCTAGATGTGTCGCATCGTCAGGAGTAATGAGCATCAGCGCAGACGCCAAACCACTCGCGCCAGCGACATCTTCAGTACCCGCTCGTCGCCCTCGCTCTTGCGAGCCACCCCTCACGAGCTCCCTTAAGCTCACACCTCGCCGCACAAAGAGAGCTGCACTTCCGTGCGGTCCATACGCCTTCGCACCATTGAGAGTCAAAAGGTCCACCCCAAGGCGCTGTACATCCATGGGAAGCGTCGTCGTCGCCTGGCAAGCATCAACATGAAATAAGGGGTAGGACGAATTGCGTGATTTTCTCCACTGTGTGATTGCACGGCCGATACGGGCTATGTCGTGAATCGTACCGATCTCATTATTTGCATACATCAACGACACAACGGTCACATCCGTTGAGAGCATCGCCACAACATCCTCGACACGAACCCGCCCTACCTCATCGACACTCACAAAACGCATCTCGTATCCCTCGCGTTGTAGCTCCTGACATGTTTCGAGCACCGACAAATGCTCCGTCGGAGCAGTGACAATCGCGCCCTCTCCCCGCTCTCGCACGACGCCGCCAAGCGCGAGAGCGTTTGCCTCAGAACCCGAAGAGCAGAATACAATCTCGTCTTCACGAGCGTGTAGAAATTTCGCCACCGAGACTCGTGCCTGTTGCAGTACGCCGGCAGCTGCGCGACCGGCGTCGTTAAATGACGATGGATTGCCATAGCTCTTCGTTGCTTGCAACATCGCGCGGCGCGCTTGAGGCGCGAGCGGTGTTGCCGCTGCGTTGTCGAGATAGATATCGGTCATAACGAGATACTAACTATACCGACGATGCGGCCACAAAAGCAGAGCAAGCAAGCAGGCGATAAGTCCGACATCGTATGCAGTTGTCTGTGATATGTCTGACGCAAACAATGAACAGACAAGAAAGAACACACCTGCTGGCGCAAACCATTGCTCAAAAAATGCCGTAGCAAGACTCGTCGCGATGAGTATCTGGAAGATACCCGTAAGCACAAACACATTCGCCGCACTCATCCCCACAGTAGCTGTTGCCGCCTGAATCCAATGTGGCACCGAGGATCCGACCCATGTGGCAGGTTGCATGAACTTTTCAACTCCCAACCAGAAAAACACAAATGCGATACCGCAACGAAGCAAGAGGTGCGAGTACTGATACGATTGAAACATGTTCCTAGTATACGGACCGACGCCTCATGTCACAACGGTGCACAACTATGCCACAACGCACGTCTTCTCGAGAAATTCCAACGTACGGTCGGTAAGCATACGCTCAAGCAGCGCCGTGCGCAGTCGTTGTGGATCCATTTGATCTTCAGTTGCACGCCCCTGCCGGATGAGCTCAGCTACGGTTTGATTGAGCGTTGTTTCAAGCTCTTCGGGTGATACGGTAATGCTGTGCGACTTAGCCGCTTCGCGTAAGACCAGTCGAATCTTCACCTGTCGTTGAGCCTCTGGCGTCCAGTCTTTGCGGAGATCATCTTCTGTTTTCTTCATGCGCGCAAGATACATACTCAAGTCAGTTCCACGCTCCTGAAGATCGTGGCCAAAGCGATGCACCATATCATCAAGCTCAGCCTTTACGTGATCTTCAGGGGCAGGCACAGATGCTTTCTCGATGATCGCATCAAGAACAGCCAAGCGAGTTCGTTGCTGCTCCTTTCCTTGTTTCTCCTTGGTGATCCCCTCTCGGAGGCTGTCACGCAGCTGCGCCATCGAGGTAAACGAGCCCAGCGATGCGGCAAATGCATCGTCAGCAACGGGCTTCAACACTGCCTGCACCTTCCGCATGGTTACCGAGAAATCAACAACCTTTCCTGCGAGCTTTTTCTCGTAATAATCCTCCGGAGCAGTGAGTGTAAATTGCTTTGTCTCTCCCGGTGCAAGCCCGACGAGTTGCTCCTCAAATCCCGGCATGAAGTTTTTCCCTCCAATCACCAAGGGATGATTGCGACTTGATCCTCCCTCAATGACGGCGCCATCCATAGAGGCATCGAAATCGACTTCACATCGATCCCCCTCCAATGCAGCCTCCGTCTTATCAAGAAACGTTGCGCGCATATTGCGCACAGTATCAAGCGCCTCATCAATCTCCTGCTCGCTCACGTCGATTGCTTTGGGTGCTATGCGCACATCCGCCAAATCAGGGAGTGTAACGGGCGGCCAGATGTGCACCTGTATCGAATACTGTAATCCCGTGGCATCGTTTTTCTCAACGTTCAAGTCTGATGTTCGGACTATATCCCATCCTTCTTTTTGAGCGGCATCGCTAAAGCTCGCCTCGAGAGCCAGTTCAAGCGCAGTACTTGCAATTGCCTCAGGATGTACCTGTTTCTCCACGAGATGCTGTGGCGCCTTCCCCTTCCGGAAACCCTCAACGGTAACATCCTGCGCGATACGTTGCTTGGCTTCGTCGATAAACTTCTTCAATTCAGTCGCATCGAGCTCGATGCTGGCCTTTAAGGTGAACGGCGTGACCGTAGTGGTAGTGATATTCATGCGTACAAGTGATTACTCTGCAGCCTCAACCGCATCGACAGCTGGCACCTCGATATCAGATGATGCAACCTCCTTTGGGCTACGCACATCAATCTTCCATCCGGTGATCTTTGCAGCAAGACGAACATTCTGACCGCCCTTTCCAATAGCGAGCGAGAACTGATCATCAGCGACCTCGGCAAGCGCAACCTTATGATCCATATCAGTGAGGTTCACCTGCATAATCTTTGCAGGAGACAATGCGTTAGCAATAAATTTCGCCGCGTCTTCATCGTATTGAATGATATCAATCTTCTCTCCACCCAAATCATTGATGACCGTCTGCACGCGGACACCACGCTGTCCAACAAGTGATCCAATCGGGTCAACCCCTTCCTGCGTTGAGGCGACGGCAATCTTCGTGCGACTACCTGGCTCGCGCGCGATACCCATAACCGCCACAGCGCCACCATCAATTTCAGGCACCTCCATACGGAAGAGCTCACGAACGAGATTTTGATGCGCGCGCGAAAGCACAATCACAGGACCACGCGCACTATCCTCTACTTTTACAATATAGAAGCGAAGGCGCTGCCCAATGCGATAATGGTCTGATGGCATCTGCTCAGCCACAGGAAGCAGCCCGTTGGTCTTTCCGAGGTCAACAAACACCAATGGCCCTTCGCGACGCTGCACCATACCGCTCACGAGTGTGCCCTCTTTGCCACGATACTCTGCCATGACCGCTCCGCGCTCTGCCTCACGGAGACGTTGAATAACAACCTGCTTTGCGGTTTGTGCGGCAATACGACCGAAGTCTTCCTTTGCCTCGAGCACCTCAACTACTTCGTCGCCAATAGCAATCTTCTTCTGGTGCTTCTTTGCATCCTCAAGCGTCATGTGCTTTTCGGGGTTGAACTTCACTCGGATGGTACCCTCGGCGGTCATTTCCTGATCACCGGTAATCGCCTGCCCTGCCTCGCGCTGACGCTGCATATCGACGATATCGATGCGGTCTTGGGTTACCTTCTCTGGAAGTGCTCCCGTGATATATCCTTCCTCGTCAAAACCCTCCACAACATAGTGGGTCTGGGTGATATCCATGGCGCCGGTTTCGGCATTGAGCTTCACTTTAATAATCTGTCCCTTCTTGCCGTAGTCGCGCTTGTATGCGGCCGCGAGTGCAGCTTCTACGGTGTCCAATACACTCTCCTGCGCAATGCCCTTCTCTTCTGCAATCTGCTTGATCGCTGACATGAACTGCTTGATGTCTATCATCTTAAATTGTTATTAAATTGTTACTCTCTACAATTCGAGGCCCACTCTCGTGGACCTCGTCGTTACAAATATAATAGCAAATCATTGCCATATGGTCAACACCTCAGACATGTGCATGACGTTGTCCACAAAAATCCGTTTACAAAACAAAGCTCTCGCGTATGGTGGCTTCAGATATGTCGACGAACACCGTCCCCCCTACCACCAACAACGCCTCGGCTGAGCTCGATAAGAAGCTCGCACAGATCAGTGAACACGAGCAAACTCGCACCGCGCAAGCTCTCGCCACAGAACTTGGCTTGCCCTTTCTCGATTCTCACGCACTCCTTGTAGACCAATCAGCTCTCAAGCACGTACCAGAAAGCCAATCTCGCGCATCTGGCGTTGCGCTCATTCAAGTACAAGCAGCGACAGCGATAATTGCCGCGCTCGACCCACGCACACCAGAGGCGCAAGAGGTCATTTCGAGTATTACCACTCAATATCCCACCAATAAGATCCTCATCGTAGACCTCCGCACCATGGAGTCGATTTGGCAACGCTACGCGACCATCACCACCGCTGATGTATTCGAGGTGGGCGCTATTGATGTTGATGACGCCGCGCTTGCAAAAGCATCACAGTCAATCAAGACTATCACCGATATCAAAACAAAGCTCGCTGATATTCCCGTCACTGAATTATTTGAAATGCTCATCGCTGGCGCACTCGCGACTCGCTCGTCGGATATTCACTTCGAACCAGAATCAGACCTTGTACGTCTCCGCTATCGTCTCGATGGTCTTCTCCATGAAGTCGCTACAATTGATAAGGAGCGATATCAGCGCGTGTTGAGCCGCGTTAAAGTGCTCTCCAAGATGAAGCTCAACATCACCAAGGCGCCGCAAGATGGCCGATTCACCATCCGTCAAAGTGACATCGCTATCGAAGTTCGTGTTTCTGTTCTTCCGAGTGAATATGGTGAGTCTATTGTGATGCGCTTGCTCGACCCTCGTGGCATTCAAGCAAAACTTGAAGACCTTGGCATGCGTACTGACGTACTCGAGAAAGTGAAAGAACTGCTCGCGCGCCCACAAGGCACCCTCCTCACCACCGGACCCACAGGTTCTGGAAAAACCACGACACTCTATGCATTTTTGAACTTCCTCAACACTCCCGATATGAAGATCATCACCGTGGAAGATCCTATCGAGTATCACATCAAGGGAGTCAACCAAACCCAAGTAGAACCATCGAAGGGCTATACATTCGCGGGAGGGCTACGCGCAATCGTACGACAAGACCCCGACATTATTCTCATCGGTGAAATCCGCGACCTCGAAACAGCGAGTATCGCCCTTGAAGCCGCTCTCACGGGTCACATGGTGCTCTCAACGATTCACACTAACGACGCCGCTGGCACCATACCTCGTCTCGTTGATATCGGCGTTCGGCCGGACACAGTCGCCCCAGCGCTCACAATGGCGATGGGTCAACGACTCGTTCGCCGTCTTTGCGAACACTGCAAAAAACCAGTCACACTCTCGGAGGCAGATTCCCAAAAACTCTCAGCACAGATCTCCCCTATCGCGGAGCGATTCTCTCTTCCAAAGCTCGATACCGTGACATTGTATGGACCTGGCGGGTGCGCAGAGTGCAATTCAATCGGCTACAAGGGTCGTGTGGGAGTGTATGAGGTGTTTGAAGTGACCAGAGCTATGGAGCGACTTATTTTAGACGAGGCATCCGTTACAGACATTCGTGACCTGGCAATCAAAGAAGGGATGGTCACGATGGTGCAAGACGGGTACCTAAAGTTGATTGATGGAGTCACATCAATCGAGGAGATTCATAGAGTGCTAGGTTAAGGCAGCCCTCTGCAGGGCGCTGGAGCAGCGAAAAGGACCTTTATAACCTGTAGGCAAGATCCGCAACCATAGGGCCGCGGGACAGGATAATTCCGAGGAGAGATCCAGTCGAAACCAAATCTTCCGAGCTAAGAGAGTATCCCGACTGAGTCGTCGTGCGTGGAGCATTGGACTCAGTTGCCTACAGATTATAGAGGTCCTTTGAGACTACGAAACCCTGGCGAGGGTTACCAAACAAAGAAAAAAGCACTGACCCTTTACCTGGGCTGCTACTACTATTCTATTCTATTTTTATATGAATGTCAAGACCCCTCAAACCGAGCCCTTCGTTGGTCAAGACGACCAAGTTCTTGATCTTACCCTGCGACCAAGAGATTTCAGTGAATACATCGGACAAGAAAAAACAAAGGAAAACCTACGTATTGTGCTAGGAGCGGCCAGAAAGCGCAACGAAACTCCTGAGCACATCCTCTTTCATGGTCCATCGGGTCTTGGAAAGACCACCCTCGCATACCTCGTTGCTAAAGAGCTCAATAGCAACCTCCGTATGACGTCCGGGACGGCCCTTGAAAAGGCTGGTGATGTCGGCTCTATCCTCACCGGACTATCGGATGGTGACGTCCTCTTCATCGATGAGGTGCATCGTCTCAATAAGATGGTTGAAGAGGTTATCTATCCAGCTATGGAGAATTTTAAGCTCGATATCGTCATTGGAAAGGGTAACGCCGCAAAGACCCTGCAGATTGATCTGCCCCACTTCACACTCGTAGCGGCAACAACAAAGATCTCCATGCTTTCTGCTCCGTTTCGTTCGCGGTTCGGTTCAAATTTTAGACTCGAATACTACGAGCCACTAGAAATCGAGCGCATCATCACGCGTTCAGCATCCTTACTCGGGCTAGTAATCACACAACCAGCACTCAGTCTTATCGCCCGCTCCGCTCGAGCCACTCCACGTGTCGCCAATCGCCTCCTCAAGCGCGTTCGCGATTATGCTCAAGTACACAATATTACCACCGTAGATGAGGCAACCGCGACAACGGCGTTGGCGATGCTCGAAGTTGATCCACAAGGACTTGAGGAAACGGACCGCAAAATTCTACGCACTATCGCAGTGACGTTTGCGGGTGGCCCTGTGGGTCTTAAATCGATCGCGGCAACGGTATCAGAAGAAGAGACAACTATTGAAGACGTTTATGAACCCTACCTTATGCGCTTAGGATTTATCGCTCGTACCACGAAGGGCAGGGTTATCACACAAGCTGGGCGTGATCATATTGGCGTTCCAAGCCCCGACACACTCGACCTGGATTTCTAACGCAACCTCGGGTATTCTTGGTTCGCTATGTCCGGTCATTCAAAGTGGTCACAAATTAAGCACAAGAAAGCGATTGCCGATTCAAAGAAAGGCAAGATTTTCGGCAAGCTAGCGCAGGCAATCTCCATTGCCGCTCGAGCCAATCCCGACCCCTCAACGAACCTCCGTCTCAAGGGAGAGATTGAACGCGCTCGTGCGGTTAATATGCCCAACGAGAACATTCAACGTGCCATTCGAAGAGTCACCGATAAAGACGCCGAGGCGTTATATGAAATACAAATTGAATTCATTGGCCCCGCAAATACCGCATTCATCGTATCTGCAATCACCAACAACAGCAATCGCACCATCAATGACCTCAAGAAGCTAGCGGGCACATTCGGCGCTCATATGGCTGGCCAGGGGGCGGTAATGTGGATGTTTCATAAAGCAGGATACATTCACCTTCCCGCAACAACGAATGAGGCTATGCAATTATCTGCCATCGATGCAGGAGCAGACGATGTATCAGTTGAGCAGGATGAGGTTCTCGTGACGACAACGCCCGAGAATTTTGAAGCAGTAAAGGCATCGCTTGGATCAATAGTTATGGAATCTGAAATAGAACTCTCCCCCACAACTTGGATTACGCTTGAAGACTCAACTACAAAAGAAAAGGTTCTTGCATTCCTCGAAGCAATCGATGATCACGACGACGTGCAATCCGTAGTAACCAATGCCGACCTTTCATGACGCGCTACCTTGGCATCGATCCAGGCACTACGCGTATTGGGTATGGGATCATCGAAGAACATCGGGGCTCATTTCAGTCACTCGCCTGGGGCATCATTGAAAACCCGGGTGTGCAAGCCTCTGAAGATAAAGCTGCAACAGCGGCAAACCTTCGAGCGCTTATTGAAGAATACAAACCAGACAGCGCTGGTGTTGAGCGATTATTCTTTATGAACAACCAGCGGACGGTTATGTCTGTATCTGAGATGCGTGGTGTCATCATGTTAGTACTAAAACAAATGGGAATTCCTGTATTAGAATTCACACCCCAACAGGTAAAGCTCACCGTGTGCGGGCACGGAAAAGCAACGAAACGGCAAATGCAAGACATGATTCAAATGCTCCTTCGAATTAAGGTCAAGGTATCCCCCGATGACGCAGCAGATGGTCTCGCGCTTGCGCTCTGCTGTGCAACTGCAAAAACATATTGACATCGTCATGTGTGAAGATACAATACATGCCATAATCAAGATTCATCAAAGATGCGCGTACCGCTCCTCGTGTGCGTCACGCTATCTCTGAAGAGTTATTGCTATGGACGAAGAAACGATATTGTTCGCTCAAGACGAACCAGTTGTTGAAGAGGAGGAAGAATTTGATGATATCGACAAAGATGAGGAAGACGAAGACGAGGACGAAGATGATGAGGACGAAAAGGACGAGGACGAAGATGATGAGGACGACGAAGAGGTCGCAGCCTAGCATAATAAAAACCCCGGTCATGTACCGGGGTTTTTATTACTTCACATGAAATCGTTTTCCTTTTCCGACGTGAATTTCATCCCCGCTTTTAATCTCAACATTCCACCCTTTCTCAACGACCCCATTTACCATTACCGCACCCTGATCAATCAATGCCTTTGCCGTTGTTGAAGAATTGGAGATGCCATTTTCTTTTAAGAATTGCACCAGTGTATCCGCCGCCTCAGTAGGAATCGGAGCCGCCGCCTCACCCACAGCACCCTCCCCTTGATATGTTCGTATAAGAGCAGCTGCAAGCGCTTCTTTCGCCTCTCGAGGTTGTACTGGTGCCTCCCCTTCGCGCTGCCAGTTGGAAATTTCTCCCTCCGAAATGTCGGTACATAATAGGAATAATTCACGAATCATGTTGTCGTCAAACGAAAGTACTTTACGTCGAATTTCTTGAGCGGAATCATTCACAGAAATAATAGATCCTTCCGTTTTACTCATCTTCTTTCCCGAAGCACTATTCACAAGGAGTCGTGTAGCGAGTACCAGTTTTTCTTTTCCTAGAATTGCTCGTTCAAGCTCCCGCCCCATGAGCATGTTAAAGGTTTGATCGTTACCTCCAACTTCTCCGTCAGTCTGAAGAGCGACGGAATCATACCCCTGCAAGAGTGGGTATAGGAATTCATTCAGATAAATAGGCTTTTCAGCTGTGAGTCGCTCTTGAAACATATCTCGCTGAATCATTTGCTGAACAGTCACATGACTTGTAAGACGAATAACCTCGCTCATTGTCAAGCGACTTAACCATTCACTATTATAGACAACCCGGAACGTTCCAGGTTCAAGAATCTTTTCTACTTGCTGGACGTACGAGTTCATATTAGCTTCCACCTCTTCAGTACTGAGCGCTACCCGAGCAGAGCTCTTTCCTGTAGGGTCACCAATGCGCGCCGTAAAGTCTCCAATAAGTAAGATGATTTCGTGGCCGAGTTTTGCAAGATCACGAAGTACGAGCAACGGAATAGTATGCCCAAGATGAAGCTCTGAACCTGTTGGATCAATACCGAGATAAAAGGTGAGCTTCTCTTCGGATGCAATTCGCGAAATAAATGCATCACGATTTGGATACACGTTTTCCAGGCGCCGTCGTAGGAGTTGTTCGGCCGCACTCATTCGTTCGTGGTGGTTCATAGATGTATTGTACAGATTCATGAAATCATTGTAAATACTCAATTTTTGTGGTATATTTACACCGATGAAGACCACATCCTACTCCAAGAAGTTTAAGGTTTCCTCCTTACTACGGTCGATTCGCCGTAGCGCTCCATCATGGAAATCGTGGGTTACAAGTATCGCCACACTCACTGCGTGGATTATCACGCTCGGTGTTATTGGTGTTTCATTATTTGTGCTCTACGCGAAGAGTAAAGTTCCCGATCCTGAATCTATTGTTTCACGTCAAATTAAAGAATCAACAAAAATCTACGACAGAACAGGTACTACGGTGCTCTACGACATCTACGATGAAGAACGTCGCACAGTCGTTGATTTTGACCATATTAGTATCAATATTAAGAATGCAACACTTGCCGTTGAGGATAGTCGATTCTATTCACATCATGGATTCGATGTTCGTGGATTTGCTCGTTCCCTTCTTCAGAACATCTCACAAGGTTTTGGTTCCGGTGGCGGTTCAACCTTAACCCAGCAACTTGTTGGCAATGCGCTCGTTGGTCGTGAAAAGAATCTTACCCGCAAAGTTCAGGAATTGATCCTCGCTATCGAGGTGGAGCAACGCTACACAAAAGACAAGATCTTTGAGATGTACCTCAATCAAGTTCCCTACGGCGACAATGCGTATGGCATAGAATCTGCCAGCCAAACATACTTTAAGGTTCCAGCATCAGATCTTTCAGTAGCGCAAAGCGCTCTCCTGGCATCACTCGTGCAACGACCTTCGTATTTATCCCCCTACGGCTCTCATGTCGATGAACTTCTTGGCCGCAAGGATTATGTTCTTAGTCGCATGCGTCAATTAGGATTCATCACTGAAGATGTGTATCAGAATGCCGTAAAGGAGCAGCTCGTGTTTCAAGCAAAATCCAGCGGTCTCGCTGCCCCACACTTTGTGATCATGGCGCGCGATTATGTTACGCAAAAATATGGAAAGGACATTGTATCAAGTGGTGGATTCAAGATAATCACCACACTCGATGCCGAGATGCAAAAGAGCGCAGAAGAGCTCGTAGCAAAGTACGCAAAGATTAATGCTGAGAAATACAAAGCCAACAACGCCTCACTTGTAGCTATCGATCCAAAAACTGGCGAAGTTCGAGCTCTTGTTGGTTCTGCGAACTACTTCGATGTAGCAAATGAAGGAAACTTCAATGTTGCCCTCGCACAACGTCAGCCCGGTTCTGCATTTAAGCCATTCGCTTACGCAGCTGCGTTTCAGAAGGGATACCCCGACAGTACTATCCTGTGGGATGTAAAAACAGAATTTAATCCCCTCTGTTCACCCGATGCCTCGCAAACAAAAGATCCAACTGGCCAAGCCTGTTATCATCCAAAGAATTACTCTGGCTCCTATTCTGGACCAGTATCAATGCGCCAATCGCTTGCGAGATCGCTCAATACAACATCAGTAAAGACGCTCTATCTTGCTGGCATTGATACGGTTATCGATCTCGCTACTCGTATGGGTATCACAACACTCACCGACCGTTCACGTTTTGGATTATCGCTTGTACTAGGAGGCGCAGAAGTTCGTCCTGTAGATTTAGTATCTGCATATGGAGTCTTTGCCAACGATGGAGTTCGCGTTCCTTGGGGTTTTATTCAGAAAATTGAACTTAACAACGGCTCCATCTTAGAAGAACGCCAAATAAAACCCGAGCGAGTTCTTGATGCACAAACGGCTCGCCTCATGAATGATGTTCTCAGTGATAACCCGGCGCGAGCCGCAGCGTTTGGAAATGCAAATGCTTTATTTATTTCTGGACGCGACGTCGCGGCAAAATCAGGTACAACCCAAGAGAATCGTGACGCATGGGTTGTTGGATATTCTCCCACATTAGCAGTTGGTGTCTGGGTTGGTAACAATCGCAATCAGTCGATGACAGCTGCGGGTGCTGGTATAAGCGCCGCAGGACCTCTGTGGAACGCTTTTATGTCCAAAGCGCTCTCTGGTACCCCTTCTGAATCTTTTATCATCCCAGACCCTATTATCGCCTCTCATCCTGTATTGAACGGAGTACCCTCAGATCATTCGATCCTATTTTTAGTTTCAAAAGACAATCCACAAGGACTCACTCCCGAAACGCCAGAAAGCGACCCTCAGTTTCAGAACTGGGAATGGGCGGTGCAGCACAGATCAGGTCTGTAAACTCAACGCGTAATAATTCGATCTACGCGTATATTGTGAGCAGTCAAATACGCTCGAATCTCGCCTGCATTCATAGTAAGCTCACCCGCGAGTGTCTTTGATGGCGTAGATATCGTTAGCAACCTCTCCTCTGGTTGATACCGAACGCCAACTGTTACAAGGATTTCAGGGTAATTATCTCTGAGGTAGCTATATACCGCCTGTCGAACCAACACGGCTACGCTACTCTGACTTTGTAAATCTTCTTCCTTTCGAGTAAGTGAACCCTTAATCGATTTAAACATACATGGAGACTAATTCCTTAAGGGCATAATCAAATACACAATATGTGTATCATCCGCGTTTGGTCGAAGCACAAACGGACTCCCCTTACCTGTATACTCCATGACTACCTTATCACTAGGAATAACCTTTAATCCATCGAGGAAGTAATGAAAATTCATCGAGACATCAAATGACTCCCCTTTTAAATTCGATTCCACTCCAGCGAATGCCTCGCCCTTACTGGAATTCTTGCCACTAATTGAAATCTCTTCACTGGAGCACTCTATCTTGATATCGGAAATACTTGAAGAAAAGAGTGCCGCTACTTTTGCTGCATTCTCAATCTCATCACGTCGAACGAGAACTCTTGCAAGCGAGTGCTCAGGAATAATCTTTTTGTAATCAGGATACTTTCCGTCAATAAGCCTTGAGATAACCTCAAACTCATCATGTGAGAATGACACCTGGTTTTCAGCGAGGCGTATCTGTAGCATACCCTCGATACCTCCAAGGATGCGCCCAAGCTCATGAATAGCACCTCGTGGAATGATCGCAGTTGCAGTACGAGTGAACACACCAGGGCGACTGTGCTCAGCGAGTCGGAAGATATCTGTAGCAGCCATTGTTACGCCGTTGGTATCAAAACGAAGAAACGCACCTGCGAGTTCAGGTCGTGAATCAGTAGAAGCTATGGAATCAGAAACGGTTTCGATAAGAAGTTTGAGGTCCTCCACGGGCAACTCAAATACGTCGCCCCCATCGATTTTAGGAATAATAGGGTATTCGGACGCATCAAAGCATAGGATGGTCGTTCGGTACCGTCCTGCACGAACTAAGAGTGTTTGCTGACGAAGCTCTAGACTAATACTCTCCTCTGAAACACCCCGAATAAAATCAGATAGTGTCTTCGCAGGGACCGCAATCTTCCCCTCTTGTTCAACCTTAGCACCAATGAGTGAACTAACACCAACTTCAAGGTTTGTGGCAGATACACGTAATCTCCCATTTTCAGTCACCAAAAGAATATTACTCAGAATAGGAAGCGTCGCATTCCGGGACGTCACTCTTTCGACAAATCCAAGTACTCTCTGGAGCCTTTCTTTGTGTACGGTGATCTTCATCGGATAATTAGTAAGAAGATAATGTAATACTACTACATACTACTAAGGGTGTGGATATGGGGATACGTAGTGAGAAAATCCTGACAGGCTCTGACGAATCAATGGAATCGCTGTGTGTATAACTTTGGGATAGCTGGGGAGTATCTGTGGGTTCTTTTAGGGATACGCCTCTTCATGGAGCATTGAAGGCGTTCTATCAACAGAGATAAGACCTATTCATCAACAGGTTATTAGATTAGTGCTCAAACGAATCGTAAATCCTCTGTCGAATCATGGTGAGCTCATTTTTGAGTGGCTCATCAACACCTTCTTCTCGACGTATCTTCTCGCACGCGTGAATTACGGTTGAGTGATCACGTCCGCCAAGTTTCTGGCCGATTTCGGGGAATGAAAGTTTTATTTCCTCTCGTAGTAAGTACATAGCAATTTGCCGTGGCTTTACAACTTCTTTCTTGCGACTACGTTTTGTGAGGTCTGCTACAGGAATAGTAAAGAAATCCGCGACTGTCTTGAGTATTACTTGCGGGGACGTCTTCCTATATGGCACTGCAAGGTATGCATTCAGAATGTTCTTAATCTCTTTCACGTCAGGAACTCGATTATAGATCTGTGCTATGGCGATAACTCTATTAAGAGCACCCTCGAGTTCTCGTACATTCTTTTGGATGTGCGTAGCAATATACGAAAGGGCTTCGTCGGTCAGTGGACAATTTTTCTCTTGGCTCTTTGTTTTTAAGATTGCTAATCGCGTCTCGTAGTCTGGCATATTAATCTCCGCGAGCATCCCCCCTTCGAGTCGAGACTGGAGACGCTCTGTGATTGCTGGGATTGCTTTTGGTGGTCGATCAGAAGTGCATACTACCTGCTTATTCCGATTGTGAAGTTCATTGAAAATCGTGAATACAATTTCCTGTGTCTTGTCTTTGCCAGCGATATACTGAATATCATCGATGATGAGTAGGTCGAGTTTCGAGTATTGTGTCTTCACGTCTTCCACGGTCCGATTTTTAATCGATTCAACAATAGTGGCAGTGAGTTTTTCGCCTGTTGTATAGAGGACTTTCTTGTCACCCCACTGTTGCAGAACTTGGTTGCCAATTGATTGAATGAGGTGGGTCTTTCCAAGACCAACTCCCCCATACACGAAGAGCGGGTTATAGTTTTTCCCGGGATTTGCAGCAACAGCTTGAGAACATGCAAAGGTGAATTCATTTGATCCACCAACAATAAAGGAATCAAATGAGTATTTCTTATTTAAATGAGTAACCTTATCAACGTCTTGACTCTGATCATAGGTAACCTGCTCCTGAAACTCCTTCTCGCTAATAATCTTCGATATATCTTGGCGGAGAGGCTCCGGTTTTGGTTGTCCCACGATATACTTTACTTCGCGGATCTCATTTGAGAGCTTTCGAATCGATGTGAGTATCTGACGATTATATTTACTCTCGAGCCATTCCTTCACAAATCCATTCGGGACGCTAACGGTCACAGAATTTTGATCTCGTGTGACCACATTGGTGTTTTTGAACCACGTGGTGAAGTGCGCACGTGAAAGAGAGAGTTCCATTTCACCAAGCACTGTTTTCCAAATGTCATCAGGCGCAACAGTGGTCATGAATTACGAATTAGAAAAATCATACGCGTGCTTCTCATGTGTCGCCAGTATACAGTCCTATGAAACTCTCTCAAGCGAACAGTAAACCTCAATAAGTTGATAGAGTGTTTATAACAGGTGGAAAACTGCGGGTAAATATTGACTCGCATGATCAAACATAGTAGACTTCTCACTGAAGCGCTTACGTGCGCATATCACACAACGACGCTATGAAAATTACACGCTTTCGCCCAAAGAAACTGAAACGGAGCCGCAAACATGGGTTTCTTTCTCGTATGGAAACAAAGTCAGGTCGGAAGGTTCTCGCCCGTCGGAGATCAAAGGGACGAGCACGTCTTTCTGTGTAGTCAACACCGCCCCAACAAGGGGCGGTGTGCTGTTAGAGTGGATATCTCATTATGGCACTCCCAAAACGACATCGTCTAAAGCGGGCAAAAGATATTTCAACGCTGTTTTCTTCCACGCGTCCTAGTAATGTGCTGGGATTTTCCTTACGAATTCAGCCTACTACCGCAGACTATAGAGTTGCTGTTGTGGTGCCGTCGAGCGGCATTGCAAAGGCGCACATGAGAAACGAGATGAAGCGAAAAGTATTAGAATGTATGAGACACCTCATTGCGCAGCATAAAATACGCACAGGCTATTCCCTCCTTGTTACTGTTCGTAGTACGCCGAACTCTCAGGATGAACTCGAAGCAACGCTAATGCTGCTACTCAAGAAATCTGGTATCCTTCAGTCATGAAGGACATCCTCCTGAGGGGTATTCGATTGTATCAAGCGATTACGCGAAGTGGCGTGGCCACTCCCTTTTTGTTGCCGGCGTATTCGGGATGCTGTTCATGGCCAACCTGTTCTGAGTACGCATATTCTGTTATTGAAAATCACGGTGTTGTTATTGGCACCATGAAAGCGGTTCGACGTTTTGCTGGCTGTCACTCATTTTTTGTAGCACAACAAACACACTCCACATGAAATCTTTATTCACATCCCTTGTTTATCAACCCATCCTCAACCTTACAGTTCTCCTGTATTCGACATTGGGATTTCATGATCTCGGCGTTGCGATCATAGCGATGACCGTCGTTGTGCGTGCCGCACTACTACCACTCTCGATCAAAACAGCAAAGTCACAAAAAGCGATGGCGGAGCTAGCCCCGCATATAGAGAAACTTAAAGAAACACATAAAGGAAATACAACCGCTCAATCTGAGGCGGTGATGGCACTCTATAAAGAAAAAGGAGTTAATCCCCTAGCTGGTTGCGTCCCTCTGCTGTTGCAGCTACCTATTCTTATAGGTGTGTACCAGGTGTTTCTTAATATATTTAAACCGGAGACACTCAATCTACTGTATTCATTTATGCCGCACCCAGGCGTGATAAATCACATGATGTTCGGTGTCCTCGATATTAGTGCGAAAAATCCGATCCTTGCCATACTCGCAGGAGTGACCCAGTTTTTCCAGGCGCGCACCGCTATGGCAAGTCAATCTTCTTCACCGCAGACGGCCGCTATCGGTCAGCAGATGATGTATATGCTCCCGGTGATGATTATTGTGATTAGCTGGAACTTGCCAGCGGGACTCGCTCTCTATTGGGTAACCACCTCGCTTTGGTCAATTGGTGAGCAGTTGTATTTACGGCGTTCATAAGGCATACTTGCCACATGAGCTCAAGCTCGACACAAAAAATCGAAGAATTTGTTCGCCACGTAACATCGTGCATGCAAATCCCCTGCGAGCTGTCGGTTACCGCTGAGAATGGAGCGGTACGTGTTGCGCTGAGCGTTGCCGAGGACGGAAGGTTGCTTATCGGAAAGAACGGGCAAAACCTCAAAGCATTAGAGCATATCGTACGGATGGTGGCAGTTCGTAATGAGCTTGATCAGCGAGCGGTGACCGTTGATGTCAATAACTATCGCGCCGAACAGACACAACAACTCATCGATATAGTCCATGCGACGGCCGTGCGTGTTCAGCAGACAAAGCGCTCCGAAGCTCTCGAGCCAATGACATCCTATCAGCGTCGTGTTGTGCACACTGAGCTTGCTTCCTATAGTGATCTTTCCACCGAAAGCGTAGGACAAGATCCGCTCCGGCGTGTCGTTATTAAGCCGTCTGCGTAGGTTATTGTAGTGGCACTACATAGAGCCGAGCGTCAAACATATTCGTGAAAACGAAGTATTCCCCGCTCGTTGTTACGAGCGGTTTTGTTACTCCAAATAGACGACCAGGGACGCCCGTGTATATACGACGTCGCGCATTCGTTGTGGGGTCGATGACTTCGATATTATCTATCGTTGCCGTTTTATCGGCAGGTATATCGCGAGTGAGAGTGTTTTTTGCGGGAATACCACAGACAATAGAATCCCCCTGTGGAGTCCATGCACATTTCTGTGCACTCGTCGGTACGAGAAGTGGCGCGCTCATTGCGGTGTTCTCATCCCAGATCCACAACGAAACTCCATCAGTTGGGCTAAAATACGAGTACAAAAGACGCTTCCCATCGGGCGACCAAGACAATTCAAGATTCTCCTTGTTCGTCAGTAGTTGTCTCAAGATATGTGCGGAGTCAACAATTGTAAGGTCATAGCCTGCATGGTCCGATCTTCGTGAGGTAAATGAAAGCGCATCATTTGATTTCCAATACAGACGCATATCCGATGCGCGGGTCACGAGGTATTCTCTCGGATTTGATCCATCAAGAGCTGCGGTAAGGATCGTGCGCGAATCATTGTTGTTTTCCTGAATGAAAGCCCCACGCTGCCCATCTGGGGAAACCGCTGCATCTACAAACGAACTATCGAGTGTGATTGATGATTGATTACTGAAGCGAAGGTATTTTACACGAACGCCAGACGGCTCACGAGCAAAGATAAGAGCGCCTTGTGCGAGTGGCACCCACGCTCCCCTTTGAAAACCGATAATCTTATCCGCGGAGATAATTGAGGTTGTGAGATTTGATACATCAACTCGAAATGACTTGCCAGTATCTTTCTCAAAGAATCGTATTGAATCTCGACCTTGGTCAACCGCAGACGAGAGAACAGTGTTTTCACTTACTACTTTTGGAGTTCGCTCGCGTGGTGGTTCGATTGAGGTAGTGGGCGTTGAGGGTGAGGTGGCGTCAGCGATGGAAGCGGTTAAATCTGTGGTCTCTCCGTTCTTACCTATGAGAGCAGATCCTAGCGCGACGCAACTTGCCAGTACGACAAAGGTGCTCACTTGAAGAGTGCGAAGAGAGTGAGGCGAAGGTGACATAAAATTAAGTTGTCGCCGCTTCATGAAGTTGGTTTGCAGTTAATGTATTGATATTCTTTTTGAAAATTGCTTGAGTCAGAGCAAGGCGCGTTTTATAGAGTGCGCTAGTAGTGTTCATTACTTCTTGTTTGCCGCTCGTATAACCATTTAGTATATCTTGTGCCTCACGCCAGTCAGCCTTATGCGAGATGTATGTTGCTACCGCGCCAATCGTCCACCAGGGCAATATATTCCAAAAAGGAATTAACTCGCTGATGCGGACGAAGATAGGATTTTTTATGATGTTACTCACCCAAATCATGGCTTTTCCAGAGTATTTAATCATGTTTGTTTTCTGTGCAAGAGCGCCTGCTTTTACAATAAGCGCGCTTCCTTGCGAGGCCAGCTGAGGGAATTCTTTCTTCGCAGTGCCCATCCAGGTCAACAGATTGTTGTATTGTTGTTGTGCCACCTGAATGTCACGTGCAAGATCCTTTGATTTTTCTCGCAACTGGTCGATGTGTTCTTTTACTTCCTTTGCTCGTTTTCCTAGAAAAATTCTAGATCCAATCCACATGATGATCGTTATCAATATCGTTACTAGAATTCCTAGAACCGCGCCAACTCCAAACGTTTCTGGGGCTGCCGCAAAAGCTCCGGTTATGAGAGCCGCGCCAGCGGTATCTGCAATAATACAAAGCCAAATGAAGAGCGAATACCGAAGCTTAGAGGGTTTCTTTACCTTTCGTGCGGCATCGAGTGAGGCGTCGTCCATTTCGCGTGCGTGACCTTTTTGAACCTGTGTATATGCGCTAGAGATTCCCTGCTGAGTTCTTCGAAGGGATGCAAAAAGTGCAGTCGCATGATCATAGCCGTCGAGGATTGTATTGAGTTGAGATGAACTAGTTTTTCTGGACGCAACGTGGTCACTGCGGGATGGCAATGGAATCGAAGGCGCACGAAGTTGCTGCGGCCGAATATCGGTCATCCGTGGCGAGGCGCTGCGTTGGGATAATTGCTCGGGCATTGGTGTTAATTGCCTACTTTAGCCCACTCCTCTTTTGCCTTCTCTATCTCGAGAAGCTGACGAGGATCGGATGTGATGATTTGATCTTCTGCGTACGAAGCCATTACTCGCAGGCCCACGTGGTTAGCGCCGAGGAAGAACAATCCAAAGCCTACGCGTGCTTCCAGGAGGTAGAATTTCTCAGAATCGGTAAGGTTGAACGTTTGCTGAATGATATCGATGGAAGCGGGTGATTGTTTCATGAGCATTTGCATCGATGAGTTGGTGACGATTGCCTTCCCCTGCGGCGTGGACATGAAGTCGGGAATGTCTTGGCTGATCGTCGAGAGTCCGCAGTAATACTTACGTCCACGCTTTGCGATATTGAATAAGAATTCTGCACCGGTCTGGTATTTCATGAGTACCCACGCCTCATCTACCACGAGAATTCGCTTCTTTCGTATACGACGCACCTGCGCCCAGATATAATTAAGCACCGAATACATCGCGATTGGACGGAGCTCGTCCTCTAAGTCACGAAGACCAAATACAACGAGGTTATTATCGAGTGGTACATTGGTCGGATGATTCAAGAAGCCCGCAAAGGTACCCGTGGTAAACTTTTCCAAACGTGTTGCCATCCGCTCCGCGCCGGTGATGCCGGAGAGAATGTTGTGAAGATCAGAAAGGATAGGCGGTGGAAGCTTGGAGAAATCTGAATCGGGCACAATATCTTTAATCGCATATGTTTGAATGAGCGCCTCATCGAGCATGGATTCTTCTTCGGGCGTGAGTCCCCCTCCCATGATGAGCTTCATGAGTCCGGCTAAGTTTAGGATATGCGAATTAAATACGTCACTCCAAGACTCTTCGTCTTTCGGTGTTGGTAAATCAAACGGATTAATATGCTGATCGGAATTGATGGAGATTATAACGTTGGTGCCTCCGACAGTATCCGCTAAAAAGCCATACTCATTTTCAGGGTCAATGACGAGAACCTGCGTTCCCAGATAGAGATAGCGAAGAAGCTCAAGCTTCACCGTGTAGCTTTTTCCGGCTCCTGATTTTGCAAACATGACGGAGTTTGCGTTTTCAAGCGAGAACCTATCAAATATCACCATGCTGTTATTGGTGGTGTTGATACCGTATAGAATACCCGTGTTGGAAGTAAGGTCGCTGGACACAAACGGGAACATCGACGAGATGGGTTGAGTATTGAGCGGGGTCAATGCACGGATGCGATCATCGGCCAGTGGCGAGGTAGTGAGAAAACCTTCCAGCATCCGAAACGATGTCTGCTTAGGAATCACGAGGAGGCCATCGAGTATGCTTTTTATCTTCCCCTCTGTTTCGTCGAGGTCGTGGAGGCTGTTTTCATACATGGTGACGTAGAGTCCAACCTGGAAGAATCGCTCGGTCCCCTGTTGAAGGCTATCACGCAGCGATTCCAAGTCACCGACTGCCGTTTCAAGCATGGGGTTTCTCACTTTTCCCGCCGACTCTTCTTCCATGAGTTGAGATTGCACGCGAGTGAGCTGGTCGCGCAACTGCTTGAGCATAGTGGCGGTCGATTGCGGTGTTACGAAAATCGAAACATCGAGCACCTTATCAAGGTTCACTATGGGCGAGAGCCAGTTGGCATTTAAGAATCTCGGATAGGTCGCTATAAAGATGGTTCGTGCGTATTTGTCGCCGACCTGCAAAAAGTTGGGCGATATTTTTATTGCCGAGGGCGCAAGTGTTGTAGATACTCCGACAGGTGGTAGTTCCATAGGTTACGCGTTAGGTTGAGGTGCGGCGGGTACAACGGGGTTGTAGACATCATTGAACAGAGCTACGAGCTCTTCCTGCTCAAGCATAGAGCCCTTCAGGCCCATACCAGAGACGCTTCCTAATATCAGGTCAGCGCGTTGCTGGAGCTGAGAGCGAAACAGGGCGAGCTGGTCTGACGAGAGCGATTGTGCTCTTTGTGTTTTCTTAAACATCTCCTTGATGCCTCCAAAGAATCCCGTACTTTCGGATGTTGCTGTGACCTCCATAGGGAGTACGACGTAGAAATTCTTTTGCATGATATTGGCGAGCTCTGACAATTCGCGAACAAATCTTGCATACTCCCCCGACTGCACCTTCAGGAGGTCGTTGGTGAGACCTTGCGTAGCCGATTCAAGATTAGCGAGGTAGGTAGTAATATCGAATCGACGAGAATGAGCAACCATTTGTATTGGAAAATCAATGGAATTCATAAACGCCCCAAACTGCTGCAGGATTGCTTGCTGTTCATCGCTTGAGCGAAGCTCAAAATTGATTGCCGATATCTTGACCACGGCGCGTAACGACCCGTCTTTAAGGATAAGCACCCCATCACGCAATTCCTGAATTTGAATGAGATCGGTTGTAGAGGTTTCAGTTGCCATGCGTGGGTGGAGTAAATTGATTCGGTTCCTGCTTGATTTGATACACTGCCCTCTTAGAGCCAAGCGCATACGCCAACATGTAGGCTAAATAATTGAGAAATGGCTGCCCATCGATACGCAAGAATGCGAGTGAGCCAAAAAATGCAGCGATGAGGAGCGCGAGAATGGCAAACAAAATGCCGTTGAAGAGTATCCACACAACCGAAAGTAGGCTCACGCCGCCAGCTACAAACAAAAACTGCATTAACGTGAAAGGCCCAATGAGCTTGGTCTCGGTATCAATAAATTGTGGGACTTGAAATCTCACGGTGTTAATTTCTTATCTCGTAGGTCTATTGTAGTACGGTTTGGCGGAGGTGGCACGGGCACAGGCTTCGATGTTCTAAGCGGCGACAGCGGCGCGATGGTTGGTGTCGAATTAAGGGACTGCGAAGGAGGTGTTTCGGGTTCAAATTCGTTCGTGTCTTCAAGGAATGGCTGAACGAGTTGAGTTATCTTTTCAGAGAGAATTAACTTTGCCGCAGATTGAATGCCGATGCTATCGAGAATTTGAGGAAGTGCGCCCGGGGAGATGTCGTCTTCTAATGCTAGCATTCCTATGATTTTTGCTATCGCGACCGCATGGGTTTGAGGTAATAAACCACTCGAAATCCAGGTTGCAATTTCTTTGACAGTACTTTCCCCGACTAGAATCTCTTGCTCAGAATCATCGAGCGCTAGGAAAGCGGCAGAAAGCAGATATTGTTCATCCGCGTCCCTCCCCATCAAAAGACAGATGAACGGCGCTGGTATTTTTTCGGCTACTATCTCTGGATTCATGAATTAAGTTATTTCTTTTTTCTTTTTCTGCATCTCTTCCTTCATTTCGCTTCGTTTTACCTCCAAATCCTCAATCCAGTCTTCTATTCGTTTCTTCTTAGCACCGACCAATTTATCAGCCTTCTTTTGTAATTGCTTGATTCCTTTCGCGTATTTCCGCTCTTTCTTTTCAAGTTCTTTAACGTCCCGTCGCGCAATTGAACTAGCGTGTTTTATATCTGAAAATTCATCGAGTATTCGTAGTTGCTGATCTGGACCCGAGACGTTTCTTATAATTTGACCAAACTTTTCCGGATTCTTAATTGATTGCTTCATTTTCTCCTTCAATACTGGAGACATGGGCTTCCCTCCGGCATGAAAGTACTCTTCTGCATCCAGTAGATCTACATCTGATAAAGATTTCGCACGGTCTTCAATCGCTTCAGCCGCAGAAGTTTTAACACCATTTCGATCCGTTATGAGCCCAAGGTTGGCCATAGTTTCAATGGCAGTTACTTTGTTGCGGCCGGTTTTAGTGGCAGCTTCAAGGAATGCCCGTTTGTCTTCGACGCTATCCATTTCACCCGTGAGCGCTAATAAGTCTGCACCGGATAGCTTCATCTGGCCTATCTCTCCTGATAAACCAGCTTCAAGGAATGCCCGTTTGTCTTCTGATTTTCCAGCTACTTTTACGCGCTCTAGTAGTTCTGCAAAATTTGCTGGGACCAATTTGCGCGCATCTTTCTTGGATTGCTCAGTGACTCGCTTCTGGAATTCTTTCTTAGCGACCTGAGAAATGTCTCCATACTTACCAGAAAGCATAGAGATTTGAGCTGGGGTGAGCTTCCCTTGCTTGAGGAGTATCTCGCCAGCGGCCAGCGCTACATCGCGATTTCCGCTGTTGAGTTGAGATTGAAGATAGGCGGTTTTCTTAGTTTTATCAGTGATTTTATCTGCCTCGTATTCAATTCTTTCTTTGTGACCCTTGATCCTTTCTTGAAGGAATTTATCCACTTCGGCATCCGCGCCGCGCACTCCCATCGCGGCTTTGCCCTCAGCAAGTTTTTCAGCATAGGTTTTAGATCGCAAATAAGAAGGCATTGCCAAAAACGAGCTGTCAGAGATCCCCTGCTTCATCTTTGCGATGCGTGCCTCGCCCGTGGCTTTCACGGACTCGTAGGCTCCTTGTGCGCCAGAATACTTCGCTAGACCACCCGCCGCTGTTGTGAGGCCAAAGTTGGACTTCTCATCGACACCCATCCTCGACGCGATTGCGCCAAATGCTGTGCCCGCCATCTTGCTATACCCGAATGCCGTTTCTTGTGCCCACTTCGCACCACGCATGAAAATAAATGCCGTGATGAAGTAGAAGAGTACAATTCCCAGTTTACCCATGAAAAATGGCATCTGAGCGTTGCTCATGCTTGCCAAAAGCGTGCCTCGTTGTTCGAGCACAAACAATCCAATATAAATCACAAAAAGATAGAGCGGCGTAAAGAGTGCCCATCCAATCATATTATCGCGCCACTTACCAAAGAGAGTTGAGCCTGGCATAGCTATCGAAAAAAATGCCATTGCCGACGATGAGAGGAGAAACCATCCCGCAGGAATACGCGCAACCTGGAAGATGATGATCGATGAAAACGACAATACGATGGCAAGCATCATTATGAGATGAAGGATATTACTTAGTAATAAACTCACCTGCCCGTCTAAGTCTGTGGGGCCCGAGGGCGCGGTGATTGCCCACTTTCCAGTGAGAAGCATAGATCCAAAGAAACGAGTATACTGCCCGGCGTCCATTAGGTAGTCGGAGCTAGGAGCGGAAGGTGGTTTTTCACCGCAATTTTTTACGACGACGCTATCTCGATTCGGCGATGATGGATTCATACAAGCGTCGTAATCAGCTTGCGCTTTTTCCGCCGCCGCTTTTGCCTTGGCGTCTTTGTCGGCGGCAACTATCAATTCATTTTTATGCATAGCGACTCCCTCGTTGTAGCATTCCACTGGCGGACGATTCGCTTCCAGACACTTTTTCATAACGGGTATTGCAGCGCGTGCTGCCTGGCCAAGTGCTGTGTCGTATTGCGATGCAGCTACCCAAGACTGAACGCCAGTGAGGTTGGCAGCGGAAAGATTGCTCGATTCCGGAAAGTCTACAGAAACGGTGGGATATTGCTGTGCGCTTGTTCCAGCAATGACAGCGGCAAAATTGAGATTTTCGGCAATTTTTTTGCCAAAATCGCCAACTCCTATTGCCTTGAGCATATAGCTACCAGATGCGTTGCCAGCCCATATCATCGCCTGCCCAATGGGGAGACTAAAATTAATCAAAATCGCAGCCAAGATGACATTGGTGAGCGCTTCCTTCCAGAAATAGGGCTTTAAGCCTTTCGGGGCGATAGAGTTGAAGATGGTACTAAAGGCGATGATGATGAAAAAGATGATAAACAGCGAATTGCAAATATCGCGAAAGATTTTCCAGACCATATAGACAGCTGCTCCCCCGTACGACATCTCAAGATGGATGACGTCTTGAAGGAGTTGACCCGACGTAATAAGAAGCTTCACAATTGCCGCTTGAATAATTTCAATGACGGCATTAAAAACGCTCAAAACGGTCGCCATCGCCCCCTCGCCAAATGCGTGCGCTGGTTGAGGCCAGATGATGATCAGAAGAAGCAGAATAATAGAAGATGCCTTGCGAAAATTCATATCTAGTTTTGAATACCAGGCTCACATTGCGCTACGGGGGCTCCCCCATCGGTGCGTGCGTAGCCATCTCCAGTGATGACATCGTAGGAAATGGTCAGGCCATCGGCGCTGATAATAACAATTTCATCGTCTTGGTTTGGATGAGGAGCGCAAACAGCGCTGAAGTCGCTGCAGATGGCCGCAAGTACGAGGCGGTAATCGACGCCTGGCGCAATTTGGCTTGACCCAGTCACAAAAAATTCGGGGTGCTTGGACCGGGCGCGCTCAATCGCCGGAGCAAGAATGCTCGAGGCGATCCTCTGGGCGTCTGGATTGTCTTTGACGCAGGTGCATTGCGCGTTGCCACCGGTGCATGTTGGATCATTGGGGTTGGTGCCAGTAACGGGAGTGGCAATGGGAGTAAAGTTTGCTTCATCAAATTCGGAGCCAAGCTCAAGCTTGAGTGGAAGCGGTTTGTTCATGAGCCCCAAGATACGGACTTGCAAGCGCGCACCGAGGTCGGTCATGCCAACATAATTCTCTCCATTTGATTGGAGCATCTTATTATAATTTGCCGTAATATCTGCCATACGAGAGTCCCGAACTGCACCCGGTGGCAATGCGATGCCACCGTAGCTAATGCACTTACCGTTCGGATCCTCGTTGCAACTTCCCGACGCGTACGTGGGTAGAAATCCCCCACCGGCAATCAGTTGTTCTTTGGCAGCGGATACGGCTGCTTCTCGTTGCTTCTTTTGTTCTTCCTCGGCTAATCTCACAAAGCCGTTAAAGTTATTCTGAGGCTCGATGAGTTTGGAGAGAAATTCGTAGGAACCTGTATCGAACTCTTGCGTAGGAAGTGTGCATCCGCCTACAAGAGTAAATGGAGTATCAGCAGACACCTGCATGTCAGAAGCGTTCATGAGTGGAGGAGTCTCGATGTATTCTCTAGGAACTTCAAAATAGCGATACACTTCTTCCTTGAAATACGGGCAAATCTTCGTGTTAGACAGAATTGTCCAGAATCGCCGCTTCCCCTCTTTATCTGAGGCTGTGTTGGCGGTCTCAATCCAGTTCGTCGCATAGGCGGGAGCGCCACCGGGGCCGTTTTCAAGGATGTTTTGGTCCACGGTGTCGCCAGTGAATTTGAGTGCGTAAAGAGATGTGCAGCTCGCTAAAAATGATGACTTGAGAGAGTCCTTCCAATTTAATTTGAGATATGATGTCACATCACTTGCAATCGGCTTCTTGCAATCAATGCCTCCTCCTGCGCAGCTACCAAAAACGCACAAATTATTAAGGAAGCTTTCAGCGCGGCATACAAGATACGAAGCCATTTGATCTTTGTATGCGCGTAATGCGTCAGAGACTAATTCAGTGGCGACTCTCGTAAGTTTTTTGTCGAGTTGCCCTTGAAAGAGCGTAAAGATATCCCCTTTGCATGCCTGATACTTGCCCCCATTGAGTCCTGCTTCTGCAATAATTTGTCCGACGCTCAAGCTACTTGGTGGTTGGCCATTTTTAAATTCGATTGGTTGAGCTGCACGAGTGAGTGTTAGTCCCAGCAGCGCGCCAAGATACGTAAACGCGCACACGTAGAGGATGAGAAGTGTCGTGGAGGTAAGTCGAGAAGTTCTCATGGGAGTGCACTTGTTACCTGTCTCGTGAACGATTCCGTTATTTGCGCCGATGTTTCTGAGACTAGCGTATGAAGCACTTGGAGCGACAAGAGCCCCTGCACGGGGTCTTTCGTGATGGTGCGTATCATTCGGTATTGCTGTTGGGCACCGCGGAGATACTGAATGAGCGATGTGTGAAACGAGACAAGCGATGTGGGCACTCGAACGGACTTGATCGCGTTGACGCGTTCGTTGTATGCGCTGATTTCATTATCAATTGCATGAATGAATGCCGCGTACTTCTCCGGGCTGCTTGTATCGAGGCGGGGCAAGTCTTCGATTTGAATATCACGAATCGTTTCTAGAACGGCGAGCTCATTTGCCTGAATTTCAGGCATCATTTGCGTGAGGATGCGTGACATCGCGGCACTGTATTGGATTGTGCTCGCGCTTCCCGCGGGAGCTTTAACAATAGAATCCAGGTCGATCGCTGTGTTCGCGTCATATTGCTGGAATAGTAGATCGATTAATTTTTGGACGGATGCTTCATAGGTCGCACTATTGTCGGCGATGTCACCGGTCAGCATTGCACCCAATATCATCTTTCCTGCTTTTTGCGTGAGGTTTTCTTGTTTGCGAATAGCATCATCGGGGCCAGCCTTTGCGGGATCATGTCCCGAGAGCACCTCTTCCCCATCTTTAAATCCGTCACCATCAGAGTCGGGATTGTTAAAATCCGTAGACCAATAGGTTTCATCATAATCGCAAAGGCCATCACCATCTTGATCGCTACACGTCGCGTCGGCTGTGAAGGTCTTTGCGATCGTTGCGCTTGCTGGCGTGTCAGCGAAGAGAGAGCGTGTTGAGTACCAAAAAGTCAGGCCGGCACCCGCGGCTAAAAGAGCGAGTAGGAGTTTTATTCTTCCACTCATATACTAGCAATTCTAGCACGATTGAAGCGCAGAAAATCTACACTTCATGTGCATATCTATTCGATGCTCGCTCGATACGAATCCAGTCGTCCACCGAGAGTTCTTGCGGGCGTGCGGTTGGTGAGATGTTGGCTGATTTGAGGATGTCCGATGCGATAGTCGTCTTGAGTTGCTTTCGTTTTTGACCAAATGCAGGCCTCGCAAGGGCGAGGATGCGAGTGTTACGTTTTTTTTGCTCATCTGTGAGTGTGTCAATGACCAGCGATATCACCGCCGAATCAACATCGGGTGCAGGGCGGAAGCTTCCCGGAGACACGCGCATCACTAGCGACGGACGAGCGAATAGTTGCACTGACAGCGCCAAAAGATTCATATCAGTTGGGCGCGCCATCATGCGCTTAGCGACTTCATATTGCACCATGAGGATTGCTTTTGACGGCGATGGCCACAATTCAAGCATGCGACGTAATAGATTTGAGGTGAGGTAGTATGGAATATTGGCGACTACTTTGTAGGTGCCAGCGGTGAACGGTGGTTGCCAGGCGAGAACATCAGCTTCTGCGATGGAGACGTGACCAGCTGCAGCAAAGGATTCTTTGAGAGGCTCTATGAGTCGACGGTCTTTCTCGAGCGCAAGAACACGAGCGCCTGTGGCAGCGAGTCGCTGAGTGAGCGCTCCAGTCCCCGGCCCTATCTCGACGATGGTGTCCGTTGAGGTTATGGATGCCGCTGCGATAATCCGATCAAGTACACCCTCGTTGACGAGAAAGTTTTGTCCAAGCGATTTTTTTGCGGTTACTCGAATGTTAGTCGTCATAGTAGATGCGCTCTTCTCGATCTGGTATGTCTTCAAGTTCCAATTTGTGCCAGGCGAGCAGGCGCGCTGGTATCTCATCGAGAAACCGTGACGGTATGTTTGCGTGACGCGACCCATAAATGGTACGCCATTTTGCCATGCTAACGAAGAGCTTCTCTTTTGCTCGGGTGACGGCGACATAGCAGAGCCGTCGCTCCTCCTCTAGCTCATGAGGTGAATAGATCGTTCTGCTGTGTGGAAAGAGTCCCTCTTCCATGCCGCAGATGAATACCACTGGAAATTCGAGGCCCTTGGCTGCGTGCATCGACATGAGCGTAACCGCGCTGTCTCCTGCGGCGAGCGTGTCAGTGTCTTGCAGGAGCGCCACCTCTTCGAGGAGTTGACCCAACCCTGCGGGCCCAGCTTCATCGTATTTTTTTGCCACCGTGAGAAGTTCGCGCACGTTTTCAATGCGATCTTCTACATTTTCTGCGTCGATACTCTTTGGTGAGCGCAGATATTCTTCATATTTGGTTTGCTTGAGAATTTCTTTCAATAGTTCGCTCGGTTTTGCCGTTTGAGCGAGTCGCTGTAATTTGACCATCATCACGTGAAATCCCGATAGCGCTTTCCCGGTTCTTCCCGTGGGCGGAAATTCAGAGGCGAGCATGCCTACTGCGGCGATACGGTCGGGCGCATCGATATTCATGAGCTTATCGACGGTGGTCTTTCCAATGCCTCGCGTGGGCACGTTGGCGATACGTTCCATGCTCACTACATCAGCGCCGTTGTGCAGGAGTCGCGCGTAGGCAAGAATATCTTTGACTTCACGACGCTCATAGAATCGAATGCCTCCCACAATGCGATACGGCACCCCTTCGCGCACGAGCTGTTCTTCGAGTGCGCGGCTTTGTGCATGCGTTCGGTAGAGCACCGCAACATCGGAAAGCGTGTAGCGTTTCTTCTGGAGATTGCGGATGGTCTCGATGAGGTATTGTGCTTCGTGACGCTCATTGACGGTCTCGGTAACGGCGATGGCATCCCCTTCCCCATTCTCGGTCCAGAGGTCTTTGGGAATTTGAGATTTGTTATTTGAAATCACCGCTTGCGCCGCCGCCAGAATGGTTTTGGTTGAGCGATAATTTTGTTCGAGCAAAATAATCTTTCCCTTTGGCCAGTCGCGTTGGAAGTTGAGGATGTTGCGAATGTCGGCTTGGCGGAACAAATATATCGACTGCGCGTCATCACCTATGCAGAACAGATTGCCGTGCTGCGCGGCCAACATGCCGATGAGTGTATATTGGTCGTGGCTGGTGTCCTGATACTCATCGACGAGGAGATACTTCCACTGTTGCTGGTATTGAGCGAGCACATCAGGATGTTCTCGAAAGAGTCGCACGGGCAACATAATGAGGTCGCCAAAATCTACCGCGTTCATAGCTTCGAGCTTGGATTGGTATGCGCTGTAGAGTCGCGCGACGATCTTTTCTGTGTATCCGGTGCCACTGTAGTCGCGATAGTGGATGAGGTCCGTTTTGAGCTTTTGCACCTTACTCAGCATTCCCCCCGGCGTGTGGCGCTTCGGGTCAAGTTCAAAATCAGCGATGATGCGTCGCATGAGTGTCTGCTGATCACTGGAGTCGAGGATGGTAAAGTTCGTGCCGTAGCCGAGTTTTTCGGCGTGACGACGCATGATGCGGAGCCCCAACGAGTGAAACGTCCCAAGTGTTGGTTGCGAGGCTCGCGTCCCTAGAAGCTTGTGGACGCGCTCTCGGATTTCTTTGGAGGCTTTATTGGTAAAGGTGACCGCCAGAATTGCCGATGCAGGAATGCCCGATGTTATCAAGTGCGCGATGCGGTGCGTCAGTGCTCGCGTCTTGCCGGAGCCGGGCCCCGAGATAACCAAAACCGGCCCCTCAATAGTGGTGACCGCTTCAATCTGCTTCGCATTGAGTCCATCCAGAATCGAATTCATATCGCGCTGAGTATAGCAGAAAAATGTATAGAGAAATAAAAAAACCGGAAGCGATGAGCTTCCGGTGAAACGACTAGTACAACTGAAGATTGTATGCCGCGCGAACAAGTCGGCCGTTTTTCCCCAAGGTGGAGTCTCCCTTGAAGATGGTGACACCGCAGTTTCGCGGCTTCTCATCGCGATCCATTTCGATGAATCTTTCAGGGCTGAGCCGCTCGAGATTGGCGATTGCAGCAAGAATGTGAAGGTGGTGAGTGATCACCAGCACTTTCTTACGGCGAAATTCGCGAATCAACATCGACAGAAACTCACGGTTTCGAGCGCGTGTGTCCGCCGCAGATTCGCCCTGGGGGTACCGATACCAGTAAGGGCCCTCCATTTCAAATAGCTTGCGCTGATCGGGATGGAGTGCATGGAAAACACGCCAGTCGTTGTACAGAAGCGCGAGCCCATGCTCCTGCTCACGGACGCGATCGTCGATGATCGTGGGTACCGACGCCAGGCTTGGCCAGCCGATCTTCAGAAAACGAAGCGTCTCTTGGGTCCGCACATATGGCGACGTGAATATCACGTCTGGCAGCGCGATGTACCGTGGTAACTCTCTGCCGGTTTCGATCGCGAGCGCTCCTGTGTCATCGGCGAGAGGTGTGTTTGCATCCCCCACTCCAAGCGCGAAGTCGCTCTGGACTTGCCCTGCAAGCGCTCTCGTTTCTTCGGATGCTGGGTCAGCACTCCATGCCGTCATGAACTGCTGATAGAGAGGGCTGCGCGCCTTTTTTGCGCGTAGATTGTTGAACGCTGAAACGTCATGTCGGATAAGCGTAAGACACGATGGCCACTTCATGAGAGACTCCTTTGGGAATGTGCTGCGGCTGAATATAAATATTATAGCATTTATAATGCATACGTCAATTATCGCTCCCTACTCGCTGCGAAGTTCGGGCGGTGGTTTTATGAATAAAAAACCGTCGGAAGCTCAGATGCTCCAGACGGCAACAGATTATTGAGGTGGTCGAAAGAAAACACCAGCCCACTTTTTTCCGTTTTTCTTTGTTTTATTAGCTTTGACCTTAATCCTCTCAACTTCATTCCCTTTATCGGTAAATCTTTTCGTTATATACGACACGATATCGGGCGTCTCGGGTGTTGGAATAAAGTCACCAACCACTCCAGTTCGTGGCTTCTTTTCTCCTTTGACGTGCACGGTTGCGAAGTATTCACCTTCAGCGCATGGCACACGAGGGCGTTTTTGTACTAGTTTTCCGGAGAACTTAGATCCATCCGAAAAGTCGATTGAAAACGCAGTAGACTTACCCGCCAGGAGTGCTCGAAACTTATCAATCGCTTCAGTGATCCAGAGCTCCCCTGCTTCGAGCGGGCGCGGGTGACCGAGTGTATCCCAGCTGGCGTGTTCATCCCAGTAGCTACCATCATCCCAATAAACAACCCGGAACATCTCTTCCTTGTATGGATGGCGCTCGCTTTTTCGAGTAATTAATCGAGTTCCCATGCACGTTTTAACGGTTGGGTTGTTTTCCCGATCAGTGAGAACAAATTGCCGTCCAAAACGATACACTGCATCATCTTGAAGTCCGTCTGGGAATGCATAATCGCCAATAAGGTGCTCTTCGCCAAACGCGTAAAACCAAGGAGTCAGAGCGCCGCAGAGGACGAGGCGTTTAAAACCAGGAAGCTTAGGAAACTCCTTATTCGGATTTGAGCCTCTCAAGAAATGATCCCACGCCTTGCGAGCTTGTCCGAGTGTTTCCCATTCAGAAAATGAAGCGCCTCTCTGAAAGTCGTAATTAAAGATTACTATTCCATGGCGTTCTTCAGGGGGATCTTGTATTTCGAGTACCTCGATATATCCGCTTCCCCCACCAGCATAGTCGTGTTGTTTGATGTTGTAGCGCGTGTATCGCCCGTATGTTCCATGAGCGATATTCCTCGTGCGACCGGTCATTGGTCGATCAATCGTGCGAATTTTATCTCGTAAGAATGCACCAACCTGTTCTGCTTCATCTGGTCGGCAGGTAAACCGCACTGCCTGACCTATGCCGGTTCTTCCTTCGCAGAATCGATACGAAGTAAACGCTTTTTCGCTTTGCATGATTGCTTCCTTGTTTGAATTGTTAGAGTGCAAACGGTGGACCCAAGGAGAATCGAACTCCTGACCTCGTCAATGCGAATGACGCGCTCTACCAGCTGAGCTATGGGCCCAAGCGAGCATCGAATAGAATTGCTTACATCATACTCGTGCGAATGTCGGGCCGCGTATGTATTCATAGGGGCCCGCCGAATCCATGGGAAAGTACCATAAATAGGCTGTTTCTGCTAGTCCTGTAAGGATTTGCAATCTGATACGTCTTACACTCTGTAACGATATTAGCTATACTATTCCGTATGAATAAACACATCGTATCAATGCTTACCCTCGGTGTCGTGCTTGGTGGATCTGTTGCCCCGGCATTTGCCAGAGAGGGAGAAGCTCGTCAGGAACGCCAGGAGGTGCGTGGCGAAGTGAGAGAAAAAGTCGACGCAAAGAAGCAGGAGCTTCGAGCGAAGTTAGATGAAAAGAAGGCCACGCAACAGAAAGAGCGTCTCACGAAATTCTGGAAGAATTCTGCAGAGCGTCTCCAGAAACTCATCAATCGCGAAAAAGAACTCGCAAGGAAAAGCACAGAGCGATTGGCAAAGCTCAAGGCGGCTGGTAAGGACACAACGAAGCCAGAGGCACTCATGGTGACCGCTAATGCGGCAATCACAGCCGCTCAGTCGGCGCTCGATGCAGCGAAGGTATCGTTGGCGCAAATGGTGACGGATGGTAAGACGAATGCCGAGCTCACCGCAGCAACTCGCGAAATTCATAAAACGGTCACCGATAAGATTCGCGATGCTCACAAGTCACTCGTGGATGTGATTGTGGCTACTCGCGGCATGTCGAAAGTTGCTACGCCAACACCGACAGCGACTCCGTAATCACGTATGTCGTTGCAATTGGAAGAGCGCTTTCTTGCGGCCTATGATGAGCACGCCGACGCCATCTTCCGATTTTGTTATGCCCAAACCGGACAACGTGATCTTGCGCTCGATCTCATGCAAGACACGTTCGTCCGGGCATGGAAGCACCTACAGCGTGGTCGAAGTATTCGGCTCATGCGGCCATTCCTCTATTCGACCGCTCGCAACGCGCTCATTGATCATAGCCGCAAGGCAGTTGCGCAGTCGCTAGATAGTATTCGAGAGGAAGGGTTTGATATCTCAGATCCGCAAGCTATTGATCCCCTTCTTGGAGCCACGAGCCAGCATGTTATCCGCGTTCTGCAACAGCTCGAGCCAAATTATCGTGATGTTGTGACGATGCGGCTTCTCGATGAGCTCATGCCTCGTGAGATTGCGATGATCACGGGATTGAAGGAGTCGGTGATTTCAACCCGGATCACTCGCGGACTAGAGCAGTTGAGAGCATTACTTCACGTATGACAATTCCAGATAATTTTATTGCAGAGTACAAACGTTTAACCCTTACCCCGAAGGAGCGTTCTGCCGTGCGGTCTCGACTCCACGCATTCGCGCTTTCGAATCGTCCCATGAACGGATTTTTTTCACAGGCAGTTGGATGGATTGGACGCCATAGTATTGCGGCCTTTGTTGGTGGTCTTATCATCGCTGGTAGCGCAACGGGAGTGTCAGCACAATTCGCGGATCCCGGGGATGCGCTGTACGATTTTCGCGTAGCAGTAAATGATCGTATCCAGACATCGCTCATTCGAGACGACGAACAGCGTTTGGATATTGAGATGGAGCACATGCAGCGCATGATTGATGATGAAGATGGCGTGCGTGATCAGCAGCTCTCTATTGATGAAGACGAGTATACGACAGAAGACATAGAGGATCAGTCGGATGGTGCTGCGGAGGAGGACTTCGAGAGCGAACTCAACGATCTCAATGAGCATCTCAACCTTGAAGACAGCTCTCGGACAGAGCTGGAAGACTAGTGATTTCCATGGTATGATAGTGCGGCTTTCAAGTGCGAAAGCGCGCCGTAGTATACCGGTCGTACGCATGATTCGGGTTCATGAAGGTCGTGCGTGAACGATTTCACGCACGACGGGCTTTTACATTTTTCGTCGTAATGGCGGGCCGTAGTATACCGGTCGTACGCATGATTCGGGTTCATGAAGACCGAGTTCGATTCTCGGCGGCCCGACATTGATGCGAAAAATGAAAGAAATGAAGCCCCGTTGAGTTTGATTCTCGGCGGCCCGACATATGGCAACAATCAAAAAGATCCCTGGCGGGATCTTTTTGATTTACACGTAGTACTTCTTCATACGCTCCTGCTCTTCGTCATCGAGTGCTTTCTTGATGCGTTCCAGCGCACTTGTGAGTTCCTCGGGAGACTTTGCATCGAGCTTCTTTGCGCGCTTGAGGAGGGCTTCTTTCTCGTTGAGCGTTGGGTCATCGAGCACTTCGGCGAGCAGCGAATTGAGAATGAGGCCAAGTTTTGGACCGGGTGGCATAGCGAGTGCTTCCATAATTTCCTTCCCGTCGACATTGAGCATCTTCACCGAGATGGCATCGTGACTCACCTTGTCGATCATGTATTTGAGGTGGCGGAGCTTGTAGGGCACTGCCTTAGGCGTGCCTGATCCGATGCGATCCCCTTCGCGGAGACGTAATAGATCATCGATATTCTCGAGCCCGACATTTGCGATGAGTCGTCGTACGGATGACTCCGTCACTTCACCGACGCTGTAGTAGAACATATGATAGCGCACCAGAAGGGCGACTTTTTCGCTTAACTCTTTTGGATACTTGAGGCGCTCCATAATGAGCTTGGTCATACTGCCACCAACGGAGTCGTGGGCGTAGAAGGTGCAGTGTCGCCCCTGTCCCCGTTTGGTGCGCGGCTTGCCGACATCGTGCAAGAGGCACGCCATGCGAACGGCGAACGAATACTTTTTTTCCGACGCGTATTTCATGGTGCGCAGATTGTGCTCCCAGACGGAATAGATGTGGTGCAGATTTTGCTCTACGCCAAGGCCCTCACGCAATTCGGGGATGATATACTTCAGAAGACCAACATCTTCGAGAAGTTGGATTCCCTCGAATGCTCGTGATGTGTCGATGATTTTGGTGAGCTCGTCGCGCACGCGCTCCATCGAAATATCTTTCAGCGAGCCGGCGTGCGTCGTGATCGCTTTGAGTGTTTCATCTTCAATCACAAAATTAAGCGAAGTCGCAAATCGTACCGCTCGCATCATGCGCAGGGCATCTTCCTCAAATCGATCAGTTGCCTTCCCTACCGCTCGGAGTGTGCGCGCCTTGATGTCGGCTTGGCCGTTGTAGGGATCGACGATGTCGCCATTCTGGCGAACAGCAATGGCATTCACGGTAAAATCACGACGTGATAAATCCTCCTCGACGGTGTCGGCAAATGCGATGACGTCGGGGTGTCGCTTATCGGTGTAGTCGCTTTCAGTGCGAAATGGCGTTACCTGTACAGTGCGCACGATGGGATCATCGTCACGTGTTTTGATGGTAACGGTGCCAAACGCATTATCGTAGAAGTGATCCGGAAAGAGCGCCTGAATTTGCTCCGGTCGCGCACTGGTCGTGATGTCCCAATCCGTTGGATGGTTGCCCATGAGGCGATCGCGAACACAGCCCCCTACTATATATGAAGGGTGCCCTGCATCTTCGAGGGTAGAGAGAATCTCGGCGACTTTCGGATGAATTTCTAACATGCTGATGTGTGCCCCCGAAAGGAATCGAACCTCCATCGTACCCTTAGGACGGGTCTGCTCTATCCGTTGAGCTACGGGGGCGACGGATGAATGAAGTACCTTGCTAGGGTACATTTTTTGTGATATTTTTTCAAACGCATTGGGCCTCCTATGAGCACATATTGGGCCTAACGAACGCTTGGGCCCATAGTGAAGCGGTATCACGCATCCATGGCATGGATGAAGTCGGGGTTCGACTCCCCGTGGGTCCACAATTCTGTTAGTCTAAAAGCATACACAATTATGAAAATCTTTTTGGACGATCAAATGAACGAACCAGGAATGCCAAATAGACAGGTCCCTGAGGGATATGTTGGCGTTCGAGATTTTGAAGAGTTTAAGGGGGCGCTTGAGGAGGCTCTCACTCGTGGAGAAAAAATAGAGTCGCTTGATTTTGATAATGACTTGGGAGAAGGAAAAATGGAGGGATGGGAAATTGCAAAGTGGATCGCTGAAGTTCATCCGGAAATTTTTGAAGAAATTAGTGAGCTTAAGGCTCATTCCGAAAATCGCGGAGGCGGTAGAGAAAAAATAGAACGTTATTTTGAATATGGAAGGTTGCACTGGAGAGAACTGAAAGAAGCTAAGGAGGCGCCGCATCCATGGGGAGAGATGGAGCGAATCAATCGTTGAGTTATTCGAATTCTCACCGAATCTCATCGAGCAGCCCACCAACACACAAGCGCTCCGCATCTCGCGGGGCGCTTGTGGTATACTATTGACATGGACGAGGACAAAAAGGGCACGATGAATCTTCCGGCATCGAAGTTGCCGTTGGAGCAAGAGATGAAGGATATGCCACTGGATTTTCGGTCCAGTTTTCACTGGCGCGTATTTCGCATCATGGCGGAATTCGTCGATGGATGGCAATTTATCACCGACTACAAAAACACAGTCTCGTTTCTCGGTTCAGCGCGATTCACCGCAGAGAACAAATGGTACCAGGTTGCACGCGAGCTCGGTGGAATGCTGGCCAAAAAGAAAATCGGCGTCGTCACCGGTGGTGGCCCCGGTATCATGGAGGGCGGCAGTCGTGGCGCCTATGAGGCTGGTGGTGAAAGCATCGGTATTACCATTCGCCTCCCCTTCGAACAGCGCAGTAATCCGTACCTGACCAAGACACAACCGTTCTACTATTTCTTTGTGCGTAAGGTGATGCTGTTTTACACCGCGCAAGCGTATGTGTTTTTCCCGGGAGGATTTGGCACGCTCGACGAATTTTTCGAGCTGGTTACGCTGGTGCAGACACACAAGATTGATCGCGAGTCGGTGCCGCTTATTTTGGTGGGTAAAGATTTCTGGGCCCCTCTCTTGGCGTATATCAAAGACACTGTGTTTGATAAGTATCAGGGTATCGACAAGGAAGACATGGAGCTCTACCACCTCGTGGACACCGCGCAAGAGGCATTCGATATCATCGCCAAGTATCCCCCTCGTAAGGAGATCTACTACTAATTGGTACGACTGCAAGATAATTGATAAAAGCCACTAAAAGTGGTACAATTCGCGTTCAGTGGAAGCGTGGCTGAGTGGTTGAAGGCACCACACTCGAAATGTGGCATGGGGGTAACCCCATCGGAGGTTCGAATCCTCCCGCTTCCGCAGTCAGTGTTGGTGGTGGGGTGGCCGAGTGGTTTAAGGCACCGCACTTGAAATGCGACATACGGGTAACCGTATCGTGAGTTCGAATCTCACCCCCACCGCATCAAGAAAACAGAATGCTACGGCATTCTGTTTTTATATTTTGGTGTATACTTGTGACACATGAGCAATATGCTTGATCTCAAGAATCGCCAGCTGGGTCTCGTGGAGGCCACCTCTGAGGTTCCTCGTGAGGGGCGCCAAGCGCTTACTCACTTGCCGTCCGAGGAGCCGATCATCGAGGCGATGCCGCAGGTGCGCGATTTTGATACTGATGCGATGATGCTTGATTTACCAACAACAGCATCGTGGACCGCCCACCACCCACTGGTCGGTGAAGCGCGCAAGAGGCATTTCATTGTGTCTATGAGTATCGTGGGCATTGGAATCCTTATCGCGATCTGGCAGCAAAGCTTCGTCCCCTTCTTTGTTTTGTTGTTTGGCGCAGCTGCGCTTGAATTGCGTGAGCATTTTGGATCCCCGATTTCAGTGTCAGTGGATCATCGCGGCGTAGAGATTGACGGTCAGCGGCACGAGCATGCCTCGTTTTCATCGTTTCATATTCATCGCATGCCCGACGAAACGCTAGAGCTCAGCCTTCAGTCGGAAAAGAGATTCCTCCCCCATTTTCGATTACCCCTCGGAGATCAAGATCCACACCAACTCCATGCGGTGCTTTCGCAATACATTCCTGAGGGTGATCACAAAATTCCCCTCGTTCAGTATTTTATTCGCAAGCCACGAGATGGAGGTATCGCGTAGAATCTCTACTGGCCGTATGTACGAGCAAAGTTCTGGAACGCGAGATACTCTTCATGCTGACGAAAATCGCTCTCGCGAAAATGGAGCTCTTCTTTGGTGAGCCACTGTGCTGTTTTGTGCTCGTCCGATAATTGAATATCGCCAGAGAGGTAATCAGCGAAATACACTGACACCAATACATGGGTATCGTCGGTATCGAAGTCTCTTCGAAACTGGAACGCGGGCGCTCCAAGTTGATACTGAAGCGCACTTCCAAGCTCTTCGGTGATTTCACGTTGGAGAATTTCCGGGATGGAAATCGAGCGTTCATCGTTGTCGATGCGCCCACCAGGTAGGTCGATATATCCTTCCGCGTCGCGTAATACGAGGTATGCGTCCCCTCTGCGTAGAATGAGCTTGAGGCTGCAGGTGTAAAGCGCGTGTGACGGCGCGGGTGTTTCCATTTGTGCTCTCGGTAGGAATCGAACCTACATTGCTAGCTCCGCAAGCTAGCGTCCTATCCATTGAACGACAAGAGCAGTCTTGACCAAGATAGTATACCCGATTCTTATCAGTTTTACAAGGTGCTAGCGCTCTCGAGTATTGACCATCTATAATATATGATGTATTATAGCTATCTCAATTTCTAGCTATTTACCAATACATCTCAAAAGGAGATTTCATGAAAAAAGTGCTTGCCGTTCTCGCTTGTGTGTTCTGTCTGGTCATCGGATGGTCGGATCATGCGTATGCAACCACGCCGGTCGCTCCGAACACCTTTTCTACGTTGGCTGCCTGCAACGGGGCCTTGCAGTCGGGCGAGTTTCGCTATTACGAGCCGCGGTACTTCGGCCTGAACGCGAAAAATCCCGTCAACGGAGTCGACAGGATCCGCGTCCAGCTGGAGTCCGCACAGTGCATCCGCATGCTGGTGGTCGGGGGCGAGAAGTACGTTGCGCAACGTGAAGGCACCTACTTCCGGGCGTATCGACTGCCTGATGGGTCGCTTCAGCTCTATGCTCGTGATGATTGTGGCAATCCCGTCTACGGCGTCACTATCGCTCCCCCGTTGCAACCCGTGCAGATAGTCCCGAGCTATCAAGAGGTTCCACAAAGGACCATTGAATTGCAGTCATCACCTAAGCCTGAGCGAAGAGTGGTCGAATCACTCGCGCCCACTCGTGTCCCCACACCAGAAAGCTCAATACCTGTGTGGGGTATCACCGGGAGTGCGATGATTGGCGAGTTCGACTCTCGGCCGCTGGGTGGCGCCCTCGAGTCGATGACTGGTCGCACGATTTGCATGCAGGGACGAGACTTCGACATCGGCGTTGCTCGTGGCACGCCAACGTCAACGGTGTGGCGATTCACCGTTGCTCGAAAGTCAATCTACGAAGGTTCGTTTTCCCGATATCAGTGCCCATCATGCGGCCTCGATATCGAGACTACGGCGCTCTCCAATGTCAACGTGTGGGGAGCGAGAATCGAGGGTGATTTCAGGATTCCGGTTGGCCGTGGCCATGGCATCCAGCCGATGATATCCATCAGTGCAGGTGTCGGTCGTATTGTTGGTGATGCCCATCAGCGAACAACGCGAAGCACTATCGTTTCGGTGACTAAGAAAGTTTCCGCTCGGGAGCTGATGAGTGCATCTGCGTTTCCGATGGGTGGCGCTGGTGTTGGATTTACCGGACCACTCGGAAGCCGCGCCAGCTATGCGGTAACCGTGATCGGATTCGAATATCCGGGTCGGTACTACGGACGCGTTACGCTCAACTTCTGGGCGAAGTAGTCGTAAGGAGTCTCTTCGGAGACTCCTTTTTTTGTATAAAAAAAGGAGGCGCATCGACGACGATGAACCTCCATGAGCACTTACCTGCCCTGCTGGACAACTACTACGACTTTTCCAGCAACGCTGATCGTGCCCGTGCGTGCGCCTGCGCCGTTGCCACCCACCGAATAGGTCACCGACCCATTACCTCTCCCCTGCGAATTGGAGGTGATGGCAATCCATCCTACGTTCGAAGTGGCGCCCCAGCTGCAGTCAGAGCGACTGGCGCTGACCGAGAAGCCACCGTTCCCACCTTGATAGGTGAAGTTTTGAGGGCTCTCCTGTACTGCGTAGGTGCAGTTCGGAGCAGGCGTCGCGGTCGGCACTGGCGTAGCCGTCGGCACGGGCGTCGGCGCAGGCGTTGCCGTCGGCGCTGGCGTAGCCGTTGGCGCTGGTGTCGCGCTCGGCCGCGGCGTGGGTGTCGGGGCATACGATGACGGGCCCGAGCCAGGTGCGCAGCCGTTGCAGGGACCGGTGCACGCTCCTAGCGAAATCATCGCCAGGAGCACGGCGGCGAAAACTAGTTTTTTCAAGGTACTCTCCTTTTGCGCAGCTCACCATGAGCTACGATAGGCTCTAATTGTAAGCTAAAAACCTTGTTTTGTCAAGTATTTGAGCGATTGAGGGCTATTGACATATATTATCTAGTAGTATATAATGATTATCTAGTGAGTGACCTGCTTGCACCTTTGTGCAGGAGGTTTATAACCACATTACATGCATATGAACACCACCCCATCATTGACGCAGCGCGTCATCGTATCAATCCTTGTAGCGGTCATGGGACTTGTTGTCTCGGCTCCGGTTTTTGCGGCGGATGTCCTTTTGGCATCAGTAGCAATCACCGCTTCCCCGGCGAGTGTTTGCTCCGGCCAGCCTGTGCGAATCGCATGGTCTTCGACGGATGCAACAAGCGTCTGGATTGATCAGGGTATCGGCTCGGTGCTCCCCTATGGCGAGCGGTATGTCTATCCTACACAGACAGCAACCTATACTATCACCGGCACGAATACGACTGGTGGCTACGCGGTTGCAACCGCAACGGTGTACGTGAACTCTACCTGCGGAACACCAACTCCTACGCCAACTCCATATGATGGTACGCTCTACTGCTCTGCAGTGACGTCATATGCAAACTCTGGTGATCTCGTCTCCTTCAATGCATGGGGCGGAAATGGCAACTACTCATGGTACACATCTGAGGGGTCGCCAACGTATGGCAACTACTCAAACTTTGTCACTCGCTACTATAACTACGCAAACTACGCGGTCAATCGTAATGTTACTGTTACCAGCGGGTATCAGACCGTGACGTGTGGCGTGACAGTCTATGGTAATTCCTACGTTACTCCGACTCCTACTCCAGCGCCGTATGCGCACATGACGATCGCAGAAACGGGTCGCAATGTGACACGTGGTCAGAGTGGTGAGTATGCGATTGTGAGTGCTCGTGGTGGGGACACGCTTGATTTGATTATTCGTGTGCGCTCGACCAATGGCAGCTCCTTGTATAATGCGTATGTTACGGATCAGCTTCCAGCAGGATTGAACTATATCTCCGGATCCACCACACTCAACGGCACCGTTGTTGCTGATGGCGTCACCTCAACTGGCATTTATATCGGCACCGTGTCTCCCTACAGTGCGTCGGTAGTCAAATTCTCCGTCCGTGTCGATGGCGCGTATGTACCAGCCTCAACCATGACGACTGTCTACTCGATTGCACAGGCTCGCGCAGATTCTATGAGCACAATATCCGCATCATTGCCGATAGTGCTTGGTCAGAATGCAGTCATCACGAGTGTTTCTTCAGTGAAAACGGGTCCTGCTGATTCAGTCATGGTATCCCTTCTTCTTGCTGCGCTGGCGACTGCTGCCTACGCTGCCTACACGCGCACGCTTCGATTCCAGAATCGATTGGCACGCGTTGAGATTGCTCGACTTACGCAATCGACCGGTTTGAACTTCAAAAAGTAATCGCCGACCGATGCAAACAAAAACCACTCCATTCTACGGAGTGGTTTTTGTTTGCTATACTTATGGTGATGCGTTTACACCATCGGGGTCGCGTGATTGCGTTTCGTTTGTTTGCGATTTTTATTCTCACCTTTGTGGGTGCGTTTCTCTTGCTCAACATTCGTTTCGTTGAAAAGAGCCTGCAGTACTCACTTGCTCCCAACTCTATCACTACCAAGGACTCGCTTGGTGATGCAATCCGACTCCTGCCGATTTCCGATAAGGTAGAAGAAAAGCCGCTCACGAATTCTGCGCGAATTGTGATCGATAAGATTGGCGTCAATGCTCCCCTCGTGTTCAATGTGCCCAACGATAATGACGTGATTTATAAGAGCCTAGAACGCGGCGTGGTGCACTACAGCGACACGGCAAAACCAGGGCTCCCGGGTGTTGCGATTGTACTCGGTCATAGTTCTGCATATCCGTGGTACAACGGCAATTATGGCGCCGTCTTTGCGCTCTTGAGCAAGCTTGCGGTCGGTGATCGCTTCTATGTGCAGTACGACGACAATCGCACCTTTGTCTATGAGATGACGCAGTCGATTATTTTCAATCCTTTTGAGCGCGACGAGCGACTCACCGCACTCGAGAATGCTCCTGGCTCTACACTCCTCTTGATCAGTTGTTATCCCGTTGGCACCAACTACAAGCGCATCGCGATTCAGGCAACCTTGGTGAAAATGTAGTCCCCTGTGCAAAAGTGGTGATGTAATTAATCCGATAAAGAAGTAGTATTAATGAAGATGATGGATGTAGTACGACGCATCAGAGAGTTTTTTAAAGAGAATCCACGCATGTGGATTGTTGTTGGTGCGGCATTTCTCGTTGCAACTGTATTCGCGTGGCTCGCATACCGCGGCTCATCGATCGCATTAAATCAATCTTCTGCCCAATTGGCGAATAATGAGGTATGCGGTTTTGATGGATTTGTTTATACCTGCGACAATATGAACAACCCAGATACGTGCTCTGGGACTAATAGAAGGTGCATACCGCCCCCTCCAACATCATATTTAAATTGTTCCACCCCAATTGACTACAAAAATGTCCAGACAGGCGAGAATCAATGGGCTCACGTACCTATTTATCCGTATGGATGCCCTCAGGATGTCATGCCGACTCCTTATGTCCCAACGTCGACGCCCACCCCCACCCCCGATGATTATCCGGATAGTTGTCCTGGGTGCAATCCGGCGGTACCGCCACCAGATACGAATCCAACCGATGGGGCAGGATTTTCGTGCACGAAGACTTTTCGCTCCTGCTATGAGTCGTCGGTTGTTCAGCATTTCGGAGGTAGCCCTGGCTGCTTATCGTCCCCACCAATATTAGTACAAGATTGCGGCGCTGGTTTGTGTCGTCCTGGAAACGCCGACAATACAGCGGCGTATTGCGAGGGATCTACTGCTCCCACGGCGACGCCAGTGCCTGGAACAACAAACACTCCTCCCCCGACGACATCTGGTGCCTGTACCAAGCGGGCTGATGGGCTGTGGTACTGTCCCAATTTGAGCTGCGGACTTGCGGGCAATAACGGTGCCGCTCCCGCTGGCCCAGCAACAAGCATTCAGGTGAGTCAATTTCGAACAGTGTGCAACGATGTTGAGGTCCCCAATAATCCTCAAGTGGGATGCAAGATATTTATGGACGCCACGCCCAAGATCGGCTCACAAGAAGGCTACCCATCAAAAGATCCCGCATGGACATGTACTGGACCGGCTGCTATTACTGAAACAGAGGGGCGATATTGCTACACGCCATTTGCGATGGCATCGGCTCCAGGCGTGGTGACATGTTGCACTAATACTGGCTTGAGTGGTGACTGTGTTTCATTCACCGTTGCGGCAGCTTCAACGACATCAGGTACAACAACTCCCCCCATAACCGGGACTCCGGCAGCGGCGACGTTATCGCTTGTCTGTGGCGCAACATCAAATGCATTGACGTGGAATATTGCCGCGCGTGCAAATTCAAATACTATTCAGCGGATGATCCCTGGGGGTTCATGGACGAATGTATTTACTGATTCATCACTTCGAGTAACAACATACACCGATAGGTCCCCAGTTGCCGGTGCTCAGTATCGACACAAGAGCGGCGCGAACGTGGCCTCAAATGTTGTGGCGTGTTCCGGCTCGACGGGCGGAGGCTCAACAGTCGTGCAGGGACCGCCCGTCACCTGCTCACCTGCGCGTCAATCGGCGAAAATCGATGAACCAATCAGCGCAAATGCCACGGGTGGCAATAATGTATACACGTGGAATATCACGCAGGGCGGATCAATCGTTGCCGGTGGTAATGAATATGTGGGAGTGTCCTATCGAACCAGCGGCACCAAAACACTTCGTGTGAGCAGCGGAGGTTCAAGCGCCATCTGCGCAATCGATGTAACCGGAAGCGTTGTAACCGCAACACCAACGAGTGGTCCCGCATCAAATGCGCAGCTTTTCGTTGCTAAAACGGCAAGAAATGTGACATCTGGCGACCCAACTCAGCGCGCCGCGGTATCCGTCTATCCCGGTCAAGCAATCCAATTTTCTATTCAGGTTCAAAATGTTGGCTCTACTCCCGTTTTAGACGCTATGATTCAAGACATGCTCCCGGTCGGCATGAGTTTTGTTGACGGGTCGACGCTTGTGAATGGAGTCCCCTATTCAGGGGATGACGTGATTAACTTTGGCCTATCGACGGGTATTATTCCTGCCGGGGTCACCATGAGAGTGCAGTGGTCAGCAATCGCAGATCAAGCATACAGCATATCGCCAGGTCCGAACTACTTTTCATCAGCAGTTGTCGTCTCGCCCGTCGGCGTGCAGGCAGCGACAAATGATGATGTTGTGGCGACGGTGCAGGTCACTGTATTTGGGAGTAACTCAAGTCAGCAGCAAGCCGGTGAGATCCCGACCGGACCAGGCGATGCGGTGTTGATGGCGCTTCTTACGGCAGCGGCTCTCACGCTTTTGTATAGTGGTTACACGAGATCGTCCGCGTATCTCCGTCGAGAAGCCGATACTATTGGAAAAGAAAAGGATCCACTCGATTTTCGCAGCTAATTTGTGGATATGTTGGTGTATATGAAATCTCCCAGGGTGTATACTCAAGGGAGATTTTAACTCTCTATATCTCGTGCCCCTATTTTCAAGAGTCTCTGCATATATCCGATCAAATAAGATATTTATTTTTGCACTATTTATTGTAATTGCAGTTACTGGATTCTATTTCTGGTGGCAGCATGGATTCTCACTCAACGTATCTCGTTTTTTTGCTAGTAATAAGGAGGGTGCACCAGCTGATCAATTTGATGTTACGCCACCCCCTACAGATAATGGTGGTGCCGATGCGTGCATAGCAACAGCGCGCTCATGTTCGGGCTCTGATGTGTTTGAGCACTATTCTAATTGCAGCGGAGCTATCGTAGAGGTCTGTGCGAATGGTTGCGATCCAGCTGCAAACAACACGGCTGCTGTTTGTATTCAGTCAAATCCCACTGTACCCCCCGGGCCCGATATTACGCCGACTCCCGATGCTACTCCTACAGCAGCACCTACAGTAACGCCAACAGCGACACCAGGCGGAGGCTCTGTCTGTGTCAATCTCACATCAGAAAAGGGCGGAAAAGTACTTATTAACTCAAAATCCGGGGGTGGTGCCTGCATGACGGTTTCGCCCGGTAGCTCTCAGACGAATTTCTCGAATCTCACAAATACGTACTCCTTCCCCGTTGGTCATGTAACGCGCGTGTATCACGACCGTACAGCTAATTGCGACTACTCATATGGCAACGAAGCTGGAGGTACAAAAGACATTCACGGATGGACAACGATAGATGCGGGGCAAACAAAGAGTTTTTCTGAAACGATCACTGCTGTATGCGGACGCTATCAAATCGATTTCAATGTCTATAACGTAGACGCTGTATGTACTGCCGATCCAAGATCAGACCAGTTTGAGTATCATTCGGCTATGCTCTTTAATACGGGCATTAATTGTGGAGCGATTGCCACAGCGACTCCAACCGCGACTCCGACCCCGACTCCGACGGGCACTCCCACCCCGACCCCTTCCGTGTCAGTAACTCCAACCGCTACTCCAACGCCTTCTGCGACGCCTACCCCTGCCCCGCAGGTACCTCAATTGAGCATCGCGAAGTTGGTTCGCAATGTTACGCAGGGGTCGTCTCAATCCGATAGCGTTACTGCGAATCCACTGCAAACTGTTGAGTTCTCGATTGCGATCACGTCCTCAGGAACGGGAACTGTGAATGCTGTGACGCTGCGTGATGCCCTGCCATCGGGGCTATCCTATGTAGTTGGATCTACTACCATTGATGCCATCGCAGCGACTGACGGCGTGGTGTCGACTGGCTTAAGTATCGGAAACATGGCACAGGGCCGCACGGTGACCGTTCGGTTCTACGCGACAATTGCAAATGCATCGTTCTTCTCGTCGGGAACAAGCTCGCTTACGAACACTGCATTTGCTCGCGGATCGAATGTTAGCGAAGTAAGCGACTCAGCGTTTATTTCGGTGATGACAGCCCCGCCTTCATTGAGCATCTCCCTGACAAAGATGGGCAAGAATATCACTCGCGGAGATACTGCGGAGTCCTCCCCTGTTCGCACGTCGCCCACGCAAACGCTTTCATTTGTTCTTCGCGTGAGAAACACGTCGTCCCTCCCCATTACTGATGCGGTCATACGCGACATCTTGCCGCCAGAAGTGAGCCTCCTCAGAGGAAGTGTGGCAGTGGGCGGTATCAGCGCTTCTGACGTGATCACGACGACTGGAATCCCCCTCGGAGTCTTGGCTCCAGGTCAGGAATCGGTTGTGACGCTTTCCGGCGTCGTGACTGGTGCGGCAATGCTGCCTTCTGGAACTACGACTATTATTAATGCCGCAACCATCACGGCGACCGGTGTTCCGTCGTTGTCAGCGCAATTGCCAATTGTGATCGTGAATGGTGGAGTCGTTATCCCCCCGGTAAGCACGGGACCCGGAGAGACAACAGTGGTAGCGCTGATTATTTCGGCACTCGTTTCGCTCTTATATGTGGGATATGCTCACTCCGATATGTATCGCCGTCGAGAAATAAAGGATATCGCTCATCGCGCGCAGTCGGAAGGCGAAGATTTTAGATCGTAGTCATGCAGCTTCCCCCGAGTATTCAAAGCGCTTTCGACGGTATACGGCAACGTCTAGCTTTAGCTCGGAGTTCAATGCTGCGATTTTATCGAGTGCACTGGATTCTTTTGGCGAGCGCGTTCACGATCGTTAGCATCCTCTTGATAGTGTGGGCGCGTTTGGGCTTTACTCTTGAAGTGAATCGATTCTTTGCTGCCGCTGTGCATGCGCCATCAGCACTCTCTATTCAATGCAGTGCCACGCAAAATGTGCTTACGTGGACGCTTCCCGCTGGACACGATTCCAATAGTATTTTGCGTTCAATGGACGGCGCAACAAATCAGTGGGTATGTGGAGGTCCAAATAATCTTTCACCGTGCACAAATCTGAATGTGACGACGTACACTGACACGAACATTCAACCAGGGCACACCTACGTCTATCGTCATAAGGCATGGGCAGATACTGCGTCCAACGCCGTCACCTGTAGTACCGTTGCCTCACCAACGCCAACGGCTACTCCTACTCCAACCGCGATTCCAGCACCAACCGCTACTCCAGCCCCAAGCAACACACCGATTCCCACGATGACGGTAGTTCCAACCCCCTTCCCCACGATAACATCCACGTCAACGCCACCGCCTCGAGGGTCTCCGAGTATTCTGATGAGTGGAGAGAATATTTCCGTGTCAGGCGGGCAATCGAAGTCGATTCAGATTCGAACCGGACAAGTAGCTGAAATTCGCCTGCAAGCACGTAATGCTTCTGCGCTTGGGAATCTTTCCGGGGCGATGGTGATGATACTGTTGCCACCCGGAATTACATATATTGCGGGCAGCACTACGATTGCCGGTATTCCCACGAGCGTTGACACGATTGCTGCGGGGGGTCTTTCTCTGGGAATGTTAGGTCCGAGTCAGAGTACCACTATCACACTTCGTGTGAATGTATCTGCCGCGCAATTTGTGGTTGGCACCACTCAACTACAATCCGTTGCGAAGATGCAAACTGTCGGAGATGGTGAGGCGAATGATTCACTTGTTTTTTCAGTAACCAAGCCGGCACCCGGCACTACGGGCGTGGTGCAAACGGGACCCGGCGATGCGCTTCTCGCAGCATTTCTTATCTCATCGATTCTGACCTTGTTGTATGTTTCGTATACGCATACGTCGACGTATAAGCGTCATGAAGTTGACGCGATCACGAGCGATAGAGACCCGCTCGATTTTCGAAGTTAGATGAACAAACGAAAGCGGGCGTCAACGTCCGCTTTCGTTTGTTGTGGAGCCATGGTATTGATAGTGTGATGATTTCCTCCTCTTCCACGACACAGGATCTTTCAGCGCCGGTTACTTCGATTCGCTCTGTGGGAGCGCGAAGTGCGGCGCGACTGGCCAAGCTTGGCATTCGAACGGTGCGTCAATTGCTCTGGCACCTACCCGCGCGATATGAAGACTACAGTCAATTCGTGGCTATTGATCAGGTCGTGCCTGGGCTCAAGCAGACGATTCAGGGTCGGGTTATTGCAATCACCACGAGAAATATTTGGCCGAAGCGCATGACGATCACTACTGCGACGGTGCAAGATGATAGCGGCGCTTTACGAGCGGTCTGGTTCAATCAGCCCTACCTCGAAGACACGCTTGCCGAAGGTACGCTTCTTTCTATTTCAGGAAAAGTGGTTCTCGATAAGCGAGGACTGTATATGTCGAGTCCCATTTTTGAAAAAGTGGGAGCAACGCGAGATGAGGCGACGGGGCTTGTCCATACGGGTCGCCTGATACCCATCTATCCTGAAACAGATGGGGTCACATCGAAGTTCTTACGATTCCTCGTCCAGCCGATTCTGGAAACGCTTCACCTTAGTGATCCCCTTCCCGAAGAGATACGACGACAGTATGATCTTGCGCCACTGCTTGATGCGTTACGTGTTGTTCATTATCCCGAGTCAGAAGATGCGGTGCCTCACGCGCGAGAGCGGCTTGCCTTTGATGACCTGCTTCTCCTGCAGCTTAAGGCGCTGCAGGAGCGAAGATTCATTACGCAACTTCTTGCAACCAGTATCCCGCTTGATGCTTCGCTCATGCGTGAGCTCGTGGCTACCCTCCCCTTTCCGCTTACCAAAGACCAGAGAGTCGCGACGCTGGAGATTCTCAAAGATATGGAGCGTCCCTATCCGATGAATAGACTTCTCGAGGGAGATGTAGGAAGCGGTAAAACGGTCGTGGCACTCCTTGCGGCATTCCATGCGGCACGGGAGGGACACCAGACTGTGATATTAGTCCCCACAGAAGTGTTGGCGCAGCAGCACTATCGCACGCTGCGTGCGTTACTCGCAAAGATTCCGGGTATTACTTCTGCGCTTCTGACGGGCTCGACGGCTATGATTGATGAAAAGGAGGCTACAAAGACGGCTGTAAAGAACGCCATCGCATCTCAAGGAGTTCATGTCGTGATTGGCACGCATGCGGTGATAGAGCAGGACGTGAAATTTGCATCGCTTGCCCTGGTGGTGATTGATGAGCAGCACCGATTTGGCGTCCAACAGCGAGCAGCGCTCGTAAAATCAAGTCGTGGTGCAACTGCGCGGGTCCCTCACCTGCTCTCGATGACGGCCACGCCTATTCCGCGAACCTTGGCCATGACCATTTTTGGTGACCTCGATATTTCAATACTACGGGAAAAACCAAAGGGTCGCCTTCCCATCGCTACAAAAGTTGTTTCCGCCCTCGAGCGTCAGGAGGTCTATGATTTCATTCGCGCAGAAGTGAAAGGTGGTCGACAGGTGTTTGTTATCTGTCCTGCCATTGAAGTCTCCTCCCCTAGCGTAGAGACGGGGCCATCGAAAACTCCACTGAAGCAGACGAAACTTTCGGTGCTCTGGGCGAGCGTGAAAGCGGTTGAGGTTGAATATGTGAAATTATCGAAAGAGATATTTCCCGATCTCAAAGTCGCGATGCTCCATGGACGCATGAAGCCAGCTCAAAAAAAATCAATCATGCACGAATTTAAAGAAGGGTGGCATGACGTGCTGGTTGCTACCTCCGTCATTGAGGTTGGTGTTGATGTCCCGAATGCCACTATCATGCTCATTGAAGGTGCGGATCGCTTTGGGCTCGCGCAGCTCCACCAGTTTCGTGGTCGGGTTGGCCGCGCGCACCACCAATCATACTGCTTCCTCTTCTCTACCGATGACTCCGTCGGTAATCGTCGTCTGCAGGCGATGACCAAAACCGATGATGGCTTCTTGCTGGCGGAGCAAGATATGAAAATCCGTGGTCCCGGAGAGTTTTTTGGCATCAAGCAATCGGGATTGCCTGATCTAACCATGGAAGCTCTCGCTAACGTCGACCTTATCAAAAAAGCACGTTCTGCTGCACAATCAATCATGGAGCTCGACCCAAATCTTGAGCGTCACCCCGTGATAGCGGCGCAAGTGAAAGACGTGCAGATGTTCTCCCATTTCGAATAGACTATCGTGACTTCGGTGTCACCCAAAAGCCCATATACTTACCAAGCATGAGACGTGTTTGCGCGTCCAGCGCCGGAATAGAACCAAAGAGGATGAAATTGATTGGGAAAAGAAGCCACTGAAGAATCATCCATACAAATCGGAATTTTCCGAAATTTGGTGGGCGCGGCGGGAGAAGAACGAGTGATATGACCGCGGATGAGATGAGTCCCACCATGGCGAGCATCATGATGACTTTGGTGATGTGCGGAAGATTATACGAGAGGACGCTGGCACCAAAATGTCCCGTACCGATGGTTACTGGAAGCCAACCAAGGAGGAAGATGATCAATGCATTCGTAGCGCTCGAATGTGTTTTTTCAATCATATTGAATGCATGGTGCCACTTTTTTTGCCATGCAATTTTTTTGTTCTTGATGAAGCCAAAGAGGAAGTACGGGTTGTTCTCTACTCCATAGTGCCATCTGCGGATCTGCTTATATTGATTGATGAGGGTGCCCCAGAATGTCGGCGCAACGTTCGCATCCATATAGACTGGATAGTTGAGCGGGACGGTCGTCCAGTCGCCATCATAGCGTAGGAAGCATTTCCAATATATCTGGGAATCTTCTGATACGACGTTGACCTGCCAAAAACCGACATCGATAAGCGCTGGCAGGCTTATTGATTGGCTTGAAAACGTGACGAGCTGCTCGGGTCGTGCCTGCTGAATCATTTGCCAAAATGTTGTCGAAAATGCGAATACGCGCGCGAATGCCGGAGCGTGCCAGATATTGTTACTGAAAATAGGAATCGGTTGAAAGGACGAGCGAAGCGGTTGAGCTGCGGTGAGGAAATTCCAGGTGAGACAAGCAAAAAAATCATGAGGTGCAACGGTGTCGACATCGAATACCGAAACGATCACGCGCTCGCGAGGAATGCCGAGTTCGTCTATGACTTGTACGGCCTGTTTCCCTGCCCAGGTTTCATTGGAGCCCTTACCGCGAATCTCGCCCTCGATTGCATCGGGATGCTCAGATACAATCAATCGCAAAAATCGATTGCCGTATTCTTGCTGGATGCGTTTCGCAATGGCACGCGCTGAGTCCCCTACCCGACCTTCAATGGCCAATACGACGAGCATGCGTTCTAGTGGCCAGGTGGTCTTTAAGAGTCCTTCAAAACTTTCACGAACGACTTCATGGGGTTCCGTTGCCATGGGCAAAATAACGAGATGGCGAATGTCAGTGAAGTGAACATCGGGAAGCATTGCTGATGAAGGATCTTCCTCGCGAAGTCGCCGCATCCAATCTATGCGTTGCTGTGCTCGCATCTTTCGATACGTATGGTTCATGTGAGCTGACAGAAAAATTGTCTTCATCAACCAGTATACGTCGAACCCGATAATAAAAAGAGACGCAAACACGGGAAACCAGTACGAAGCAGCGACGACAGCGATGAGCGTCCCCCAGGAGAATATACCCGGCTGCATTTCCAGGAGGCGGTAGAGCCGTCTATCGCTAGGAGATTGTATTTCGGTTGCGCGTCCGTACGCGAGGTAGTCATGCGACATAGCAGATCTCTACTCTACCACAAAATAGCAATATTGGCAAAGTAATTCGAACGCGACTTATAATGAGAGAACGACGTGAAAGAGACCGTCGGTGAGGTGTGCGGTGCCATCTTTTGATGAGCGCTCCAGTTCAGTTAATGAGAGAAATGCTTTTTGTAATTTCTGGGGGGTCGCAAGACGAGCGCCGGCAAGTGATTTTGAAACAACAAATGGATGTAGTCCAATCGTGGTAGCGATCACCGCTGAGCTCGTCTTTCGAGAGGCTACGTCTTGAATCATGATGAGATTTCGTAGTCCTGAAGCGAGTGAGCCAAGGACGATCTGTTCAGGGGTGCCATCCCGCAGGCTACGCCACAAAGCCTTGAGGGTGGCGCGTTTATCATGGGCGGCAACGGCATTGGAGAGCTCCCACGTATCATGATCCTGACGTGCCGACGTGAGTAGTGTAATCATATCGACGTCGATAGGTGTAGCTCCGGCGTAAGCGGTGAGCTTTTCGAGCTCATGAGACAATTGCGACATATCCTCCCCTACGCGACGAAGGAGATGAGTCCAGGCCGTGGGTGGAAGATCGGATCCTCTGTCAGAGCAGTACGCGCGCGCCCATACTTCAAGTTCCTTTCCGGAGAGTGCCTCAGCATGCGTGCTTGAGGGTGCTATTTTTTGAAGCTTCGCGAGTATTTTCTTATCGGCATCTTTTTCTGATGTATTAATGGTGGCGAGGAAGATGATGTCTGATAGATTCGGAACGTCGTATTCTTCGAGTATCTCTTCCATCGATGCATGAGCCGCGTTTGAGGCGACAATAATGCGGGGGTGATGCAGAAACGAAGGATACTTAAGTTGCCGATGAAGAGCGTCCAGAGTGTTCTCGTCTCGGCAATCAAGGCGAATCACTTCGAGCGATTGCGCGTGCGTAGCCGACTGCTTCGCAATGGTGGCAGCGAGTGCAGAGCGTATCTGGTAGGGATCTTTGCCGTGAATGAGGTGAAGCATGTGCTACGGGGTTGGTAGTGGCGCGTCGATGAGTACCCAGATCGTACCAGGTTCAAAAGAAATACGTGTGCCTTTGCTATCAGTAAAGAGCAATGGATCCGTCGAGCGTTCTTTCTTCCAGAGCGCACTGCTACGTTGACCTCGTTGCCAAATCGTTGCTACGCCGCTTCCAAGAGTTTGTACATGAATATACTGGTCATGGAGAAATGTCGCTGTTGTGTGCATTGCGATAACGACACTGGCGTGGACTTGCGAGTTTGATGATGCGTCGTATTCTGGCTTGTTTCCTCGCTCGCGAAGATAGGTGTTTGTGGTGTTGTTGTAGGTGAAGCGTACATTCATGCCTTGGGGCCACGCTTGCTCGACGGTTGTGGTTAGCGAACCAAGATTACGATCGCCATTCACGGATTGGTGGAGGTATGGGGCAATACTTGAGGTTGCGCGGTATCCCAATGTTTCTACGCGCTCCCACAGGAGCTCGCTGGAGGTGAATCCATTGTGTGGGCGAGCGACGCCATTTTTCCGGAAAAATGTCGTACCCTCGTATTTCAGTGCGTCAATGTTATCGATGACACCGTTGTTGAGTTCTGTGAGCGCATCCTTCTCCCCTCCCCAGTGAACGAGAATGGCATCGAGACCTTGCGCGAGCGGTATGAAATCTCCTCGAGCGGATCGAATAGAGCCAAGCTCACGTGGTTGGTTGCATTGATAGACTGCCATCATGCGCGTGATGCCGTTCGGTGTAACCGGCATTTCAAAAACCATGTCAGCTTGCCCGATAGCCGATAACGGTCGTGCTTCAGCATCTGATGAGAGCATAACCGCTATGGGGCGCTGATTGGCATGATCGCACGGCGTACCACTCAACGCTCCGAGCGTTCGCGAGCTTGGGGGGTTTGTATTCGAGATAACGAGAGACGACGAGCCGAAGAGCCAATACAGAAGCGCTAGTACAGCAACGCACGCCAGTAGGAGGACGACCGTCAGAACGGGGTCGAGTTTTGCAAATTTCAATTTCATGATTGTTCTACGTGATCGATATGCTGCATAGACGCCCAGTGTTGTCCTGATTTGGCTTCTACAACAAGGGGCACCGATAGTGAGACAACGTGCTCCATCGTTTTTGCAATGGTGTGTGCAAGATCAGGGAGTGTTGAGTTCGGAACTTCGAGCACAAGTTCATCGTGCACCTGAAGGAGCATGCGTATGCCACTATCGGTCCCAAGGTTTCGAATCTGCGCATCCACGGCAATCATCGCAAGCTTTACGATATCGGCACCCGTTCCCTGAATGGGGTGATTGATAGCCATACGCTCTGATTGTGCCGCCAATTGTGGCATGGTGCTCTTGATGTCAGGTAGAGGGCGCCGTCGTCCCATGAGTGTGCTCACGTACCCATTCTTGAACGCTTCATTCTTGGTGCGCTCCATGTAGTCGGCGACACCAGAGAATCGAACAAAATAGTCGTCAATGAATTTCTTCGCCGTATCTCGTGAGACGCCGGCTGATCGAGCAAAGCCAAGCACGCCCATGCCGTAGATGATCCCAAAATTGAGAACTTTTGCTTGGCGACGCATGTCCTTGGTGACATCGTTGGGTGTGACTTGGAATATCTCGGATGCGGTGCGTGTGTGGATGTCTTCCCCATTGCGGAATGCTTCAATCATAGTGGCATCATTGGCGACGTGGGCAACGATGCGTAGCTCGAGCTGTGAGTAGTCGAGTGAGAGAAGTTGAAAGCCCTTGGGAGCTACAAATGCGGCGCGAAAACGCTGCCCGAGTTCGGTGCGAGTTGGAATGTTTTGGAGATTGGGATTCGACGATGAGAGTCGACCCGTGGCTGTGCCCGTTTGATTGTACGTGGTGTGTATGCGGCCGGATGCATCGATGAGACTTGGAAATGGTTCGATGTAGGTAGTCTTGAGTTTGTTGAGCTCGCGGTACTGCAAAATCAGTTCGATTACCGGATGCTCATCGCGGAGCTTCTCCAGTTCCGCGGCGGCAGTGGATGGTACTCCCCCTCCCGTGCGTCGCACCTTGCCTTTGAGTCCGAGCTTCGTGAAGAGCACTTCGCCCAACTGTGATGGTGAATTGATGTTGAACGTCGTGCCGGTGCTTGCGTAGATGCGTTCTTCGAGTGAGGCAACATCGGTGCGCGCCATAGTGAGAAGCTCGTCGATGACGTTGGCGTCTACTTGGATGCCCGCATGCTCCATAGAGGTCAAAATTGGCACTAGAGGCATCTCGAGAGTCTGAAAGATATCATTGAGCTCATGCGCGGTAATTCGCTCGGCAAGGAGCGATTTGAGCTTCCAGATGATGCGCACAGATTCCGCGTTGTCATCTGATATCATTAGGCCTGCGAGGTCGTAAGCAACGCGACCAAGGTCGTACTCTTTCAGCTCGGGATTCGTAAGCCACGCCGCGATACGAGTGTCGAAAAGTGTTGTTCCTGTGAGAGCGAGTGGTGCGGCGGAAGATTCAATGAGAGTCTTGAGGTCGTGACCGATAATACACGCCGACGACCGCGTCAGTTCCTCGAGTATGGTCGTTGTTGGCTTTGAAATCGAGTACACCGTTGCACCATCGACCGTAAGATAGAGTTCTTCAAGCTGACCATCGTGGATTACTCCCGCGATTGCCACGTCAGTGATTGCGCCCAGCTCGGCGATGCTGGTGAGTGGTGTCGCTGTGCTTGCAACCGGAGAAGTAGTGGGCGCTTCAAAGTCGAGCGTCTGCTCGGATGCGGCTTTGATCGCCGGATTGAGCGTTGTATGAATCCGTTTTATGAGCGTAAAAAATCCGAGTTCTTTGCACAGTTCTTCGAGCGCCAAGGTGTTGATGTGCTCTCGCCAATTTGCCGTCGAAATATCAAACGTAACAGGAACATCACGAATAATAGTTGAGAGCTTCTTACTGAAGAACGCCATGTCTTTTTGTTCGATCAACTTTGCTTTGAGTTTCTCCGAGACACCGCTTTCCTTGCCGGTGGCAAATGCGGGGTTTTCTAGTTCGCGGTAGAGCTCTTCGAGGGTGCCATAGCGTTGTACCAGTGTCGATGCAGTTTTTTCTCCAATACCCGAGACGCCCGGTATGTTGTCGCTCGGGTCTCCCTTGAGTCCCTTAAGATCTGCAACGAGCGACGGAGGGATTCCGTAGCGCTCGCGAACGCCGGCTTCATCATACGTAACGGTGTCGGTCATCCCCTTCCGCAACGTAAACACGACAACCCTTTGCTCGTCGACAAGTTGGAGGGTATCTAAGTCCCCCGTCACGATGATGGTCTGCAGGCCTGGCATGTCTCGCGATTGGGTGCTTAATGTTCCAATGACATCATCTGCTTCAAAGCCAGCATGCTCAATAATAGGAATGCCAAAAGCGGTGAGCATTCGTTTCACGTCGGGAATCTGCGCATACAGTTCATCGGGCGCTTTGACGCGATGCGCTTTGTATTGGTCGTAGGCATCGTGGCGGAATGTGGGTCCCGCCAAATCAAATGTCGCAATCATGTAGTCGGGTTTCAGGTCGCTGATCATTTTCAGGAGCACCGATGTGAAACCGTACACAGCGTTTGTCTGCTTACCGCTTGGCGACGATAGCGGTGGGAGCGCGTGAAAAGCACGATGGACGAGCGCGTTGGAGTCGATAAGGATAAATTTTTTCATGATTCAGATACCGTGATGCTCCGCCCATCGCCGCCGTCGTGTTGAAAATGAACTTCTATGTGATCACGTGGTAGTTCATCGCCAATATTTTCAGGCCACTCAATTACGACAATATTGAGGGGGTTGTCGAAGATGCGGTGCATGTCGAGCGTCTGGAGATCGTGATGACCGGTGAGACGATAGCAGTCCAAATGCCACAGCGACCACGAAGTGTTGGGTACTGCGTATTCTTTGGCAAGTAAGAATGTTGGACTCTTTGGCATTTGGGAAATACCAAGCGCTTTTGCGAGTCCTTGTGTAAATGTGGTTTTCCCTGCTCCCAAGTCGCCGCGCAGGGCGAGCACGAGAGCGGTAGTGCGTCCGGGCATTCGTGCGCGAATACGCTCGGCGATGGTTGTCGCAAGCGCGTGCGTGTCTTCAGGAGAGTGTGTTACCAGATGCATAGCAGTATGGTAGCTGGATATAGGATGATTATCAATGAATAAAAAAAGCCCCGTAGCCCGCCTCATTGCATGAGACGAATTACGGGGTTGCCCTACTGCCGGCCGCAGCACGGGCTTGTGCCCAGCTCCGGAAGTGGAGTAGGCGCCAGCGCTGCGGGGGGCGGAGGGGGCGGTTGGACGGGGGCCGGAGCGGAAGGCTGCGCAGGGGGCGCGGTGCAGCACTTGGGCGGGGTGACCGGGTAGCAGTTGCCCGCGTTGTCCTTGATCACCTTGGCGTGAGCCTTCGTGATCTCGATCAACTCGTCTCCCCAGACGGGGTGGTGACCCTGACCATCGTAGCAGTGAATCAACTTCTCCGCCTTGTCGACCCACACGTACACCCGTGGCACTCCGGTTTTGCGGTCGAAGATGCGTTCTTGGGCCACTGCGTCGCCGCAAGAGATTTCCTGAGCGACGACCGCATTGAGCAGGTCGCTCGCCTGCGCCGCTTCACGGAGCTGTCGGGCTTCCGCCTTGGCCTGCTCGGCCGGGCTCTTGGTGCAGCCGACCGTGAGGACGACGGCGAAGAGGGCGACGACGAGGTTCTTGATGTTCATGATTTTCTTCCTACTAGTTCTTGTTGATGAACGTGAGTTCGCCAGTTGGTAGGTCGGCGACAGATACCTTACGTCCCGGGGCAAGTTGCCCCACGGCACTGCCGTTCACGTAGATAATAACGGCAACTTCTGTGTTGTTACACAGGTAGCCGTCCTTTTGATGAACGGTTGCCGGCGCTTGAGTAGCGCTCGGCGCGGGCGTCGCATCGGACTGTGGAGTCCGTTGCGCCATGTCAGGCGCTGGTCCCCCACCGCACAGAGCGATGACTTGCTCTGTGCTCACGGAGGCCTTGCGCTTATCGAATTCCTTCATCGTGCGCTTCACGCAGTCACTGGGCTTTTCACCAGTGATCCGCTCTGCGGAACGTTCATCGAGCTTCTTGCCGACGATGTTGCCAAGGATTGCTCCTGCAACGATGGCACCGGCCTTCTGCCAGCCTCGGCGATGCTCGGTGAGGGCAGCACCTGCTCCCCCGCCGACGATGGTGCCCAGCGTGCGGGCGTTCACGTCGAAGTCAGGGCCGTAGCCGGCGTAACCGCCGCGCTCATATGGGTTGCGATAGAAATCGCCAATCCGAGCGAAGCGACTACCTGGGCCGAACACCGAGTTGGGATTGTATCCCGTTACTCGGTGCGAGCTCGGGCTCACGACGAGCCCATAGCACCAGCTTGCCTCGACGAGGTCGCCGGTGCCTCGGTGGTTGGCGCACATGTTGCGCGCCATCCCGTCGACACCCACGCGAGCGGCATTGAACGTGCCCTGAAGGGCGCTTTCGAACTCCGACTGCGCGGCCACGGGGGCTGCAAGAACGAGAACCGCCACGAAGGCGGCGACCAACTTAGTAAGCTTCATGGCTGTCTCCTTGAATTGTGAAGGGACTCATTCCCACCACTAACATTTGAAGTATAGCATAAATATGACAAAAAGTCAATAGCCTTTAACATCACGAAAAGCCCATAATATATGGAGAATTCGTAGTTTTATTGTATGACGTTGTCTCTAGCGAAACTTACGAAGATGCGCGATATCGGACGATCTGCCCTCGGGTTCCGTTTCCAGAATCCAGTCAATCGCTTGAAATGAGGCTGTCGTCAGAAGTGCTTTGAGTCCGGCGGTACCAATGTGGCCGGCGCCGATATGCTCGTGGCGATCCTTGTTGCCACCCAGTGGAGTTTTACTGTCATTGACGTGGGTCAGTTTGAGCCATGAGAGTCCGATGGAAGTATCAAAGGAGGTAAGAACGGTTTTCGCTTTTTGCTCGTCGGTAAAGTCATATCCCGATGCAAAGGCGTGGCAGGTATCAAAACAGACTCCACCAAAGCCCGGCATCTTTTTGGCCGGTTCAATAATAGCGGCGACTTCCTCGAATGCGTCTCCAAGCACGTCGCCCGCACCTGCTGAAATTTCTACCAAAAGCTTGCATGTGCCAGCGTAGCCGTCGAGAATCTTTTCGAGTGACTGTCGCGCGTCGGCGATGCCCTCTACGCGAGTGCGTCCCTTGTGGGATCCCGGATGATACATGACGTAGGATGCGCCAAGGGTACTCCCCCGCTCCAACTCTTCTCGGAGAATGCGAATGCTTGATGCGAGGATGCGTTGCTCCGAGGATGCGGTATTGATGTAGTACGGGGCATGTATCACAAACGAATCAAAACCTCCCGCTTTCATGTTCGCGGCAAATGAAGAGATTAATGCATCCGTTAGTTCGGCTGCCTTGCCCCCTTGTGGTGACCGACTAAAGCATTGAAAAATTTCCAGTTCTTCTGCTGCTGCGCGAAGAGGAGCCTGATCAATTCCCCCGGCAATACTGACGTGCGCTCCGATTCGTGGGTGATGCATGAGTTAGATTTGTTGAAAGTGTTCAAATGTCGGGCCCGATGGATGCATGATAACCGAGATAACGTCCATCTGCCACTCGGTGTCGTGGTCGGGTCGATGTTGCGCGAGCCACGTACGGGCGGTTCGCTGGACCTTCTGCATCTTGGTAGTTCCCGCGCGTACATACGGCTCAAAACCTTGGCGTTGATGAAGAGAGGCCTTTACTTCCACGAAATGAATTACCGAGTCCTTCTCAGCGACGACATCGAGCTCGCCCCAAGGTCGTCTCCAGTTGTAATCAAGAATGGAATATCCTTGTGCGGTGAGCCACTGACGGGCTTGCTCCTCTGCGGATGTACCGAATGTTGTCCAAAATGATACCATGAGATTCTGTGGATAGGCAGCTGATCGGCCATTGACCAGTAGGTGTCAAAAATGCTACCCTGCGTAGGTGATTCTCGCAAGAGAATTTTTGCTTTTTATAGCGGAAATGCAAGGAAACAGCGGTTCTAAGGGTTTTCGCTATAGTGGCCTATTCGTATTCCAACGTCGATAATCAGTCTCGCGGCTCGCAGGCATAACGCCAGAAGTCGAGTCCAGACGATCATACTGGGAATCATCAAAAGTCGGTCACTGGAGCTCTATGCTTCGATTTTTGTTGCGATTGCGATTGTTGTCTTCTATGGCACGAGCAGCGACGGGCAGGCCTCATTTTTAAGTGGACTTATGCAGAAATCGATTGAGGATCGAACGCCAGTCCGTGTGAGCGGGCAGCAGCTTTCATACGCTCAACTCGCAGATATCAATAGCGTCTATGCGGGTTCCATGGGAGATTCATCCGCTCTATCCCCTATTCCGAGTACCGAAGTCGCTACGATGCATGATAGTGCGCTGCTAGCGATAACTCCTCCGGATAGTGAATATATTGAGCAGCTATCTGGCCGTCGTGCCGGCGTTATCGAATACGTCGTGCAAGATGGCGATCTGCTTTCATTTATTGCGTCTGACTATGGCGTCTCGCAGACCTCTATTATGTGGGCAAACTCATTAACAAATCCGAATAATATCAAGCCTGGTCAGATATTGAGAATACCGCCAATTACCGGTGTAATTCACAAGGTCCTAAAAGGAGATACTGCGAGTTCCTTAGCGAACAAGTATGGTGCCGACGTCGACAGGATCATTGCTTATAATCGCCTACCCATTGATGGTAGCCTGGCGATAAGTAGTGAAATCATCATTCCAAACGGTGTATTGAGGGTGAGTCGAACAGCGGGAGCTGCGACAAAGCTTGCAACGACTGTGGTTACGCAGTTTACGCACCTTCCTGATCTCGGGGATTACTTTATGAGGCCAACGACGGGAATCATTACGCGAAACGGTGCGATTCACGGACGAAACGGCATAGATATTGCAAATAGCTACGGAACGCCAATCAAAGCTGCCGCTGATGGTGTTGTCGTGATTTCAGATGCGAGCGGCTACAATGGCGGCTATGGACGGTACATTAAGCTGTCGCACGGCAACGGGACCGAAACGCTGTACGGACATGCCTCAAAGCTTCTTGTTGAAGTTGGGCAAAGCGTTCACAGGGGCGATGTAATTGCACTCATGGGTTCGACAGGGAACTCCACGGGAAACCATTTGCATTTTGAGGTTCACGGCGCAAAGAATCCACTTGCTAAGTAGGCATTACGCGGCCAATTCAGTCATGCGAAACGCCACCGCCTCCGCAACATGTGCGGAGGTTATTTGTTGAGCCTCCTCCAAGTCGGCAATTGTACGAGCTACTTTCTTTATCTTGTGAAATGCGCGAAGTGATAGATTGCGCTTGTTGACGAGTTCGGTGAGTAAGGCGGACGCCGCAGCATCAAGAGAGCAATACTGGTCAATATTCTTGTGGGATATCTCGCTATTCGTAATGAGATTAGTGCCAGAGTATCGTTTCGCTTGAATAGAGCGAGCTAGCGCAACCGATTGTCGAGCTTTGATGAGGCCATCAGAATCAATGGAATGTGCTATGCCAACCTGTTCACGGGAAACTTGAATATGCAGATCCATTCGATCCAGTAGTGGGCCGGAAATCTTCTTTCGATATTTTGTGATCGCAGCGAGTGCGCATGTGCATTCCGACAGGGGATCGCCGGAATTTCCGCATGGGCAGGGATTCATTGCTCCAATAAGCATGAATTTTGCTGGCAGCGTTAGGGTTCCAGATGCGCGCGAAACGGTGACGATGCCGTCTTCGAGTGGCTGACGAAGTGCCTCAAGAACATTTCGAGCAAATTCCGGCATTTCATCAAGGAAAAGAACGCCCCGATGCGAAAGACTGATTTGGCCTGGGCGTATCAATGAGCCACCGCCGATGAGAGAAACAGGGGATGATGTGTGATGAGGTGAGCAAAATGGCCTCCGTAGTGAGGTGATCCCGCCACGGAGTATGCCAGCGGCGCTGCGAATCTTAGCGACTTCGATGGCTTCATCAATAGCGAGCGCGGGGAGTAGTCCAGTGATTGAGCGTGCGAGCAGCGTCTTACCTGAGCCGGGAGCGCCAGTCATGAGGACATTGTGCCCTCCCGCGGCAGCAATTATCAACGCGCGCTTTGCCGTATGCTGGCCTTGTATGTAGGCAAATGAATCATCGAGTGCCACGGTCCTGTCACCAGATGTCATCTTGTCACCACGAGGTGTCACGCTGTCACTGACTGGTGCCAACTTGTCACCTGGTGCCAACTTGGCACCAGGTGACACGACTGGTCCCTTGGTGTCACCTATGGGTGTGCCAATGAATGTAATGGCATGCGCCAGGGAGTCTGCCGCGTAGATGGTGATATCTGGCACCATTGATGCTTCTACGACGTTGCACGAGGGGACTACGATCGCCGGATAACCCTGCTCCTTCGCTAGGAGTGTGGCAGCGAGAACTCCATTAGTGTGTGCAAGAACGCCATCGAGTCCGAGTTCGCCAATCATAATTGGAAGGGGATTCTGAAGTGAAACTTGCTTCGTTTCCACGAGAAACGCAATTGCCATGGGAAGATCATACCCGGGGCCTTCCTTCTTTAAATCTGCAGGAGCTAGATTGATTATAAAGCGACGATTCTTTGAGCGAGGAGACTCGAAGCCGCTATGTTTAATGGCTGCATCGATGCGCTCAATCGATTCTTGAACAGCTTTGTCGCCAAGGCCAACCACGGTGAATGAATGTAGACCGGGATTGGAGTCTATTTGAACAAAAACCGGCACTGCGTCTATTCCGCAAAGTGCCGATGATGGTATGTGGTGCGACAAGGGTTGTGCGCCCCCTCAAGCGCATAATAGCTAAGAATTCAGAGCTTCTTTTTGCGCGATGAGTTCGGCGCGGCGATGACGGAGCTTGTCCATTTTGAAGCCGGGACCCGTGGCCATATCCTGCATATCTTGCGCAGCTTCTTGCCCATCGTCATCAGGAGAGTTGCTTCCTGTTTCCGAGTGATGCGCAAGATGACCATCGAGCTCTAAAAGCTGACGATCAATATCTGCTATCTCTGCATCAAGTTGCTCTGCTGTTGGGTTTGAGGGGGATCGTTCCATGTGTTCGATTGATTAGTAGTACAGGTATATCACTTTCACATATGCAAATCAAGAATAGTGAAGGCAATTATAGCAAAAGGAAAGGGCACTCCGTTCCCCGTAATACCGTTATGGTGTTTTATGGAGGAGTGCCCTTGACTATCTACCCTCGGTGGGCGCGATTGCCTCACAAAGAGTTCGACTGATAAATTGTACTTACCCTGCTGTCGCTACCAATGAGCTGCTGCACTACACTGCTCTGTTTCTGCGCTTGTCGTTCACGCTGCGATGGCTCCAGTAGAGGTGCCAGCGAGGTGGTACGACTTCGAAAGAACTACCCTCAAAGTATAGGGCACGATGGTGACACCGGCAATGGCACCAAGTGGATAACTTGTCACCAAGTCTGTCACCACGCTGTCACCAAGTCTGTCACCACGCTGTCACCTTGTCACCACGTTGGCACCTCAAAACATAAGCTGTTGCGCCATAGAAATGAATATCCCCCGAGGGTCGTTTCGGGGGATTGGCGAGGTATGACACGCTCGGCTGACTGTGGATGAATCGGGTGATAACTACTGTGTGAGCAGATCGACTACGTAAAATAGTGACTCGCGGGACGACGCGATGACGAGATAGTTTACGTTGTTGGAGGCAGTGACGATTACGTAGTCTATGCTCGAGTCAGCATACGGGAAATTGATAAAGCGAACGGGTAGTGTTCGATGGAGCGCATCGCTAAACGTATCGAGCTTGCGCTTCGTAGCATCAAAGCCAAAGAGCTGACTCGCAGCATCAAGAAGGCCGCTTGTCTCCCAGTTGAGCATTTGCTGGCGTGCAATCGTCGCATCGGTTACCTCAATAATCATAACGGGTCTCGTCGCTATCCCGGTCGTAAGCGCGCCCGCGCTCGTATATTGCTCGGTTTGACCATAGGTCACGGTAGCCCAATCAGCGCCTAGAAACGATGCTAGTGTGGTCTCTGGAAGTGAAGGTGTTAGCAATGAGCGCACGACGACGGATGAAGTGGGCGTTGCTCCTGCGATTGTTATTAGAAGGCGCTGAGCTGTTTTTGGCTGTGTTTTTGTGGCAATGATTGTATTTCGCGCATCCGTAACGATTGAGGATGATTGCGGTAACGCGGCAAGCGTAGTTGTATCAGCGAAATAGGAGGCAATCTTGCGAGCGTTGCTGGGGGTGGCTGTAGGTGATGGCGAGGCACTTCGAGAGGTAACAGGAGTTGGCGTCGTCGCAATGGAATCTGAATTGCTGAGTATTGATGAGATAAGGTAACCAATCAGGCCTATGACAATAATGGCGCCAATCGCGTATGCAGCCATACGGCCTCGAGGTGTGCTAGGTTCTTGCAGGGGCGGAGGTGTTATTCGCGCGGGAAGTGGGGCTTGCGGGGTACGATCTGTGGGCGCTGTATAGGTTCCAGTGGTAATGCGAGCAATATCGGTGCTCATCGTGTGCACTTGCTCAGTCACGGATGTATGTGGAGTAGGCGCAACCGGCATGGGGCGTGACTCAGATGCGATTCTGGGTGGAGGAGTTGGCGTGGGTACAGGTGCGCGAATCTCTGTCATCGCAGGCGCAGGAGGTTGCAGCGCCGGTTTTGGTGCCTGTATAGGTGCTGCGACGGGGGTAGAAGGTGAGGAGGCGCGACTCGATGCTATCGGGAGATTCATCGGTGGGCGCGACTGGGGTGCTTGCGGGGTGAGTGATGGTTGGTCTGGCATAAGAGTGCTACGTGAATAACCCCATCATAGCGCTCATTTCATTGTTGTGGAAGTGTGTGCGTGCGGTATACTGATGACATGCAAGACAATATGAATCTGTCGGGTGAGCACGAGGAGCATGCATCACTGAGTGAGTTAGCAAAAATACAAGCTCACGGAGCTGCCCTTCGAAAGCATTGGTCAGTCGTTGGCGTACTTCTTCTCGTGGTGGCGGTTCTCTCAGTTGCTCTGGGCACCCTTTGGTATCAGGGCTACTGGCCACAGGGGGATGATGCGGTTGTTGTCCCGAAAGATGACGAGGGAAGGAAGGGTCAGTGTGTGCTGCAACAGGTGCAATGTATTCGAGCTCCTTGTCCGCCGATCCTCGTTTGCCCAGCGCCGGAGACGACTCTATTGAATGGATGGACAAGCTATAGCAGCGATGCTGGTAATTTCTCTCTATCGATTCCCGCTGATTGGGATGTGACTAGTAGCGCAAGCATCACGAGCTTTCGTAGTGAGAAAACACAAATACTTCCTGATTTAACAATTGCGGCTCAAAAGAACGCGGCCGCGCTCTATAAAAACGCAGGGGCGAAGTCGTTGCAGGAGTATCTCTCAAAATTGCCGAGCAATGGTGATGTAGCTGTGTCATTCCAGGGGCGGGACGCCTGGACGTATGATTACAAGGGCAAAGACTTTGAAACGAGAACTATATTTATCGAACACAAGGATGCGCTGTACACGCTAACGCAGAGCCGAAGCACCAATGAGCTAACGAGCTCCCAGGTGTTGTCGACATTCACATTCAACGATCTTCAGGCATCGATTGAGTATAAAAACATTGCCTACGGACTTCGTGTGACGCTCCCGGTGAGTTGGAGGGGATATACCGTCAAAGATGATACGTGGTTAGTAACAGCGGACTCCAAGACGATTGCATCGGGCGTCATGGTGCGCATCCAACATCCAGCTTCAACTACAAAAAAGCCACGGCAAGATATACCCATCATGGTGCTCACAGTCCAGCAGTGGGAAAAGAGCATGAAGGATGAATGGAGCTTTGGTGCCGCTCCGATAGGGCCAAGCGAATTAGCTCGCAATGAAAAATATGTATTCGCGTTGCCGGCTCGATATAATTACTCGTTCCCACTCGGATTCGAAGAGGTTCAGGGTATTATTGATTCCAAAGCGATAACCGCATTCTAGTCTAAACAAAAACCCCGCTCATGGCGGGGTTTTTGTTTGACGAGATTATCGTCGCTGTGGACGATCACCGCGAGGCTTGCCCTGTGGTCCAAGCATCGAGAGCGAAATCTTGCCCTCGGGACTGACTGCCACTACCCAGACGTGCACTTTTTGACCTTCTTTGACTGCATCGGACGGATGCGCAATGCGATCGGTGCTCATCTCTGATACGTGCACCATGCCATCCGTTCCTGGAAGGATTTCAACAAATGCGCCAAAGTCCTTCACGGACACAACCGTGCCGTCGAATTCTTCACCTGGCTTTGGTTCATAGGTGAGCTGGGTGATGCGGTCGATGGCGAGCTTCATCGCTTCAGGCGAGCCTGCGGTTATAAATACTGTGCCGTCATCTTCGATGTCGATGGTTGCGCCGGTTTCATCGATGATGCCGTTGATGGTCTTGCCACCAGATCCGATGACTAGTCCAATCTTGTCAGAGTCAATCTTCATGAGGTGAACGCGAGGCGCGTGTACCGACAATTCAGCGCGAGGAGCGGAGATTGCCTTCTGCATCACATCAAGAATCTCTAAGCGTGCACGGCGAGCTTGCGCGAGAGTCTCTCGAACAATCTGCGGCGTGATGCCATCAATCTTCACATCCATCTGCATCGCAGTGACGCCTTCACGGGTTCCGGCAACCTTGAGATCCATGTCGCCATGGTGATCCTCGGGGCCTTGGATGTCGGTGAGGATTTTGTAGTGTTCACCTTTTTCGTCAAGCATAAGTCCCATCGCGATACCTGCTGCAGGCGCTAAGATAGGAACGCCTGCGTCCATGAGTGCGAGGGTAGAGCCACAGATAGATGCCTGCGAAGAAGAGCCATTGGATCCGAGAATTTCTGACACGATACGAATCGTGTAGGGGAACTTTTCTCGTGAGGGGATGATAGGTACGAGTGCTCGCTCTGCAAGGGCGCCATGGCCAATTTCACGGCGTCCAGGGGCACCCATACGGCCAGTCTCACCGACTGAGTATGGTGGGAAATTGTAGTGGTGCATGAAGCCCTTCTTGGAAAGTTCGATTTCCATGCTTTCCATCCACTGCTCCTGTCCCGGCGAGGCAAGCGTCAACACGCTCAATGCCTGTGTGTCGCCGCGCATAAAGAGTCCTGTACCGTGTGTGCGAGGCAAAACACCGACCTCTGCGCTCAATGTGCGAAGCTGGTCGAGCTTGCGACCGTCGACGCGTCGATCTCGCTCCAAAATGTTGCGATGTACGACAACATTAATGCACTCATCGAGAAATCCGACTGCGGCAGCTTTCTTGTCTTCCAGCTGGGCGTCACCGGCATACTTCTCATCGAGGTGCGCCATAAGCTCCTCCTGAACGCGCGCCTGTCCAGCATAGTGTTCTGCTTTTGTTGCCGCAAAAATTGCGGTATCGAGCTTTGGTTCGGCAAATTCGCGTACGACTGTCATTAATTCTTCATCAACGCTCGACATTGCGAGTTCGACTTTTGCTTTGCCAACTTCCTTGGCGATACTCATCTGAAGATCGTTGAGTTCTTTGAGCGCTGTAAAACCTGCTTCGATAGCATCACCGATGACGTCTTCAGGCAATATATTTGCACCTGCTTCAATCATGTTAATGCGGGTTGAGGTGCCTGAGACGATGATGTCCAGATCGCTCTCAAGTCGTTCTGCATACGTCGGATTGATGACAAATGAACCATTAATGCGACCAACGCGGACACTGGAGACAGGTCCTGCGTAAGGGATATCGGACACCATGAGCGCTGTGGAGACCGCAAAAACCGATGGCATGTCTGCATCGTTGACTTTATCAAACGAAAGCACCGTTGCGACACATTGCAATTCATTGCGTGTTCGCTGGTTAAAACGTGGGCGGATCGAGCGGTCGATAACACGCCCTGTAAGGATTGCCTCTTCCGTGGGGCGACCTTCGCGCTTGAGCCACTTGGAATCCTTGATCTTTCCGGCGGCATAATAGCGTTCCTCGAAATCTACCGAGAGGGGAAAGTAGTCACGAGGCGTGACGTCGCCTAATACGACTGTTGCGAGAATGGTGGTCTCGCCGTACTGCACTAACACTGAACCATTGGCCTGCTGCGCTAATTTACCCACCTTGACGGTGAGTGGTTTACCCGCGAACGTCGCGGTATAGACTTTCTCTGACATAGTGAAAAATGGCGAGAGGTGACGGTGCCCCGAGGGGCGGTTCACTCTAAGCCTCAATGTTCCTAATGGAACGCTGCGGTCTAGATTGAACGGTGCCCGTATAGTTTCACGCCACTGCAATGAATGCTACGGCAACGAGTATGCCACAAAATGTTCTATTTTGCTAGAGCTTCGCGTTGATTGATTTTACCGCATCACTGACATATCGCTGCTCGGACACGTTGATTTGATTGGTATCAAATCAACTCCGTTCTCGCTCCGTCGAGCTCGAAATGGTCTTCGCAGCGATATGTCAGCAATGCATTAGCATGGTTATGGTAAAATAGTTGCATATGTCCGAACACGGGCCGAAGATGCTCAAGGAAAAATATGCGCTGCACAAAGCTCCCGAAACGGAAGCAGCGGCAAAGCGTACTAGAATACGCACTGGCGAGAAAGTACCGCAACAGCCCGAGTCTCAAATCTCCAACTATCTCGCGCGCATCCGCGAGATCCTCGATCGTCCCAGCCCCGCACTGCGAGAGCGGGGGATGAGTGCACTCAAAAAGGTGATGTACGATAGGCACGTCATCCGACCAGCAGATATCCCCGAGGGATACTACGAACATCAACAGAAGCTTGCGCGCGAGCGAGGACATGGCGATATCGAAATTACCGAAGAACAACGGGAACAGCTCGCTGATGTGATCACATCCGATCAGCGCAGTTCGCTGGATACCTGGATCGACTACCTCTCGTCTCCCGATGCCACCTATCCCGATTGGCTCAAGTACTTTGCTATCCGCAGTATCTTGGGCATGGGCGAATATGACAAAGAAAAGAAAGCATTCACCAAGCGCTCCAAGGGCACCACGAAACCATTTCCCGATCTGAATCGCGAAGCACTGGCGTATGTGCTCGATATTATTGAGAAAAAGCACGCGGGATACTTGCTTATGGAGGGCGGAGCAGCGGAGCTGGTTAAATCAGAAAATTTCCCAAAGCTCTATGCCTGGGCAATTGAGCAAGTCACTCCCACGGAGAAAAATCTCCTCTCCGTCACCGAAGGGGTCTGGGTCAAATATCCGCGAGGCTCCGACCATATGCCACTCGTACAATCTCTACAGGGTCACGGCACGGGCTGGTGCACCGCAGGGGAGTCTACCGCACAGAACCAACTTTCTCATGGCGACTTCTACGTCTACTACTCGCTCGACGCATCAGGCAAGCCAACCATCCCTCGCTCCGCTATCCGCATGGAAGGAAACAGTATCGGTGAGGTACGTGGTATCGCATCCGATCAAAACCTCGACCCGTATATCGCGCCTGTGGTGCAGGAGAAGCTGAAGGAATTTCCTGACGGCACGTCATATGAGAAAAAATCAGCAGACATGGCGCATCTGACTGAAATCGAGAAGAAAGCAGGCGCCGGCAAGGTTCTCTCGCGAGACGACCTCACCTTCCTCTACGAGCTCGATACCCCTATCGAAGGATTTGGCTATCAGAAAGACCCCCGCATTGAAGAGCTCCGCAGAACCCGCAGCCCTGTTGCCGACATGTCCGTTGTCTTCGACTGCAAACCACATCAGCTTGCCGCCAGAGAGAGGCAGATCAAGCCGGACACCAAGGCATACATCGGTCCGCTCTTCCCTGGTATCTTTAGTCTCCCCATCGAGCATCTCTACACCTCGTTTCCTGAGGGGAAGATCAGAAAGATGGAGACGGAGATTGGGGGGATGAGTGCGGAACAGCTCGAGCAGGAGATGCAATCGCAAAATATCTATACCAACAACTATGCCCGTTCACTTCTGGATAGCCCCGACTTTACAACATCCAAGACAAGAGAGCGTGTTGATCTGGTTCGTTTGACGGTCGCTGACCTCGGTCTCCAGAGTGGAGTCACTTTTGATCAAATCAGCAGAACAGCCGAACAGCTCGGTCTCGAGCTTTGCCCCGCAGAAGTCGGACCGCATCTCAGGCTGATGCTCACAGATCAACCTCTCGGAGACTGGATGTTTATTGCAATGAATCCCATATTTGTCGAAGATATTCCGCTACTTTTCGGTGTTGGTTGCGGTAATTTTGGCTTGTATTTGGATGATCATTCAGCGGGGTCGGCGGACGTATGGCTTGATAGTCAGGAACTGGTCTTTCGTATCCGCAAGTAAGGTTTTAAAAATCAGAACCCCCGCGGATGCGGGGGTTCTGGGGGTTACTCTTCGTCGGGATGAATCCGCGGAGCCATGAAGGATTCGGAAATAGGAGCGGCCGATTGCGCTGATTGCTTGGTGCTTCGTGCGCGGCCACTGCCACGAGATGAGCGGCGAGCGGGCCCTTGGCCTGGAATACCCATGAGAATCTTGCGTTGATCGTCCAGGTCGATGTAGTTGTTGACCACTTCTTTCAGGCGCAGAGACGTGGAGCGACCAAATGACATCGCTTCCACGATGACGCCATTATGCTGGAGGTATTCGACGAGGGGGACGAAGTCACCGTCACCGGTGGCAAGTACCACTACATCGAGCTGTTTTGCCAGTGATATGACATCGACTGCCATACCGACATCCCAGTCGGCTTTCTTTGCACCACCAGCAAACACCTGTAAATCTTTCATCTTGAGCTCAAGACCGCTTTTTTCGAGCGCGTCAAAGAATGCTTTTTCGTCGGTTTCGCCGCTTTTGACGACGTAGACGAGCGCACGGATGATCTGGCGATTAGCGCTGGCGAGCTTTACGAGTTCGGCGAAGTTGATACGTGCACCATGGAGATTCTTGGCGCTGTGGTAGAGATTCTGCATGTCTACGAACACGCCCACGCGATGGTTAGGTCGCGGTTGAATAGTTATTTTATCGGGCATCTATGAAAATATTAGGAGACGCTGACTTACTTGAGGCCCATGCTCTTGGAGAGCTTTGCGTAGCGCTTCTCATCGGTGCGCTTGAGGTACGCCATGAGACGGCGGCGCTTGGCGACCATCTTGAGGAGTCCAACACGGGAGCTGTTGTCCTTGCCGTGCTTCTTTAAATGCTTGGTGAGGGCCTCGATTTCTGCTGAAAAGAGCGCAACCTGACTCTCCGGTGAACCGGTGTCCTTTTCGTGAATCTGATGTGCGCCGATGAGCTTCGACTTCTGCTTGGGGGTTAACATGAAATTGTCACGATACGGTCAGGAACCTTGAGGCACCAACCGCACGTCATTAGAACTTACTATGGAGTCATTATAGCATGATTTTTGCATTCTTGCAAATGATAGAATAACTCCCCCAAGCAGTGCTTGGGGGAGGGTGGGGAAGCGGCGACCTAGTCGATGGCGTTCGGATCGAAGACAGCGCCTTGGCTCTGTGTGAGGGGCGTTTCGGGCTCTTCTCCGAACTTGCTGTACATGAAGCGTGCTCGCTCGTGTTTCCACGTGGCATCATGGAGCCGCGACGTGATCGCGCGATACTGTGCGATGCGCTCGGACACCTCTTCGGGCGTTGATGCGTCTGGTAGTCCGAGGTGCAGCCGGAGCTCGTGTTGGACCGCCTTCATGGCGTACTCGTACTTCTGGAGCGCCGCCTTGAGGTAGGGTGTCGCCATCTCACGTTCGAGCTTGTCCTTTGGTAGAGTGTCCAAGGAAAACAGCTCCTTGAGCTCCTTGGCGTAGATCCAGGGCCCGACCACGAAGCTGTATGAAACGACGCTCGCGATGATCAGCGCCAGAGCGATCAACGTCGTAGAAAGAATAGTCACGCGTTTTCTCCTTCATTGGTAGTGAACAGCAGGAACAAATAATATCATTAAAAAAGTTAATTGTCAATCATTTTCTTGTGCGACACATTCTGTATACTGCAGGTACATGGCGACCATCAATCAAATCAAGAACGAGTATCTCGAGTATTTGGAAATCGAGCGTAACCGTGCGATGAAGACCATCGAGAACTATAATCGCTACCTCGATCGTTTTATACAGTTTGCCACCGCAACTACGGGAGGGGATATCTCTGACATCACCGAGGATGGTATTCGCCAGTATCGTCTGTGGCTCAATCGGTATAAAGATCCCGATACACAAGCACCACTCAAACGAATCACGCAAAACTATCACATCATCGCGTTGCGCAACTTCTTGAAATATCTTGCCAAGCGACAGATTGCCTCGATAGCCCCCGAGCGCGTTGAGCTTGGAAAGCAAGAAGATCGACAGGTGAGCTTCCTTGAGATGGCGGAGCTCCAACGACTCCTCGAGGCTCCACAGGGGAGCGATCTTCCAGCGCTGCGCGATAAGGCAATGCTTGCTACGCTCTTTTCGACTGGTATGCGTGTCTCCGAGCTTTGCTCGCTCAATCGAGATATGATTTCCGTGGAGCGAGGTGAGCTCGCGGTTCGTGGAAAGGGTGGCAAGGTCCGACCTGTATTTATTAGCGCCGATGCCGGAGAGCATCTCAAGACGTGGCTTGCGGCGCGCGCGGATATGGACCCGGCGCTCTTCATCCGTATACCTCGCAATCTTGCATTCGGAAAATATGAAGATCTACGCCTTACACCTCGATCCATCCAGCGTATTGTGAAGACACACGCAACGGCGGCGGGTATCATTGGGAAGCAGGTGAGTCCTCACACGCTTCGGCATAGTTTCGCGACTGATTTGCTTCGCAACGGTGCTGATATTCGCTCGGTGCAAGCAATGTTGGGTCATAGCTCAATTACGACCACGCAAATTTATACCCACGTGACTGACAAGGGTCTCCGTGAGGTGCACGAAAAATTCCTGAAAGGAGCTAAGAAGTAGCTTGGGTGCTACGATCGAAAATCAGGAGGGGTTTCGCGTTCGTCTTTTGCGATCTCCTCAATTTCGTTTTTTCGGAATGCGTTTGAGCGCGTGTAGCCCACATACAAGAGTGTTGTCAGCGAGCTTAGGATAAGTGCCACGATGGTGACATCGCCGGGGCCAGTTGATATTTGGCCTACTGATGGTATGCGCGGTGACGTGGTGGGTGTTGTAGACGCGGTGGTGCATGCTCCAACGTAGGCGACGGTTTTGCGATAGACGATTTCAGCCGAGCAGCGATTTACGTAGGTCACGCCGTTCGTTCCACAGACGGGGTCATATTGTGTTGGGCATGATCCGGATGTTGGCGTGGGTGTCGCGGATATCGTCGCTGTCGGTGTGGACGTAATGACGGTGGCACCTGAGATGGTGACTGTTGTCGGCGACAGTGTGTCGACAACGTTGCTTGTCTGGCCTACTGCGGCTATTTGAGTGGACGCGTCGAATGTAATTGTGGCAGACCCGGCACTGAGTGCCTTGAAGGTGACTATTGCTACTGTGCCCGTGCCTTGCTTTCCCGTTGCTCCACCCGCCATGGTGATAGCGGCGGTTCCTGGGCCAACCGAACCGGGTATGAGCTCTGAGGGTAGAAATGTTCCCGGAGTAATAGAGAGTGCCTGCAACTTGTCAGAAGGGAAGGAGATCTTCACATCGACCGCTGTGACGGTATAGCTTTTTGTATCGAGAGAAAGTTGAACGGTGAATTGATTATTCGTGCTGGTGGTAGAGGCGCTTGGTTGCAAGGATAGCGTGGGTCCACCTGCGAGTGCGAATACGGTAGTTGGTGCCAGCAGAAGGATCATGACTGCAAATGCTACCGATGATCGAAGGAGGGATGACGTCATACGATGTTAGTTTGTTTTTTGACTCGCAAAATTGGTGACAAAAATATTGTAATCGAAAATGTCTACGAGGCCGGTTTTATTGAAGTCAGCTCGTGCGCTGGGCTTCCCAAAGTCCTCCACGATAGGATTGATGTCCAGGATGCCGACGACTCCATCGTTATTAACATCGCATACTTTCTGGACCGTAATTGTTGCTGTTGTTGGAGTTGAGCCATCAGTATTTGTTGCTGTGAGCGTGTACGTGGTGGTTGTGGTGGGACTCACGGTAGTGCTGCCGGTGGCGCCAACGGATGTCGCAACTCCTGCTGGTGAGATGGTTGCACTGGTACCATTATGTGACCACGTAAGCGTTGCAGAAGAATTCAATAGCAGCCCAGTCTTTATGGTTGTGGGGGATGCAGTAAGGGTCGCTGTAGGTGGATTGAGCGCTATAGCAACCACTGAAATTGTACTAGTGGTGGAGGATGCGAGAATATTCGTAGTTGACTCGTTTGACGCCGCTTGGGATCCGCTTGTTGAGAGTGAGATTGTGCCAACCGCACCCGCTGTGAATGTGAGACGAGCAACCTTGAGGTTGACTCCTGATTTAGGAGTGGCGCCAGAACCGAGAACGATGGTCGCGGTTTGACCCGTAATACTGGCAGCTTTAATGAGATCAGTGAACTCGGATGTCGATGTGTCGATCGCTAATCCCGTGACAGCTCCGGTGATTGCGAGACGTAGATCGACAGCGGAAACTTTTCTGGTACCAGCATCAATGGTGATATCAAAGTAGCCTGGTTGGCCTGTGGTGATTGACGTTGCTCCGGGGGTGAGGTTGAGCACGGGGGAGTCTGTTGATGCCGAGCTTGTGTTGAGATCGATATTGAAGCTAAGATTTTGCTTCTCAATAAAATACCAGTACGAGCCATACGCTGCTCCCACAATGAGTATGAGAGCTCCAATGAGCACGAACCAGCGCGATGCGTGAGAGGGTGATGGTTGAGGTGTTGGTTCCATAGTGATTTGAGTATACTACTGATTCAAGATCCTCACGAGCTCGTTATAGTCGAAGATATCCACCCCGTTGCCTGGTATCAGATCAGCGCCACCGAGATCGCTCGTCTGTCCAAATATCGTAACGAGCCTAGAAAGGTCTGCGGCGTTGACGATGCCGTCGGAGTTGAGATCGCCGCGAAGGGCTTGCGAAGCGGTAATTTCGAATGTTCCATACGCGACACGACGTTGCACGGGGCTGCACCCATCGGACGCAAGAAGCCAATGATATACACCTGGTGTCAAATTCGGCACGGTGTAGCTGTTCTTGCCGACGATATTGTCATTGGCGATATCCGCTGTTTGGAAAATGCCATCACTTCTCAAGGTCGAATTGGTGGCAATATTCAGATATTGAGCGGTCGCATGTTGTCCGCCACTCACGGTGAAAACGGCGGAATTTCCCGTCGCTGCTACGCTGACGGTGGGGCTGCTTACCCAGCATGCGGGGCTTTCTCCGAGTGCGGTACGAATTGCCGATAACGCATTAGGATTGTTTCTGATTTCTTCCCAATTTGCGATATTAATGAATCGATTATTGCGATAGTTTAATGTATTTCTGACTGCGGAAAGCCATTCGGCAGCGTCCGTTGCGTCGGGAAGCCATTCCGGTGATGCCCACTGCATGCCCGGCACGCTATCGAGGGCGCTGTTTAGTAATACGCTATTTACAGGATTCGTTTTATTGCCGTACAGGCTCCATCCGGGGTACGCATATGGCATGAGGGTGCTGCGCAGATCGGTGAACGCAGGTGTTGATGGGTATATCCAGTCGGGTGATGACCCCTTGCCACCGGTGTGATTGAATATCTTATTACGCGGGATGCCTGCGTCATAGGCGTGCTTCGTGAGTATATTTAGGTAACGATTAACTGCGGCATTGAGGTCTTCGGTAGTTATCGCTCCCGACGACTTGATACCGCCGAGCTTCAATGCGGCGTAGCCTATTTGAGTCGTGTGCGCCAAGAAGTCGCTCGTGGGATAGTGTGGGTCACTCGCAGGATCCGTGTTCAATGTTGATACTGGGTCTCCGCTGGTATACGAATTGCCATTTGGGTAGTAATAAAAATTAGCACCAATATCAACCTCATTACCAAAATCAACGCCTCCGAGTAAATATTTCTTATTTGCTGGTAACTGACGATACCACTCGGTGATTACCGGTAATAGTTGATTGAGGTTAGAAATCGAATTCTCGATATACGCGGGACTCAAAAGATTAGGGCTCGGAGGTCTGCGGAACTGGCTACCCCAATTCGTCCAGCTGATTTTAAGTGCGTTAGCGTCGTTCGTATCTCCATCCCAGTTGGACCACTCGACATTCGCTTTGCGTGCTGCTTTCTCGGCGGCACTTATACCCGGTTCCCACCAATACCAGAGGTTTGGGCGGTTATCCCACCAGGTAAAGTTATCAAGGGAGATAAAGACTGGGAATTCATTTTCTAATGAGGCAAGGAGTAGATTGACGAGAGACTGCTTTGTCTTTGCTATGTCGATTTGATTTGGTTCGAAGATAGCCCCGACGCCGAGTCGACGCGTGGGTGTTCCCTTTGTGCCAATAAGAGTAACGATTTCGTTGATAGCTGCGGCGCTGTAGTTTTCCGGATAGTGCCCATTCCACAGAATGCAATTAGAGCAAGTATTGCTTTTTCGAACAAAAATATATTGAGGATCGACCCCATCGCTGTTCTCGGCTGCAAAGAACCTTCCCGCATCAAACGTTACCCCAAACCGCCACATCAAAAGACCACCAGAAATGAGAGCTAGTATAACAACGAGGAGAATGAATGCTCGCTTACTTGGATGCATACAAAGAAATTCTTCTTGAGTATACTACTGATTCAATATCCTCACGAGCTCGTTATAGTCGAAGATATCCACCCCGTTGCCTGGTATCAGATCAGCGCCACCGAGATCGCTCGTCTGTCCAAATATCGTAACGAGCCTAGAGAGGTCTGCGGCGTTGACGATGCCGTCGGAGTTGAGGTCGCCGCGAAGGGGAGTTGATATCGGCACGATAGCGGCAAACGTTCCAGTATAAAATGATGCTTGCCATGTTGACCCACGAGCCGCATCTTCGCGGGGGTCGTAACATGAGCAACCATTGCTTGCGGTGCACCCGTCGCTGCCGCCAAGTTTGCCTTCGTTGGTAGCAACAACGATGGTTGTGTTCTGGACTGTTCCCGATGAATCACTCACCAAACTTAACCCGCCAGGCGAAAGGCACATTCCTGATGCCGGCGCGGCAAGGGAGTAATTTTGCGCGAGCATCGATGTATAGAAATCTTGAGAGTCTTCTTCGGTCCACTGCCAGTTAATGCCATCCCATGAATAATTATAGTAGGGAACGTTAAATGCATGTCCGAGCGCTACAAAATATCCAGGCTGAGTTCCGACCGGGTTTTGAACGTACTTTACTTCAACAGGAGATTTGATGTTCGTAATCTTAACGGCGTCAGTGAAATGAACGCCGTCGTTTGATTTTCTTAAAAACAAACCACGATCACCCCACATTCCTACCGAGTCATAGTAGTAAAGCCAAATCATGCCATCACGAACAAGTGCGCTGGGATGACCGACGCCATAGGATTGCGCACCTTCGATTGCAGTTTTGTCAGTTAAGTATTTTCCACCAGAGACGCGGATTCCGAAAAGACTAGCCATTATTGGATTGATTGTAATGACAGGAGTGGCCGGTTCCGTTGAGGATACAAGTGTTCCAGCTGCTTCCCATGCGGTTTTGTTATATTTTTTCCAGGTGATGCCGTCATCGCTGTAGGCAACACAAATCTGAGTGAACATGTCTACGTGGGCCTGGTCGCTGGTGCGGTACACTTTTGGTGCGCATTCGTAGTAGGCGAGATATTTATTTGCGCCATTTTCCAATAGTGAAAAACTGTGCTGAATCACGCTCGGAGCACATGCGTGCATAGAGTCGTCGGAGTCGGTGGTAATAGTGGGTGCTATAACGCGTTGCGAATCGATGACTTTTGTCCCGTCGGGAGCAAATTGCGTCAAATAAATGGCGTCATGGCCCGACATCGGGTCGCCCGCAACTCCACCACCGCATACGTAGACCTTCATCCCAGAAGCATCACGAATACTAGAAGGTGAGTAGTCATAGGTACCTGCGCGGCCCACTTCATTGATTCTCGTCGCTGATGTTGTTTGGAATTTCAGCTCTTGTGTTGTGGTGTTTGATGCGAAGAATGTTCCTACCGTAGGATTAAACCCTAAGCGCCATGCTAATAATCCACCTGATATGATCGCTAGAAGAAAGAATAGGATGATGAAGCTCTTTTTTTCGGGGTGCATAATACGTATGTAGTGATGAAATTTTATCATGAAAAACCTGCACAGTGATGTGCAGGTTGTGTTTAGCGGAGTGACTCATTGAGGGAGATACGCGCGAGAAGGGGATCAACATTGATGCCGTTGATGCGAAATGTGAGGTGCAAATGGGGGCCTGAAGATTGTCCCGTGCTACCGACTTCTCCAAGCGCTTGTCCGGAGCTTACGAGCTCGCCGCGCTTCACAGTGATGATGCGGAGATGACAATATGAGGTATAGATTGAATCGCCATGATAGACGACCACCGTATTGCCTTCCGCCCAGAGGCGTGACGCCAGTACAACAACGCCGGATGCCATGCTTTGCGCAAGCGGAGCGCTGCGACTCCACGATTGCTGGACAGGAGCGGCGAGATCCACTCCATTGTGTCCGATCGTTGCCATTTGCTTCCCATAGAGTCGCTGAAGGCCAAAGGGATCCGTGATTCGAAATGCGGAACTCAATGGAAGTGCAAGCGGTACGCGCAGATGATACGAGCTCCAACGTGCATCCGCGTGTGCCGAGAATGCTGTGTCTTTTGCGATACGATCTCGATCAAGCTGTGCCGGTGGCGCTTTTCCCGCGCTCGGTCGAGCTGATCGATGAATGCGTTGCCATGCCGTTGGGGTGATATCGAGTTGCGCCACAACGGACGTGCCCGATGTTACGGGATAGATTCGCGCTTGCGTGTTCATAGGAATCCCGATGATAACGAAACCATCGGGTCGACAGCGGTACGCGACATCGTTGAAGACAATGGGATGAGCACACTTGAGTGGCGTAAGTTGCAGCGCGATGGCTTGCCCTTGCGCAACTGCTCGCTTCGATGGATCGGGGATGTTCGCCGAGTATATGATCGGTATTTCTTGCGTCAGAATTTGTACCGTCAGGAGCATTGCGAGCATTGGTAAGGTACCTCCCGAAATAGATAAACTAGTGCTACGATAGCACCGTATATATTGTACGTCACCTATGAATAAAAAATACCTTGTCGGAGCGATCGTTCTTGTTGGATTGATAGTTGTTGGCGCTCGTGCTGGTCTCATGAAATCGTCCACGACTCTAGATACGAAGGAGACTGAAGAGAAAAGCATTGATGACGTCACGGTAACAACAGACCAGGGAACGTGGTCAACGAGTGACAAACTGCCGAACGATTTCCCGGCCGATGTACCTGTGTATCCGGGCTCAACGGTGCAGGGTTCTCTTGCAGCAGGACAGGATACAAGCTCTGAGGGTCACTATGTTGGATTGCAAACAGCGGACAGCGTTGACGATGTTGCGAAGTGGTACAAGGGAGAAATCGCGAAGCAGGGCTGGAAGATACAGGCAGACGCAACGGTTAATGGCACATCAGTATTGAGCGCAGAAAAAAGTGGAAGAATTGCAACGGTGACCATTGCAACGGAATCTGGCAAAACGATCATCGCGCTCGTAGTTGCCAATAAATAGGAATATCATTGTAGTTTCGCTCACATCGTGGTAGCGTGCAGAAGTAATCCGACTCATTTCCGATTCTCTGTGTGCGCGCATGACTTTCAAGTAATGCTGCAGTGCGTGGTGGGCGGTACGATTCTATGGATGAAGTAAAAAAGTGTGCACAGTGTGATGGTGTCGAGTTTGCAGAGGGCAAGTGTGTCGGTTGCGGAGCTGATGAGGTAGCGGTGGCAGCACCAGCAACCGAAGAGGCGACCGTTGATGCACCTGCAGCGGAAGCGACTCCGGCGGAGTAGTTTCAAAAAACGCCACCTACGCGGTGGCGTTTTTTGTTGCGCGAAGCGCGAGTGTGCCGATGGTTAGATACATGGCCAATTGCAACAGGGGAGAAAGATAGGCAACCCAGTGAATATCTTGGCGCGCAACGATGATAGTTGCTACGAGAAATCCGCACGACCACAGAAACCATGGAGTAGGTCTTTCATACGACGGATTCAAGTATGCTCCGTGAATGGTTGGCAGTGTTCCAATGAGGAGGGCAGCCTGGACGAGGATGTTTGCCGCTTGCGCCGAGTCGATGAATGCCCATGTAATGAGCGATGCAAGCGACAAAACGAGCGCTCCTGTATCAAAACGAGTAATAGATTGAAAGGTTCCTCGGTGAAGTATGCTCACGAAGGTGGCAATATCGATGATTGTCACTACAATCGGCATGATCGACACCGAGATGTTTTGGTTGCTCAGCGAGATATACGAAGTGCAGCTGATGAGCGATATGGTGCCCCAAATGAGCCACGACGAAATATTGGGAGTGATGGTACGATTAGCAACTCCTCGGTTGTAGGAGATGTACCCAGCAATTTGAAGTATCGTTGCGCTCGCGATGAGCAGTGCGTTGAATGTCATGTGCTCCCATGAGGAATCGAACCTCAATTTCCGGCTTCGGAGGCCAGCGTCTTATCCATTAAACGACAGGAGCAAGGTGAAGTCACTGTGAGTATCGCATGATTCTTTACAATTTCAACGTGATTGCTATTGTCGCGACAGAGGAGGTGAGGTATGCGGTTGTACTTTGGACATCCCGTAAATTCATACGACACGGAGCTGGAAGCGTACATCCTAGAGCGTATCCCACGACTTATTCCGAACTGCACACTTGAGAACCCCAATATCGTGGCGCATCAAGAAGGATATCGGCGCTCGAAGTCGCGTACAGGCAATGGCATGGTGTACTTCTATGAGTGCGTGCTCCCGCTGTGCGATGGAGGTGTGTTTCTTCCGTTTGGCGACGGCATGTGGGGTGCGGGCGTTGCGGGGGAGGCGCGATACTTCCTGATGCACGGCATGCCGGTGTGGCAGATACGCATCACATCCAAGCCAACGCGAGGATTGATTCTTCAGCCGGTGGAAAGCTACTCGCGAATTCGTGCATTATCGGTGGGGCAAACGCGCAGCCGTCTCTACGATGCCCGTGGTATGCGTGAATACGAATGAGAAGCAAAGCACCCCGATGTCGGGGTGCTGTTTTGACTGAGATGTGATGGTGCCCGGGGTGGGAGTCGAACCCACATGCCTTGCGGCGCCCGATTTTAAGTCGAGTGCGTATACCAATTCCGCCACCCGGGCAAACTGTACTACCGCTAGTATACTGATTTTTAAGGCTTTTTCAAGAAAAAAGCCCATCAGGTAACGGGCGTGCGGGTCAGGGCCTTGGCATGATATTCATCTTGTACAAATTCGTACCCCATGCACCATCTGCCTGTGCGACGAGCACGAAGCCGAGCTTGCGATAGAGGGCATTGGCCGCCGTGCGACTGGGTCGACTCGTCAGAAACAACTTTATCTTTTGATCTCGGTTCGTTGCGAATGACTGCGCCGTATCGATGAGTTTCTTTGTCAGAGTCTCACCTATGTGTCGGCCACGTTGCGGCTCATCGACAACAACATCGTGAATTTCAGCAATCCAACGCGCAAGATTGCGCTGGAAGAAAATGCTACCCATACCGAGGTAATTATGGGGAAACGACCCCAGATCATCAACGGCAACGAAGAGGTAGAAGTTCGGATTACTGAGCGCTTCTCTGATGTCATCATCGGTCAGTGCTCGATCGCCTGGTGACTGTTGTCGCAATAGATACGTGAGTCGGTCGGTGTAGGGGAACACACTTGTGGATGTGCATCGTATGATACGCATATCGCTCCTATCTCGAAAAGAACATTGGAGGCGCAGGGGGGAATCGAACCCCCGAATAAGGGTTTTGCAGACCCTTGCCTTACCACTTGGCGACTGCGCCATGCATGCGGCATGACCTATACCTCGAATTGTTCATATACACCTTTACTATCTAGCACCACTGCTTGTACCACGGAGCTAGCAGGCGAAGCGGTGCTGCGCCGGTTAGAGCGTTTTTTTAACCTGCTCTTCGGTGATGAATTCTAGCACATCGCCCTCGCGAACCTCACCTTCGAATGCATTCGTGTCGATTCGCATACCACAGTCAGCGCCTTGCGCGACTTCGGTGACGTCTTCTTTTTCGCGCTGGAGACTCGTGATTTTTCCGATACGAATCGGCTTTTCGGACTGCGCTAGATCCACGAGTGATCCCTTGCGAATCGATCCAGTGGTGACGCGCCCGCCTAAGATAACAGAGCGCGCATCAGTTTTAAAGATGGCAAGCACTTTGAGTTTGCCGACCACGGTGCGCTGTGTCTCGGTGGGTAGAAGCGCGGCTAGTTCGTTGCGGATAGCCTCGATGAGTTCGTAGATGATATCAAACGAACGAATCGTGATGCCGTCGCGTTCAGCGAGTTTTGCTGCAGCTGAATCTGGCTGCACACGAAATCCCAAAATTATTGCACCTTTTGCTGCAGCTGTTTTCACATCACCCTCGGTGATGTTGCCGATGCCAGAGCCGAGCACACGAAGAGAGATTTGCTCCGAAGGAATTGCTGCGATAGAAAGTTCGATCGCTTCAAGCGAGCTAGCGACATCCGCTTTGAAAATGACATTCAAGGTAAGCCGATCCGATGATGTGCCATGGTCGCCTCCGCGGAATGTATCGAATGCAGCTGGTGGGGGAGTGATAGAGTCGGCAGCGAGTTCTTCGGCAGACTTTTTCGATGGCGCTGTGTGATACGTGCCCCCAACGCGTGGAGGTTCTTGCCATCCGGTCAGCAGTACTGGTTGCGAGGGGCGAGCTTCTTGGATTGGAGTTCCCAGAAAATCTTCCATGCTTTTTACTTTGCCGACGACGTGGTCAACGACTATCCAGTCACCAACGTGCAAAATACCTTCTTTGACTAGTGCAGTGGCAACATAGCCGCGACGCTTATCAAGATTTGACTCGATGATGATACCTGAAGATTGTGCGGGCAAGATTTCTTTGAGCTCAAGCAAGTCGGCTACCAAGCCAATCATTTCTAAGAGCTCAGGAATGCCACGGCCATCTTTTGCCGAAATTTCAACTGCAGGCGTCTGTCCGCCCCATTCTTCGACGAGCACATCTTCTTGTGCGAGATCCTGCTTTACCTTTGCGGAGTTTGCTCCCTCTTTGTCGATCTTATTGATGGCGATAATAGTAGGAAGACCAGATTCTTTGATGATGCGGATAGCTTCCTTGGTCTGTGGCTTGACGGACTCGTCGGCGGCGACCACCAAGATCGCAATATCTGCTACATGTGCTCCGCGACTGCGGATCGCGGTAAATGCTTCATGCCCTGGCGTGTCCAAGAACGTAAGCGTCTTTCCCTCGGCCGTAACCTGATAGGCACCGATGTGTTGCGTGATGCCGCCTGACTCGCCGGCGACGACGTTGGTCTTACGAATCACGTCGAGAAGCTTGGTCTTTCCATGATCCACGTGACCCAATACAACCACGACTGGTGGGCGAGGGGTGGATGTGGTCGATGCGATAGGAGAGGGCGTGGAGCTCATAGGACGTCAAAGAATACCACGAAAATCGTGATTTCGCAACGTCGAGCCACGCTGTGCGTGGCTATTTGTAGTGCGAGCGAATCTGGAAAAGCACGTACAATGAAATGCCGGTGCCGATAATCAAACCTCCCAAGTCGTAGCGCAAGATTGCATAGACGCCACCAGCGAGCGCGTTGTAGTAGCTGTAACGCCATCCCTCCATGTGCCGCGCAAAGAGTCCACTAATTGAGAGACCGAGAAGAATAGTGCTGACGATAGAGTAGATGATGGCAAGTGCGGTGCCGCCGTCGTTTGCCCAGTTGCCTCCAATACCTGCGATAACTGACGCGAAGGATCCCAGCCCTATCAATGAGAGAATTGCAGGGAGCGACAGAATAAAACCAATCACTGCAAAGTACGGTGCGATTTTAACGAGGAATTCTCGGATGCTCGCGGGGAGATTCGGGAGAGATGCGAAAAATGACGATAATACTTTTTCGAGTTGCTTCATAAGAATAATTAATTTATACGCACGTTCAGTATATCACCGGCGTCTGCATTTGTAATGGCGGGAAGGGTGGTCTCGCCCTCGGTCGAGTATTCGCCGTCGCGAATACTCGCTTCGGGACCAGGCCTCGCGGCGTCAGCTGCTTGCTATCGCAACGCTGCGGCCGTTCGAATCCCACCTTGCTTCTTTAGCTACAAAAAAACTGCCAAACGGCAGTTCTTTTTGCAATGCGGGAAGGGTGGGATTCGAACCCACGAGACCCGTAAAGGTCCGGCGGTTTAGTAAACCGCTGCTTTCAACCACTCAGCCACCTTCCCTGGTTGCTTGCACGATAGTAGCACAGGATTGCTATCTCGGCAGCACCTCTTTCCACCCAGGAATACGCTGCTGAACGGGGACCGACTTTGTAGTGGAGCATGAGTATCCTGCGGTGTCGGTAGCGGTGAGTTGAACACTGTAGGTTGATGCTGCAGAAAACGCATGTGTTGGTGATTGTGAAGTTGATGTACCGCTGTCACCAAAATTCCACGACCATATAGGGCATGAAGGGGAGCAAGTCGATGTATTGGTGAACGTGGTCGTGGCGCCAATTTCGGGCCTTGAAGGTGCGAATGTGAAGTTCGCTGATGGGTATGCATGCAGAGGTGTCGTCCACGCTGCGCTCGATGCCCATGCAGACTCTACACCACTGCTGTTGACTGCCTTCACGCGCGCATAGTAGGTCGTGTTGTAGCTTAAGCCCGTTTGCGTGTAGTTCGTTGAGCTTCCGATGCCCGCGTACGAAAAATCGTAATCAGCAAATAAGGGGTCTCGTCCAATCTGAACAGTATAGGACGTCTGGGCTTTCGCTAGGGGATCACTATACGACCATGAGATGGAGCGTTGGTCGCTATGAGAGCAATAATCTTGAGCGCCTGCTTGAACACTGGAAACAACCGGATTCGTAGCTGTCACCGTAATCGCAACATTGGGTGTTGTATTGCCAAACCACTCGATCAGCTCTTGCACCATGCGCCATTGGAAGTTGTAGGTCCCTGGAGTGCTCGGTGCGGTGATGGTGAAGGAGAATATCTTGGAGGCTCCAGGACTAATGGATGATCCAACCGTGACGCGGCCCAATCCCCACGTTGAGTTGTCCGCTGGGTTCTGAGAGCCAAGCTTATACGATGCGCCTGTCGTCCACGTCGTGGTGCCATTGTTGGTCATGGTAACGGTGGCGGTCGCTGTTTGTCCGGCGACGATACTTGTGGGTACCGATTGCGACAC
>CAZBFM010000001.1:431658-522192 GCA_964491455.1 uncultured Candidatus Saccharibacteria bacterium | reverse complement strand
CGGTGGCGGTCGCTGTTTGTCCGGCGACGATACTTGTGGGTACCGATTGCGACACATAGAGTGCGTTGTTTGTGGGCGCTGTCACGGTTATCGCCACATTCGGGGTTGTGTTGCCAAACCACTCCACAAGCTCTTGCACCATGCGCCATTGAAAGTTGTAGGTTCCAGGAGTGCTGGGTGCGGTGATGGTGAAGGAGAATGTCGTGGTGCTCCCAGGGCTTATTGATGATCCAACGGGAACACGAAGAAGGCCCCATGTTGTATTATCTGCAGGGTTTTGAGAGCCAAGCTTGTAGTTGGTGCCAGCGGTCCACGTCGTGGTGCCATTGTTGGTCACGGTGATGGTGGCGGTCGCTGTTTGTCCGGCGACGATACTTGTGGGTACCGATTGCGACACGTAGAGTGCATTGTTTGCGGGGAGCGTATAGACGATGGACTTGTAGTATGCCCAACCGGATTGATTTCCCAATGAATCATACGCGTTGACATAGACGCGATACGTCTTACCGGCGATCAAGTCCGCCGCCCCGGGAGTATTGGTGGACGTCCATGACGGATTTTGTGAAGGCGTAAACGAGGCAGTCGTATAGCCGCCTCCGGTGCACGCCGCTTGCCAGGATGACCCATTCCAATCGCGATTCGATGCGCTGCAATCCGTGCTCGAATTCCACTCGCGAATGACGATCAAGATATTCGTGATAGTTCCTGCAGGTGCAGATGCGGAACCAGTGAGCGTGCCGTTTGATGGCGCTCCCATCGAGGTGAGTCGGGTGTACCCCGATGTAGTATCAAAATTTGTCAAAAATGCTGTGGGAAGTGCCGAGAAGACGCACGTGACGGTGAACGTCTTATCGGGCGCTCCCGAGTCGATGGCTTTCGACCATGCATCGGGGGAGCAGGTGTAGTTGGTTGGATTCGTGATCGAGATGGTGTAGGTGGCAAATGCGAGATTCGAGTAGAGACCCGTGGTGCCAGATCCACTGCCTGCCCCTGCGATGGACCAGGAGACATTGGCGTTGTTGGTGGATACTGCAATCGACCCTACCGTGGGCGCAGAGCAAGAACCGTTATCGGCATTGGAGCATGATGAGAAAAATGTCCCAGGGTTTGAGCAGGTATCAGTTGTACAGGTGTTACTGTCGTTGCAGTCTGCATTCGAGGAGCACGTTACCGTGCCACAGGGGCCGCAGTCTTGACTGCAGCTTCCACACGTCTCTCCATTGTTGCAGGCGCTGTCGCCGCAATACTCGGGAGTCGGGGTCGGGGTGGAAGCAGGGGGGTCGCACGTTGGCACAACTTCATCACCGCAATAATTCGGTGAATCCAAGATTCCATCACCATCGCAATATAAAACGTCTATCTGTTCGCAATATCCTCCATCGGCGCACTCCGCTGACTTTAGGATATAATTTTCCGGACAAAAACCAGTGCCTTCATTTTGTGAGCAGGTTGGACGAGCTGAATAACAATTTACTTGCACCGCATACGTTGTTTCACTCATGCCAATAAGCACGAGAAAAGTTAGAACAAATAAAAATGAGCGAAAGTTATTGCGCATGTTTTTCTTTCACAATGAGAGCAAATCGATCAGCACCTACAAGCGCTCGAACTTGATAATCTTCATTTTGAAAATCACGTAGTGCTAGCTCTGTGTTGTATGAGCTATAATCCGTCTTCCAATTCAAGCCAGTGACGTGCACGCCGTATTGTAGTGATAGGATGCCTACTTTTTCGGGTGGCATCGTGCCTGAGATGAGATAGCCGCGAGACATATCAGAAAAAATGATTGATCTCACAACGAGGGATGTGTGTTGCGCTGGCGCAAGCGAGACAAGCTCGCTTGGAGTGCCACTGCTCCTTGCTTTGTGCGCGGATGCAATCTCTGGGAAAAAGAGCGGAGCACGGGCGTAGAGTGAGGCATTGCCAGAGATGGAGCGTGTAACAAATGTCCAATCAGAATTTTGCTTAGATGTAAGCCAGGTAATAGAAAGAGTGATCAAGCAACACGAAGCTACGAGAGTGGAGGGGCGCATGCACGAAGTATACAAAAAAAACGACCGCACAGCGAGTGTGCGGTCGGGGCGGAGAGCGAGGCGTCTACGAATCTGGAGTGAACCAGACATCGATTGTTCCGCTCACGGAGCCTGTGATGGGTCTCGTCCACCAGTAGACGCGTTCTTGCGCTGCCAGATGGATGGAGACTTCTTTTGGCATGGAGCTGCTCACGTCACTGGCCAGAACAAGCGTGCAAGTGGCGACATTGTTTTGGCATGTAATCGCATCGGATCCGTCGCGGATGATGGCCAGGTAGATTTGGCCCTCCGGTGGCGTGGGTGCCCATTTAGCAACGAAGCGATACGTGCCGGGATTGTTGTTGAAGGGACTTACCGCTCTGCTCCCAATGATGCCAACTGAAACTGAGAACGGTTCGGTCTTCTGCAGCTGTGCCTGTGGCGTCTGCACGGGCGTCGGGGTAGGCGAGGGGCCGACCGTGCCGCTACCGCTGCATCCAACGAGAAGTCCCACTACACTCATCACGAACAGCGTCGTGATGATACGGAAGATGTCTTTGGGCATGGCGCCCTCCTTTTCTTGATGGTTGTGAACGAACCAGTACTATAAGTATAGCACTAAAACACCAAAAAGTCAATAATTCTTGTTTTTATGTGCTTTTACGGGAGAATTTGGACTTTCAGAGGAGTAACCGCTTTGAGAGACGATTCGGGGATTTGCACCGATACTTGTGTGCCAATCGCGATATCAGCGAGCGCAGCAGAGGATTCAGTGATGATAATGGATACACTCGATGAGGTGTCTTTGAAGAGCTTGAAGTATTTTGTGGATGACGCCAGTGGAAAAGTGATAGTTTTGGCGGGGTAGCCGTACTGAATCGTCAGCGACGCTTGATCGATGGCGGTAACGGTGCCCGACTGCGAGAAGAGTGCTGGCACTTCGGTCGGTGGTTTCTTGGCAGGATCGGAGAGTGTGGGGTAGTCGGGTTTCCAGATAATGCCCTCGCCATAGGTGCCGATGAGCCAGCCGAGCGCGATGGAAATCGCGATACAAATGAATGCGACCTTTTTGCTCACGCGTCGGGGCGCGCGAGGTTGTGGTGGTAGTTGTGTGGGGCGATCGATCGGCTGAAATGTTGACGGTGATTGAGGAGACTCCATGCCAAGAGTATACCACTGCTGCGTACCCACTACTATATATAGTAGTGGGTGGAATGATTTGAAAAAGGCTGAAAACGTGGTAGAATGGTCGTCTGGAGACGTGTCAGAGTGGTCTATTGTACCTCTTTGCTAAAGAGGCAGGGGGTAACTCCCCTCGGAGGTTCGAATCCTCCCGTCTCCGCCATAGCACCATAGTGGGAACAAGATATAGCCCCCGTCCTCGTATCGGAAGGCGTTTCAAAAGAAGTGTCTTCAGAATAGAGAACCGCTCTTTAAAACTAAATAGGGATGTATCGTCATGATACAAGAAATCGAAAAGAAATTTGTGTTAGCAGGAGTCCCTCGTGGCCTTCAATGTGGCATACAAATTCGTCAAGGTTATATTCAGATTGGCGACCCAGAGGTACGCGTGCGTGACATGGGCGGCACGTTCTTCCTAACGCGCAAGGGTGGGGAGGGTTATATTCGCCAGGAAGAAGAAGTTGAAATTTCCCGCGAAGTGTTCTGCCTTTTGTGGCCCATCACCGAAGGTCGGCGGATCGAAAAGATTCGCTACAACGTCAAGGGTGAAGATCGTTTGGTCTGGGAGGTAGACCAATATCAGGGCATCTTGTCTGGGTTAGTGGTGGCTGAGGTTGAGCTTCCGAACGCCCACACCATTCCGCTCACTCCGGACGTCATTGCCGAAGTGTTGGTGGCTGAAGTAACGTGCGATAAGCGGTATAAGAACAAGGCGCTGGCCACAAGCTGCATCCCGGAACGGTAACCCCTACACTAGGCGGAGAGACCACTCTCCGCCCTTTTTTAAGAGTATTGAAAGATGAGTGCCCTGAGAAGAAGCTCGTGGAAATCGAGTTCGAAAGCGGCTTGCCATCTGGAGGTCTCATTGGTATTTGCAACTGAGAGGCGAGGGCCGAATCCTCCCATCTCTGCCTGATTTCTGAGTGTGGATAGGAGTAAGCTAGGGGTGCTTGGAAGAAGAAATCTTTCATTCGCATTCGTTTGACTAAATCACTTTACTTTGATAAAGTGACGACATGTTAGAAGAAGTTACTAAACTCAGGGGAGCAGAAATTGGTCCAACAAGTATTATTCTTGCCGGTGTTCACGGGGATGAGAGGTGCGGGATTGATGCCCTGAAAGAGATTTTACCAACCCTTGAAATTGAAAAGGGTGAAGTTTTACTTGCTTATGGGAATCCTCGTGCTATCGAATCAAATAGGCGTTTTACGGAAGCAAATTTGAATAGGATGTTTAAAAGGACTGACCAACTTTCTGATGAAGAAAAAGTAAGTTACGAATATGAGCGTGCTCAATTTTTAAAAAAGTATCTCGAGCAAGCAGATGCGCTGCTTGATATACACGCAAGCTTCACGCCAAATAGTAAGCCATTTGTAATTTGTGAGCCCAATGCGAGAGGAATTGTGGAGTGCTTACCAGTTGACTTGATTGTTTCTGGTTTTGACGCGATAGAGCCAGGAGGGACTGATTATTACATGAATAGTATTGGCAAGATCGGAATCTGTGTTGAGTGTGGGTATCTTGGTAATCCAGAATCCATCAAAATCGCCAGGGAAAGCATTATTGCGTTTCTTAAGGCTCGTGGACACCTGTCAAACAACGTAACAACAAAAAAACAATCCTATATACAGATGTACGATTTATACATGACTAAAAGCAATAATTTTACTTTATTGAGGGCATTTGATGACTTTGAGGAAGTCTCAAAAGATCAGATCATAGGAATAGACGGAGATAGAGAAGTCAGAGCTGAAAAAGAAAGCGTTATTCTATTCGCTAGAAGCAGAGACCGGATTGGTGACGAAGCATTCCTGCTTGGTGAAAAGAAAAACAGCCTTGCGTAAAATTGCGCAAGGCTGCTGATGTTACGGTGTAATGAGCTGCATTATAACCCTGCTGCGTGAGATGTTCTGAATGATTTTTCCGCCCATATTCTTGATGAGATTGCACATCCGAGAGCTGTCCATGGTACGGAGAAGAACTCTTCCGTGCTGTTGCTCATGAAAGATTTGATTCACGAGAAGCTTCCCGACGCCTCTTCCTTGATGAGATGGCGTCAAGGCGCACTCATCGAGATAAAAGAAGTCTCCGTGGAGCGATTGATGTAAGCCGGGCGCTTCAAGATGGTCGTCGAGGTCTACATTGGCAGAAACCCTATAACCCCAAGCAAAGCCGACGATAGTCGTATCTGAATCTGACGGAGCGACGACACAGATTGCATTCGGCTTTCTCATCTCACGATAGAAATCCGAGATAATTTTGTTCATAGGCCAATATTCTGTTACGAGTACATTCCTCGACTCTTCTATACACCTCGGGCATATTTTGAGGATGGGGGTGCTTGCAAACACCCCTCCGCAGATCGGGCAGAGATAGCCCTCGTTCCAGGGTTCACCACCAAACGATTGCTGGTAAACCGAGGCAATCGCCTCAACCACTGAAGGTTGATCGAATGGATCGATCTTGATGATTTCCATTATTATCTCCTTTTAATGAGCTGCTTGTGTCGTTTTATTGCGGTAGACAATCGAAGACACCCTCCAATCAAGGAGGGGGTTAGCTTCATGGTATTTCCTTTGAAATATAATCAAGACAACCCACTCCCAGCTTGGAGAGAGTTTTTGTGATGGAGGCGACTGATAATAGTTTTATAGCCACCCTCTTTCCCTTTGAGCCACTTGGAGACGCGGGCGACCGTAGTTGAGCTTAGTCCAGTTTTCTCCTCGATAAGTGAATAGGGTGCCTTTTGTGTGAGCATTTCTGCTGCCTGAAGTCGTTTCCCGAATTCCTCGATCTCTCCTTCGGTCATGAGGTCGCGCAAAAAACGCTTAGCCTCATCCAGTGTTTTAATGACCAAGATCGCTTTGAGGAGAGTCATGTTTGGGTTGCTATTCCAGTTCATGCTGGCACTTTAGCAAGATGCAGTGGTCGAGTCAAGTAACGGAAAGTATTCCACAGTTATTGACATATAAAGTATTTTGTCGTATTAAGTTCTCGTAGCTCTCTGGAGCAGAAGGAGATTGTATGAAGGCAGCCGCATGGTTGGGTCGCGTGATGTTGGCATGGTTGCTGCTTGCAACGCCAGCACACGCGCAGTCGTATCCGCAGCCGTATCCGCAGCCGATAGGCTACGTGAACGACTTTGCGAGCATTCTTTTGGTCAGTGAGCGTGCCACATTAGCTGCTGAGCTTGTCGCCTTTGAGAAGGAGACGACCAGTCAAATCGTGGTGGTGACAATCGATGAGCTGGGTGGCCAGACAATCGATGCGTATACGCGAGGATTGGCGCGACAGTGGATGCCCGGTACTCGACGCGACAGCAACGGTGTAGTCCTACTGGTGTCGCCATCCATTCGAAAATTTCGCATTGAAGTCGGTACAGGACTGGAGCGGGTGATTACGCCATCCCGCATCATCGCGATGTATGACGGCGAGATGATTCCCTACTTTCGGAGGGGACAATGGGGAGAGGGTTTGCGACACGGGTCGCGCGCTCTGATGCTCATGATCCGGCAGGACCGTGATAGTCGGTGAGGCATTACTTCCGCGCTCAGCGCGGAAGTTTTTTATTGGTTAATTGATGTGCTATGATGGCTCTCCAAATACTAACAACATACTAATGTCACTACGAATCAAAGTTATTCTAGCCAGCGTTCGTGAGGGTCGGTTTGGAGCGCATGTTGCGCCATGGTTTATGGAGCACGCAAACGCGGTCGAAGGTGTAACCTTTGAGCTTGTTGACCTCAAGGATTATCAGCTTCCGATGTTTGCTGAGAAAGTCTCACCAGCCTATGTGCCCGGAGACTATGGCAAGCCAGAGGTGGATCGTTGGGCAAAGGTAATCGCTGAAGCGGATGGTTTTGTAATGATCACTCCTGAGTACAATCATGGCTACCCATCGTCATTGAAAAACAACATCGACTATCTCGCGAAGGAATGGAACAAGAAGGCTATTGGCTTTGTTGGCTACGGTTCAACGGGTGGCGCGCGCGTGATCCAGCAGTTGCGTAGCGTTTCCACAGAGCTACAGATGGCACCGATACGTGCCAGCGTGCATATCATGAACCCATGGTTCATGACAGAAGCGGACGGCTCATTGAAGCCTGGCGCGCTCGCTCCCTATGATGCCAGCGCTACTGCGATGATTGAGCAGCTCGTGTGGTGGGCGACAGCACTCAAGAACGCGCGAGAGCAGAAGTAAGCTTAACCGTGTGCTAGGACGATAGCCGATACGGTGCGTGCGCCGGCAGATTTGAGCGCGCGAGCGCAATCATCGAGCGTCGCACCTGTGGTCGCTACGTCGTCGATGAGGACAATGTCGCGATTGAGAATGGCGGCGTTTTCCGGTGCGGCGAACGCTCCTTCAATATTCGTGAAGCGCTCGCTTCTTTGAGATTGTTTTGCCTGTTGATGTGTCGCGCGAGAGCGGATGAGTGATGTGGTATCCAGGGGCATTGCAATCGTGGCGGTGAGCCGGCGAGCGAGGAGCTCTGCTTGATTGAATCCGCGTTCACGGAGGCGTGTGCTGTGAAGAGGGACGGGGATGAATAGAGGGTTGCTTCCGCATAATCGACGTGTGCTGTGTCGAAGCGCGAGCAGGTCGCACATGCGATCTGCGAGTGGGGCTGCGAGATCGCGAACGCCGCGATACTTGAGCGCATACACAAATGATTGGACGGTCGGCGTGAGCGATGTGGCGATGTGGAGTGAATCTAGATACCGAAAACGAAGTTTGCTTGGTGCTGGTGCGACAAACGACCGGAGGCACCTCGCGCAGGCGACCGACGAGCCTTGGCCGCATGCGCTACAGCGATGCGGCCACAGCAGCTCAATAAGAAATGTAGTGAAGCGATGAAGGTAGTCCACAGAATCAGCGGGTATGGCTGTGTGCGTGGTATACTTTATTTACGTATGGCCTTCAACCTATTTCGTTTTCTTGGCGTCTTCAAGCCGAAAAATAAAATTGGCATTGATATTGGCACGTCCTCGATCAAGATTGTGGAATTGAGCCAAGAGGGTGGCAGGTGGCGACTGGAGAACTATGGCGTCTACGAGTTGCACTCGGAAGGTGGTGTCGCGGATACGACACAATCAATCATGGAGCTTCCTGATGCGGAGATCGTCAAGGCAATACAAACGATTCTTGCAACATCAGGCATGAAGAGTCGACAGGGGGTGGCTTCTGTTTCATCATCTGCGACGTTTGCCACGGTAATCGAGATGCCCTACACCACCGAAGAGGAGCTCGCGAAGACGATTCCATTTGAGGCGCGAAAATATATTCCCGTACCGATTGATCAGGTGGTGTTGGACTGGTCGCTTGTAGGAGTCGCAGGGGATACCAGCGCATCTGCTGCTACTACCGAGCTCGCGACTACCCCGGCAGGTGCAAACGTTATTGTGGAGGTGTTTCTGGCTGCGGTACCGAAAGATGAAACCGCTCGCTATCAACGTATTCTTCGTGCGGCAGGCATCGATTTGCTGGCGCTTGAGCTAGAAAATTCGAGCCTCACACGTGCCTTATTGGGAAATGATTTGTCATTGACAGCTATTGTGAACATTGGTGGGAGAAGCTCTACGATCGTCATCGTCAATAAAGGTTATGAGCGCCTCGGGCTCAACTACGAGATCGGAGGGTATGAGATGACCAAGGCAATTGCGGCGGCATTGGGAGTGAGCGAAGATGAAGCGGAGACTCTCAAGCGCACACAGGGTCTCCTCGACTCGCCGAACAACAAAGTGCGGGCAGCCATGATGCCCTTGGTGGACATGATGGTGTTTGAAACTCGCAAAACTATAGAATCATACGAGCAATCAAAGAATCAAAAGATTGGGCGTATTGTTCTGGCGGGAGGGCTCGCGAATACGCCGGGCCTGGCGCAGTACGTTAAGGATCGTATTGGGCGAGAGGTATTTATTGGCAATGTGTTCGCGCGACTCTTGTATCCTCCTGAGCTAGCGCCACTCACGCAGGCATTAAGTAATACGATTTCAGTTGCAGTGGGCGCTGCGATGCGCGAGACGTGATATACTTTTGATACCGAGAAATGCCATATAAAGGAGGGGTACAATTATTGCCAGAATCCGAACGTCGACCGACGTTGAGTTCGTATACGAGTGGCAATTCTTATTTCTATGCAGCTCTTGTCACACTCATACTTGCGCTTGTTGCGACGGCTATTCTCGCAACGTACAAGAAGAGCCTCACCGATGCGATTGATGATGTTCGATCAAAAATCGTAGCGGGTGATGAGAGTAGAAATAGAAAACAAGAGCAAGAGCTTATTGCGGTATCGAAGCAATCCAAGATTATGAGCCAATTGCTCGAAAGCAAGCTCTATTGGTCGCAGGCGCTCACCAAGCTGGAAAAAATGACGCAAACGTCGGTGCAGTATTCGAGCATTAATGCCAACGCTGAAAAGGGCACCATCGACTTTAAGGCATCGGCTGATAGCTACACCACGGTTGCTCGACAGCTCGCGTCATTTACGAACTCAGCGGATATAAAAGACTTTACGCTGGGGAAGCTTGAGTCGACGACATCCGGGCAGATTGAGTTTACAGGACAGCTCCTGATCGATACCAAGGAGATGCTGCTAAAGAAAAACGTACCGACCAAGCCATGAACGCAAAATCACTCTTTGGAGCCTTTTCAGTTGCCATCGCCATATTTTTCGTATGGGTGTTCGTGGTCACGTCATGGGGTGAGATGCGGGCGCTGAAGACGTCGCTTGCCGAGCACAAGCAGGTTCTCCTTGAGCGCACAGCGATTCTGGATTCGTTTGTTACTCAGCGCGCTGCGTATCAGAAAATCATGTCTAGCGGAGACGCAAAGAATTTTTTGGATCTCATTCCTGCCAAGAAGAATACACCGGAATTATTGTCGGCAGCGCAGGCTATCGCCATTAATTCAGGGGTTCAGCTCAAGTCAATTCAATTTGGTGCTCAAGAATCGAACAAAGCGAGCGCGCCACAACCGTATATGACGATGACCATGATTATGGAAGGATCGGGAACCTATAGCGCTCTGCGATCCTATCTGGACAATGTCGAGACGTATGTGCGTGTGCTCGATGTGCGGTCGCTTGATATTTCGCCATCGCAGCAAGGAGGCTTGTTAACGTTTAAGATCGACGCGGTAACGTATTACATCAAGTAGTATGCCATCAACATCTGAAAATAGAGTCTTGCCGCTCGTGATTATCGCCTTTGGATTTATCGCAGGTTATTTCTTTGCGTCAGGTTCTGATCCTGCGGCGGGTATTGCGCCGTTGGAGTCGAAATATCAGGTCTCTGCGTTGCAGTCGCTTCGCGATGCGCGCATCGATACGGCGATCTTGAGCTCAACTGTTTTCCGGTCGTTGCGCGTGTTTGGTGCGATGCCTGTTATTCCAAATGCAGAAGGAAAACGAAGTTTATTTGAGTAGATCGCCGCATGCCTGGAAAAATCCCACAAACGCTCGTACGAGAGCTCATTCGGACCAACCGCCTTACTCAAGCGGACGCCGATGCGCTTGTTGCGACGGCAACAAAAGAGCAAAAAGATATCGGATCCGCTCTGATTGAGGCAAAGATAATATCCGATGCTGATCTCGCAAAGCTAAAAAGTGAGCTCTACCGAATGCCTCTCATTGATTTGGCAAAGGTTGAGCCAGATCCCGACGCATTCAAGGAGATTAGCGAGGATGTTGCTGGATTCTATCGTGTCGTTCCGTTTTCGATTGCCGATGGCATTTTGAAGACCGGAGTACTTGACCCGGAAGATATCAATGCGCTCGAGGCGCTCAAGTTTATTGCGTCCGACAAGGGGCTGAAGCTTGAGAAATACGTTATCTCTTACAAGGACTTCTCTGCAACACTCAAGAAATTCAAATCGCTTTCGGGTGAGGTTGGAAAAGCGTTGCAGTCGATCGCTGACGAATCACGGAAGGGCAGCAAGCAAAATGAGCCGGAGCTGGACTTGTCGATGATTACGGCGGAGAGTCCGGTGACCAAGGTTGTTTCCGCGATCCTCAACTCGGGCATTGATAGCCGAGCTTCAGATATCCACTTGGAGCCATTTGATGATTTTACTCGTGCACGATTTCGTATTGATGGAGTTCTACAGACGGTGCTCAAGATTCCCAAGACGCTCCAGTCAGCGGTCGTGACGCGCGTAAAGATCCTATCAAAGCTCAAGATTGATGAGACGCGCGTCCCACAGGATGGACGCTTTAGTATCATGCAAGGAAAAGTGAAGTACGATTTTCGTGTGAGTACTTTTCCGACCAAGGCAGGTGAAAAAGTGGTGATGCGTATTTTGGACCCGCTTTCCAGCCGTATAGATTTGGCGGGACTAGGAATCGCGGGGCGGAGTCGGGAGCTCTTGCAGGAAGCAATCGAGCGTCCGTATGGGATTATTCTCATCACAGGTCCGACAGGTTCTGGAAAATCAACCACGATTGCAGGGATGCTCAAACAAATGAATACCGACGAGGTGAACATCGTCTCGCTCGAAGATCCTATTGAGTACTATATTGATGGCGTGAATCAATCGCAGGCTCATGAGGAGATTGGATATACATTTGCCAGTGGTCTGCGATCCATCCTGCGTCAAGATCCTGATGTGATTATGGTGGGAGAGATTCGCGATCGAGAAACGGCGGGTCTTGCAGTGCAAGCAGCGCTTACGGGTCACGTGGTGCTTTCCACGCTCCACACCAATGATGCAATGGGTGTTATTCCTCGCTTGGTGGATATGGGTGTTGAGCGGTACCTCATCCCTCCTGTATTGAGCCTCGCGGTGGCACAGCGCTTAATGCGACGTCTCTGTGAAACCTGCAAGATTCGCAGCGAGGCAACAGCCGTTGAGGCAGAGATTATTGAAGGGGCATTTGCGGGTATGCCAGTCGAGTATGTGAGCACCTACAGAAAACCCACCTATACACTCTCTCGACCCAACAAGAAGAGCGCATGCAAGGAGTGTGGCGGTAAAGCGTTTAAGGGTCGCATCGGAATCTACGAAATGCTCAAGATGACCGATGATCTTGAAAAAATTATTCTTGGCGACCTGTCAGAGTCCTCGCTTCGCGCTGAGGCCACTCGACAGGGGATGGTGACGATGTTCCAGGACGGTATTATGAAAGTCCTCGATGGGACGTGTTCGCTTGCTGAATTGCTTGAAGTGGCACAGGGGGCAAAGAGTGATGATGAGCTGGCGCCGTCTCTCCAAGAATAATCACGATGCAATTTTCTTATCGTGTAAAATCACCCGAAGGCAAACTCATTGATGGTGTTATCGATGCCGCCGATGAGCGTGAGGCAATCGCTGAATTGCAAGCACGAGGCTTGGTGATTACTGCACTCCAGCCCGCTGGCAAAAGTATTTTTTCGGTTGATATAAATGCGATTCTCAATGCGCCCAAGACCAAAGATGTGGTTGTCTTTACGCGACAGCTTTCTACGTTGGTTGAAGCCGATATGCCACTTGCGGAAAGCATGCGGACGTTGGCGCTGCAAAGTGAGAACGCTGTTTTTTCGCGCGTCATCTCTGAAATCGCTAATGATCTTGAAGGAGGTATGCAGGTGTCGGCCGCGTTCGCTGAGCATCCGAAATTGTTTAGTCAGTTTTTCGTCAAGCTTGTTCGCTCAGGAGAGGCATCGGGCCGACTCCAACAATCACTTACGTATCTAGCAGAGTACCTCGAGCGAAGTCAGGCAATCACCAGTAGAGTTCGCAATGCGATGGCGTATCCTGTGTTTGTTATTGTCGCCATGCTTGCCGTTGGACTTATCATGATGTTGTATGTACTGCCGCAGCTTCTGGTGATTTTTAAAGATGCAGGCACAATAAGTCTTCCTGTTACGACGCGCGCGTTGATATGGCTGACTGATTTTGTAAACCAGTACGTGCTTGTCATTCTCATGTACTGCACGGTTGCGGTAGTGGGTGTGTGGCAGTGGATTAAAACGACGGAAGGGCATTTGTGGTTCGATAAAATGAAGATACGCGTACCGGGTATTGGCGTTATTCTCAAATCGGTCTACCTTGCCCGCATCGCCGAAAACCTTTCCACGCTCATCAGATCAGATATTGCAATTCTTGACGCGCTGCGCATCACCGCGGACATTGTGAATCACGATGAGTATCGGGACATTTTATTGCACGCAGAAGAAGAGGTGAGGGGTGGTGGTACCATTTCTAGCGTATTGCGGCAGTATCGCTCGCAGGTGCCCGCAATGATGTCATCGATGATTGCGATTGGAGAGCGTACCGGTAAGATCGATACGATGCTCGGGCATGTGAGTCAGTTTTATCGCACAGAATCAGAGAATAGACTTGATAGTATCACCTCACTCATCGAGCCTGTATTGGTTGTGGTGCTCGGTATCGGTGTGGCGCTTCTTGTCTCGAGCGTCCTACTTCCCATGTATTCGCTCTCGGGTGTGGGATGATGTTGATAACCTGGCTGTATGAACTACGGCAAGAGGGGTATAGTAGTAACGTATTTAATTTGAAACTCGAATGAAACAAATTTTAAGCCTCAGTAGGAAAGATGGTCAAAGCGGATTTACGCTTGTTGAATTATTGGTGGTTATCGCAATCATCGGTATTTTGGCGACGTTGGTGTTGTTGCAGTTGAGTGGCGCTCGAGCAAAGGCGCGCGATACGCAGAAAATTGCCGCAGTTAATCAGGTACGTACCGCTGTTGAGGCATATATGGACGACAACGCGGGTGCTCCTCCAGTTGCCGCAACGTGGGCAGCGCTTTGCGGAATCTTGAAGCCAAACTATCTTTCCAGCTGCCCTGACCTAACGGGGCTTGGTTACGCGTATACGACCACAAAGTTTCTCGTGTCTGCTGAGTTGGAGACTCGATCTGCATCTCTTGATGCCGATTCCGATACTGATGCAACTGCATATACCGGAGGGAACGCAAAGATTGATGGTGGGACTGAGGCAGCTTCCGGAGCGTCGTGCTCTGCTGCTGCGGACTGTTATTACGACCAGGGCAACTAGCAGTGTCGCCCTAGAAGACCCGCGAAAGCGGGTCTTCTGCTGAAATGAAGACTGTGATCGCATAATGAATTCAAGAAATAACAATTTCGGCTTTACACTCGTTGAATTATTGGTGGTTATCGCAATCATCGGTATTTTGGCGACGTTGGTGTTGTTGCAGTTGAGTGGCGCTCGAGCAAGGGCGCGAGATACGCAGAAGATCGCAATAGTGAATCAGACGCGAACTGCGGTAGAGCAGTATTCCAACGACAAGGGCCACGCTCCTGCGGCGGCATCATGGACAGAGTTGTGTGGTTTGCTTCAGCCAACCTATCTCAGCTCATGTCCATTACTGACTGGATTGTCGTATGCATATCTTGGCAAGAAATTTCAGATAGCTGCTGAATTGGAGCGAAGGCTAACGGTTCTTGACGGGGATAGTGACTTTGACGCGGTGACCGCAGGTTATAGCGGTGTGCCGGTGAACGGAGAAATGGAGGATGAGCTTGGAGCAGAGTGTCCACGCATCGACGACTGCTACTACGATTTTGCAAATTAGAAGGTGCTATACTACAGAGCATGACGGGTATATCACTTGGAATTCTCGGGTTGCTTCTAGGAAGCTTTTTGAGCGTGCTTCTAGCGCGGTGGCCTCACTGGCGTGGCGTTGCGACGGGTCGCTCTGCGTGCCCTGTGTGTCAACATGAATTGGCGTGGTACGATCTTATTCCCTTGGCGAGCTGGTTGTCGACGCGCGGCGCGTGTCGCTACTGTTTTGCTCCAATTTCACGGTGGTATCCTGCGCTTGAATTGACGATGGCCGTGGTGCTGGCAAGTTACGGATGGTTGTTCGGTGTAGTGACGTGGTGGGGCGCGATTGATGTAGCGATTCTATTTCTGTTTGTTTCATTATTTTTCTTCGACGTGCGCTACCATATGCTCCCGGACGCACTTACGCTACCACTGGTCGCGATTGCTATCGGGAGGATTGCGCTACTTCGTAGCGATTTGCTCATCAATGCGCTCGCCATGGGTGTGTGTCTAACGGCATTTTTTGGACTGCTGTATCTCCTTACCCGAGGGCGTTCGTTGGGGTTCGGTGATGTGAAGCTCGCATGTGCAATAGGTGTGCTCTTTGGATTTCCCATGGCGATCGGTGTGACTCTCATCGCGATTTGGGGAGGTGCGGCTATTGGAATTGGTATGATGATGCGGAAATCGGCAACCATGAAAACAGCGCTGCCATTTGGGGCGTTTTGGGTCGTTGCTGCTGTGGTGACCTTGTTTATGCCAGATCCAGTGGCATATTTGAGTGGACTCCTAATCCCAGTCCTCCCATGAGCGACGAGCGAGGTTTTACGCTGGTTGAAATGCTCACGGTACTCACCATTATTATGGTGAGTACGATATTCATGATGAGAAGCTTTTCTCGAGCACGCGTAGATCTTGATCAAGCGCGTTCTATAGTAACCGAGGCGATTCGCGATGCGCAGTCGCGTGCATTTACGAGTGCCCAATTAAACGGATCTCATCGATGTGGATATGGTATCCATTTTGAACAGACGAGATATGTGTTGTATGCGGGGCCGGTCGCTGATGAAACCTGCGCAGCGCAGGATCCGTCATACGACAGCGAAGATGACGAGGATGTTCGCGTTGTTACGTTTCCCGGTAATACTTTTGAGCTGGTGGGGGTTCCGTTTGATGTCTTTTTTGTGCCACCTGATCCGACAACGTATGTCTGTTTGAGTGGCAACTGCACCACGCCCGTACAAAATACACTCGTTATTCGGAGGGTTGGCGCTTCATGTACCGCACTCGCCCCAACGGATGAGTGTCGAATGTTGTATGTTTCAAAAACTGGCCTCATCTCTACGGAGTAACAGCGCGCGCGGATTTACCCTTATTGAGGTACTCATCGCGCTCGCTCTTTTATCAACGGCACTGGTGCCGACATTTATGCTCGCAGGTAACTCTCTCCAATTGGCGGCGAGAATCAAGAATTCACTTATTGCCTCCAACCTTGCCCAAGAAGGGGTAGAGGTTGTACGTTCGATTCGAGATAGCAACTGGTACACTGGAGCTGCCTTTACTGCTGGACTTACGTCGTGTGAGGTTGAGTGTACGGTGCAGTATAATAGTACGGCTCTTGTGCTCAGCACCTACAACGGTGTTCCACTGAAGCTTGATAGCTCGTCGGGGTTGTACCAATACGGTACCGGTGATGACACCCCGTTTCGAAGAAAGATTGTGGTGACGCCTATCGTTGCAACTCCCGTGACACAGATACGAATTCAAAGCATTGTGACCTGGACCGAGCAACGATCGGGTGTGGAGAAGTCAATCACCGTCGAGTACACGATTTTTAATTGGTTCTAATATTATATGAACACACAGGACGCACGAGGATTTACGCTCGTTGAGGTGCTGATTGCATCAACATTGTTTGCGATTGTGCTTATCGCGGTTACGCAGATTTTCTCTGATGCACTTGCACTTCAGAAACGCTCAGCCGGGTATCAAGCCATGCAAGATACCGCCATGGTTGTTTTCGAGGGTATCGCTCGCGAAGTGCGCGTCAGTACAGTGACATCGCCTGCGGGGTGTGCTACGTCGCTTACAATGGACCACCCCGTGCACGGCGAGCTAGAATATACCTATGACGTCAACGCGAAGCAATTAACACAGACGAAGAATGGCGCGACGTCGACAATTACACCTGCCAACGTCTGGATCACGAATATGTCATTTTGTAGTGCAGGTAACGGTCTTGATAATTCACCGACGCGGGTAACGATCCCGATGACTTTGCAATCGGCGGACGGGGAGAATGTGAGTGCCTCTACTATTTCGCTACAAACGACCATCATATCTCGTGATAGCACGGAGGAGCTAAGTAATTAATCATGAACATCATAGACACGAATCAGCGAGGCTCAATTCTCATTTATACGTTACTGACTATGTCTGCGATGTTGGCTATTGGAATATCGATGACGGGAATATTCATCGGTCGTCTCGAGCGCTCACGAGGCGCACAGGATTCGATGATTGCGATGTACGCTGCCGATAGCGCATCGGAGCGCTGTCTCTACGAGGCTCGAAAGGGTGCGCAGCAGACACTCTCGTTGCCGAGCGGGGCATCGATCGTTATTACCAGTGGTGTGACGCCGGTAACCGCTTCATGCACGTCGCTGTCGTCGGGTACGTTCACGTTCCGCGCTGTAGGGACGTACAATGGAGTGAGTCGTGCTCTGGAAATCGCGCAGTAGTCGCGCTACAGTAGAGTTGTATGGATGCCACTCCTGCTCGCGATCGAATCGAAAAGCTGCGTGCGCTTATTGAGCGCTATCGTTACGCGTATCATGTGCTCGACCAGAGTGAGATTTCAGATGACGCGCTCGACTCCCTAAAAAAAGAGCTCGTCGAGTTGGAGGCGCAGCATCCTGAATTCGTTACGGCTGATTCGCCAACACAACGTGTTGCTGGTGCGGTGCTGGAGGGTTTTAGCAAGGTTGAGCATCCAGGCAGGATGATTTCGCTCAACGATGTTTTTTCGGAAGCGGAATTTCGTGCCTGGCTCGAACGTTTGGAGAATTATCTCCGTCATTCGTATGAAGGCGATTTTTACTGCGACCTGAAGATGGATGGATTAGCTATTGAGCTCCGCTATGAGCGCGGGCTATTGGTACAGGCATCAACGCGAGGGGATGGCATGATAGGAGAAGATGTGACACAGAATATTAAAACGATAGATGCAATTCCACTGCGACTTCGTGGTGCCGCGACTGTGCCCGCCGTGGTGCTAGTGCGCGGTGAGGTCTTTTTGAAAAAAAGCGAGTTTGCACGCATCAATCGTCAGTCCGAGGCCGACGGCGATAAGGCGTATGCGAATCCGAGAAATCTCGCAGCAGGTGCGGTGCGTCAACTCGACCCTGCAGTAACTGCGGGACGGAAGCTATCGTTTTACGGGTACTCGGTTGTCGGTGATGATGGTGCATATGGTGGGTCGTTTGCGACGCATCGTGATGAGTATGCTGCTTTGCGAGAGTGGGGAGTTCCAACGAATCCTCACGGAGTTACCGCGTCATCGATTGATGATGTGCTCGCGTTCTATCAGCGTTGGCAGGAAGGTCGCGACGCACTCGACTATGAATTCGATGGTACGGTCATTTCGATCAATAGTAATGACGTCTATCGATCCGCGGGAGTCGTTGGCAAAGCGCCCCGTGGAGCAGTGGCGTTCAAGTTCGCCCCACGGCAGGCGCAGACAATCATTGAGGACATTTTTGTTCAGGTGGGGCGTACGGGGGTTTTGACGCCGGTTGCTGCTCTCAAGCCGGTTACTATTGGGGGCACGGTCGTTACCCGTGCAACACTTCATAATATGGACGAGATTGAGCGGTTGGGGGTCTTGATTGGTGACACCGTCATTGTCGGTCGTGCTGGTGATGTGATCCCAGATATCTTATCGGCGTTGCCAAGCTTGCGCACGGGGCGTGAGCGACCATTCGTGATGCCTCATGTCTGTCCTGCGTGTGAGCAGCCAGTCGTGCAAGCTGAGGGCCAAGTAGCGTATCGATGTGTGAATGCAGAATGTCCATCTAAGAAACGAGAGGCGCTGTATCATTTTGTGAGTCGACGCGCATTCAATATTGATGGTGTTGGTCCGAAGATTTTAGATGCGCTTCTTGATGCGGGCCTCATACAGGACGCCGCTGATTTGTTTACCTTGAAAACTGAAGCGCTCCAGAATCTCGATCGATTCGCCGAGGCATCAAGTCGCAATGTGGTTGCGGCAATCGATGCCCGACGTCGCATACCGTTGCATCGCTTCATATACGCCCTTGGTATCGAACATGTTGGCGAAGAAACAGCGCGAACGTTGGCTTCTCATTTCCAAACGATGGACGGGCTTGCTTGCGCATCATCGGAAGATCTAGTGATGATTCGTGATGTGGGCCCTGTGGTATCGAAGAGCATCTCGCACTGGTTTTCGTTGGCGCACAACAAGCGGTTGCTTCAGAAGTTTTTACACGCTGGTCTCATCGTAGAATCTCAAGAGCGTGAGCGGGTAGGGCCGTTATCGGGGAAGACATTTGTGGTGACCGGTTCGCTCGATGGCATGAGTCGAGATGAGGCAAAAGATGCGATTCGCTCGCTGGGAGGTACGATTAGCGAGTCAGTCTCGAAGAAGACGTCCTATGTCGTTGCAGGCGATGCGCCTGGTTCGAAGCTCGACAAGGCACATTCACTTGGCGTGACAGTGCTCGACGAAGGCGCGTTCAAGCAGGTTCTTGTTGAGGCAAAGAAATAATGGTATAATAAATACTTCTGCGATAGGAGGTGTGCATGCAGGTGCCACGATGGCTTGAGCCGATATTGCATTTCTTTGTCTGGCTCGTTCGTCCGAAGTACCTTGTTGGCGTGTTCCCGGTTTGCATTGATGATCACAATCGAGTGCTACTCATCAAGAAGCGACTGGGTGCCGCCACGGGTTGGCAGCTCCCCGGGGGAGGCAAGGAGTACGGCGTTTCATTGGAGGTCCAAGCATGTCGTGAGCTCCATGAAGAAACGGGCCTCGTTGCGGCTGAATCCGACTTGCGTTTTATCTCGATGCGGTGCGTTGAGCGATACCGAGATGTTAATGTCGTCTATCTCGTTACCAGGTGCTCGGGCACTCCGAAGCCGGTCGATGTACTGGAGATAGAAGAGGCACGATGGGTCCCGTTCGATGAGGCGTTGCGAGTGCTTCATCCTGATCATGGGACGCTCTTTTCGGAGGTCCTCTCTGTCTGGTATCGAACACGGCTGGAGTTTTCCTAGTGTCGTCGTATACTACGGTAGACGGTGTGGCGAAGAACAACGCGCAGGGCCCGAAAACCCTGTAATCGGTGGGCTGCAACTCCCACTCACCGTCTCCATACCCCCGACGTCGTTCGGGGTTTTATTTTGCGAACATACTTTATATCGGCTCATTTCCATGCTAGGATGACACATATGCTCACTGACGAAGAGGTACAACACATCGCCAAACTCGCACGCATCGAGCTAACTCCAGAATCGCACGAACACATGAAGCGCGATCTTGCGAGTGTGCTTGAGTACATTGCGCTTCTTGATGGCATTGATACGTCGGGAGTAGAGCCGCTCTATCAGGTGACGGGACTTCAGAATCAAACAAGGCCCGATGAGTATCGCGGTGACTTTACGGTGGATGCTACGATGCTCGATCGTTTGATTGACCAAGCGCCTGAACATCAAGATCGAATGATCAAGGTAAAATCAATTAAGACAAAATGAAGGATCTTGGATTTACCATTGCGAGCGCGCGAGAAGCTTTTGCGAAAGGGGAGCTCACGCCTGAGCGACTTTTCGAGCACTACCAACGACGAATCGCTGAAAATAACAACGAGCTCAACGCGTATCGCCCCGGAGCGTTTGTGTACTCATCGCCAGCACGCGACACCTCTGTGCTTACCGGTATTCCGTATGCGCTCAAGGACAATATGCTGGTTGCTGGCACAATTGCGACTGGCGGATCTCGAATACTTGAAAACTACGTGAGCGCCTACGATGGCACCGTATTTAAGAAACTCAATGATGCTGGTGCGCAACTATTAGGCAAGACGAATATGGACGAGTTCGCCATGGGTTCATCAGGTGAAAATAGTGCCTTCGGGATCGTTCGTAATCCATGGGATACTACGCGCGTTCCGGGAGGCAGTTCAGCTGGATCTGCAGCGGCTGTCGCAGGGGATCTTTGCGTGTTTTCTCTCGGCTCTGATACGGGCGGATCAATTCGTCAGCCTGCTGCGTTGTGTGGCGTGGTAGGGATCAAGCCAACCTATGGCCGTGTATCGCGACATGGTCTGATGTCGCTTGCCTCATCGTTGGATCAGATCGGCACATTTACCAAGACGGTTCGCGATGGAGCGCTTGTGCTGGCGGAGATTGCTGGGCACGACCCACTCGATCTCACGACGGTGCCTCGGGATGTGCCTGATTATAGCGAATCGCTCGAGCGGGATATTACTGGACTTCGCATCGGTATACCCGAGGAGTATTTTGGTGAGGGACTGGAGCCAGAAGTTCGTCAATGTGTTGAGGATGCCATTGAAAATCTCAAAAAGCGTGGTGCGGTGATTGTCCCGATTTCATTGCCTCACAGTAAGTATGCGCTTGCCGTGTACTACATCGTTCAGCCATCCGAATGTGCTGCAAATCTTTCACGATATGACGGTATTCGATATGGTTACCAATCACCAAATGCCACATCCTTACTCGAGGTGTATACCAAGAGTCGCACCGAGGGTTTGGGAGCTGAGCCGACGCGACGCATTATGCTTGGCACGTATGCGCTATCGGCTGGTTATTTTGATGCATATTATATGAAGGCGCAAAAAGTTCGCGCACTGATTAAGCAGGATTTTGATCGTGCGTTTGAAAAGGTTGATGTCATCGCGGGTCCAACATCACCCTCGGTTGCCTTCAAGCTCGGAGAGAAGTCTTCCGATCCGCTTTCGATGTATCTTTCTGATATCTATACGGTGCCCGTGAATTTGGCGGGTGTTCCTGCCTTGTCGGTTCCGTGTGGACTTGGTGTTCAATCAAAAATGCCGGTCGGGTTACAGCTCATTGGAAACGCATTTCAGGAGGCAACTATTCTTACTGTTGCTTGGCATGTCGAGCAGTCTAGTACTTCTCACGAATGATATACGAGACAATTCCTGACATCGTTGTTGCATCGGTTCGTTCCGTGTATCGAGCAACGAATATTGACGTGAGCTTTCATGCACCAGCGCGTGTCTTCGAATTTATCGACACTCGTATTGTTACGGGGGATGTCCAGGTTGTATTGAATCAGATTGCAATTATGGTCTGTATTCTGCTGGCGGGATTTATCGCATTCATCAAAATCCAGAGAAAGGCACTCAAGAGTGCTGGCACTCCTCAGGTGACGACTCCGGCAGCTCAGCCCGTGGCGGTCGTTGAAAATGGGTTGCTTCGGAAACGATGGGACGCGCTGTTGGCGCATCTTGATGCTCCGCAGGAGGCACAATGGAAGGTTGCAGTTATGGAAGCAGACAAACTCGTTGATGATGCATTGGCTCGAGCGGGCTTTGCTGGCGCAACATTTGGTGATCGATTGAGCAATATCCAGCCAGGAACATTACTGGCTCTTGATGGTGTGTGGTGGGCGCACAAGATCCGTAATCGACTAGCACATGAGATGGATTATTTCTTACGATACACCGAGGCTCGCCAGGCGATCGCCTACTACGAAGCGGCATTGTCAGAATTACAGCTTCTCTAATCGCTATGCATTTTTCTTTTCAAAAACCGTCCAAGCGAGTGGTGCTTATTGCGTCGGTGGTAGTGGCGGGTATTCTATTTTTCGCCGCAGGAGCGCTAGCGATTTTTGTGCATGATCGCATCGTACCAAATGTGAGTGTTGGCGGTGTCTCTATAGGGGGGATGTCCCGTGATGATGCCGCACGCAAAATTGAAGATGCTGTTGCCAAGTTTGAAGCGCGCGGTCTCACGCTTTCGGTGGAGGAGACCACGGAGCCAATCCGGCTTGAGAGCATTGGTTTTGATATACAGCTAGCATCGGTCATCGATCAGGCGTATGCGATTGGACATGAGGGTCGCTGGTTTATGCAGTTTCGTCAGCGACTTGGATCGCTGTGGAGCGCTCACGCACTTGCGATGCCCGTTATCTTTGATGAGCAATTACTTGAGGCACAGATTAGTGACGTTGCCGATCTCGTTGATATCGATCGTCATGATATTCGGTTGGAAGTCGTTGGTACGACAATATCGCTCAAGACGGATACATCCGTTGGGCGCATCCTCGATCAAGAGAAGGCTCGATTGAAAGTTGTTGAAGCAATGCGCTGGCTTATCAGTGACCCTATCGCGCTTGCTCGTCATGACGATGCGCCACGTGCAGATCGAGCGCGTGCACTGCAGGCAGTGGGCGACGCTCAGCAGATGATTGCACGGCCCATCTATCTTTCGTACGAAGATTTGCAGTATGTTATCTCGCGAGAGCTCTTGGCTTCTTGGATTACATCTTCCTACAGCGATGACCAGCTGGAAGCGAGCCTTGATGTCAAGGGTATTAGCGCATACGTGACCACGATTGCAACGTCACTCAATATTCCACCTGTGCCTGCTCAAATTACGACGAGTGATGGTCGTGTAACCGGTTTTACGCCGCCGAAAGTTGGCCGCGCGGTTCATGAAGGGGTACTGATTGAGCTTTTGGAAAAAGTGATTCGTTCGCGTGCGACTGCAAAGCCGATGTCTGATTTGGTGAGCATACCGCTGAAGAGCACGAATGTGGCACTGACGGGTCTCGACGCCGGTTCGGGCATCGCAGAACTTATCGGAAAAGCAACGACGCCGTTTACAGGAAGTCCACGTAACAGAATTTCAAATATCAAGAATGGCGTAAAATTTTTGACAGGCACCATCGTTCCGGCGGGAGCAGAGTTTTCAACGCTTGGCACATTGGGCTCGATCGATAACACGTCTGGATATCTTCCAGAGCTTGTCATTAAGGGGGACAGAACGGTTGCAGAATTTGGCGGTGGTCTCTGTCAGGTTTCGACGACACTCTTCCGTTCGGTGATGGACGCAGGACTCCCCGTGACGTCGCGGCGCAATCATAGCTATCGCGTTTCGTATTATGAAAAAGATGGTACTGGCAAAGTGATCGGACCGGGACTTGATGCGACCATCTACGAGCCGAATCTTGATTTTAAATTTCTTAACGATACTACAACACCGGTGCTGATCATCGGTTACGTTGCGGGGGATAAAGTAACATTTGAGCTCTATGGCACAAAAGACGGGCGAGCGGGACATGTAGATGGTCCGTATACACTCACTGAAACATCTGCCGGAGAGCCCGAATATATCGACGATCCCACCTTGGCTGTTGGCGTGAAAAAGCAGGTGGAGTTCCCGCATCCGGGAGGTTCCGCGATCGCGACCTATACCATTACCTATAAGGACGGTACCACGAAGTCGCAAGTCTTCAATAGCTGGTATCGTCGCTGGCCTGCAAAGTTTCTCGTGGGCACAGGAGGTGTGATCTCGACGGTTGCTCCACCGGCGTCACAATAGTTGACGATTTCTCATTGCTGTTGTATTATCAAATTCGACGTTTTACCCTTTTAGCTCTTCAACAATGAAGGAGTTGTACAATGTTAGAATTCTTCGCGGTGTGCTTCGTCATCGCCTGTATAGGCGGTACTGGGTATCTTCTCTGGTTAAAAGGCGCGGCGATGCTTGTCATGCTCGCAACGTTCTTTGCAGCGGGGTCGCTTCCGTTTTGGGTGGTATTCGCAATTGCGCTGATCGCTACCTGGATACTTGTAGATGGGTATGAAGATGGAGCCACCGCGCTCATTCCCTTTATCGCGTTCTGTGTTTTTGCACAGTTCATCGCTAAAGTCGATGTGGCCGGATGGACGCTCGCGAACGCTGGATACGTGAGCCGTCAGGCATTCTGGTATCTCGCTCTTGGCTTCTGTTATGCGCTGGGGCGATGGATCTTGCACGTGAGTCGGAAGGCGCGTGAGTTAGATGATCACCTTGCAGAATTCCGGCAGAAGCATTCATTCGTCGGCGAGCTCGATTCAGCCGAAGCCGAGATTCGCTACGCGTTTCAGGAATACGTAAGCAAGCTGAATTACAATCCCAATATCGTTAAGCGTAGCGTCTATCACGATCACGATGTACGCAAGGGTGGAGTAGTTCCCACGTTCAGTTCCAACAAATACACGGTGCTCCGCTGGTTTTGGTGGTGGCCCATTAGTTTTGCAGCCTGGATGTTGAGTGATTTCATTCGCGAAGCTTTTTCGGCGGTGAAGCGATCCCTGCAGTGGTTTGCTGATGGAGTCACGAAAGCCATTTTCGGTCGCCGTGGTCAGTTCGTCTTATCCGAAGCCGAAACAGCTGACTATCTCGCGCAGCGAAATGCGCGCATGCGCGAGGAGTCGGACGCAGCTGATCGATCAATGCGGGGGCGAGGACCAACAAGGGGGTAGTGTCCAATGTGGGCGCAGGAGAAATCCTGCGCTTTTCTTTTTGCAAAATATGCAGTTTTTTCGTACTATGAGCGCACAATGACTGATGTCCAACAGCGAGAAGAGAGTGTGCTCAAATTCTGGGAAGACCAGAATATTTTTGAGAAGAGTATGACGCACCGTGTCGGCGGAAAGCCGTTCGTGTTTTTTGAGGGTCCGCCAACGGCCAATGGAAGCCCCGGCATCCACCATTTCGTGTCACGAGCATTCAAGGATTTGTTTTGTCGTTTTCAAACCATGCGCGGACGCTACGTACTCCGCAAGGGGGGATGGGATACACATGGATTGCCCGTTGAGCTCGCGGTGGAAAAAGAACTTGGATTCAAGAGTAAGAAAGACATTGAGGTGTATGGAGTTGCGGAATACAATCGCAAATGCAAAGAATCGGTATGGAAGTATCGCGAACAGTGGGAGCAGTTTACCAAGCGGATTGGCTACTGGGTGGATTTGAAGCATCCATATGTGACGTATGAGAGTTCATACATTGAGTCTCTCTGGAATGTGATCGCACAAATCGCCGATAAGGATCTGCTCTATCAGGCGCATCGAGTGGTTCCGTTTTGCACGCGATGCGGTACGCCATTATCGAGTCACGAGGTTGCGCAGGGATATAAGACCGTCACCGACAATTCGGTGTATTTGAAGTTTCGCGTAGCTTCATCGAACCTTGAGCTTCCTGAACATACTTCGATTCTTGCGTGGACTACAACGCCATGGACGCTTCCTGGCAACGTTGCGCTTGCCGTAGGAGCTGATATCACCTATGCGCTTGTGCGCCACGGCGAAGTGGAGGAGTATGTAATTCTTGCCACCGACTTGGTAAGGACCGTACTCGGAGAGTCCGCAGTCGTTGAACGCGAATTTTCGGGCGAGCAACTCGTCGGTACAACATACGAACCACTCTTTTCCGTACGGAAACTCAAGGTGCCTTCGTCGTATCAGGTGTACGTGGCGGACTTTGTTTCCACGTCTGATGGCACGGGAGTGGTGCACACTGCAGTCATGTATGGCGAGGACGATTACCAGCTGGGCACGAAGCTTGATTTGGTGAAGCATCATACCGTTGATGAGCAGGGGAAATTCGTCGGTGTCTCCGATGAGCTCGATGGCAAGTACGTGAAATCATCGACGACGGAAGCGATGATTATCGATTCACTGACGGAGCGTGGACTCATCTTGCGTGTGCTGCCCTATGAGCACGAATATCCATTCTGCTGGCGTTGCGACACGGCGCTGTTGTACTACGCAAAAGACAGTTGGTTTATCCGTGTAAGCGCGCTCAATGCCCAGATGCTCGCCAATAACAACACGGTCAATTGGGTTCCCTCGCATCTCAAAGACGGACGATTTGGTCAGTGGATTCGCGAGGGCAAGGATTGGGCATTCTCACGCGAGCGCTACTGGGGCACCCCGTTGCCCATTTGGCGATCCAAAGATGGAGAAAAAACGCTGGTCGTTCGCTCACTCGAAGATTTAGACACCTATCGAGCGGATAAGCCTGCGCGATTATGGGTGATGCGACATGGTGAGTCCACGAAAAATCTTGCACACGTGATCGATCAGGGTCAGGGTGAGTCACCGCTCACTGACGCAGGACGACAACAAGTAGTCGATGCCGCGGAGAAACTAAAAGAGCATTTAAAGGCTTCGAAGCGTACGATAAACACCATCATTACGTCTCCCATTCAGCGCACGCATGAAACGGCAACTATCGCTGCGGATATTCTGGGAGTCAAAAAGGTTGTCTCCGATGAGCGTCTACGTGAAATACATCTCGGGCCATCGCTCGTCGGATGTCACGATACGAAGTACCACGAGCTTTATCCGACGTATGAGTCGAAGTTTGATCAGCGTCCGCCCGGGGGTGAGTCTTTGAGTGATTTGAAGGCGCGCATGTGGGGCGTGTTGAAGGAGCTCAACGAGTCGTATGCGGATGAGGATGTGTTGATCGTTAGTCATGAATATCCGATTTGGCTTATGACCGATGTGGCACAGGGCTGGAGCCAAGAAAAATCTATCGAAGAAAAAAACGCACGAGGGGATGATTTTGTCGGCTTTGCGCAGGTGTCTGAACTGGTTGTTCGTAACATCCCTCGCGATGAGCGGGGGAATCTCGATATGCATCGCCCCTATGTGGATGACATTGTGCTAAAAGCAAAGGGCTCAACGGCGCTCCTGCATCGTATCCCCGAGTTGTGTGATGTGTGGTTTGATTCCGGCGCCATGCCATACGCTCAATGGCACGCACCATTCGAAAATGCTGAGCTTTCAGAAGCTAATTTCCCCGCGGATTTCATTGCTGAAGGCGTGGATCAAACGCGCGGTTGGTTCTATACGTTGCTTGCCGTGAGTACGCTTCTTGGTAGGGGCGCGCCGTATCGTACGGTGTTGTCGAATGGACATGTGCTTGATGAAAAAGGAATAAAGATGTCCAAGTCGAAGGGCAATATGGTGAAGCCCGATGACGTTATCGAGGCTGTTGGTGTCGATGCTGCTCGCTGGTACTTCTATACGATTAATGCTCCTGGAGAATCGAAGAATTTTGCTCTCAAAGAAGTACGTGAGCGTCTTACGGGTTTTGTGATGACCCTCCAAAATTGCATTCGCTTCTATGAGCTCTACAGTGCGGAGCACGAAATCAGCAATGAGGTGCCTGCGGCAAACTTGTTGGATACATGGATTTTGGCGCGTTTGGCTGATCTTACTGCTGCGACGACACAGCGCCTTGAGGCGTACGAGCTGACCGAGGCGTCGCGTGATATTGAGCGATTTGTTGTTGATGATTTTAGTCAGTGGTGGCTACGACGCAGTCGCAAGCGCACCGATGCGTTGCCGCTGTTGCGAGCGATTCTCAAGCAACTCTCATTGCTTCTGGCACCGTTTACGCCGTTCATGGCTGAAGACTTGTGGCTAAAGCTGCGCGATAAGAGAGATGCTGAATCTGTGCATTTGGCTGATTGGCCGAGTGCAGACACGGCACCTGATGCTGAGCGATTGTACGCAGAAATGACTCGAGTGCGAACAAGTATTAGCGCCGGTCTTGCTATCCGAAAAAATGCCGCCATTAAAGTGCGCCAACCGTTATCGTCGGTAACAGTACCGGGAGCACCATTGGATCGTGATTTGGAGCAGCTTATCTTGGACGAGCTCAATGTAAAGAAGGTGGTATACGGGGTTGGCAAAGAATTGTCGCTCGACCTGTCCATCGGAAGCGAGCTTCGTGCTGAGGGCTTTGCTCGCGAAGTGATGCGAGCAATCCAAGATATGCGCAAGGAAATTGGATGTCAGGTTTCAGATGAAGTGTCGTGTCGCTGGTGGAGTGAGGATCAGGAAGTCACGAGCGCGCTCCTTGTGCATGAGCAGATGATTCGTAAGGATACCGGCTTGTCAGCATTTGAGAATGCACCTGATACGTCGACGATAACGATTGAGCGTAATTTTGATCTCGCACCGGGAGTATCATTGTGGATTGGTATAAATAAATAGCTCATGCTTGAGCAGTTGCGAGCACAATTACGAGAGCGTGCGAATCCCCAAAAGGCGCGCGTGCTTTCTGGTTTTTTTAAAACAGGCGAGGGCCAGTACGGAGAGGGTGATGTTTTCCTGGGTGTCACGGTGCCAGAGATTCGCGCGCTAGTGAAGCAGCATCGCGACATCACGCTCGATGAGGTGAGGACACTTCTTGGTTCCGAGTATCACGAAGAACGACTCTGCGCACTCTTGATTCTTGTGCGTATGTTTGAGCATGGAGATGCAAAAAAGCGTCGGAGTGTGTTTCGATGTTATCGCGATTCACTTGCTCGCATTAACAACTGGGATCTCGTCGATCTTTCTGCCCCAAACATCATTGGAGAGCATCTTTATGCTACCAAAGATTCGGGCATGTTATTGGTGTCGATGGCGAAGTCGAAGTTGCTCTGGCACCGACGTGTTGCTGTGCTGGCCACGTTCGCATTTATTAAAAAAGGAAGATGGGTTCCAACGTTTAACATTGCACGCATTCTTCTGCAGGATAACGAGGACCTCATTCAAAAAGCAGTTGGCTGGATGCTTCGCGAGGTTGGTAAAAAATGCGGACAAGACGTGGAGGAGGATTTTTTGAAGAAACACTACCATCGCATGCCACGAACGATGCTTCGATACGCGATAGAACGCTTTCCGCGGCGACTACGCCAGGCGTATCTTGATGGGAAAATATAAACCCCTACACGATGTAGGGGTTTGCGCTTACGCTTTGGGGGTGATCGGGTTGAGACGTTCAAATACTGAAAGGCGTTCTTGAACAGTGCGCGAGTTAGCGTCGGTAGTGACGCAATGAAATATCCCAAGCTTTTCAAAATCATCTTCTGAGCACGTAAGCGGGCAATCGTTGATGATTTTCATAAAGATGCCATCTGCTGCTGTGCATTCAAGCTCATGAACGTGAGATCCAGAGCGAATGAAAATTGAAATGCGCTTCGTTGCATTGTCGGCAATATTCGCAATATGAACTCGTTCCACGACGCCACCCAATCTCCGAATGGTTTCCGTCCAACAGAAATATACTGAGGTTGAAGCGTCATATTGCCCATCACGGAGCAGGTCTAAGATAGTGATGACGCCTGGATCTACGTCAAATGATGCATGGCGTGTGCTGTCTTGATCTTGAAGGATAAGACGACGCGGAATGTTCAATGAGGCAACGGAGACGTGGACTCGAAGGGTTAGCATATAATCCTTTCAATGAGCGAGCTATGATGAAATATGTATAGCGCATTCACATGATTTGTCGACCCGAAGCTATTCATCCACAGATGAGCTCTGATTTCCGAGTCGTGAAGCGTATACTGCTGATATGAAACAAAACTCGCATATTACTTTTTCAGATCCTCCCGTTGCATTATTTGTGTTCGCGAATACCAAGATGGCAATGGTTTGGTTGCTTATTCGATTGTATGTCGGCTGGGCATGGGTTGAGTCTGGTTGGGGGAAGCTCCATTCTGCGGCATGGGTTGGCGATTCTGCGGGCGGAGCACTCGCCGGATTCATTCAGGGGGCGCTTTCAAAGGTTGGCGGGCCACACCCTGACGTGCAATCGTGGTACGCGGCTTTCTTGCAGGGCACGGTTATGCCCCATGTAGAAATATGGAGTCACGTCATCGCCTGGGGTGAATTTGCGGTGGGTCTCGGCTTGATGGTGGGGCTTTTCACGGGAATTGCTGCGTTCTTTGGTGCATTTATGAATCTGAATTTTCTTCTCGCGGGCACCGTTAGTGTGAACCCCATACTTGGCGTATTGTCGCTGGGACTGGTCATGGCATGGAAAGTTGCTGGATACTATGGTATAGACCGTTGGGCGTTGCCTCTCTTAGGTACACCATGGAGACCCGGGCGAATACTCGCAAAAAGGTAGCAGTCTAATCATATTTCAATGAACGATCCACACGAGGTTCAGCAAGCAGTGCATGATGTTGCGTCGGGAGCGGCTGCTCTCATTGATGTTCGAGGCGAAGATGAATGGAATGATGTCCGCGCTGAAGGAGCGATCCATTGGCCGATTTCTCGTCTCCGCTCTGATGATATCCCTGATATTCCGCTCGATCAGAAAGTGTATGTGTATTGCGCCGGTGGTGTTCGCGCCGAGGAGGCAAAGGACATCCTCCTCGCACATGGGTTTGGTGAAGTGGTAAATATAGGAGGTCTTTCTGACTGGCAGAAAGCAGGCGGGGAAATTGAGTAATACTCGCAATGAGGATCAAACGCACAGCGCTGGCTCTGCTCATAGTGTTTTCCGCACTTGCTTGCTGGCGGTTGTTTGTGTATCGCCCAGTAGCGCTCGATAAAGTGCCGACGTCTCCATTTATACAGGGATCGGATTCACAGGTAGTTCTCGATAATCCTCGTGAAGGTGAGTCTATATCATCGCCCCTTAAGATCACGGGCCGTGCACGGGGCACATGGTTTTTTGAGGCTTCATTTCCTATCATACTCACGGATTGGGATGGAAGAATTATTGCCGAGTCGCATGTAACAGCTACTGATGAGTGGATGACAACTGATTGGGTCCCATTTGAGGGAACGATTGAGTTTACTCCCGATACTTCAGTGAGTAACCGAGGAGCGTTGATTTTGAAAAAAGACAATCCATCGGGAGATCCTGCGCACGATGACGCACGCGAACGTACGGTTTTTTATAAATAGCATTCGTGCACATTGAAGCCATCGTCATTCGAAAGCAGGCGATTCGCGAGCACGATCAATTGGTCGTGCTCTATAGTCGTGAGCTCGGCAAGATAACGGCAATTGCGAAAGGCTCCCTTCAGCGTCATAGTAAGCAGGCGCTAGCGCTTGATGACGCAAGCCATATTCAATGCGAGCTCGTCGATGGCAAGAGCGGTTATATCATGACGGGGACTCAGGCGCTTTCATCGCTTGGTCTTGCCAAGCAAAGTCCTCGCACCTGGAGTGTCGCTCAGGTCTTTTTGCAGGCGGTGGATCTTATGGTCTTCGAGGCGCAAGCAGATGAAGAGTTATGGGGCACGCTCCAAGAAATTCTCCAGAGCCTTGATCGCTCTTCTCCGGAGACTGTGCTTGCACTCTATCGTCGAGGGCAGGAGCGCTTTTTGCAAGCGCTGGGATATGGGGTTGCAGGTTCCGGGGAGATGCTGTCGCGATGGGCACGCTCGGCGTTGGATGAGAAATTTGAGACCATTGCGCAACGCAGACTATCGGCCATTGATGTCCTCTACGACGTGGTGGCGACGTCGGCTTCATGATAGAATAACCGCGTATGCCGTTTGATTTTGAGATATCGCCCGTTATTACTCCGCCACCTCGTGTGACGCCTAGTCCTGCCGTGCCAGCTGAGTCGAGTGCTCCAAATTCCCACACTCCCGAAGTACCACCATCTATGCAGCGCACATCAAAGAAGCTCCTCAAGATGCTTGTGGCGACCGCCGGTAGCCTATTGATTTTTACGGTGGCAGCATTGTGGTGGGGTGGTAGCTCATTTGCAGAAAAAGATATCGCTCTCACTATCGAAGCTCCTGCATCCGTAAAGTCGGGGGATGAGGCGACCTATACAATTCACTACACCAACAATACGCGGTTGACCCTTTCGAAAATCAACTTTCGATTATTTTACCCGCAAGATTCAATTGTAATGGTGGATGGAATGCCAACGACTCCTGAGAGTGAGGGGTTTACCGTTGATGTGCTCGCACCGGGAGAGACGGGAACACGTGACGTAAAAGTCTTTATTGTGGGGGACAAGGGGGTTATTCGTACGGCGCGCCTGAACATGATTTTCAGCGCAGGAACGCTGCGATCTTCGTTCCAAAAAGAGGTAACAGTTGCTACGATGATCGGCTCTCTTCCAGTAGAGGTCACGCTCGTTGCGCCTCCCACAACTGTCTCCGGCCAGCCGATTCAGTATGTTGTTGATGTTCGAAATAATACTGACGCCGATGCAATGGATATGAAGCTTGCCTTAACCTATCCTGAGGGTTTCTCGGTGCAGTCGGTGCGACCCGAAGCATCAACGGATTCAAATGTGTGGGACATTTCTTCGCTCACCGTAAATCAAGGAAAACGGTACACTATTACGGGGGTGCTTTCTGGGAATGAGGGCGAAACCAAAACGGTAACTGCGTCGGTCCGGCGCAATCTCAATGGGCAGTATGTGGACTATGCTCGTACCGAAGCATTTACCGTGATCTCGAGTCCGCTGATTTCAGTTTCGATCGCACCATCGTCGGGTGTTGAGTATGTTGCGTTTCCGGGGGACACGCTTCGCTATATTGTTACGTATGCAAATAATTCCCGTTTTACTCTTCTTGGATTAGCACTCAGCGTGAAGCTCGACGGTGAAATGTTTGATACAACAAAACTGCAGTCTACGCAGGGGTCATATAGTGATGCAACTCGTACGATTACGTTTGATGCTGCTGGTGTTTCAGACTTTGGAGCGCTTGCCCCGAGTAAGCGTGGAAAATTTGAATTTACAATTCCGCTCAAGGCAGGATTATCGGGCGGAGCGCAGAGTTTTGTCGTCAAAGCGACCGCCCGCTTGAGTACCAATAATGTCCCATCGGGAATTGATAGTGAAGAGGTGTTCGCGCTCGATAGCGTTTCAACCAAGATTGGCTCTCAGCCGTCATTCACGCAATCTGTTCTGTATGATGCTCCATTTGGGTCTGGTCCGTTGCCGCCACTGGTTGGATCGGAGACTATCATGACCGTCCGTTGGCAGATTACTAACCCCGGCAATGATATTCGCTCAGGCGTGGTAAGCGCCACGCTACCTCCGGGTATTGCTTTTAAGGGCCTTGCACAGTCTGTGCAAGGAGCTGCGCCAACATTTGATGCAAAAACGAAAACCATAACGTGGAATGTTGGCACGGTACCCTATGGCACGGGTAGTGGAGCGCCGCGATACGAGGCAACCTTTCAGGTCGGACTTACGCCTTCTAGTAATCTAATCGGGCAAGCTCCCAAGTTGATATCAGGAGCAGCGCTCAATGGTGTAGATGGTTTTACACAGCAACCAGTTCAGTCATCAGCGCGAGACGTGACGACGACGAATGTCGAGGGGCATGCGGGTGAAGGTGTGGTGCAATAAAAAAGAGGAGAGCACGATGCTCTCCTCTGATAGTTACGATCCAGCTTGCTGATGCTGGATGAGCTTACGATACGCGTCACACGTCGCCATGAGCTCTTCATGAGTACCTCGACCGGCGATCGATCCTCGATCCATCACGATGATCGAGTCGACATGACGAATTGTCGAATAGCGATGTGCGATGATGATGGTCGTCCGACCTGCACTCGCAGCATCGAGTTCTTCCTGAATTTCGAATTCATTTCTTGGATCAAGCGAGCTCGTCGCTTCATCGAAGATCAGGATGTCAGGGTCTCGTATGAGTGCTCGAGCTATGCCGACGCGTTGCCGCTCGCCACCTGATAGTTTTACGCCTCGCTCACCGATGAGTGTATCAAGGCCGCACTCCATGCGACGTACAAATCGGTCGATGCGCGCCATGTGCATAACGCGCTTGAGTTCTTCATCGGTCACAGCCCGTGCGTCATCCAGTGACAAGCCGTACGTGATGTTATCACGTAAGCTCTTGTCGAACAGGAATGTGTGCTGTGGTACAAATCCGATGCGCGAACGTAGATGGCGATGATCTAGCTCGCGTTCCAGATCGAATCCATCGATGAGAATTCGTCCGCGATTGGGATTTTGCGATCGCAGGAGTGCATATACGATGCTACTTTTGCCCGCACCTGATTCACCGACTAGTGCTACCTTACTGCCAGCTGAAATGTGGAAGCTTACGTCGTTGAGGCTTGGATGCGTAGTGTTGTCGGACGAGGGTGAGTTCGCGTTGCCATCACGCTGCTGGTAGTGGAGTGTCACGTGTTCAAATGTGATGTCTCCTTGATAGCGTTGCGGCCGATTCGGTCGGATCGCGTCAATAACGTCAGGTTCCGTGGTCATCAGGTGATAGAACTTATCAATGGATGCCATATGTTCCATGACGGTGCGAGTAACGGGTCCAATGCGTCCCACGCGACTCAGTGCGCTAATTGCCCACATCCAGTAGGTGACAAGTGCACCTGCGGTGCACGTGCCTGCTAGGAGTAGGCGAACACCGATGATGAGAATCGCAACTCGAGTGGCAATTAGCACATTTTCGCGGACCGTAGCCTCGTGGACATAGGGAATCCAAATGTCGCGATGCCCACGCTGTACGAATTCCATGCTCGCGTCAGACTCGTGAATGGCGCGCTCTTCTTGAGCGCTCTGAAGAACAAGCTCGGAATTTCGTAGAATTTCTCCTCGAAACTTATTCTCCTGATTTTTTAGGACTTCTTGCTCCGCAAGGAGAGGATGGATCATTCGATTCATTCGATGCGCCCATGTGCCGTAGATGAGCGAGCCAATCAAGAGTGGCATGCCGAGCTCCCAACGGTATATGAGCAGGAGAGCTATGACGACCCCGAGTTCCATGATGAGCGGGAGAATCTCGTAGAGTATGATGTCGAGCACGGAGCGCATGGCGTTCTGGCCGTTGTTAATAACACTTTGCTTGACCCCGCTGTGCTCGCTGACATGCTGTCCAATCGAAAGAGACAGGAGTCGCGCCATGCTGACGCGTGCGATGTGCCGCACGAACGGATTCGTGAGTTGATAGGCAGCGTACTTCCATCGAATCGTTTCAATGATGTTGACGACAATGAGAACAACACCCGTCAGGGCGATGAACTCATAGATTCGCGACGGTGCTCCGCCGGTTAGAATCGCATCGAATATGCGACCCTGTACCCAGGGGATGAATAGATTCACAGACTGCTGGAGCGCCAAAAGCGCCAACACGGCAATCATTGGTCGTACGTATGGACCGCAGAAATCGCGAAGAAATTCGCGTGATTTCGACATAGAGCCCCTTTCGTTGTTAAAGAGTGAAATATATTATCTCACGCAATATAAATCACGTCAATAGTCGTCGAGCATCTGGAATTTTCGACATGGATGAGCTATGATTGGCTCGTTATGACTACTGAACTAAGCAGGATGGATAAGATAATATCGCTCGCTAAGCGCCGCGGGTTTGTATTTCCTGGGTCAGAAATTTATGGCGGACTGGCGAATAGTTGGGACTACGGTCCTTTAGGGGTTGAGCTCAAGAACAATATCCGTGATTCATGGTGGCGTAGGTTTGTGCAGTCTCGAGAGGATATCGTGGGATTGGATGCAGCTATCATTATGAACCCGAAGGTATGGGAAGCTTCGGGACACGTGGGTGGTTTTTCTGATCCATTAGTGGAGTGCAAGAAATGTCATAGCCGCTGGCGGGCAGATCAAATTGAAGGTCAGTGCCCAAGTTGCGGCAGTAGTGACTTTACCGAAGCGAAGCAATTTAACCTCCTTTTTCAGACTTCTATCGGGACCGTTGAAGGAGACAAGAGTCGAGCGTATCTTCGCGGTGAAATCGCTCAATCCATGTTTGTGAATTTCAAAAATGTCCTCGACACATCTCGAGTGCGCCTTCCATTTGGTATTGCATCCGTTGGGAAGGCATTTCGCAATGAAATTACTCCTGGTAATTTCATATTCCGGACACTTGAGTTTGATCTTATGGAATTCGAGTACTTCGTTCGAGAGTCTGACTGGGAAAAATCATTTGTGTACTGGCTTGATGAGCAACGCGCATGGCTCACTGAATTAGGTTTTGACCTTTCCCATATACGTGTTCGTGAGCATGAAAAAGACGAGCTTTCTCACTATTCAAAGCGTACTGCAGATATTGAATACCAAACACCATTCGGCTGGAAGGAAATGTTTGGTCTTGCATATCGAACGGATTACGATTTAAAAAACCACATGGAACAGAGCGGGAAAGATCTGCGCTATACTGACCCAGAAACGCAGGAAAAATTTATTCCCCATGTAATCGAGCCAACCTTTGGTCTTACTCGGCTCTTACTTATGACACTCTTGGAGGCGTACTCAGAAGAGGGAGAGGGGAGTGATATGCGCGTTGTTCTGAAGTTGAAGCCATCATTGGCTCCATACAAGGTTGCAGTTTTTCCGCTGCTGAAGAACAAGCCCGACTTAGTGGGTAAGGCTCGCGACGTTTTTGGTGCCTTGAAAAAAGATATGCCTGCCGCTTGGGATGATAGGGGTAATATCGGCAAGCGGTACCTCTCACAAGATGAAATTGGTACCCCTGCGTGTATCACCATCGATTTTCAGACCCTCGAAGATTCGACGGTCACCGTTCGAGACCGTGATACAAAAGAACAATCACGAGTTGCGCTGCCGTCTCTTCGCGAATATTTACGAGATCGATACGCTATTTGACGTTTCTGGTTTTGTGGCGCATAGTTGCGCCGTTCATTATCAACGAGGCATATCATGGCACATCGTGTGGCGTGGGTTTTTCTGTTGTTGTTGAGCGCGTGTGGACGAGGGATTCGTGACGATACGTTCCTTCAGGGGGTGTCTGGGAGTCCAAACGTCGCATCTGCTGTTTCGGGGCGCACGGGTCTGCCGGTGGTCCCGTCAGTCGTGCGTGCGACACCACGGGGTGTCCGTATAGAGGCGCCTGGTTTTCTCAGTTTAGAAACGGTGCGCGGTGGTCAGGTGATTTTGTGGCCGCATGATGAGCACCTTCCGCTCTCGATGACTGCATCTCTAGCGCATCATAAAGGAATGACCATCCGCTTCGGCTTGTATGTGCGACGAGTGAGCCTCATCTTGCCGTCAGAGATGAAAAGTACCGAAGTGGGCGAGCGTGTGCGTAAGGTTCTCGCTGTCATCAATAACGCACAGCAATCAGTCCATTATGTTGCGGATGACTACTCATCGGATGTATCGGTACGTCTCTACTTTGATTCTCACGATGATGCATTTCAAAAGGGCAATGGAACGCTCGAGCGTACGGTTGCAGTGGCGCATGTATTGCATACGTCTGAGGGTGTAATTCAGTCAGCGGCGATTGTTTTCCCGTCGCCGGAATACGTTGATTTCAAGGGTTGGTTTGAGACGGTGCTGACGCATGAAATTGGTCACACACTAGGATTAGGGCATACGCCTGATGGTGTTTCCGGCACGATGTCGGCTACGATTATGGGGAGTAATGGCGATTATACCCCACAAGAGAAGATAGTCTTGCGAATGCTCTACAATCGAATGCCTGGCACGCGCTTGCGCGGCGTCGAGGAATTCGAAGGTGATGGTATGGGCAGCGCGAGCGAGTCTACTCAGGAGACGACTATCATTTGCAGTATGCACTCATAACGGCTTCTCGAAGCCGTTTTTCTTTTGCCGAAATCAGTGTACACTCACTTCATGGCAACGGTAATTATCAACACGTTTGAGTCGTACATGACAATGGTACGCAATAGCGTGCGCGGTGAGACGCACCTGTTCCGAAATGTCATTGCTACCGTAGACGGGGAAAAGAAGGATATTTTGCGTGACGGCGCTTTGTCCTGTGGATTCTTTGCGTCCGGAATCTTGTATCTTAACAAGCTCATTGGCGACATGCATACCGGTGTTGCGGGGCTTGAGCGGGATCTTGCTGCTTCCGGGTGGAAGCAGATATCAGAACCGCGTGAAGGTGCGGTGTTGGTGTGGGAAGCTCGACAGGGGGCTAGTGGCGCGCAGCATGCTCATATCGGATTTGCTCTTGGACACGGTCGCGCCATTTCCAATGGATCCAATACGACCTTGGTGCCCGAAGAGCACGACGAGACTTACGATGGCACTCGTGCCATCGATCGCATTTGGTGGAATGTGAAATTAGAACAGTAGGCCAACGCCACCTCGACGGTGGCTTTTTTCTTGCGCGGCATGAGCGATTCGGCTTCGCCTCTCGCCCTGCCGCCGCTCGGTTCGGGCTAGTCACCGCCTCCTGGCAACGCCAGCGGGTGTTGCATCTGTCCGGCGTTCGAGTCTCGTCATTACGAACACAGTATGAATACAACACCCGAAGTGGGTGTTGTATTCATATGCGCGGTGGACGAGATTCGAACTCGCGACCTCTTCCGTGACAGGGAAGCGCTCTAACCAGCTGAGCTACCACCGCAAGCATGGTACGACGTACCATCGCAATTGCAGGACAAACTATAGCTCATTTCCGACTAAAAGGGAAGTGCTGTCGCGATTCTGGTATACTTACGCTATGAAAGTAAGGCCATCCATCGTAACATTCTTTAGTTTGGTCTTTTCGGTGAGCGCAGTAGGAGTGATTGTCACGCTTTCAACTCCTGATGGTGCGACCGCTCTCGTAGTGAGCTTTCTTATCGTTTCCTGCGCTATAGCGGTTTGGAGTTTGATGGCTACGACACTTTTGGTGTTGAGGCAGAGCATGTCGCAGGCAGTGTGGGTGTCGCTCATACCCGCTCTTACGACCGTGTTATTGATTCTCACGCGCCAATCGCTGTTGGGCTCGCCGAGATTGCTGGGTGGCGCTCTTTTGGCTACACTGGTAGGATCGCTGGGTGCCTGGTGGCATCTACGAAGATTCACTCAACATCATGACTAGCACACTCGACCATCTCAAGGAAGTTGCTCAAAAGGATTTAGAGAATCTCCGCAGTCTTGCGGAGCTTGAATTAGCGAGGGTGAGACATTTAGGGAGGAGTTCTGAATTGTCTTTATTTTTGAGAACGCTCAAGGACAAAACTGAAGATGATCGGCGTCGTCTCGGCCAAGTAGCCAATGAGTTGCGTCAACAACTTGAGTCTGCCTTTGGAGATGCAAGAGAGCGACTCGAGAATGCGGCTTACGAGGCGCTGGAGAAGATTGACGTTACCGCGCCCTCTCGTGGCGTAGTGTCGGTTGGGCATATACACCCGTTGACGCAAACACAAGATGATATCAACGCCATTTTTGCCTCAATGGGATTTCGCATCCTAGAGGGTCCAGAGGTCGAAACCGAGTGGGCGAATTTTGACGCACTCAACTCACCTCCTGATCATCCTTCACGAACGATGCAGGATACATTCTGGCTCAAGGGTATGCAGCATCTTATGCGTGCCCATACGAGTCCGATGCAGATTCGGTTTATGCAGGCACATCAACCACCATTTCGTATCGTGGTCCCTGGGCGTGTCTATCGTAATGAGTCTACTGATGCGACGCATGAGTTTCAATTTCATCAAATTGAGGGCTTGATGGTGGCTCGAAAAGGCGAGCAAGCGCCGTCGATGGCGAATTTAAAGGGAGTCATGGAGCATTTCTATCAGCGGTTCTTCAATGACAAGCACATTCAGGTTCGATTTAACGCGAGCTATTTCCCATTCGTCGAGCCGGGTGTTGAGGTGTACATCAGGGGTAGCTCTGGGAAGCTCGCGGGGCGGTGGCTCGAAGTCGCTGGCGCCGGCATGGTGCACCAGCAGGTGTTCGAAAATGTTGGCTATGTTCGTGGCGAGATGCAGGGCTTCGCATTCGGTATGGCACTCGAGCGCATGGCGATGCTGAAATATAAGATAGATGATATTCGACTTTTCAACGGTGGCGACCTTCGTTTTCTTAAGCAATTTTAGCTATGAAATTTTCGTTTGCATGGATACAGGAACTTTCGGCCTCGTCATTATCGATTGAAGATGCGTCTGCATTATTGACGTCGAAAGCGTTTGAGGTAGTGCTTTCTGATGTGCCGGGCGTACTCGATATTGATATTTTGCCAAATCGACCCGACGCGTTGTCACACCTCGGTGTTGCCCGTGAGTTAGCGGCGCTAACGTCGCAGCGATTCACGGCACCCTCTTATGAGTGGCGTGTCAGCGATGAGCCTGTCAAGAAGGTGACGATTCACGATGCATCTTGTGTGCGTTATAGCGGTTTATTGATTCGGAATGTTCGCATTGGACCATCACCAACGTGGCTCGTGGAGCGATTGGCGTTATGCGGATTGCAGAGCATCAACAATGTGGTCGACGTGACCAATTATGTGATGCTGGAATTAGGTCAACCCATGCATGCATTCGACGCATCGAGTGTGAAGCAGATTGACGTTCGACTTGCTCGCGCTGGTGAGCAGCTTGTGGCGCTTGATGAAGCCAGGACTACATATGCTCTCGACGAGACGATGTTGGTGATTGCCGACGGTGACATGCCCATCGCGCTTGCGGGTATCAAGGGAGGAGTGGGGACGGGCATTAGCGAGAACACAACGGATATCCTTTTGGAGGCGGCGAATTTTCTGCCCGAATCTATCCGGGCAACATCTCGCAAGCTCAATCTCCGAACGGATGCTTCGATTCGTTTCTCATATGGAGTCGATCCGAATCTCACCGCACCCGCACTTCAGCGCGCCGCAGAATTGATTGCCAAGGTGGCGCAGGGAAGCGCGCATTCTTCCATTGTGGATGTGTACCCTCATCCGGTGACGAGTCGATCGGTGCTCCTGGACGAGCAGTACGTCCGCGATCTTCTTGGCATTGAATTGCAGTCTTCGCAGATGCAGGGAATTTTGGAGTCGCTAGGTTTTCAGGTGCAGCGTGAGCAGAGTGAGAAGTGCATTGTCGAAATACCCACGAGACGATCGGATGTAATTGGGCAAGAGGATCTCGCCGAAGAAATCGGCAGGGTGTATGGCTTTGATGCTATCACGTCGATTGCTCCGGCGCTTCCTATCTATAGTGAGCACTCATGGGTGAAAGAGGAGACCGCTGTGGTTTGGGATGAGTATACGTATCTGCGGGAGCGAAGCGCGATTGGGCGACTATTGGTCGGCGCTGGGTATAGTGAGGTGTACAACTACGTGTTTCTTTCAGATGAAATGATGGAAGTGCTCAAGGCTACACATGCCTATGAATTGGCACAGCCTCAATCGCCCGAATATCGATGGTTGCGCACATCTCTCGTTCCGCGACTTTTGATCAATGCGCGAGATAATCTTCGTTTTCATGACGCGGTGCAGTTATTTGAGACCGGCCATGTATTTAGGAGCGTTGGAGAGGGCAAGGAACAAAGCAGAATCAGCCTCGTTGCGGCTCATCGAGATACATCGCGCGAGATGTTCTTTGATCTTAAGGGCGCGGTGAGTCTCATCGCTGAGCGATTGGGATTGGCTGATGTCTATTTTGATGATGCGGAGCCAATGGCGTGGGATGCGGGTGCCATTAACGCGACGCTGCCAGGTCGACGTGCTGTGATACGAGATGGCAATGATCGAGTTATCGGTTTTATTGGTTCAGTGCATGGTCGTGTTGCGTCCGCCTTGAAGCTCAAGGGATCTGCCGCGGTTGCCGAGCTTGATTTACGGTCTCTTATAGAGTCTGCACAGCGCGAGCGCGAATTTGAGCCATTACCGAAATACCCCGATGTCATTCGTGACGTGGCAATCTTGGTTCCTCAAGCCACTCAGATCGACACTATTCTTCAGGTCGTGCAGGAATCTGATACCCAGCAGCTCGTGCAGGATGTGGACGTATTTGATATCTTCGTTCCCACGGGAAAAGAAAAGCAAAACGAAGATGCCGCCGAGAGGTCGCTGGTGAAGAGTGTCGCGTTCCATATCGTATTTCGCTCCGATGAGCGTACGCTGACGGATATCGAAGTGGAAAAGGCACTGTTGGAGATCCAGCAGGCTCTTCAGGCGCAACTTGGAGCAAAAATACGATGAGCGAGAGTATTCCTCAGAATCTCGAACCCCGCCTTGAGCGAAAACCGATCAGCTACGAGCGCGTACTCGAAGCGGCACGTGCCTTGAAAGCCGAAGGCATCAGGGATTACCATAGCGAGTCAATTCCCCACGCTGTGCACGTGCAAGATTTGCTGGATGATTGGAAATCCGACGCGGATCTCTTTGAAGTTGGCATAGAGACTCCCGACAAAGCTAGAAACATTGTTCGTTGTGCTCGAATTTGGATTGATGCCGGATTCTCCGGACTCAAACCCAGCCGAGACGCTATGGAATAACTTTCCAATGAATATACAATGGCTCTAAATCGTGGGGATTCTGTTGAGGTGCTGGGTATTCTCAAGAGTGCACTGGAATCTCTCGAGCGCTCCTTGGGACAAAAGAATCCTTCCGAAAAAATGCCTGCAAAGTTAGCTGCTAAGATGCGTGAAGCGGAAGAGTTTGTTAGAGCGGGTAGGGTCCCTGATGCTGTTGGGGTGCTAACGTTCGCACTGTTTGATCCGAGATTCAAGCGTATTTCGCCACAGATTCTTGAGGGTGTGCGTCACGTACGCGATGCGTACAAGGCATTAGGGTGAGAGTGACAACAAGATGCGATATTCCCAGTTTTTTGAGGCTTTTGCGAGTTATATGGTGTGTTGATTTATTATCCTAAACTGCTAGAATCGTACTACAGTATGGCAACTACGAAGGAACCCAAAAATAACTCATATACCGCGGCGGATATTTTTGTTTTAGAGGGCCTCGAACCCGTTCGAAAGCGTCCTGGTATGTATATCGGTGGCACCGGAATCGATGGTCTCCACCACTTGATATGGGAGATTTTTGATAACTCGCTTGATGAAGCGATGGGCGGACACGCAGATCACATCAAGGTCACTCTTCTTCCCGATGAGATGGTGTCTGTAGAGGATAATGGTCGCGGTATACCCGTTGAGAAGCACAAGCAATCAGGAGTGTCTGCGCTTGAAACAATCATGACCACCTTGCACGCAGGTGGCAAATTCGGCGGAGATGCGTACAAGGTGTCTGGAGGTTTGCACGGAGTCGGTGCTTCCGTTGTGAATGCACTTTCCGAATATGTGAAGGCAGAAGTCCATCGCGACGGTGGTGTTTTTGTGCAGGAGTATGCGCAAGGCAAAGTCAAAAAACCGGTGAAGCGTATTGGCGATTCAAAAAAGCATGGCACCATCATTACGTTCAAGCCCGACCCAGAAATTTTCAAAGAACGCGGTTACAAGTGGGACACCATCCTTGCGCATCTTCGTCAGCAGGCGTATCTGACCGCCGGTATCACCATTGATGTTATCGATGCGCGTGAAGGCGTGAAGCCACCCGGCGCAAAAGAGCCACAGTATCCTAGCCACACGTTCCACTTTGAGGGCGGATTGGTTTCATATGTGAGTTTCCTTAATCACGGTATAGAGCCGAAGCATAAGGCGATTTTCTATGTGCACAAGGAGCAGCAAGATATCGATGTCGAGGTTGCATTCCAGTATGTCGATGATCTATCAACCAAAGAAATCAGCTTTGCCAACAACATCCACACCGTCGAGGGGGGCACGCACATTACGGGATTTAAGACATCGATTACTCGTTCGCTCAACGACTACGCTCGCAAGAATGGCTTTTTGAAAGAAAAGGACGACAATCTAACCGGTGACGATGTTCGCGAGGGATTGGTCGCTATATTGGCGGTCAAGCTACGCGAGCCGCAGTTCGAAGGTCAAACAAAGGCGAAGCTTGGTACTCCCGAGGCTCGAGCTGCGGTGGAGACGGTAATGAATTCCGAGCTTGCTGATTGGCTTGATCGAAATCCGACCGATGCGCGCGCGATTTTGGACACGGTTATTCTTGCCGCAAAAGCACGTGTTGCCGCCAAAGCTGCTCGCGATACCGTACTTCGCAAGGGCGCGATGGACGGCTTCTCGTTGCCAGGTAAGCTTGCGGATTGCTCGAGCCGTTCTGCCGAGGAGACTGAGCTCTTCATCGTTGAGGGAGATTCGGCAGGTGGTACCGCAAAGCAGGGACGTGACCGAAATTTCCAAGCGATTTTGCCGCTCCGCGGAAAGATTTTGAACGTTGAGCGCGCCAGAATTGATAAGATGCTTGGCTCCGAATCCGTTCGTTCACTTATCATTGCATTGGGCACCGCAATCGCAGATGAATTTGATATTGCAAAGCTTCGCTACCACAAGATTGTTATTATGACGGATGCCGATGTGGATGGCGCACACATCCGGACGCTTTTGCTGACGCTCTTCTATCGGCACTTCCCGCAACTCATTGACGCGGGCTATATCTACATCGCACAGCCACCACTGTATCGCATCGCCAAGAGTGGACACGTGCAGTATGTGTACAGCGACGAAGAGAAGGATGCCGTTGTCGCGCAGTACGCACAGCTTGCAGGTCAGGGCGTCGCAGATAAAAAGGCCGCAAAAAAAGAGGCGTCAAAGAAGGCGTTCGGTGATTTTGAAGCTGAAGCCGTCGATGGCGCGTCCGATACTATGAAACAGCCAGGGGAGGGCGACGAAGAGCCAGAGCAGGACGGTGTTGTTAAGATTTCCGGCCTCACGATTCAGCGCTACAAAGGTCTTGGAGAAATGAATGCCGAGCAGCTCTGGGACACCACTATGAACCCAGCAAATCGTATCCTTTTGAAGGTGGGGATCGAAGATGCTCAAGAGGCCGATCGTGTCTTCGATGTGCTCATGGGAGCTGAGGTGGCGCCACGCAAGAAGTTCATTCAGACCCATGCGCGATCGGTGCAGAATATCGATATTTAAGCGTTTCACGGGCCAATTGACATGCAGTGCTCATTCTGGTAATCTGTGCATAACGCCTGCGGGCGCTTTTTAGAGCCAATGACAACTATCGCTACATTCTTACGAGAAGTGCGCGTCGAGCTCAGCAAGGTAAGCTGGCCATCTCGACAGCAACTCACCGCCTACACCGCGGTTGTTATCGGTTTGAGCTTATTTGTTGCTGTATACCTTGGCGGACTTGATACCTTGTTTGCCAAGATTTTGAGTCTCGTACTGGGTTAATTTCTATCGCACCTATGGCAAAGCAAGCAAGCACCGGACAACGAGAGTGGTACGCAATCCATACCTATTCAGGGTATGAGGATAGTGTTGCTCGTAACTTGCTCCAGCGTATCGAGTCGCTTGGATTTGAGGATAAGATTTTTTCCGTACTCGTTCCCAAAGAAAAAAAGATCCGCGTCAAAGGCGGCAAACGTGAAGTGGTGGAGGATAAGATCTATCCTGGGTATGTACTGGTAGAGATGATTGTATCCGATGACTCATGGTACGTTGTCCGCAACACGCCGAGCGTCACCGGATTCATCGGCGCAGGTACGACGCCAACGCCGCTTGCCAAAGCAGAAATCGACGGGCTCCTTGCTCGTATGGGTGTGGAAGAGCCGAAGTACAAGGTGGATGTTGCAGTCGGTGAGCGCGTGAAGATTTCGGACGGGCCATTCAAGGACTTCGATGGAAAGGTATCCGAGGTAGACGCAGAGAAGGGCCGCGTGAAGGTGTTGGTGACCATCTTTGGTCGCGAAACGCCTGTCGAGCTGGACTTCTTGCAGATGAAGAAATTATAATTTGTAACCAAACCACGGTCGGATAGCTTCAACCGACGGTGATTATCACGAAATGGCAAAGAAAGTAAAAACAATCGTTAAGCTCCAGGTCGAAGGTGCCAGAGCAACTCCAGCTCCACCAGTCGGTACGGCGCTCGGACCACACGGAATCAACCTCCAGCAGTTTGTCTTGCAATTCAACGAAGCAACCAAGGACAAGGTCGGTCAGGTTACTCCAGTTGAAATCACAATCTTCGAGGATCGCACCTTTGAATTCCAACTCAAGACTCCACCTGCAGCGTATTTGTTACGTGTCGCAGTCGGTCTCGAAAAGGGAAGCGGAGAACCCAATAAGAAGAAAGTTGGCTCCGTTTCCCGAGCTCAGTTGAAGGCAATCGCGGAGCAGAAGATTCAGGATCTTAATGCAAATGATGTCGAAGCAGCCATGGAAATTATTTCTGGGACTGCTCGCAGTATGGGTATCGAAATCAAATAAGACGTATCTGATAGAAAAAGCCACCCTTGTAGGGTGGCTTTTTCTTGGTATGCTTGTAGCCGTTCCTTAAGGAGTTTAGCATGACAACGAGAGGATTTTTCGTCACTGTTGAGGGTCCGGAGGCATCCGGGAAGACGACTGCCATTGAGCAGGTGACGCGTGAGCTTGCGCTGCGCGGATGCAATCCCTTGCGTACACGGGAGCCCGGCGGCACTCAGGTAGGGGTTGCAATTCGAAAGTTGCTGCTTGATGGATCGGCTACGCCCTGTAGTAGATCAGAGTTCTTGCTCTTTCAAGCTGATCGCGCACAGCATGTAGAGGATGTTATTGAGCCAGCGCTTGCTGGTGGACGTGTGATTGTGTGCGACCGCTTTATTCTATCGAGTATCGCGTATCAGGTTGAAGGTCGCAGTATTCCTCGCGATGCCGCCCTTGAGGCAATTAGGCTGGCAACGAAGGGGCTCGTGCCTGATCTCACGATTCTCCTCACCGTTAATCTGGACGTAGGCATGAAGCGTCTGGCGATGCGAGGTGCAGAGAATCGACTTGATAATGAGAAGAGAGAATTTCACGAATCCGTACACCGCGCTTATGAAATGTACTTCGGTGGTGCTTTTGCAAAATCGTGGCTGCGAATAGATACGTCGCCTCTCCATATGACGCCTGATGTCGTCGCTGGCCTGATGACGGATGCTATCGTGCAAGCCCATCAGCGAGCCTCATGACGTCGCTGCCCCACACTACGTGTGGGGCTTTTTTTACTCTAAAATCGTGCTAAACTGTCACCACATGCAAGAGTATCTCACTACCATTGGCTTGGAAATACATGCGGAGCTGAACACCAAAACAAAGATGTTTTGTGATTCTAAGAATGATGCTCTTGAGAGGACGCCGAACACTAATGTCTGTCCGATCTGTATGGGGCACCCGGGTACGTTGCCGGTGATCAATCGTGCTGCCATTGAGAAGATTATTGCTGTCGGTTTGGCTCTTGGTTGCACCATCGAGAAGCACTCCATTTTTGAACGGAAGAACTATTTTTACCCTGACCTCCCGAAGGGATACCAAATCTCTCAATTTCAATTTCCCTTTTGTAGAGAAGGGAAGCTCGAAGCCAACGGAAAGACGATTCGCATTGAACGTATCCATCTCGAAGAAGATGCAGGGAAGTTGATGCACGTGCCAGGCGCGGATTACTCCCTCGTTGATTATAATCGTGCAGGGGTGCCACTGATGGAGCTGGTGACGCACCCTGACCTTTCGGAAGCTGAAGATGTCCGTCGATTCGCAACTGAGTTGCAGCTCATTTTGCGATATCTTGAGGCGTCTGACGCCGATATGGAAAAGGGACAGATGCGCGTCGAGGTAAACCTCTCCGTTCGCCCCAAAGGACAAAAAGAATATGGTACGAAAGTCGAGGTGAAGAATATTAACTCGATTTCAGCTGCGGCGAAGTCTGCTGACTATGAAGTGAAGCGACAAATCGATGTGCTTGAGTCTGGTGGCGCACTCGTGCAGGAGACACGGGGTTGGGATGATATTCACCAAAAAACGGTCAGTCAGCGCATCAAAGAGGGAAGCGCGGACTATCGATATTTCCCCGAACCCGACTTGCCACCTATTGTGATTTCTGAGCTTGAGATTGATGCTATCCGTGCCGCACTTCCCGAATTGCCCGCAGCACGACGTGTGCGCTTTGCCAAGGAGTATGGGCTGCCACAAGCAGATGTTGAGATTCTCGTTGTATTCAAGGAGCTCGGAGATTATTTCGAGGAGGTCGTTTCGGAACTGAAGCACGAAGATAATCCACTCACGGGCGAATCGACGGATTATGGCAAACTTGCAAAGACAGCTGCAAATTGGCTCATCACGCAATTACAGCCAAAGCTCTTTGCTGCATCGTCCACTCCTCATGACACGAAAATCACTCCAGCAGCATTCGCCGACTTTGTCGTTCGCGTTTCCAGCGGCATCGTAGGAAGCGCGGGCGCGCAGACGTTGCTGCAGGCGATGTGGGAGACCGGCGAAGATCCTGAAGATATTATTCGTGAGCGCGATTTGGCGCAAGTATCCGATGCTGTATCCATGAATCTGTATGTCGAAGATGCGATCGCACAATCGGAAAAAATAGTCGCCGATTTTAAGGCGGGCAAAGAAGCCGCACTCAAGGCTCTCGTTGGAAAGGTTATGGCGCTTTCAAAAGGTAAAGCAAATCCGCAACTCGCAGAGCAGTTGTTGCGTGAAAAATTGACAAATTGAATAAAAGTTAGTATTATTTTCTCAGGAGATGCTAGATGAGGTGCAAAGCGCATAATACTGCTGGGCTTGCAGGTTGCTGCTGGACGGAGACGCATATCTGGAGCGCTCTGCTCAATTTCGAGCAAGACGATGCTCGTGAGGCTCAAATCGAAAGTGTTATTGATACGCTCGATTCGACGATTGATTGTCCGCTCGAGCCAGAAGAACGAGCTATGCTCGTCGATATTCTCCAGAAGGCTGATTCCGTCATGTGGACGGTTCGCATCGCAGGTCCGAGTGAGGTTGAGCGTAAGCGAGTCCTTCGTGAGATCGTGAAGTTGTTTCAGCCGCTGTCATAGGCGGCTTTTTCTTTACTGGAAATGGTCAGCGAAACGATCGAGGTCAATACTATCGTTGATATAATATATGTCTTTATTGCGCTTCCACCAGGTGAGCTGGCGTTTTGAGTAGGCGATGATGTCGCGCAGGAGTCTGTCGCGCATAGCGGTGCGCGAGAGCTTGCCTTGCAGATGCTGCGCAACCCAGCGGTATTCGAGGCCGAATGCCTCGAGGCGCTGCCAGCTCACGCCGCAGGCATGAAGGCGCTTCACTTCCGCAATCATTCCGGAGCGCAGACGAGCGTCGAGACGTTTTGTGATGCGCGCGTACAACTGATCTGTAGGACGCGACACGCAAAGATAGAGGGTGTCGTAGGGGCTCTGATGTTTGCGCGCGAGCTTTTGTACGGGCTTACCGCTTGTGAGAACGATTTCCAGTGCGCGGATAAGACGGACTGGATTGTGTCGATCAATGGTTTGTGCTCGACGCAGGTCGAGTTTCTTGAGTCGAGTAAAGAGTTCATCAGGAGAGAGTCGTGATAGCGTAGCGCGAAGTGCACGATCTGGCTTAACGTTCGGCAGGGATTGGTTATAGACCAGAGTATCAATCCAAAAACCGGTCCCCCCACAGATGATGGGGAGTTTGCCACGACGGAGTATATCCGTGATTGCCTTTTTCGCATCTCTTTGGAAATGCGACACGTTGTAGCTGCGCTTTGGTGATGCAATATCGAGTAGCCAGTGACGAGCGAGGCGCTGTTCGCGTTTGGTGACTTTTCCGGTGCCTATGTCCATCCCGCGATAGACCTGCCGAGAATCAGCAGAAATGATTTCTCCATTGAGTTTTTGCGCAAGTGAAATGGCAATATCAGATTTACCTGATGCGGTTGGGCCAGCAATGACGATCACGCGAGGGAGGTTGCTTTTCATGAATTATCGTGGTATAATATACCTTAGAGTTCACTACAATACAAGGAGGTCGCATGAAGCGCTGGTGGGTGTCGTGGCCGATGGCCGTGTCGCTGGTGGCGTCAGTGGTGAACGTGGAGTTTATCCTGATACCAGTTTTTGTGTCGATGGGGATGTCGGGATTGACTCTCTTCGTTGCAACGGGCATCGCCGCATCCATTGAGGTCACGTACTGGTACTGGTTTGCGGGGTGGCTTGGGCGTCAGGCTCCGTTCATTCCTGCAGTGCAGGCAACTGTCGTCGAATTCCGAGGTGAGGGGTTTCTCGCACGAGTACGAGCACAGCTCGATGCCGCGATTGGCCTCATCAATGCAATGTGGGACTGGTTCTACGAGCGGATGCAACATCAAATGGCCGCTCGCAATCCCGCGTCACGCTTCCTGCTGGAGAATGCGCTGCGAGTCATGCAGGCAAGCCCCAAGGGCATGATGTATCCACTGATGATGGGACTCGGTCTCTGCCCGCTCGGATGGATACCGGGGATCCTCTTGTGTCGGCAGACGCGACAGCGTGGAGCGTTTGCAACGCTCCTGTTGTTTAACGCGATCAAGACCTACGCCGTTGGTCTCGGTTGGACTGCAGCGCTCCAGCAGTTCGCACAGTAGCCCTTCGTGGGCCATCGCTACCTTTCGGGGTAGCGATTTTATTTTTTCGAACGTTGCTCTGTTGCAAGCACTTCAATGAATGCTTCGAGTTTGAGCTGGCCGAGATCTTCTCCTCCGCGCTTGCGAACCGAAATTGCTTCGGCCGCAATATCCTTGTCGCCAAGAATAATTGCGTAGGGGATTTTCATCGTTTCAGATGCGCGAATCTTTTTGCCGATGGTGTCGTTATCGGTGTTTACTTCGACGCGGAAGCCGCGAGAGCGCAATTCCGAGGCGATCTCTTCGGCGTGCTCGAGATGTCGGTCACTGATAGGAAGCACGGAGACTTGGACTGGCGCAAGCCATAATGGAAACGCGCCACCGTAGTGTTCGATGAGGATGCCTAAGAAGCGCTCTGTAGAGCCAAGAATGGCACGATGGACGACCACGGGCCGGTGCTTGGCACCATCGTCGCCCGTGTATTCGAGCTCGAAGCGTTCGGGCAGATTCATATCGAGCTGAATGGTGGACAGTTGCCATGGGCGACCAAGGACATCGTTGAAGATGAAATCGAGTTTGGGGCCATAGAATGCCGCCTCGCCTACGCCGACTTCATGATTCCAGCCACGTTCAGCGATGAGTTTGGCGAGCGCAGCTTCGGATTGCTCCCATACCGTCGCACTGCCGATGTATTTTTCTGCATTTTTGGGATCTCGTGTCGAGATGCGAACATAGAAGTCGTGGAAGCTAAACGCTTTGTATACCTCATCAATCATGTCGAGCATACGTCCGATTTCGCTTTCGACTTGGTCGGGACGCATAAATACATGGCAATCATCTTGCGTGAGCGCGCGTACGCGTGTAAGACCAGCGAGCTCACCAGATTTTTCGTAGCGATAGTTGGTGGTCGTGCAGACGTACCGAGCGGGTAGCTCACGATATGAATGTGGCACTTCGCGATAGAGCATCATAAAGTGAGGGCAATTCATGGGCTTGAGGTAGTACTGTGCCTCATCGGTCAGGTGCATGGGCGGATACATCGCGTCATATTTGTCGAGGTGGCCCGAGATTTCATACAATTTACCCTTCGTGATATGAGGAATCCAAATTGGCTGGTACCCGCGACGCTCTTGAAGTGTGGAGATGAAGTCTTCTACGGTGCGGCGCAGAATGGCACCTTTGGGGAAAAAGAGTGGGAGCCCCGGACCAACATCATCGGAAATCATAAAAAGGCCGAGCTGTTTGCCGAGTATACGATGATCGCGCTTCTTGGCTTCCTCGCGCCGCTCAATGAACGATGCTAGCTCATCAGCTGTCGCGAATGCCAGTCCGTAGATGCGTGTGAGTTGTGCGTTTTTCTCATCCCCGCGCCAATACGCTCCAGCAAGCTTATCGAGCGTGAACGAATCGAGATCGATGAGCGACGGATTTTCGATATGTCCTCCGCGACAGAGATCAGTGAAGTCACCCGATGTGTAGAGGGTAATATTCTCGCCTTTAGCTACAATCTCATCGACGAGCTCAAGCTTGTAAGGGTTGTCTTTGAAGAGAGTGCGCGCTTCATCCGCTGAAACTTCTGTATGTGAAAAAGACGTCCATGAAGGGAGGATTTTCTTCATTTCCGATTCAATGCTTTTCAGATCCTCGTCTGAAAGAGGTTTCGAAAACTCAAAATCGTAATAGAATCCCGTATCGATCGCTGGGCCAATTGTGCGCTTTGCAGACGGGTCGAATTTGAGCGCAGCCGCTGCTAACAGATGAGCAAGGGTGTGTCGCTGATGTTCGAGAAGGGATGCATCCATAGTGTGTGTATCCTAGCAAACATGACGCTCCATCGCAATCTGGCTTGTATAATTCAAATATTATGGTATAGTATCATTTCAGGAGAAATGACATGGATATGGCATTGCGTGCGGCGTTGAAGTTGCAGCTAAGAAGAAGTCTTCTCGGAGCCACTATTTTGCATTTTGTTCTTCCGGCGCAACTGCCCGGACGACTCGACGAAGCTCTCAAGCATGCCTTGGGGCGACTTGCGAATGAGAAGTCGCGATTCACCGAGGAAGAGGTGAGGGTACGTGTCGACATAGCACGGGAGGTTGTAGCTGAGATGAAGCTGGAGGCGGCGGGGAAGTAGATTCTCGTATCGGGCACGAAAGTGCCCGATTTTTTATGCGACGACTGCAATCGGCTTTGCGGTGTCGCAGAGGAGCTTCATATTGCCATCTCTATTATCTATTTTGCCCGTTAGGATTAAGACGGTATTTGGTGCCCACGCGTGCTGTGTTTTTTCGAGTACGGATGGAAATACAACGACTTCGAGTTTGCTGGTGAGGTCTTCGACCGTCGAGAAGAGCATGGGTTTTCCGGTTTTGGTAATAATTTTGTGATTTGATACCACGAGTCCTGCGATGCGCACAACCTGTCCCGGGATTGGTCGTAGCTCGCGAATAGACGTGGGCTTTTCGAGTTTCAGTCGAGCCGTATATTCACTCAATGGGTGATCGCTTACGTACAAGCCAATGAGCTCTTTTTCCCATCGGAGTGTATCGGCCTTGGATGCTGGTGTGGCAGGCAAAAGCTTCACTGGAGGCAGCTCACTATCGAGTGCATCGCCAAACAGTGAGACCTGCCCCATGCTTACGCGTTTCATTTTGTCTTTTGCATGCAATAAGAGCGTTTCGATGTTGGCCAGGAGGGTGTTGCGTTCTCCGAGCTTGTCGAGAGCGCCACACTTGGCGAGTGTTTCCAGTGATTTCTTAGAGAGATCCTTGTGTTGAATGCGGGTGACGAGGCTTTCAATGTCGGTGTAGGGGCCGTTTGCATTTCGTTCGGCGATGATTGCTTCCACGATGTTGACTCCGAGATTTTTGACGGCGGTGAGCCCAAAGCGAAGTGTCGGCTTCTCTGCATTCGGAACAACGCGGAACCGTTGGGCGCTTTCGTTGATGTCGGGTGGAAGTACTTGGATGCCCATAGAGCGAGCTTCGTCGACAAGAAACGCAATGCGCTCGATGTCGCCGGTTTCAGAGTTCATGAATGCCGCCATGAATTCGGATGGGTAGTTCGCTTTTAGGTATGCAGTCTGGTACGCCACCATTGCATAGCACGCAGCGTGACTTCGATTGAAAGCGTATCGGTTAAACGGTTCGACCAGCTCCCAGAAGCGATCGGCGACTGCCTTGGGCGTTCCGGTTGCTGCGCAGCCGTCTTTGAACTTGCCCTCCTGTTCATCGAGGAGCGCTTTGATTTTCTTTCCTACCGCTTTTCTCATCACGTCTGCTTCGGCGAGTGAAAATCCTGCAAGTGCACGAACGGCAGCCATAAGCTGCTCTTGGTACACCATGACGCCATAGGTGTTCTTGAGAATGGGCTCCAGTGAGGGGTGGAGGTATTCAACGCGCTGGCGACCGTGTTTGCGCTCGACGTAGTCAGGAATAAGATCCATAGGACCGGGACGATAGAGCGCGACCATGGCGATGATGTCTTCAATGTCGGTTGGTTTGAGCTCTTTGAGGTAGCGTTTCATGCCTGACGACTCGAGCTGGAACACCCCTGTGGTTTTTGCAAGACGGAGTAACTTAAATGACTTCTCGTCCGTGAGTGAAAGGTTGTCGATGTCGATGGTGACGCCGTGATTTTCTTGCACCATGCGAAGTGTATCTTCGATGATGGTTAGGTTGGCAAGTCCCAGGAAGTCCATCTTGAGTAGTCCGAGATCTTCGACGGCGTGCATCTCATACTGGGAGATAATATCGTTCTCATGGGTGCCTTGTTGGAGGGGCACGTATTCGGTGAGCGGTTTTGGCGTGATCACGACGGCACAGGCATGGGTAGACGCATGGCGCACGACGCCTTCGAGCTTGCAGGCCGCGTCGATGAGGGCTTTTGCTTGTTCGTCGGATTGATAGAGATTCTTCACTTCTTCGACCGTCTCGATGCAGTGCGCTAGGTATGTTTTGCCGGTGCGTTTGCCAGGATAGTCTGGCACGGGACCTCCGGGAATGACCTTGGCAACGCGGTCACAAAAATCATAGGCGTATCCAAGTGCGCGTCCGGCATCGCGGATACTGCCTCGAGCTGCCATGGTTCCGAAGGTGATAATTTGGGCCACGTGATCGTGCCCGTACTTTTCTCCCACGTATGCGAGCACTTCACCTCGACGTGCATCGGCGAAATCCAAATCAATATCCGGTTGACTAATACGTGCAGGATTGAGGAATCGCTCAAAGAGGAGATTGTAGGTGATGGGGTCGACGTTGGTGATGTTGAGTAGATAGGACACCAGTGATCCAGCTGCTGATCCGCGTCCCGGCCCTACGAAGATGCCTTTATTTTTTGCCCAGTTTACAAAATCTTGCACGATGAGAAAGTATCCAGCAAAACCGGATTGTTTGATAATGCCAAGCTCATACTCGAGGCGCTCAATGATGTGGGTCGCGGGAGCGTCACCGAATCGTTTCGTAAGACCTTGGTGAGCGAGGACCGTGAGAAATTCCGATGGATCGGTGTGTCCTTCAGGAAGCGGAAAGTGTGGCAGATGCATCACCCCAAGTTCAATGGTGAGATTGCATCGATCGGCAATGGACGCCGTGTTGTCGAGTGCCTCTGCAACGATATCGTCGGGGAGCGATGCGAATTTCTCGCGCATGTCCGCCTCTGAACAAAACGAAAAATCATCCTGGTTCATCGAGAAGCGCTTTTCGTCATGGATGGTATTGCCCGTCTGTACGGCAAGCAAGATGTCGTGCGCTTGAGCGTCTTCTTTGGTGCAGTAGTGGGAGTCTTGTGTGGCGACCATGCCAATACCGAGCTCACGTGCCAATGAGATGAGCTTGGGTGTGGTGCTGTTTTGCTCGGGCATGTTGGCGTGCATCTGTAGCTCGATAAAGTAGTTGCCTGCGCCCATGATATCGACATATTCACGCGCGATAGTGCGCGCTGTTTCATCGGCTCCTTTCATGAGTGCCTGGGATACCTCACCTCCGAGGCATGACGATAGTGCGATGAGGCCCTCGTGATGGAGTCTGAGTGCTTCTTTGTCGATGCGTGGCTTGTAGTAGAACCCTTCAAGGTGGGCGATGGTGACGAGTTTGACGAGGTTGCGATAGCCGACGTCGTTGGTGGCAAGCAAGATGAGGTGGGCGCGTTTGTCGTTGTCGATACCCGGTCGCTTGTCGTGACGAGAGCCATCGGTAATGTACATCTCACATCCGATGATTGGCTTGATGCCAGCCTTGGTAGCCTTCTTGTAAAACTCAATTGCACCGTAGAGGACACCGTGATCGGTGAGCGCCATTGAGGTCATGCCGTGTTCTTTGGCGCGTGCGACAAGGGCATCGATCTTGGAAAGTCCATCCAGAAGCGAGTAGTGAGAGTGTGTGTGGAGGTGAACGAATGACATAGAAGTGTGCCTGTTCCGAATTGTGTCCAAAAAATGACTAATGAGCAAGCCATTGCCTCGTTACGCTGTCTGTGGTACTATGTATTTCACAACCAGTAACTATCTAACTATCTACCGACATGGGCGTTCCACGACATCATATGGCAAAGGGCAAGCAGCTGCGTCGCCGCAGCCACTTGGCTCTCAAGAAGCAGACATTGCAGGCATGCGCGCAGTGCAAGAAAATGATACAATCACATACGGTGTGTAAGTATTGCGGTTTCTACAAAGGACGCGAAGTCGTCAATGTAACTGCCCGCAAGCTCAAGAAGGCACAGAAGAAGAAAGAGCAGGCTTCCAAGTAGGATAGGATAGGTTCGTTTATCTCTCTCACTTTACAATGGCATCACGTCACCTCGCTCGCTCAGTCGCGATGCAAGCCCTCTACGAGTGGGATTTTAAAGAGCGCAATAGTGAGCTCTTACCCGGTATTCTTGAGCATACGATCAAGGAGTTTGGTGACGGCATCGAGGAACCAGAGTTCATTGTGATGCTGGTAAAGGGGACGCTCGATCATATCGACGAGATTGATCGTATCATCGAACGCGCTGCGCCGCAGTGGCCCATCGATCAGATTGCGATGGTAGACCGCAACGTGCTCCGTCTGGGGCTCTACGAGCTCATGTGGAGTGATCGCGAAGCTGTTCCACCAAAAGTAGCCATCAATGAGGCGATTGAGTTGGCGAAATCATTTGGTGGTGAGTCGAGTGGCCGTTTCATCAATGGGGTGCTTGGTACCATCTATAAAGAAATGGGCGAACCAGGTAAGGATGACGCGCCTGCACGCAAGTCGGATGCGGAAGAGGAGAAGGTCGGCGAAGAGTCGGTTGAGTAATCTATAACAACGGGCCGTAGATCAAGCATGGTGGTTAGCCGCCCTGCTCGCTGTGTGGCTCGCTCGTGAGTATGTCGAGTAAATCGTTGATGCAGCTCCAAGAGCGCATCGGTTATGTATTCAAGGATGCGCAACTACTTGCGCAAGCGTTGACACATCGTTCGTACCTTAACGAACATCCTGATTGGCCGACGGGGCACAATGAACGCCTCGAGTTTTTGGGTGATGCGGTGCTTGAGTTAGTGGTGACCGAATATCTCTACGAGCACTATCCTTCGACACAGGAGGGTGAAATGACCAACTGGCGCGCCGCACTGGTGAACGCCAATATGCTCTCGGGTATTACCAATGAATTTGATCTCAACGCGCATATGTTGTTGTCGCGAGGGGAAGCACGTGATACCGGGCGAGCTCGTCAGTATATTTTGGCCAATGCGATCGAAGCACTCATCGGGGCCATTTATTTGGATGGCGGATACGAGCCTTGCAAGGTGTTTATCGGTTCATTTGTACTATCACACCTTCCCGAAATTATTTCCAAGAAATTATACCGAGACCCTAAATCGCTCCTCCAGGAAGAGGCACAAGATCGTCTGAGCGTAACTCCGACCTATCGCGTCATGGAGGAGTGGGGACCTGATCATGCGCGTCAATTTAAGATCGGAGTCTACCTCGGGCGCGAGCTTGCGGGGGAGGGTCAGGGAGAGTCAAAGCAAGACGCGCAGCAAGGAGCTGCTGAAGATGCGCTCAAGAATAAGAGTTGGGCGGGGCGATAAAAATCGCCTCCTTTCGGAGGCGTGAGTCTACAGGGTTAGATCAGTGGGGACACTCACTTCTCGGTGGTGATGGTCTCCGATGACAAGCGTCGTGCCAGCAATGAGTGCGAGGAGGCCATTGAGGGCATCAATCGCCGTCGCACCAATACAGAAGGGAGCCGCGTGTTTTTCACGGATCCAGACCAGTGATGCATAGTGTCCCTCGCCACTTCCAATGGACAGCTTAGCGGACCACCCCATATCGTTTGGGTGGCGAACGATAGAAATGTACAAACGATGTGCGTCGGCGAAGGCTTCTATTCGCATAGCAACATTCCTCCTTGCAAAGAGCATAAAAATCGTAGCACGAGTGTGGTCGGGCCGCAAAGGCTTGCGTTCTATGGGGATATGGTGTAAGATAATGCACTATGTTGAAGATTCGACTACAGCGCATCGGAAAGAAAAAGCAGGCCCACTACCGTATTTCGGTCATGGAGCACACTAAGAAGCCACAAGGTAAATACCTTGAGCTTTTGGGTACCTATGATCCTCATGCAAAAGCGTTCAATGTTGATCGTGAAAAAGTAGAGGCGTACATGAAAAATGGCGCCCAGATCAGTCCAACCGTCAACAATCTCATGGTCAATTACAAAGTATGGGATCGACCAAAGATGGAGAGTTGGAAACCAAAACACAAAAAGGCAGAGGGAAAGTAACCCGCTGAGACAAGAAGGAGCCCCAGGGCTCCTTCTTGCTATGTATACCCCATGCACATGCTCAAGATAGATCTGGCAGACGATTACGGATCTTCACTCGATCGTGTTGTAACGTCGTTGCGACGCGGTGGGAACTCGGTTGTGCCTTCTGATTCAATGTACGCATTGGTGTGTAATGCACTCGATCCCGTCGCCGTCGCACGTGTATTTGATGCCAAGCATCGTAGTTATGTGCGTGCACTGCCGATGCTTGTTCGGGATATTTCGTGGGCTCGAGAGCTCGTCTACATGACGGCTGTACATGAAAAGATTATTTCGCAATTTTGGCCGGGTCGCGTGACATTTATATTGCCGCGACGACCGCTGGTGCCATCAATTACCTGTGGTGGTGGGCAGGCGATTGGGGTCCGCGCTCCAGACTATCCACTCCTGCAATCCTTACTCTATAAGGTGGGTTATCCGTTGGCAGCAACATCGGCAAACCGCAACGGAACGGAACCTACGTACGACGCAGAGCGCATCGCTTTTAACTTTGCGCAGTCCACACCACAGCCTGACTACATACTCGATGCGGGATTATTACCGGAAACACAACTATCGACGGTTGTTGATCTTTCGGGTCGATACCCGCGCATCCTGCGAGAGGGTGCGGTTCCTGCTGACAAAATTATGGCACTCCTGTAATATACGGCGTTATGGAGGCAACACTCATCGATGGTCGAGCAATCGCGGACCAGGTACTCATTGGACTGGCGGAGCAAGTTCGGGCTCTTAGCGTACCACTCCAACTAGCAGCGGTATGCGCCGGAGATGACGAGGGCCTGAAGACATTTGTGCGATTGAAGCAAAAAGCGGCGCATTCTATTGGATTGCAATTTTCAAGTTATTTTTTTGATGCTGATCAAGAGTCGCAGGCGCGTGAAGCGATCAGTTATTTGGCTTCTGATGACGAAGTGCAGGGAATATTTGTTGAGTTGCCGTTGCCATCATCATGGGACGCATCAGCACTCATAAAGCTCATACCTTCGGAGAAGGATGTGGATGTGCTAGCACAAGGCGATCTCCTGCCGCCATCGGTTCGCGCTCTTCAGTATATTATTGATGCACATGCAATTCCCGTGCTGGGCGTCCGATGTGCAGTCGTTGGCGCAGGTGCGTTAGTCGGTCAACCAATCGCTCAGTGGCTTTCCAAGCAGGGAGCGCAGGTTGAGGTTATGGATATCTCCACAACAGACCCGGCATTGAAATCTTACCAGGCCGACATTGTGATTGCTGCAACAGGCGTGCCAGGACTTATCACAGATGCGTGGATTAAAGAGGGTGCAACGGTGATCGATTTTGGCTACGGCAAAAAAGGTGATGCCTATGTTGGTGATGTTGATTTTGATTCCGTGTCAAAAAAAGCCGGCCTTCTTACGCCGGTACCGGGTGGTATGGGGCCGCTCGTTGTTGCTGCAGTTCTGGAGAATCTTCTCTTGCTTGCAACTCGTTAGCAGTTGGCAATCTTCACTGTGATTTCTTGCCCGCAGTGCTGGCAACGTTTTTCATGGAGCGCACACGAAAGACAGAGGTGAAAATCCTGGCTCGATGTGCCAATCGGACAGTGTGCGCACGATCCATGGCGACTATCAACCCACGTGCCGTCGCATTCTGGACACAGAAGATAGGACTCCGGGAGTTCTGGTTGCTGTGATCGCTTTTGTTTTTGTAGGTGGCGCATCCCTCCGAGATCAATAATTATTTTCATACTAGCACTTTGATGTTACAAGCAAATGATTTTCTGTGCATAAAAAATAAAAAGCACCGACGTTTGTCGGTGCTCGCTGCGAATGTCGCAGCTACTCTTCGTGGTGCGGGCAAATGTATCCTTCGTCGGACATCACTGCAGTTCGAGGATCAATCTGGTGACCGCAATCGGTGCACTGCACACGGCCATGCGCAGGGGCCTTGGCTCGTTGGATTTCGCCGGTATCGAGACGTACCGGATGTGTACGTTCGTCCCTGATGCCTTTTTGACCATTGGGGGCTAGCGCAAATGTCATCACGACTCCCTAGAGCTCATCGTGGCACGGGTCGCGGTATGCGATCTCGACGACGAGTTCTAGTAGAGCAATGATGTGGTAGAAAGAACGTACTGTGCCCGGGGTGGGACTTGAACCCACAAGGCCTTGCGGCCATGCGATTTTGAGTCGCACGTGTATGCCATTCCACCACCCGGGCAATGCAGGGCAGTATACGCCAGTACCAGCATTTTTTCAATGTTATCCGCATTGCAGAGCAAGTTGCGCATGCTATCATGCATTCTATATGGCACGCGTCATTGCGGTGTGTAATCAGAAAGGTGGCGTAGGAAAGACAACCACCTCAGTAAATCTGGGAGCCTATTTGGCGTCGCAAGGTAAGTATGTGCTACTCGTTGATCTGGATTCTCAGGCAAATGCGACGATGGGACTTGGTATGGAGCTCCACCCGACTGCGCAGAATGTGTATCACACACTGGTGTCAGATGTGAACCCTGAGTCGCTCGTGTTGAAGACGCCGATGTTCGGTTACGATATCTTGCCGGCATCGCAGATGCTTGCAGGCGCAACGGTTGAGCTCGTGGGTATGCAAGAACGTGAGTATCGACTTCGTCGCGTGCTCAACCATCTTCGAAATAACTACGACTATGTGCTCATTGATTGCCCACCATCACTTGGGTTGCTCACGGTGAATGCGTTAGCTGCTGCCGATCGCGTTATCATTCCGGTGCAGTGCGAATACTACGCGCTTGAGGGACTTGGCCAGCTTATGCGGACGATCGAGCTCGTGCGTGGCACGATCAATCAAGAGCTCGCCGTGATGGGTGTGGTGCTGACGATGCACGACAAGCGCAATCAGCTCTCACGACAGGTGGTCAACGAGGTGATCCATAATTTCCCGGGTCGCGTATTTGAATCGATCGTGCCTCGAGTGATATCAGTCGCGGAAGCGCCGAGTTTTGGCAAGACAATTTTGCAACATGATCCGAGCTCCAAGGCGGCACAAGCATACTACCGCTTGGCACAAGAAATAATTCGTTTAAACTAATCGTATGTCGAAGAAATTATTTGGACTCGGGAAGGGACTTGGCTCGCTGATACCTGACACCGTTGCCGAAGCGGTCAACAACAAGCGCGAGACCATCTACTATGTTGAAGTTGCCAAGATCCAAGCAAACCCTGACCAGCCTCGTACAGATTTTGATCAGGCAGCACTCCAAGATTTATCCAAGAGCATACGTAAGTTTGGCGTGCTGCAACCTCTTCTTGTCACGAAGATTGAAGAGGACTTACCTCGCGGTCGAGCGGTCCGATATCAGTTGATTGCGGGAGAGCGTCGATGGCGCGCGGCGCAGTTGGCGGGGTTGCCACAAGTGCCCGTCATCATTCGTGACGATCTTACCCCAGAAAACTCGGGGCAAAAATCAAATAGTCTTGAGGTTGCGCTTATCGAGAACGTACAACGTGAGGATTTAAATCCGATTGAAACAGCAGAGGCATATGTCCGATTGGCCAATGAGTTCGGTTTTACCCAGCAGGAGATAGGAGAGAAAGTCGGTAAGTCGCGCGAAGCCGTGGCCAATGTGATGCGACTCGTGAATCTCCCGAAGTACATCAAAGACGCTACGCGCGCAGGGCAGATTACCGGCACAGCAGCTCGCGCGCTTTTGTCGTTTCAGACCGAAGCAGCACAGCGCCATGCATTTGAGCAGCTCACCAAAGACGGTTTCTCAACCAAGGACATGGAGTATGCGGCGTCAGCTGCAAAGGCTGCAGTTGGCCGACGCGTGATTCGGCACAACGCAAAATACGATGATCTCATGCGCAACCTTCAGACGCAGCTGGGAGCGCCAGTGGTGATTCGCACACATCGATCCACATCCGACGCGGGACAAATCGTCATTCGATTCGCGAGTCTTGAACACCTCAATGGTGTCGTCAAGAAGATTATCGACTCTCACTAGGCGCTACTCTCCCCAGGTGGCAACAAGCAGTCTCTTTGATGAGGCTGTTTTGATATTCTGGCAATCGTGGTGATGTACCGTGACTCCACGTGCCAAGGTGAGGTAGCCAACGATGAGCGATGGTGCCGTCGGATTGCAGCAATGGCCCACCCTGTAGGCGAGGCCAGGTTGCTGATCGATGATGATGCGGGAGAGTGTCGCCTTGGTAGGTGTCGGTTTTATTCCAGTTCCTTTGCGATGTATTTTGCGCTGGATGCCTTGCGGGAGAAGTTGCGCGGGTGCAATAGAACGCGCAACAACCGCAGCGTCATAATCACCGACACCGATGTGTGTGAGAAGGTCGTCGAGCGATTTTGACGAGTGCGCTTTGGTGGCATTGAGAATTTGTCGTCGATTGAGTTTATCTAGCGACAGCCCCATGCGAGCGAGCTCGCGGTTGAGGGCGATGCGGCCATCAGCCACAATCATGCTTGGATCGTGCTTCTTGAGCCAGCTCGCGATGTGCTTGCGTGCTTGGTTGGTGATTGCGATGCGAAGCCAATCTTTATTGGGACGCGCTTCTTTCCCTTTGATAATCTCCACGACATCGCCTGACTGTAGCGATGATGCCAATGCGACAATGCGTCCGTTCACTATGGCGCCGGTGGTGCGATGTCCAAGTTCTGAGTGGACCGCATACGCAAAATCCAATGGCGTCGCATTTTCTGGAAGATCTTTAATGTCTCCTTCAGGGGTGAGGGCAAAGATACGATCCTTGAAGAAATCAATCTTCAAATCTGCAAGGCCTTGGCTCGATTTGATTTCTTTCAGATGCGTTTTGAGTTGATTGACCCATGCAAGCTCTTGTTGCTTCGCTGATACTGAGCGTTTGCCAGCTTCAGCGTAGCTCCAGTGAGCAGCGATACCATTTTCCGCATGGTCGTGCATATCGGGGGTGCGAATTTGGATTTCAGCAATCTTTCCCTTCTCGCAAAACACAGTGGTGTGCAGCGAGCGGTATCCATTGGGTTTGGGGAGCGCAATATAATCTTTCACGCGTCCCGGTAGGGGTTTGTAGTGAGCGTGAATAATGCCCAGGGCCTCGTAGCATGCGCGCACGTCGGGAACGACGATACGCAGCGCGACCAAATCCATAACCTTATCGGGATCCATGTCATAGCGTTTGAGCTTGCTGTACAGCGACCACATGCGCTTGGCGCGAGAGTTTACATTCAACACCGTGACGCCGGCGTCGCGTAGTGTTTTTGCAACGACAGGGGCGGTGCGCTCTATGTATTTGAGACGCTGCTCATATTTGCCTTTGATGGTTTTCTTGAGCCATGAATATTCCGTGGGGTATGCGTAGGGGAATGCGAGATCTTCGAGCTCACCCTTTAAATGACCCATTCCGAGGCGTGCCGCGATGGGAGCGTAGATATCCATGGTCTGCTTTGCGATGCGCTGACGTGATTCAGGGGACTTGTGTCCCAGTGTCTTCATATTATGAAGACGATCGGCGAGCTTGATGATAATCACACGCAGGTCTTCTGCCATTGCAAAAAACATCTTCTTGAGCGATTCGGTCTGCAAGTCAGAAATCGATGCCCGCTCACGAGCGCGCGAGCTGAAGGCAGAGAGCTTTGTGACGCCGTCGACGAGCTTCGTAACCTCCGTGCCGAATCGACGCTCGAGGCCTTCTTTGGTAATGGGGGTGTCTTCGAGGAGGTCGTGCAACAGTCCCGCTGAAACGGTGTGTGCATCGAATCCCAAATCAGCGAGGAATGCCGCTACTGCAAGCGGATGGATGATATAGGGCTCGCCGGAAGCGCGTTTTTGGCCATGATGAAAGGATTCGGCCACGGCATATGCCTGCTCGATAAGGTCACGATCTTCGCCCTCATAGTTCTTGATGAGTGCTGAAAGAGTCATTTGACGCAATCCTATATCTATTTCATTGCAAATTCAACTGGCAGGGTGTCACTCCGCTGGAATATCAACATTCAGAGACGCTGATTTGATTGGTATCAAATCAGCTCCGTTCTCGCTCCGTCGAGCTCGAAATGGTCTTCCTGCCGATATGCCATCTCCGCTCTAAGTTCGAATCAACGGCTACATCACCGTTTTAGCCGTTGAATGCGTCGAAAACATCGTGAATATTGACAATTATATTAATTGTGCTATATTGATCTTGATCGGCTTCGGATATGATCGAGGCAATCAATTCTAAGGAGGAGAGATGGCACAACAAGAGCAGGTGCGCATTTATGGGCGACAGATTACCTATGACATTGTTCTGCCCAAGGAGAGTGTCTGGGAATTCATGATCGAATTTGGTGAGACATTTGCCATTCCGAGTAGTGAGGGCAATATGGATTTCCAAGCCGTTGATCGCTACTACGTAAACGCAGCAAACGTATGGCATCTCGAAGTTACGGTTCCCTACTACGATGAAAGTCGTCTCCAGCAATTCATCAGAAGTTTCTGCGTTGCACGCCGGCTTTCATTTAGAGACACTGAGGAGTAGATCGTGCCAGAGGACCGATTACCGGTCCTCTTTTTTTGTATCTGGCGAAGGAGTTCCCGGAGTGGCGGTATCGTCAGCGTCTTTTTTGATTTTTTCGGTGTGCTTGCAGGTGGGGAAGTTGACGCAGGCGATGAATTTGCCGAATCGTCCCGCGCGGTAGATGAGCTCGCCGCCATCCTTAGGGCAGACACGGCCGACCTTCTCAACGGGTGCGGTTGATTTAGGTTCTTTGAAGATGTTCTTGCACTCGGGGAAGTTTGAGCAGGCGATGAATTTGCCGAAGCGACCTCGCTTGACCACCATCGTGCTGCCGCACTTGTCACAGATCTTGTCCGTGGTTTCCACTTCCGAATCCTTTGCGGCTTGCGCTTCGGTCATCTTCTCTTTGATGTTGAGCGCGAGTGGTGCGTAGAAGGCGCGAATCGTAGGGATCCATTGGCGATCACCCGATGCAATTTCATCGAGTTGGTCTTCCATGCCGGATGTGAATTTCATATCGACGATGCGCGGGAACTGCTCAACGAGATAGTCGCTCACATCAAGACCGATTTGTGTCGGATGGAAATAGCGCGAGCGATCTTTCTCGACATACTTTCTTGCGATGATGGTGGAGATAATCGACGCATAGGTGCTTGGGCGACCAATACCTTCCTTTTCGAGGGTTTTGATGAGCGATGCTTCATTGAAGCGTGCAGGTGGTTTGGTGAAGTGCTGTTCTGGTTTGAGCTCTTCGAGTGCGAGCTCTTGATCTGCTTTCACGAGTGGGAGTGCATTGTCTTCAAATTTTGAGGGCAATACTTTGAGCCAACCATCGAACTTGAGTACGGAACCGTTTGCGCGGAATCCGTAGTTTTTTGCGGTGATATCGATGGCGGTAGCGTCAAAGATAGCATCCGCCATTTGCGACGCCATAAACCGGCGCCAAATGAGGTCGTAGAGTTTGTGTTGTTGTGGCGACAGTGTCGACTCCATGCTTTCTGGGGTGCGAGCGGGGTCGGTTGGGCGGACTGCCTCGTGCGCTTCTTGCGCGTTTTTGGATTTTGATTTGAATTTGCGTCGCTTGTAAAACGAAGGACCAAATGTCGATTCAATAAATGTTTTTGATTGCGCCATAGATTGCTCGGAGAGGTTCACCGAGTCAGTACGCATGTAGGTGATGTAGCCGGCTTCATAGAGGCCTTGGGCAAACATCATAGTTTGCTTACTGGAATAGCGAAGACGTTTGTTGGCTTCTTGCTGGAGAGTTGATGTGGTAAATGGTGCATGAGGCATGCGCGAGGTTTCGGTGCGATCGACGTTGGCGACAACGTAGGAGGCGCCCTCAAGGGCTAATATTGTTTTCTTGGAGGTAATCTCGTCGGGTATCGCGAATTTATCTAATGCCTTTCCATCGCGCTGGGTAAGTTCGGCGATGATGGGTACGTCTTTGTGATCGGCGGAAATGAGGGTGGCGGTAAGTGTCCAGTATTCGTCGGGTTTGAACGCGGTAATCTCTCGCTCGCGATCCACGATGAGTCGCGTGGCAACTGATTGCACACGACCCGCTGAAAGACCCCGATAGTAGCGCTTCCAGAGTACCGGTGAGAGTTTGTAACCTACGAGTCTATCAAGGACGCGACGCGCCTGTTGGGCGTTGACGAGGTTGATGTCGACTTCGCGAGGGTGCTCAATCGCATGCTCAATGGCGTGCTTGGTAATTTCATGGAACACGATGCGCTGGACTTTGAGGTCCTTGTTCTTTTTGGTGAGCTTCTTGATATCCAGTGCCGCTGAAAGATGCCACGCAATCGCTTCTCCTTCGCGGTCTTCATCAGTTGCCAGAATAATCGTATCGGCTTTCGCTGCTTCTTTCTTGAGCTCAGTAAGGTTCTTCTTTGCTTTGGTGGGTACGATATAGGTAGGCTGAAATTCTTTTTCAGTGTCGATGCCGAGCTCTGATTTTGGAAGGTCGCGAACGTGGCCGTAGCTTGAGCGTACGACATACTCATCCCCAAGGTATTGGGAAATAGTGCGGGCTTTTGTGGGGGACTCTACGATGACGAGTTTCATGGTGTATGAGATAGAAGTTTATAGATGCCACCGCCCTGATGATGAATGATGTCGCGAAGCTCGAGGAGTGTAAGCGCCGATAAGATGAGAGGGATCGAAGTGCCACTGCGTGTGGCGAGCTCTTCGGTATGCAAAGGGCCGTGTTCGCGCAGTAGTGCTAGTATACACTCCTGCACGGGATCTGATGTGGACATAACCTGTTCGGGGAGTGCAACCTGTCGCAATTTGTACGACTCAAGAATATCGGTGGCGTTCAGCGCTGGCCGTGCACCCTGCTGGATTAATAGGTTGGAGCCTATGGAGCGAGGCCAGTAGATGCTTCCAGGAACGGCGAAGACATCGCGGTTTTGATCAAGTGCGCAGTTGGCAGTGATGAGCGAACCAGATTTGCGGTCTGCTTCCACAACGAGCACTCCGCGCGAGAGTCCCGAAATAATTCTATTGCGTGCAGGAAAGGTGAATACCTGACCGTGAGTGCCGGGCGGATACTCGCTCACGAGGAGGCCATCATGGTGCAGAATTTCGTGTGCGAGCTTCACGTGATCGCTCGGGTAAATACTGGCGTCATCGACGCCCGTACCAAACACGGCGATGGTCTTTCCATTGGCGTTTAACGTCGCGCGATGAGCTGCGGCGTCGATACCCATCGCGAGCCCGCTTACAATAGTGAGGCCATTGGAAGCAAGTGTTCCTACCATTTCATCGGTGACGTGGAGGCCATAATCGCTCGCTTTTCGTGTGCCAACGACTGCAAAACAAAATGAATCCAGCAACGTTTGGTTGCCACGAATGTACAATTGCTCTGGTGGATCCGCAATTTGTGCGAGGAGTTCCGGATAGGAAGCATCGCTTCGTTGGAGAATGACAATATCGTCGGTGGGCATTGCGGTTGCATATAGTATGGAAGGAGACCAATTGTGTCAAATTGAGAAGAAAAAAGCCGGCGACTTGCCGGCCCACGTTCTACCAGTTTTTCACGATGAAATGCGCGAGAACGTAAAGGAGCACACCCCAGAATGCTACCTGACAAACGAACAAGATCCCCCAAAGCCAGATGAAGATTTTCAATTCCCCAAACAGCTGGAACGTGATGTGTCTAAACCACGACAGTCCGGTTTTCTTCTCGAATTCGTGACGGCGAAATCGAATGAGCATTTCGTCCTCCCCATGTGCGTAGGATACATTGTGACGTAGAAAATCAATAATGTCAATATTCGCGTGAACGGCGCAGGTGCGCTATCATGAGCGCACTATGTATCTATCTGTCATCATTCCAGCGTACAACGAGGCGAAGCGAATCGGCTCTACGGTGCAGGCGGTTTGTTCGTGGCTCGCGGGGCAATCGTTTGAGAGCGAAGTGATTGTTGTGGATAATCGATCTAAGGACGCTACTGCCGATATTGTCCGCTCGATGATGCATCAGTTTCCTTCACTGCGTCTCGTGCAAGAAGACCGCGCGGGCAAGGGGTACGCGGTAACTGCGGGAATGCTCGCCGCCACAGGAGATGTGCGATTATTCATGGATGCTGACAACAGCACGACCGTGGATCAGTTCTCGTCGATGAAGCCCTTGTTTGATAGGGGCATTGAAGTGGTGATCGGCTCGCTCGCAATCAAAGGAGCTCGTGTTGTCTCGGGTGGTGCGGAGCCGCTCTGGCGGCAGCTGCTCGGAAAAGCAGGCAATCTGTGGATTCAGTTTTGGGCGGTGCCTGGTATTTGGGACACACAGCGAGGATTCAAGGCGTTCACCGCAAAAGCGGCACAAGAGATTTTTACCCGACTTGCGATCTACGGCTGGGGTTTTGATGTGGATGTACTCGCGTGTGCGCGACAACGAAAATTGAGTATCGCTGAGATTCCGGTGATTTGGAATAATCCGCCGGAGACTCATGTAAATGTATGGGCGTATCCGAAGGTGCTCATCGATACGGTAAAGGTTGGCATGCGACGATTATTCCGTCGGTACCGATAACACTCATGGCAGTCAACGAATTTCGAAAAGATATCGGTACTGGTGAGTGGGTGTTGATTTCGAGTTTGCGCGCAAAGCGTCCTCATGACGGAGCTCGTGATGTTTTGACACAATCGATTGAGCAGTGTTTTTTTGAGCCGAGCAATCTCCACAAGCAATCCAATCCCATTGCGCTCTACAATCAGGGCGCGCCTGTTGAGTGGTCGGGAGATTGGCAGCAACCCTGGACGACTGCGGTTATCAAGAATAAATATCCCGCCTTGCAATCGGGTGTCTGTGGAGCTCCTCGCGCCGAGGGTGTCTATCTTGCTCACGAAGCATTCGGATTTCATGAATTAGTTATTACGCGCGATCACGAATCGCATTTTGCTCAATTTTCTCCAGAGCAAACGCAAGAAGTGCTGATGGCGTACAGGAATCGGTATGAGCAAATCTCTGCTGATTCGTGCGGCGAGTACGTGAGTATCTTCCACAATCATGGTCGCGCTGCAGGTGCGAGCGTCGCGCATAATCACTCGCAGATTATTTCAACGCCATTTGTCCCGCCAATCGTTTTGCAGTCACTTCAGAGTGCTGATGAGTATTTTCAGCAGCATGGTAAGACGGTGCATCAGGAGATTATTGATTTTGAGATGCGCCATCGTGGACGTGTCGTGTTCGAGAATGAGCTGTTCATCGCGTTTTGTCCGTACGCATCGAAGGCGGGATATGAGGTTCGTATCTTCCCCAAGTACGAGCAGTCGCGATTTGAGACGGCAACCGCTGCGCAGCTATTGGCATGCGCGCAGGCACTCAATGGTGTGCTTAAGGCGCTTTTTGTTGCGCTCGATAATGTTGATTACAATTTTTATCTGCACACAGCTCCCGTGGAGCGAGATCCGCTCATCGTGTACGACTACTATCGCTGGCATATCGTGATTACACCGCGTATTCCTATCGCGGCGGGATTTGAGCTGTCGACGGCTATTTATTTAAATCCGTTTGATCCTGATGATGCCGCGCAGCATCTTCGGAGCGTGCAATCATGACCAAGCTCATTATCGCAAATTGGAAGCAGTTGCCTGAAACGATCGAACAGGCGATGGCGTTACTTGATCACACGAAGACCTGCTTGGGCGCTATTGATGTATCGCAAATCCGGTATGTCGTTTGTCCGCGACCCGAATATCGCACAGCAGTTGCTGCTGCCATTGGAAACAATGACTCACTTGCACTTGGTGCTCAAGATATGAGCGAGGATCTTTCCGGGGCTGGTGCTCAGTATGTGATTATCGGTCACAGCGATCGGCGCTGGAGGGCGGGTGATTCAGACGAGGTGACAAATACTAAATTGCATGACGCGCTGGCGGCTGGGTTGCAACCAATTGTGTGCTTCGGAGAGCGCTCCCGATCAGATGGCTGGCGCGATGAACTCGTTGCGCAAACCGTTGCGACGCTGAAAGGGCTCACCGAAGGGCAAGTATTGCAGTGCTTGATTGCGTACGAGCCCGTTTGGGCTATTAGCACCCAATCTGATGCGAAGCCTGACACTCCCGCTAGCGCGGTGGCGTCGATGAATGTTATACGGGAGACGATAGCTGATCACTGTAACGTCTCTCACTCAACCTATCTGTATGGCGGCTCTATTACTCCCGGTAATGTGGTAAGTTTTCTTGAGCGCTCTGAGGTTGGCGGTGTACTCGTCGGTGGAGCGAGCGTGCGACCCGATGATGTGAGTCAGATCATTTCAATTGCAGCAACTATATTATGAAAACGCTACTTGATCTTCCTGTGCTCGCGAATCTCCGCGTGCTCGTACGAGCTGATTTTGATGTTCCCATAGCGGAGGATGGTGCGATTGAAGAATCGTTTCGCATCGATCGTCAGAAGGCGCTCATCGACCAGCTCGTCGACGGTGGTGCCCGCGTTGCTCTCGTGGCACACATCGGCGCTGTGCCTTCGTTTGAGCCGCTGCTTGGACAGCTCTCTCAACTCGTCGGTCGTCCTTTGGTATTCTGCCGCACGCTCGATGAGCTTGCGGCGTTTTGGGGCGGAACCGATCCGATCGCAGTGCTGGAGAACGTTCGTCAATTTGATGGGGAGATTATCAATGACGATACATTTGCGGCATCGCTTGCACGTGAATGCGATGTGTACATCAATAATGCATTTGCGGTGTGTCACCGCGCGCATGCATCCGTTGATGCAATCACGCGTCATGTCACTTCGTACGCTGGACCAGTGGTCGTCGATGAAGTAGAGCGACTTGGACGTGTGCTGACGACGCCAGCAAAAGGAAAGGTGATTATCATGGGAGGTGCGAAGACGAGCACAAAAATTCCAGTGATCCAGAACTTGCTTCCATGTGCCGAGCATCTCGTGGTGGGTGGTGTGGTTGCCAACGGACTCCTCAAGGAGCGCGGCATTGATATAGGCGCCTCTCGTGTCGATGATGACACGCACGCATCGGTTGAAGGCTTGGATCTCAACGATGTGCGTCTTGTGTACCCAACTGATTTTGAAATCGACAATGGCATGTATATGGATGTGGGTCCGCAATCCGCTCGCCTGTGCGCACAATTAATAGCAAGCGCGTCATGCGTGGTTTGGAATGGTCCCTTTGGGAAATTTGAACAAGAACGATTTATGGCGGGAACAGAAACAATTGCGCGAGCTATCGCGGAAAGCAGTGCAGAGTCTATTATTGGTGGAGGAGATACAATTGCCGCGGTGCATCAGCTGGGCATTTTGGATTCATTTTCATTTGTTTCAACGGGAGGAGGTGCGATGTTAGCATTTTTGGCCGGACAAAAACTTCCCGGTCTTGCTGCGCTTGAGCGGAAGCAAGAAGCGAGGTAGTCAATTACTTTTATGACGCAATCAACCTATACTATTCACACCGACGGCGGTTCTCGTGGTAATCCAGGGCCTGCCGCTTCTGGGTATGTAATTGAGGGTCATGATATCAAACCGGTGCATCAGGGTGTATTTCTGGGCGTGCAAACAAACAACGTCGCAGAATATACTGCGGTGATTCTTGCGCTGCAGCATCTCAAGTCACTTCTTGGTGCAGATCGATCCAGCGAGGCGCACGTTGATGTAAAGTCAGATAGCGAGCTCGTGGTTCGACAGATGCAGGGTGTCTATAAGGTAAAAGACGCGGCGCTCAAAGAGCTTTTTTTGAATGTACAGTCGTCGCAACGGGCGTTCCACTCCGTTACGTTTCATCATGTGCGAAGAGAGCACAATGTGGAGGCGGATCGAATGGTTAACGAAGCGCTTGATCAGCACGAGTCCTCTGTGGAGTAATCCAGTAGGGAATGCCGCGCGTCTGGCGTATACTAGAGGCACGATGCCATCTGAAAAAGATCCGCAACGCATAGCTCCACTCCTATCGCCCGACGAGATGCGGATGGTAGAGGCGCGCGAGCGAGGGGCGCGCCAACGCATTGATGAGGCGCGGCGTAGTCTCGAGGCGCTCCTCGCAGATGTGCAGAGCGGACTCCTCGAGGGCGGCGAAGCGATTGGAGAAAAGATTGTCGAACTGCAGCGCGTTTTGGAGAATACGACAGACACCATGCGACGTGAGGCACCCAATGATGCGATCGCTCATCAGCGCGAGGGAGAGGCGTTGGCAGATTTTGTTCATTTTACGGAGCGCATGCGTCGTCGCGTTGAGGCTGAAGCAAAGTTTCTTCGACATAAAGAAGTCGAATTTCGAGACGGTACGTTGAGTGTCGACGAGTATCGAGTCATATCTGATCAGCGAGAGCGTTTGTATGCTGAAATACAGGACTCGCTTCTGGAGCACGCGAGAGGGGTGAATACCGAGAGTCGGCAATTTAAGGAAGCGGTGGAGTATGTGCGCCAACAGTTGGCTCCGCTGCACGAGTTGCGGCCACTTGAGCGATTAGATCAGCTGTGGCGAAAGTTTGAGCGAGGACTGATACCATTCATACAAGCGTATGATCTTATTCGGACGAATCCGCGTTCGAGGGGCGACCTTCGTGATGGACTTGTGGCTGCATGGACAGAAAAGAAAGAAGCCTACGAGCGATTCGAACGAGCTGTTGCTGCTAAGCGTGGGTTAACCAGCGATGAACGAGAGGAGTTACTGGCTCGTGCGACTGCACTCTTGCGACCACAGCAGCCTCTCCCGGAGATTAGTAGTGGAGGTGACGCAAATGGGGTCAGTGTGTCATTTCTAGATGTAGCTCATGCGCATCAGCGCGCAATTTCAAAATATGCCGACGTCCAACATCGATTAAGCGTCGATCAACGCATAACGATGCGCAAGCAAATTGCTCAATTATCATCGCTTGTAGAGCGTGCAGAGATCTCTCATGCTATTTCACATGCTACCGAACATGCGCCATCTCTTGCGCACGCAGCACTTGTGAGTATTAGTAAGCGTGCTTCTCGCGAGGCTGACCGCGTAGGTGATGCTGGGATTTTTTCGGGAATCAGCAAGCTGCTGGGGATGGGGTAGGTAGTTGTTGTCAACATATTTCACTCGCGCATTGATGTTGGCGGGGTATACTTGGGGTAATGGCAATTGACCCTACGTCACAAGACCCTAATAGCGACGCGCTCGCAGCTAGTGAGAAAGTTCTTGCACAGCTCGATGCCGTGGTACAGGAAAACGAGCAGCAAGAAGAGTTGCGCTCCGCACTTTTTTACAAACAGCAATTTGACGCAATCGATAGTGAATTGGCTGCAGCTATTGATGCAAAAAATGAAGGCTTGATTCGGGACCTTTGCGAGAAAGCCTCTCGTCTATTTCCGTTGATACCACAATGGCGCGCGGCAGAATTAGCGGAATTCAAGATTGTAGAAGACGCTAATATTCATCAACGCGCTAGCGTGGTAGCGGGTAGCCCGATGGAGGATGAATACAAAAAGGAATTTGCACAGCAAGAACAAGAACATCGAGAACGTTTAAGAGTCATCGATGCGATGCTCACGCACTACAATGCTGATGAGATCATTGAAGGTCTTACACCTGATAGCGCGCAAGCACCACCGCTCGAACAGGAATCCATCGAGGTTCTTATCGAGAACCTTCGCAAGCTCAAATCGCTCTACGTGGCAAAAATATCTGAAATTGAAAAATCTATGAGTGATGCGAGCGAACTACAGCGAAAGCAGAGAATTGCAGAACTAAAAGCATCGATCGATGCGCCAACAACAACGACATGAAGAAATACTCTCTCGACGAATTGACGATTCCCGTGCCTCCCTATCGGGCTATGCGTCCAATCGTGTCTCTCGCATCCGTGACGGATCCCGAGCCATTCAATAATGGCCTCGCTGCTGGATTGAAGGGCATTGAAGTGGTGAAGTCGCCTGAAGTTGCTGTTCAGTCCCAGGAGCTGACGCTTGTGGAGAGTGCTGTACTAGAGGCGAGGGCAGCGCAAGGAGTACGACGAAAAGAGTTGGAAGCAGTGCATCCTGATGTTGCGCAGTTGGGTCGTGAGATCGATGTGGCTGATGCTCAGGTGCGTGCGGCGGTGGAAGTTTCACAGAAGGCGCCGTTGAAAGTCCGCCCTATAGCGAACACTCCGAAGACGAGCGCAGTAACGTCTCCTTATGGGGCGCCTGCTGAATCTGTAGCAACGCTGCCTTCACAAGTGGAGTCTACCGCAAAAAAGATTCCACAAACGGAATTGGAGCGATTACAGGCGCAGCGACAGCAGCTTCTTGGTATGAAGGGGCAATTTGATTCGATCTCCTTCGAGAGGAAGCTTTCTGAAAATGAAAAATTGATCGGCGAAGCGCAAGCCGCGCTCCACAAAGCGGAAGAGGCAAAAAACGCATCACGGAAACGAAAAACTGATGAGATGCGTTTATCAGAAGCCGAAACAGCGCAGGAACGCTTGGCTACAATCCGCGCAAGGCAAGACGAGCTGCGCAAGGCCGGTGATCTTAAGGGTGCGGATGCGTGGAATGAGGCAGCCGGAAAATACGAAAAATACATTCGCAGTACCACCGAAGCACCAGCCGCCACCGAAGCACCAGCTTTAAGTAGTGAAGTTACCAGTGCGCCTCTTGAGGTGGTGTTATCTCCCAATGCACAGAATATCGAGCGAAAAATAAAAAGTTTTGCAGAAATGACGAAGGGGACCATAGAGGATTGGGCTCTGCACCACCAACTTGCACTAGATCGCAATTCAACAACATCGCCCGCGAGTGTGAGAGATCGTGCTGTGTCGAGTGAGGAGCAATATCTGACTTTGCATGATGAAATAGCAGACTCTTTGAAGGATTTGCCGCCTCAAGAAAGAGATGCTCTACAAAAGGAGCTTGATGCTTCTTGGTATGACCCGAGTGACTACGATGCATCACGAACACAAGGACGATCCTTTGGTGATGTTCGTGATGAGAGCAATAGTGCAATAGGTGCTGCTCACGACGAAGCCAAAGAGCAGAATACATCAACATATACCAAGATTTTATCGTCACGCAGATCTGCTCCCGGATTCACTCCAGTGCCAGCTCCTTCCGAAGCCTCCCCGCCGACTCCCGTTGGTGCTACGCCCGTCGCACCTCCGATGAACAGTGCAGAAGAACGCATGCGTAAAGCTCACGTGGAAGACGTGCAAGCCCAAGCGCGAAGTGCTGCTGAACTTGAAGAGCGCGCACGACGACGGGCTGCGCTTGAACTGGCAGCTCGTGAGGTGCGAGAAGCGGAAATGAATCGCAACGCCGAGGAAGATGCTAGAGCCGAAGCGCGAAGGTCCGCGACTGAAGCTGAATTAGCTCGTAGACGTGCCGCTTTAGGACGCGGGTCGCCTACTGCTCCTACTGAAGCCCCCGCACCCGCTCCTACTGAAGCCCCCGTATCTGCAGTTGAACGCGAGCTTGCAGAGTTGAGGCGTTCGCGTAGAGAAAGTGCATCTATCGGTATTCTTCGAGGTGCAGTCGAGTGGGTTAGTCGCAGGACTGGCGCTGGGGCGTGGCTTGATACACTTTCGCCACGATTGAAATCCTTCTATCATCGACAATTTGCGGAGGGTCGCGCGGTATTACAGGAGAAGGCGATGTCATCAATGGAGCGCGCGAAGGCGAAGCTAGAAGATTTTCAGGGTAAGCGCGATGATGCTGGCTGGGGTGTGTTCAAATCGTTCTATTCTTGGCGTGCTCGCGTCTGGGAAAAGGCGCTCATTAAACGAGAGGGAATTGTTAATAAACATGACGCATTTCGAACCAAGCGCATTGATCGGCACAATGAACTGCAGCGCCAGGTCAACGATCGCTATGAGCGTGAGATTACTCCTTATCGTGCCCAGGTTGAAGCGCTTAAACGATCTGAAGTGCAGACACAGAGGGTACTCGAAAATCTTGATGCTGCAAGAATGAGCGCATTAAAGCAGCTCGCCACAGCGGAAGCGAAACGAAAAGGAACTTTTGGTAGCGGTGGAGCGGCAGCCGCGCGTATTCGACGAGAAGTTACAGAAATTGAAAAGCGCATTAATGCTCAACGCAAATCTCTGGAGCGCATACGCACACCGCTCGCGGTTGCAGAAAGAAACGTACAAAAGTATACAACGAAACAGAAGCAGGTGGCCGTAAATATGGAGTTTCCTGAAATGAGCGACCTGCGAGGTACTCCACGTGCGTCTGGTGCGCCGATTCCTGAACGTAGAAGTTCCGAAACGTATACCATCGAGCCAGCAGCTCAATCGACACTAGAAGCGGCGGGTGAGCGCGACGGCGAGGTGTGGAGTGTTGATGACTTCGTTGAGATGTGGAGGGGTTTTGATTTGAACCCAATTGAGGATGTCGGCGCGCTCAAGCGAGTACTAGAAGCCGCGCGAGCTGATTCTGGCGAGACTGGCCCTATTACGCTTGGTGAGATTTTAAAGCAAACTGAACGGTATCTTAAGGCTCAGCGAAAATCTAAGGACTTCGCAAAAAATAAGCGCTTCTTCCTGAGTAGCGCTCCTAAGGAAGTCACACCACGATCATGACGACCACCACTATACTACAAACAGATGACGAAAGTTTAGAGAAGATTGCTGATGAGCTCCAGAGTCAGCGCGAGCTCGCTGAAGCGACGCTAGATGGTCTCGATGCTCGGATTGATATGGCGATTGCTACGATTGACGGATATGATATCGATGGGAAAATGGCAACAGCTGACGACGACGTAGCGGGTCTTGCTGAAGCTGTTATGCATGTTGATGTCAGCGATATGAGAGAACTCGATTCGGTTATCGCAGAAGCAGATACTGAAGAAGATAAGCTTCTCGAAGAAGATGAGCTGGATCCGGAAAAAACCGGAGCGAAGCTGACGCCCGAAGATACGGGCATGAATGAGTAAAAAGAAAAACACCCCTGCTCAGGCAGGGGTGTTGCGTAGCGACTACGGAGTTCGATAGTTGAGTATTTCGAGTTTGCAGGTATACCCAATCCTGCACGCGGCCATGACGAGGGCCATGTGCATTTCCAGTGTATCGCTTTCAATTTCGGCGATGCAGTCCCACATGGCGTGCTCCATCATTTCGAGCTCGTGGACCATGAAGCAACTACCACTTGGCCTTGCGGTTGCGTCCTTGAGTTCGCGATACTGCTCGCGAATCCTGGTATCGAGTTCGCGTCGATCTGCAGGGGCACAGGTGGGAAGATCTCGACCAAGCGTATTGCTGCGGCGAAAGTGCATTTGCTCCACGATTGCACGGTAGATGCGGTCTTGTTCGCCTTGACCAATCATTTTATCGTACTGAGAAGTAAGTAGTTCGTGCTCTATGATTCCAATTGCTGCCAGAATGGTCAGTGGTGAATTTTCATCACCGAGCTCTCGAGCGCGCAGCAAAATGCGATCGGTAATCGCACCACCACGAAGTTGTAAGCGAATAGCGATTTTGTCGCGGAGTTTCTCGGCGATAAACTCGGGCATAATACCCATACTCATCCTCCAAACTGTTCCGGAATGGAACGGTGTACGTATAGCATATTAATGACATATGTCAAGATGTGTACTATCTTTTCCATATCATGTGTGGTATAATATTTGCGTAGGTGCATACAGGCTATCGCGCTATGAGCAATCATGGTGAGGAAAGTCCGAGCACTCCTACCGAAAGGTAGAGATGAGTAGCGGGTAACGCCCGCATGGCGCAAGCCAAGAGGTGCGAGCAGAGACGTCCAATTTTGAAAAGAATTGGAAAGCGAACCCAACGTCCTTGATTTATCATGGACCGAGCTTAGTCACGGTTGTGGGCTCAAAACCGTGGGTGAAACGGCTAAATCCTTACTCGGGTGCAAGTACAGCGTTCATTGGGGCAACCTGATGTTCGAAAAGTTCGTACGCTACAGGTGGGTGGCAACACTCATCGCAGATAAATGATAGTCATCTATGCGTCGTGAGGCGTAGAGACACAGAACTCGGCTTATCGTATGCATCTGCCAAAGCCGCCCGCAAGGGCGGTTTTGCGTTTGAGGAGTCGCGATTTTTGTGGTATACCCAGAGCCGATGAAAGGCACCACTATGATCTATACAGTATTGCGCGTGCCGTTAGATTTTTGCGCTCTCATTGGCGCAGGTATCGCTACGTATATTATCCGTACGAATATCCTCGATTCATGGCGCCCGGTGCAGTTTGCACCTGAGCTTCCGTTGAGTCGATTTATGCTGCTCATAGTCGGGGTCTCATTGTGGTTTGTGCTTGTCTACGCAGTGAGCGGTCTCTATTCTATGAAGCAACGGATGTCGTTGGCACAGGAGGTTGCGCGTAGTCTTGTGGCTTCAAGTGCTGCGATGATGGGTGTCATTCTGACGATATTTCTTCGAGCAGAGGCGTTTAATTCTCGATTCTTGGTGTTGGGATACTGGATTATCGCGATGACATGCGTCGTTGCTGGACGTATTATCATGCACTCGTTGATTCGTTTCGCTACCGCTCGATATGGGGTTGCCGTACGGCGTCTGCTGCTTATAGGAAATGATGCCGTTACGCAGCAATTATCAGAAGCACTTCGTGCTGATCGTGGACTTGGGTATCGTATTGAGGCAGAGTTGCAACACCCCGACATCGACGCGGTCTCACGTTTGGTGAGTCAGGGTGGCATCGATGAAGTAATACTGGCGACGCCGGATTACCCCGCACAAGGAATTGTGGAGCTCGTTGAATTTTGTCATGAACATCATGTTTCATTTAAGTTTGTTCCCAATATCTATCAAACGCTGACGACGCATTACGATGTAGATGCAATTGGACGAATCCCTCTGGTGCAATTGCGCCGCACTGCTCTTGCGGGTTGGGGGCGTGTATTTAAGGCAATACTCGATAGGGTGGGGAGTCTTCTTGCGCTGCTCATACTTGCCATTCCGATGTTGGCGATTGGATTTTGTATAAAATGGGAAACTGCGGGACCGTTATTCGTGCGGTTGAATCGCGTTTCCCGTGGTAGAACATTCGGCTTGTTCAAATTCCGTAGCATGATTGAAAACGCTGAAGAACTTAAGCCGATGCTCACTCAGTACAATGAGCGATCTGACGGACCGCTCTTTAAGATGCGCGATGATCCACGTGTGACTCGAGTCGGGCGTATTCTGCGACGTACGCGACTCGATGAGCTCCCACAATTACTGAACGTACTTCGTGGAGACATGAGTCTCGTTGGTCCGCGTCCTCATCAGCCCGACGAAATCGCGCGATATCAGAAGCATCATCGGCGCGTGCTAGACATCAAGGCCGGCGTCACGGGACTTGCGCAGGTGAGTGGATCGAGTAGTTTGCCTTTTGAGGAGGAGGTTCAGCTCGACACCTTCTATATCGAAAATTGGACCCTGGCCACTGATGTGCGCATTTTGGTACGGACGGTGTTGAAGCTCCTTACAGATCGCACTGCGGTATAATGGCTCACTACATGAAGGCTGCATTTATTCACGAATATCTGAATCAGTATGGAGGCGCCGAGCGTGTACTGCAGGTGTTGAGTGCAATGATTCCTGACGCGCCGATCTATACTACGCTGTATGATCGTGAGCGGACTGGGCGAGTGTTCGATGGGAAAACGATTCGCACCTCGTTCTTGCAGTCGTTGCCATTTGCAAACCGATACCACCATCTCTATTCTCCATTGATGCCGATTGCGATCGAGCAATTTTCTACTGATGCATTCGACACGGTGATTTCCGTTTCTGCCTCATTTGCAAAAGGTATTATTACCTCACCCGACACTCGTCATGTGTGCTACTGCTTAACGCCACCCCGATTTCTGTGGGACGATAGCCAGCGCTTCCTTGAGCGGTTTCGTTACCCGCTGCTCGTGCGAAAACTTGCTCCACTGGGGTTGTCGTATATGCGAATGTGGGATCACCAAGCGGCACAGCGAGTCGACGAATGGATTGCGATATCAGAATTTGTACGTCGACGTATTCAAAAATATTACAACAAAGATGCTGTTGTGGTGCACCCGCCTGTAAACGTTGCAAAATTCTCAGTGAGTCATGAGGTCGGGAAGTATTGGCTTGTCGTAGGGCGATTGGTTGCCTACAAGAATTTTGATTTGGCGATTCGCGTGTTTAATCGATTGGGCTGGCCATTGAAGATCATTGGTACGGGGATTGAAGAAGAGCGGCTACGGGGCATGGCAAAAAGCAATATTGAGTTCATCGGCTCAGTTACCGATGCACAGTTGGCGCGATACTACCAAGGAGCGCAGGCGGTCCTCTTTCCGCACGAGGAGGATTTCGGCATCGTCCCGTTGGAGGCTATGGCATCTGGTCGACCAGTAATTGCATATCATGGCGGAGGTGCGCTAGAGACCGTGATTGACCGAATAACGGGTATATTTTTCTATGAGCAAACGGAAGAAGCATTGCTTGATGCTGTGGACAGGTCAAGTCGCATGAAATGGCTACCCACGATGTGTCGTGGACAAGCAGAGCGATTTGACATCCCGCTATTCAAAAAGAAAATGGAGGCAGTCTTGGGTCTTACGATATGACAACAATCGCCATTGATATTCGTGTGCTTGCAACGGGGCACATGAGTGGTGTTGAGCGGTATGCTGAAGAGATTCTATCTCATATGATACCACTTGATTCGCGCATACGGTGGAAGCTTTTTTCAAGCGGACGAACTTTGATTGGTCCTCGATCGTGGTCCGGAAATTCACGAGTTCAAGTATTTGAAACACGCTCATCAAATCGTATGTTAGCAATGACCTCGAGATTGCTGCAGCGCCCATTTCTGGACCGCGTCGTCGGCGGTGCTGATGTTTTTTTCTTCCCGCATTTCTTGCTCGGTGCGCTTTCATCGAATTGTAAGCGCGTTATGACATGGCATGATCTTTCGTATGAACGGATGCCGTACTTACTCTCTGCATATCGCACCTGGTGGCACGATGTGTACATGCAGCCACGTCGACAGGCCGCAATCTCAAATCGTATTATCGCTGTATCGTCGGCAACGGCGGGTGATCTCAGTCGTGTTTATGGGGTGCGTCCTGAAAAAATCGTAGTCGTCCCATCAGGTGTTGCATCTGAATTGAAGCCAGCATCGAATGAGAGCCAGTCTGTGTGGCGCGCAAAACATGGCGTATCGGATCCGTTTATCCTTGCGCTCGGCACGCGAGAGCCTCGTAAGAATTTACCAACTTTGGTGCGTGCATGGGATGTTGCTCGGCGGCATCCATCCTGCCAGGATATGCAGCTCGTGCTTGCTGGTCATGCGGGATGGATGGAATCCGAGCTCACAGCCGCTATACAAGCAACACAGAGCCCGCACGCTATCCACGTCATTGAGGATATTGTCGCAGAGGAGCATGCGGCAATGCTCTCCGCCGCAGCTATACTGGCATACCCGTCGCTCATGGAAGGTTTTGGGTTTCCTCCTCTTGAGGCTATGGCATGTGGAACGCCGGTGATTGCGAGCGCCACCTCGTCACTCTTTGAGACGTTGGGAGACGCTGCCATCCTGGTGAACCCTTATCGCGTCGACGACATTACAGCTGCAATTATCGCATTGCAGAGTGATTCGTCGCTGCGAGCGAGATGCGTGCTTCGTGGGGCGCAACGCGCGCACGCACACCGCTGGGAGAATGCTGCGCAATCAACATTGGAGGTGCTCACATCAGTGCTCTAATGCGTTAGCGATGGTATACTAGTGGCACTATGAACGATCATCATCGTGCATCTCGTACTTCGATTGATAATGATGTGCCAGAGCACATCATAAATGAATTGCGTGATGTAATTGTTCATGCGCGAGCAGCGGCCGTGCACCCTCTTGATGTAAGGAAGCAAGAAGCTCCACGCGTGCAAGCTTTTTCGGCAGCGCTTGCAACGGCACAGCAAGCGCGACAGCCTTGGACATTGGTTCCATGGTTTTTGGGTGCAGGCTTCGTTATCGCTGGATTGCTACTGGTGAGTCAGTATGGAATGAAGGTGAAGGGCCGGGTGGTGAAAGAAGGCAACGCTGCCATTAGTAGCTTGTTGTCAGCAAAGGATTCTGTGGCGGCCTTGGATTTTGCAGGAGCAAGACAGAATCTTACAACGTCTGCAAAGGAATTTCAGGATGCGTCAAAGGAGCTCAACGCACTCGGCCCATCAATCGTTGGGCTTATTTCGCATATACCAGGATTATCATCGCTCAAGTCGGGCCATAATGCACTTACGGCGGGTGCGCTTTTCTCTGATGCGGGACTCGCGATGAGTGACGCTATGGATTCGTTTATGAAGTTTGGGATGTTATTGCAGTCAGGTGATGCGGAGCAGGACGCTGCGCGCTCTCTTATGGTGTCATTACGACAATCACTTGAGCGGGCACAGGGTGATATCAATACAGCCTCAAAACTTATTAATGAACTCGACATCTCATCGCTACCCGAAGAATATCAAACTCAACTACGAGAGCTAAAGGTGAAGCTGCCCGATCTCACATCGCTCATTTCGCAATCATCCGCATTCGTTGCTTTTTTTGAACGTGCCACCGGGTCTGAGCGTCCACAGCGTTATCTTGTTTTGTTCACTAACTCTAGCGAGCTCCGACCAACGGGCGGGTTCCCCGGAAGCTATGGCCTTTTGACGTTCGAGCATAATCGCCTGAAGGATTTTCATGCCGATGACATCTATAATCCTGATGGTCAACTCAAGACGCTCATCGTTCCGCCAGTGCAGCTGCAGCATATTACTCCGGGCTGGGGTATGCGTGATTCAGCGTGGTGGGTTGATTTTCCAACGTCAGCGCGCAAAGTCATGGAATTCTGGAGACGTGATGGCGGAGCAGCTGTTGATGGGGTGCTTTCGATTAAGCCAGAAGTACTCAAGGGGATCCTGGAAATTACTGGCCCACTATCAATGCCGAATTATGATCTCGTGCTCACGGCAACGAATGTAATCGAACAGCTTCAACTGGAAGTGGAAAGTAAGAAAACTGCGCAACCAAAACAAGTCATTGTCGACGCCGCGCCCCTCATTCTGGAGAGGCTCGCCAAGGCGACGCCATCACAGTGGACTGCTCTTATTGAGCTTTTGGCAACCAGCATTCGCACGCGAGATGTCATGGCGTACTTCGATGATCCAAAACTTCAGGACTACTCCGTTGCGCATGCTATGAGCGGGTCGATTCGGGCAACGGGTGGCGATTATCTCATGGTGAATATTTCAAATATCAAGGGAGCAAAGTCAGATGCGGTGACAAATACGAATGTGAAGCTCGAAAGCTGGATGGAGTCCGGCACGCTCGTGCACCGGCTGACGTTAACCCGCCGTCATAATGGTGGAGATACTGACTATGGTTTTTATAATAAAACCAATACTGCGTATGTGCGCGTACTTGTTCCTGAGGGATCTATGCTTCGGGGTATCACCGGTAACGCAAAGCCATCATATGTCCCATTGCTAACGTATACCGATACAATGGCGGTGCGTGATAAGGATCTGGTCGCACTCGAGTCAACGTATCGAACCGACGGGAGGGGTGTCACGTTGTATGAGGAGGCAGGGAAGGCTGGATTTGGTTTTTGGATGGTTCTCCAGCCTGGCATGACCGAGTCCGTTCAGATTGAATATGTCATACCAGCTCGAGTTGCGGCAACTAACTATAGTCTGCTCGTACAGCGACAGCCGGGACTTGATGTTTCCGATTTCGAATTTACTCTTCAAAAGAGTCCAACGCTAACGGTTACCGCTTCAAAGCCGACGCTGACGGTGTGGCCCGATAGTTGGCGTCTCCACGACGACCTAAAGCAAGACCTCGAGATTACTGCGGTCCTTCGGTAAGCAGCTTCCGCGGGGCCGAAAACCGTGGTATAGTGTGAAACCGTTATGGCGTCACACATCCGCAATTTTTGTATCATCGCGCACATCGACCACGGAAAATCCACACTCGCGGATCGTTTTTTGGAGCTTACTAATACCGTCCAGAAGCGACAGATGAAGGAGCAATATCTCGATCAGATGGACTTGGAGCGAGAGCGTGGCATTACTATCAAGCTACAGCCTGTTCGCATGCACTACACGCTTGATGGCGTGGAGCATGAGCTCAATCTTATTGATACGCCAGGGCATGTCGATTTCTCTTATGAGGTCAGTCGATCTCTTGCGGCAGTTGAAGGCGCGGTGCTGTTGGTGGATGCAACGAAGGGCGTGCAGGCGCAGACGTTGGCGAATCTTCACTTTGCGCAGAAGCAGAAGCTGACCATCATCCCTGCCGTCAATAAGGTAGATATGGTGAATGCACGCACGGCGCAGGTGAAGGAAGAACTCTCGTATCTATTGGGCATTGAGGAGAGCGAAATTTTAGAAATATCCGGGAAGACGGGCTATCACGTCAAAGAGCTGCTCGAGCGTGTAATCGCTCTCGTGCCGCCACCGGTGAGCACGGCAACGGATAAGAATACGCACGCAATTATTTTTGACTCCACCTTTGACGCGTATAAGGGGGTATTGGCGTTTGTTCGAGTCATGTCGGGATCTATTCGCCATAACGACAAGATCATCGCATGGGCAGCGCAGGCAAAAGCGGACGCGCTCGAGGTCGGTTATTTTGCCCCACAGCTCACTGCAGCGCAGAGATTAGATATGGGGCAAATCGGATATGTAGCAACGGGTCTCAAGGATCCAGGTCAGATTCGTGTTGGCGATACGCTCACACTTGCGCAGACCGATCCCGCTATCTTTAAGCCCCTGGAGGGGTATCGTGAAATAAGGCCGATGGTGTTCGCGAGTTTCTTTCCTGAAAACGGTGAACAATACGACGAGCTCAAAGACGCGCTCTCAAAATTAAAGTTGACAGATGCGGCCCTCCAATACGAACCCGAGTCGTCAGCGGGTCTGGGTCGGGGCTATCGCTTGGGATTTCTCGGAATGCTGCATGTGGAAATTATTTCGGAGCGATTGCATCGTGAATTCGGTCTGAAGCTCATTGTGACGACACCGTCGGTGCAGTATGACGTTGAAAAAAATGATGGAACTATCATTCCGATTCGATCTGCGGCGCTTCTCCCTGACCCCACGCACTGGAAGGGAATTGCGGAGCCCATCGTTGCGCTCGAAATAATCATGCCCGTCCAGTATATGGGTGCCGTTATGGAATTAGTTGCTGTTATTCGCAATACGTATGTTGCCACGGAATACATCGGAACGGAGACCGTGGTGCTTCGGTATCGCGTGCCACTTTCTGAGATCGTCACTGATTTTTATGACAAGCTCAAATCGGTTTCTCAGGGGTATGCGTCGATGAGCTACGAGCCTGCGGGTGTGCAATCATACGATCTCGTTCGTCTCGATATCTTGGTTGCTGGTGACGTTGTAGAGCCATTTTCGCGTATCGTTCCTCGTGAGCAAGCGCCCTACATTGGTCGTCAGATGGTGTCGAAATTGAAAGAAGTGCTACCGAAGCAATGGTTTGAAGTTATTTTGCAGGCAGCGCTCGGCGGTAAGATTATCGCTCGTGAGACAATAAGCGCGCTGCGAAAAGACGTCACTGGATATTTGTATGGGGGAGATGTGACGCGAAAAATGAAGCTCCTGAAGAAGCAATCAGAGGGAAAGAAACGAATGAAAGCTGAGGGACGCGTGCAAATCCCGCATGACGTGTTCCTGAAAATGCTGAAGAAGTAGAGTATACTTCTAGGCGAAGAGAGGAAGAATAAGGAGTGCAATCATGCCCAAAATAGTGATAAGGGCAATGGCAACGGATAAAATGCGCTTCGTTTGATGATCGAGTATCATGATTGTACTGTAGCGTGGACCACGAAGACTGACAATACATTATGCCATCATTCTTTCGTTCTAAGCTCGCATCTGTCGTCTTGGGTGTAGTTGCGGTGTGGATGTTGATTCTCGCCGTGGCGGCGGGTATACGAAAGCACGACTCTGATGCGGAGTTGCAAGCACTGCTTGATCGCGTAGAGGATGGTCGTCGAGAAAATGATCGTCTCGCGAGGCAATTAGAGCAAATGAAGCTGCCGCAGTGGACGGAGCTTGCTGCGCGAAAAAACCTCAATTATAAGCAGCCAGGAGAAACGGCGGTCATCGTGTACACGGCGGAAAAAATTGATACAATTGCCCAGGTTCAGTCAGTCGATGCTGAGCGTTCGAATTGGAAGCTGTGGCTCGATTGGTTGCTTCACTAACAACTGTCAGGCGGAATTCGTATAGTGGTAGTACATGACCTTCCCAAGGTTAGGGCACGGGTTCGATTCCCGTATTCCGCTCCCGTTTACATGGTTTCTTTGAGAATCATCAAAAGTGGGGTATAGTAGCGCAGCGCCACCTTAGCTCAGCTGGTAGAGCAGCACTTTCGTAAAGTGAAGGTCCCCGGTTCGACTCCGGGAGGTGGCTCCACATTGGCGGAGGAGATTCATTTACAGGCGGCTGTCATTTCGGTACACTCAACCTGTGTTTCCCTACGTCCCCAACAAGGTTCTTATGTCGGTCTATGCAGGCGAGGGTGGAGTCGATGCCCAAGATTGGGCGATGATGCTTCGTCGCATGTATATGCGCTACGCCGCCGCACAGGGGTGGGATTTTCGCGTGCTCGACGAGTCGCTCGGTGAGCAGCGCGGTATAAAAAGTTCACAATGTGAAGTGATCGGTGCTGATGTCTATGCTAAACTAAAGAGTGAGTCCGGAGTGCATCGTCTGGTGCGAAAGTCGCCGTTTAATGCGCAGGGGAAGCGAATGACTTCGTTTGCACTCATTCAGATTCTTCCCGAAATATCACCAAACGACCTGCGGATAAATCCAACGGATTTAGAGTATGATACGTTTCGCTCGTCGGGTAAGGGTGGGCAGAACGTCAACAAGGTGGAGACCGCGGTTCGCGTGCGACATCTTCCAACGGGTATTGCCGTAGCTGTGCAGACAGAGCGGAGTCAGGGGCAGAACAAAGAGAAGGCACTTCAGCTGCTCTCGTCGATTCTGGCGCAGCGCATGGAGGAGTCCAAGTTGAGCGATATATCCCAGCTGAAGGTAGAATTGAAATCGGGCGGTATTGATCGTGGGAGTCAGATACGTTCCTATGTGTTAGACGACCACTTCGTGAAAGATCATCGAACGGGCGCCAAATCATCGCAGCCCGAGAAAGTACTCGAAGGTGATCTCTCGAAATTTATTACGTCATGATAGAGCTCAAGAACATTTCATCGGTCTATTCAGATAGTTTTATTGCACTTCAGGATATCAATCTCAAGATTCACAACGGTGAGCTTGTTTCCATTGTGGGACCAGCAGGAGCGGGCAAGAGTACGCTTCTGCGCATGCTGACACGTGAGCTCGTGCCCACTACAGGGCACGTCGTCATCGACGGCATCAACCTCGAGACGCTTTCGAGCGATGACATTCCTTTGCTTCGTCGAAAAATCGGTACCATTTTTCAGGATTTTAAATTACTTTCTGCTCGCAACGCATTTGAAAACGTTGCCTTTGCGCTTGAGGTGGTTGGAGCAACCACGGACCGCATCGCTGAAGACGTGCCCAAGGCACTCGACATCGTTGGTCTTTCGAGCAAGGCAGCCAATTTCCCACACCAGCTCTCTGGGGGAGAAAAACAGAGACTTGCAATTGCGCGAGCATTGATCCATCGGCCGCATATTATTTTGGCAGACGAGCCGACGGGAAACCTCGACCTTGTGAACAGTCACGACGTGATACAATTACTCCAGAAGATCAATGAGTTGGGAACGACCGTAGTGCTGGTAACTCACAATCGAGAGATCGTTGACGCATTGAGTCGTCGAGTAGTCACGATGGAAAAGGGCAAGATTGTTCGTGACCAGACAGAGAACGGAAAATATATTATCTAGACTATGATGAAAGAAAAGCTACAACGAGTTGCGTCGCATGGGTGGACCAACTTTCAGCGCAACAGTTACGTCTCGTTTGGTACCACAGGCGTGATGGCGCTGGTGTTATTGTTGTTCTTGGGTCTTATTGCACTCAACTTCATGAGCGATGTATTAGTGACTGCGCTTGAGAGTAAAGTCGACGTAAGCGTGTACTTCAAGCAAACAGCATCCGATACAGCAATCGCCGAGGTAAAGAAAGACTTGGAAGGCCTCAATACTGTTGCATCCGTGCAATCCATCACACGTGAAGAAGCGTTGGCGCTTTTCAAGGAGCGACATGCGCAGGATTCGCTTATTCAAGAATCTCTCGCCGAGTTAGAGACCAATCCGCTGCAAGCGTCATTGAATGTGAAGGCGGTGAATACGGGCCAATATGCTTCGATCGTGAGCTTCCTGGAGACACACAAGCTTCGTACCACGATCGACAAGATTAACTACTACGAAAACGAAGCGGTCATTGGACGTGTCCAGTCTATTTCACAGTCAGCTCAACAGTGGGGCCTCATCGGCACCTTGGTATTGGCGGTTATCGCGATATTGGTTGCGTTTAATACAGTCAGGCTCACTATCTATAACCAAAAAAGCGAAATCGAAATCATGCGTCTGGTTGGCGGTTCCAATTGGTACATTCGTGCGCCATACCTTGTTGAAGGAGCGCTCTATGGTGTCTTCGCGGGGGTCCTAGCACTTGTTGTTTTCTATATCACCGTTGTGAGTATTAGCCCGAAGGTCGCCATCATCATGCCGGGCGTTTCATTGAGTGGCTATTTTGGCGGCAATGCACCTCAGATGGTGCTCTTGGTCATTGCGGCAGGAGTTGCATTGGGTATGATTTCGAGCTTTATTGCTATTCGTCGCTTCTTGAGGGTATAGGCTTCTCGTCGCTTGCAATTATTGCAGAATGTCGCATTTCGGTGTATAGTTTTTAGCGTTTATAGATAATGTTTCGGATGCCCCGTGCCGGCACGCAGTGATTTCTTGAGCGAGTACCGGACGGGCTTGGGGGAGGCAGGAGCGAGTAGCGGAGCGTCGCGAGTGACGTTGGAAGGGAGGCGAGTTATTCCAATAACGAAGCCCCCTCAAAACTATTTTGCGGGATCGTCTAATGGTAGGACACATCCCTCTGGAGGATGGTATCTTGGTTCGAGTCCAGGTCCCGCAGCAAATAAAATAACCCACATGCGGGGGTTATTTTATTTGCTGCTAGGCTACAGCGACGCCTTGAGGCGGAGCGGCTGGACGAGAAGGGTGGACCGATGCGTCGCCAGCAGGGGACGTCGGGAGCATAGGAGCCTGAAGCCGAGGGATTGCGACACGCAAATCGCGGCTGAGGCGAGGGCATTCTTTGACGAACAATGGCGACTTCGAAGTAAAGACGAGTGAGAGCGCACGACAATGGGGTACGGCGCTTTTTGTTTACGCAGTATCGCAGGAGTTGATCTGGAGGTTATGCGACCAAGAGGGGCGCCATTGCCATCCGCCGCGAAGCTATTTACGAAAAATACTTCGAAGCTTTTGAAGAAGTGAAGCAGGGGATTCACTCGGTGGCGCGTTGGTAAGAGTGGCTTGCACTGGCTTGTCGATGTTTGATGGAGATAGCTGTTTTCGTTTCGATGGCGGAGTCTTTAATGCGGGGCTCGCGAGGGTGCGCTTTAATGTTGCATTCTCTTTTTTTAAAAGTGAAATTATCTTCTTTTGTTCTGATAATGCACTCTCCAATTTTGGAAATTGCGAAGAGGATGCCCGTTCAAAGATGCTCGCATACTGCTTTTGGAACCCCACCATTGATTGCGGGGGAGTGATGTTTCCGTTTCGTATTTTTTTGTTCCAATCCGTTAACGTTCCAAGATCCCTAATTCCAAACTGCTTTGCAAACTCAGTCTGATTTTTAATTTTTATTACCCTGAAAATGAGTGGATCTGACAAGCCGAGAGCACTAAGTTCGTTTTTCTTCATGTTCTTGATATGAGCTGGCAAAAATTTCCAAAGCACATAAATGCCAAACTCCTTTTCCTTGTATGCGTGTGATTTGGCAATGTTTGGCATTTGTATGTAAGCATAACAGAAATCGCGCCAGCTTATCCACAAAAAGTTGTGGAAAACCGCCTTTATTGCGTTTTTTTCGAGCGCTTTTCTTGGTATAATTTCCGCATGGTACTTTCTCGCTTGAGCTCACGAACCATTAGAATATTTTTCATAATTGCTCTTTGTATTTTTGCTTCTCCTTTGATGGTGTGGGCTGAAGAGTCTCTTGATGCCGTAGCGGTTGTAGTTGTAGAGCCGACCCCTGCGCCGAGCACCGAGCCGACCCCTGCGCCGAGCACTGAGCCGACCCCTGCGCCGAGCACTGAGCCGACCCCTGCGCCGAGCAC
>CAZBFM010000001.1:418760-431558 GCA_964491455.1 uncultured Candidatus Saccharibacteria bacterium | reverse complement strand
CCCCTGCGCCGAGCACTGAGCCGACCCCTGCGCCGAGCACTGAGCCGACCCCTGCAGTCTCACTCGAGCCGCTTATCATCGAGCAGGAAACGGATGACGGGAAATTAGTTGTTGTGTCTGCCACTGATGAGCAGGAGCTCCTGCAGGCATTTATCGATGTGCCTGTTCGGGTTGAGATACCGGAGGTCTATCGCATGGATCAGTACCAGAGAATATCGGTGACATGGAAAAACAATGCAAATCTATCGATGGAGTTTGCAGTGTTCGATGAGGACGACGATGGACTTATCGATCACGTCACGTGGATCGTTCCTCACCTTTCAATACAGACATTTGAGATTATTTATATTTCGCATGGTCTCTTACTTGATGCAGATAAGAATGTCATCGAGGATATCTTCGGTCTTATTGAAACGAAAGATGACGTTTTTGCCGCTGTTGCTTCAGGCCAGTACATGCGCGTTACGTTTGAACGTAACCTTGAGAATGGCAACGATATCACGTTGTATGCACAGCCCACTGTTGATGGTGAATCTGCAACGGTAGAAGTCTATACGTTGGACGGAACGCCGCTTGCGACGTTTCCGACTGTCGAGCAAGCTGGGAAATATCGCATCGTTTTCTCTGGGCTGTCATCGCCAGCTGATACATTTGATTTGAAAGTAATTGGAAACTTGAGCGTAGACCAGGTTATCGATCCTCCCGCGATAGCGTATTGGGTTGGTGGCTCCGGTAACTGGTCTGATGCGGCGAATCACTGGGCAACTTCATCTGGTGGTGCTCCGGGTGCCGGCAACGCTCCCGACGCCACAAGTGCCGTAGTGTTTGATGCGTCGTCCGGTGGTTCAACAATCATTGCGACGATCGACACACCGTTCACCATCGGCTCGCTCGCCATTAGTGGTTACACGGGCACGATTGTGCAGAGTGCGAATCTCACCATTACCAACTCTGGGGGTGGCACGGGTAACTATTCGCAAACTTCGGCTGCTGTCTTCACTGCGACAACACCGGGAACAAATACATTCTCCACTACCGGAAGTTTCTCCGTAACCTCTGGTACGTTCAGAAGGTATACGGGTCTCGGTATATCATCCGACCCGTTTTTGATTTTCGATGTATATGGTCTTCAGGGAATGAAAACCAACCTTTCCAGCTCGTACCTTTTAAATAACAATATCAATGCTTCGCCCACAAGCGGTTGGAACTCAGGGGCTGGTTTTGATCCCGTGGGAGTTGCCGCTACGCCATATACCGGAATTTTCGACGGAAATGGTTTTACGATTAGTAACTTATTCATAAACACGACGACGTTGACATATGTCGGACTTTTTGGATATGCGACAAACAGTATACGAAATGTATATTTATCCGCTGCTTCGATTACAGCCACTGGTGTGGCTGGTTCCGCTGGATCCGTGGGCGCTGCTGGTACGTCGGGTGTAACTCCAACGGCGGGAGGTACGGGCACCGCGGGCACCGCGGGCAGTAACGTTTTCGTGGGTGGCATCGCTGGATACAGCACCGGACTGATTTCAAATGTAGGAGTATCGGGAAGCGTTACTGCAACCGGAGGCGTGGGTGGTGCGGCTGGAGCTGCTGGCGCAGGAGGAAATACTACAAGCGGAGCAACCACTGCTGGAGCTGGTGGTACATCTGTATCCAACGCCGCCGCAACAGGAGGAGTTGCATATGTCGGTGGTATCACAGGGTATGCACTACAGGGAGCTATTGAACTAGCATCAAGCTCGGCCACTATTTTGGGAACAGGCGGCGCTGGTGGTGCAAGTGGAGCGGCGGGGGCTGGCGGTGCGAACCTGGGCAGTGGTATCGGTGGCGCCGGCGGCGCAGCGGGATTACCTGGCGCGGGAGGTATTAGTTACGCAGGAGGTCTCGTTGGCTGGATTCAATCGGGAGTTGTGTCTTCATCATTTGCAACGGGAGCCGTCAGTGCTGTAGGTGGAGCTGGTGGTAACGCAGGGGTGTCCGCAGCTGGTGGCGCGGGCGGTGGTACTGCGATTGGTGGTGTAGGTGGTGCTGGTGCGGCGGGTGGAGCCGGAGCTGTTGCTTATGCTGGTGGGCTGTTGGGATACAATGCTGGCGTTGTGAGCGGAAATAGTTATGCAACAGGTACGATCGGGGCGACAGGCGGCGCTGCAGGGGTTGCATCTGCTGGTTCCGCTGGCGGTGCGTCTGCAGTGGCGACCACCGGCACAGCGGCCATCGGTGGTGCCGGAGCTGCGGGTGGCGCTGGCGCTATAGCGTATGCGGGTGGTTTGGTCGCGTTCAACTCTTCTGGCGGCATGATCTATGGGCATCAAGCGTCGCTCTATGCATCGGGTGCTGTTACTGCTACCGGTACTGCGGGCTCCAACGGAACTGCAGGTGGAGCCGGTGGAAGCGCTGCCCTTGGAACTGCGCACACTGGTGGAACGGGTGGCGCCGCTGGAACGGGTGGCGCCGGCGGTGCGGCGTACGCGGGTGGGCTCGTTGGTCTCAATGCTGGTGATATCGATGCAGCAAGTTCCATCACTGGTCTTGTCACAGTGCTCGGTGGCGCTGGTGGCGTAGGCGGCACTGGTGGCTCCGGTGGCTTAAAGGGTTCGGCGGGTACATCGGGTGCTGGCGGTGCTAGTGGCGCAGGTGGTTCCGCTGCTGTTGTTGCGAGCTATGCGGGTGGACTTGTGGGTAGTAATACCGGATCAATAGAGGATTCATTTTCAACGAACCCCGTTTTGGCAACTGCTGGCTCCGGTGGCGCTGGTGGTGTCGGAGTCGCGGGTCTTACTGGGCTCACCGGATTAGCTGGTGGCACCGGCGGTGCGGCGGGTATTCTCTATATAGGAGGAGTCGCTGGTAATAGTTCATTTTCAATAATCAATAGTTATCACACAACGGGTGCAATTACTGGCACCGCAGGAGCGGGCGGTGCTGCTGGTGTCGGTGGAGCTGGAGGTGCGTGGGCTGGTGGAACGCAAGGCGCCGCGGGAACCGCTACCATTGGAGGTATTATTTATGCTGGTGGCGTTGTTGGGCACAATTCGGGTTCAACGCTGATATCAGGGTATTCTACGGGGCCCGTCACAGGGGCGTCAGGAGCTGGAGGCGCTGGTGCGGTTGGTGGAAATGGCTACGCCTTTAGCACGGGTGTTGCTGGTGTTGCCGGATCCGCCGGTGCCGCTGGTGGTGTCGCGTATGTTGGCGGCGTTACGGGTTATCAAGTGAATGGAGAAATTGCGAGTTCATATTCTACCGGTGTCGTCACATCGAATGGCGGCGTTGGTGGTTCTGGTGGGCATGGTGGAAATGGTGGGGCGGGTACCTCAAGCACGGGTGGTGCTGGCGCTGCTGGAGCAGCGGGTGGCGCCGGTGGCGCCGCATTTAGCGGCGGTGTAGTCGGGAACTATTTACTCGGACCAATAAGCGCGAACTACAATACCGGTGCTGTGATTTCAAATGGTGGCGCTGGTGGTGCGGCTGGTAATGGGGGTACGGGCGGTGTCGGTGGAACGAATTTTGCCGGTGGTGTGGGTGGCGCTGCTGGGGCAGGTGGCGCTGGTGGTGTTGCGACAGCGGGAGGAGTTGTTGGCCAAAGTACCGGAGTATTGCAGGGTGTTTCCTATTCAACCGGGGATGTCACTGCTAACGCTGGCTCCCCGCAAGTTGGTGGTAGTGGTGGTGCAGGAGGTGCTTCCGCTGGAACATTTGTTGGTGCAGGTGCTGTTGGTGGTAGTGGTGGTGCAGGAGGTGCTGGAGCAATTTCATATGCTGGTGGCGTCGTTGGAAATAACGCTAACGTGATTCTGTCCTCGTATGCATCGGGAATAATTACTGCAAACGCATCTTCTGGTGCTAGTGGAGGCGCAGCGGGTCTTGGTGGAAGCAATGCGTCTGGAGGGGCTTCGAGTACGGGTGCCGCAGGAGCAACAGGCGGCGCAGGCGGTGCTGGCGCAATAGCGTATGCGGGGGGCGTAGTGGGTCTTAACACTTCAACCATAACTGATGCCTACTTTGACTCGGGTTCAGTCGTTGCCGCTGGTGGGAGTGGTGGCGTTGGCGCCACTGGTGGAGCAGCAGGTGTTGGGGGTTCGGGTGCATTGGGCGCTGCTGGCGGAACTGGCGGTGCTGGTGCTGTCGGTGCGATAGGATTAGCGGGAGGTGTCGCCGCTTCAAATACTGCGGGCTCAATCAATCATGTCCACTCATCGGCTTCAGTTTCTGCAACAGGCGGCAATTCTGGCAACGGTGGCACCGGAGGTGTGGGCGGTGCTGGTGCCGCAGGAGGAGTTGGAGGCGCTACTGGTGTTGGTGCTGCTGGTTATGCTGGTGGTGCCATCGGTATTAATACTGGTAGTGTTCATAATTCATATGCCACTGGCAATGCCGTGGCAATCGGAGGTATCGGCGGATCCAATGGTGGAGGCGGGGTGGGTGGAGATCGTAGTAGCTCCGCAGGTGGCGCCGGAGGTGCATCGGGTGCAACAGCGACAAACCTCGGTGGCGTAGGGTATGCCGGTGGATTTCTTGGTTTTAATTCTACGAATGGCAGTGTCCAAACTTCTTATGCGACGGGAAATGCAACCGCAACTGGTGGCGCTGGAGCGAATGGTGCAGTGGGTGCAAATGGAGGTACGTCAACGGGTGCTTTTACCGGAGGTGCTGGAATTGCAGGTGGTGTCGGCACGGTTGGTGGTGTCGCTGCTGCTGGAGGGTTAATCGGATTTAATGCTGGAGCTGTTGCATCTGACTCATATGCTTTGGGTGACGCAACCGCAACTGGCGGTGCCGGTGGCAATGGTGGAAACGCGGGAATTGGTGGCGCTAGTGGAGCTGGAGTTGTTGGTGTCGCGGGCGTTGCGGCAGGTGCCGGCGGAGCTGGAGGCGCCGCGTATGCCGGTGGTGTGATTGGAAACAGTAGCGTTCTCGGAGTGACAATCACCATTGCGAATTCTACGGGAGATGTATCCGCAACTGGCGGCGCTGGTGGTAACGGGGCAACTGGCGGCGCTGGTGGTAATGGTGGAAGCTCAACCGGTGCGCTCGGCGGCGCTGGAGGTGTTGGCGGCGCTGGTGGTAATGGTGGTCTTGCGGCAAGCGGTGGAGTTATGGGTCTCAACACCGGAGTCATTCGTGACCTTACGTACGCTATCACCACGATTACGGCAACTGGCGGTGCACCTGGAGTCGGTGGTGTTGGAGGCGCGGCGGGAGCTTCAGGAAATGTAGCTGGGAGCGCCGGAGCAACTGCTGGCGCCGGCGGCGCGGGTGGAGTTGGGGGAGCGGTGTATATCGGTGGTCTTGTCGGCGATAACTCTGGCATTATTGAAGATGTTGTTGTAATCGGAAGCTTATCGGCATCAGGGCGCGCCGGTGGAAGCGGCGGCGCCGGCGGGGTTGGCGGTGATGGATCGCTAGGAACAGGTGGTCACGCTGGTGGTATTGGAGGCGCCGGTGGAAACGGCGGTGCCGGGGGTGCTCTATATGTTGGCGGCTTGGCTGGTCAGGGGAATGGAAATATTTCCCGCTCGAGTGTTACAGGGGGAGCGATTACTGCAAATGGCGCATCGGGTGCTGCTGGAACAGCGGGTGGCGCCGGTGGCGCCGGCGGTTCAGGTAGTGGTAAAAATGGCGTTGGCGGCGCTGGTGGCACTGGTGGAACTATCGGAGCGGTCTACGCCGGCGGTGCGATTGGATATAGCTCGCTCGTATCTGTAACTATAGACACTGTCTATTCTGAGAATGATGTCACTGTTGTTGCTGGCGCGGGTGGCGCCGGCGGCGCGGGTGTTGACGGAGTCAACGGTGCCGCAGGAAGTGCGGGCGGCGCTGGCGGCGCCGGCGGTCAAGGGGGTGGTGTTTACGCTGGAGGTCTTGAGGGATACAACTCTGGAGCTGGGCAGCTAATAAGGAACTCATACGCGACGGGTGCGATTTCCGTAACTGGGGCTAATGGAGGCGTTGGACAAATTGGTGGCGCTGGAGCTGCGGCGTTGAGTGCTGTTGTCGGTGGCGCAGGTGCAGCCGGCGGCGCCGGCGGCGCCGGCGGTTTTGCATATGGAGGTGGGTTAATTGCATTTACAAATACTTCCGTTTTAATCGATGCATCTTATGCGAGTGGTAGCGTTACGGTACTTGCTGGAAATGGAGGTAGCGCTGGTCATGGCGGCGCCGGAGCGATTGGAGGTGCTGGTCAAGTTGGTGGCACCGGTGGAGCGGGTGGCGCCGGTGGCACCGGCGGTGGATCATATGCAGGTGGATTGGTCGCTCTCGTGACGAGCGGTGGCATTTCACATTCTTACTCCACGAATATCGTGCAGGGGACTTCTGGAGCGGGCGGCAACTCGGGCAATGGCGGCGCTGGCGGCGCAGGGGGCTCGGGCGCTCTCGGCACCGTAGGAACCTCAGGAAACATTGGTGGCTCTGGTGGCGCTAATTTTACTGGGGGACTCGTGGGTGATAACTCATCACACATTATCTTTTCATATCATAGTGCAGGGACAGTGACTGCGACGAGTGCCGCAGGCGGCAACGGTGGCGCAGGCGGCGCCGGTGGAGCGTCAGGTACGATAACTAATGGAACGGCTGCATCTGGTGGCGCAGGCGGCGCTGGTGGTGTTGGGGGTGCGGTATCAGCGGGTGGATTAGTGGGTAGAAACGGGATTACCGCAGCGAACGCATCCATAAGTAATTCGTATGCTACGACCGATGTGAGCGTTGTGGGTGGCGCTGGCGGTGCAGGTGGCGCTGGCGGTTCTGGAGCGAATGGTTCGGCTGGTACGAATCACGCTGGTGGTGTTGGGGGAGCTAGTGGAAACGGTGGGTCTGCAGCGGCAACAATTGCGGCAGCTGTTCAAGCTGGCGGCTTAGCGGGGCAGAACATATTGGGAACCATCACGAGTAGCTATGCACAATACGGTACCGTAACGGTGACTGGAGGCTCGGGTGGAGCGGCTGCGCTTGGAGGGCTTGGAGGTTCTGGCACGGGAACTGCACTCGATGGTATTGGAGGCGCGGGTAGTATCGGCGGAGCTGGAGGTGGAGTATATGCAGGGGGATTGGTAGGGTACTCCACCGGGGTTATTGAAACTAATTCATATTCTAAGACGACATTAATTGTCACCGGAGGAGCTGGCGCTGCGGGCTCCGATGGACGCACCGCGTCCGCTAACACGGGCGTGGCGGGGAGCGCACCTGGTGCAGGAGGTGCTTCTGGTGCGGTGTTTGTTGGCGGACTCATAGGTTACACAACCTCTGACGCCGTTTCTTCGTACGCTAGTTACGATACTTCTTCAGGGAGAGGAAATATCGTTGTGACCGGTGGTGTTTCGGGAAGCGGAGGTAACGCTGGAAATGGCGGATCCGGAAAAGTAGCGGGCGGCGCAGGCGGTGCGGGAGCAGCTGGTACCGCTGGAATCGGTGGCGCTCAGACGGCGGTGTATATTGGGGGTCTTATTGGATTTAGCTCTGGAGTAGTTACCTCATCATATACGGAGTTGTTCTCGATTATTGCGAGTGCACAGCCAGCAGGAAATGGCGGCGTTGGAGGAAATGGCGGCTCTGGTGTGGGTGCAAATAACGGCGGCGTTGGGGGCGTTGGCGGCGCCGGCGGTGCCGCTGGCGCGTATGTAGTTGGTGGTCTGATTGGTTATTATGCTCCAACCTTAGGTTCCATTCAGGGGATCTCAAGCGCATCCATCGATGTCACGATAATTGGGGCAGCGGGTGGCGTTGGTGGTGCTGGTGGTATCGGTGGGGCGTCGGGCGCTGGTCAATCAACTGGCACCTCAGCCATTGGGGGCATCGGAGGTGTCGGCGGATCCGGTGGTCCTGCATACGGAGGAGGACTTGTTGGGTTAATGACCGGAACTTCAAATGTCATCCAGATCACGGACGCTTATGCCGTAGGAAATGTGACCGTAACCGGTGGCGCTGGCGGTAGTGGCGGTGCCGGCGGCGCAGGCGGTGATGGATCGTTTGGAAGTGGAACGCATGCAGGAAATACAGGAAGTCTAGGAGGAATGGCAGGTGTCGGTGGTGAGGCGAATGCTGGCGGTCTGGTCGGCATTAGTAGCTTTACGATTGCGCCAGGCATTGTCGATTTTATACAGTCGTATGCAACAGGTGATGTGAGTGCAATTGGTGGAAATGCCGGAGTGCAGGGCTCTTCAGGGAATGGTGGATCATCGGCAAGTGGTGCAGCTGGAGGCGCTGGTGGCGGTGTTGTGCTTTCACCTCAAGCAGGCGGCGCAGCGTATGCTGGGGGTCTTATCGGAAATCACCGTACCACTACAGGGTCAGGTGCTGTTGATGGTTCACATGCTACGGGTTCGGTGATCGCAGTTGGTGGAATTGGAGCCACGGGAAGTCGGGGTGGTAATGGTGGGGCAGGAGGAACGGTTGGTGGCGCGAGTGGCGCCGGCGGTGCAGCTGGTCTTGGTGGTGAAGCGAATGCCGGAGGCATCACAGGTTATACGAGTGTCACGTCTGGTTTAGTGATGTACTACCGTGCGTTCGCAACGACCGGTTCTGTAAGTGCAACAGGCGGAGCCGGTGGCGTCGGTGGAGTTGCGGGTACGCCTACTGCCGGTGGTAGCGGAGTAGGAGGTGCCGCGGGTGCAGCAGGAGCGAGTGCTACGGGAGGCGCCGCGTATGCTGGTGGGCTCATTGGCCAGACATCGTCCACTGCGAGTAATAATTTACAGATCAGTACTTCGTATGCAACAACATCGGTGAGCGCAGTTGGTGGCGCCGGTGGTGCAGGAGCAAGTGGAGTTTCCGGAGCCATTGGTGGGTCAAGTAGTATTGGTGGCGTCGGTGGTGCAGGCGGTTCGAGTGGCACGGGTGGTGCAGTATATACTGGAGGTTTGATCGGTTCAAACGGAACTGGAGCTGGCGTCGGTGGTGGAATAATACAAGGCAACTCATATGCAACGGGGAATGTAAGCGCTACGGGTGGTTCGGCGGGAACTCCAGGAACTGGTGGTGCTGGCGGCGCGAGTAATAGTGGCACCGGTACGACCGCAGCGACTGGTGGTGCTGGCGGCGCCGGTGGATCCGGTGGAGGTTTCTACGTGGGGGGTCTTATTGGAAATAACGGCGCTACTGGCGTAGTAATTAGTTCATTTGCGACTGGTTCTGTTGTTGGTGTAGCAGCCGACGGAATACAGGGTGGATCTGGAGCAGCTGGAGGTAATGCCAGTGCAAGCACAGGTATTGGAGGCACCGGAGGCGCTGGCGGTTCTGGTGGCACGGGTGGCACAGGATATGCTGGTGGTTTTATCGGAAATAATGTAAACACGACCAATACAATCCTTTCTAGCTACGCAATGATTGGCACCGTTACTGGGACCGGCGGTAACGGCGGTAAGGGTGGTACGGGCGGCGCTGGAGGTATTCCTGGGGCGGCGGCAGCAGGTGGCGCCGGTGCAAGTGCGGGCAATGCAGGGGCTGCTGGAACTCTTTATGTTGGAGGTTTTGTTGGAATGAATAATGGAAAAATTCAGAATTTTTCATATGCGCAGTCTAATGTTGTCGGAATTGCTGGTACGGGCGGCGCTGGCGGTACTGGAGGAAATGGGGCAAATGGCTCAAATGGAACGTCAGGTAATGGTGGTACGGGTGGTGTCGGTGGTGCCGCCACAGCTGGCGGCGCGGGAGGTGTAGTCTTTGGCGGAGGATTTGCTGGATATAACAGCACCTCACGAACAATTAGTGATTCATTTGCTACCGGAAGTTTGACGCTTTCAGGTGGTTCTGGAGGCGCTGGTGGTACAGGGGGCAATGGCGGCGCTGGTGGTTCTGGCGCGTCTTCAGGTACAGGCGGTACAGGAGGAGCGGCTGGTGCCAGCGGAGCTGGAATAGTTGGTGGTCTAAAATATGGTGGAGGGTTTGCGGGTTATAATACAGGCACAATTTCTACCGTGTATTCACTGGGTAATGTTTCTGTGACCGGAGCAGCCGGGGGTGTTGGAGGGGACGGCGGTAACGGAGGCGCTGGTGGCAATGGTGGGGCGACTGGTATCGGTGGCGCGGGGGGTGCGCAAGGCGCTACTGCCGCGGGGGGTAATGGTGGCGCTCTTCATGCCGGAGGGCTTGTTGGATACAATTTCACTGCTGGAACTATTTCTAACTCTTGGACCAGTGGTAGTGTGGTAACGTTCGGTGGCGCGGGGGGTAATGGTGGGGTGCGGGGCAGTTCGGGCATCGGAGGTAATGGTGGTACGGGCGCTGGCGGTGTCGGTGGAGCGGGTATAGCTGGTGGCGCTGGTGGCAATGGTGGGGCGAGTAATGCAGGAGGTTTGGTTGGATCAAATATTACGAGCGGTACATTTAATAATAGTTACGCATCGACAACGGTCACCATGACAGGTGGTATTGGTGGCACAGGCGGGATAGGAGGTAATGGTGGCGCCGGAGGTGTTGGAGGGTCTGCTGGCAATGGCGGTGCGGGTAGTGTTGGACTAGTCGGTGGCGCCGGAGGTGTTGGAGGTGTAGTGACGGGTGGTGGATTGGTCGGTGATAATACTGGGGCAATTTCAAATGCCTACGCACTTGGTAGCGTAACGATAACCGCTGGCACTTCAGGCAATGGCGGCGCAGGCGGCAATGGCGGCGCCGGTGGCGCTGCAGGTGGTGCTAGTGCAGGTGCGAATGGAAATGGTGCAAATGGCGGCGCCGGTGGTGCTGGCGTTAGCGCATATGCTGGTGGTCTTCTTGGAAGCCACGCAACGTTACTGGTTTCAAATGCTTATTCGATTGGCGTACCATCTGCAACGAGATCTGTTGGTGTTGTCGGTGGCGCCGGCGGTGCAGCTGGTGTGGGCGGCACAGGTGGCAGCGCTGGCTCTGCAGGCGCAACAGGCGCAACGACATCAGTGCAATATGCGGGAGGCATCGTTGGTAATCCTGTAAGTGGTACATGGGCATCAAGCTCGTGGGATACAACAACTTCTGGTAGTAGCTTTGGAGCTGGGAACTCAACGACACCCTCAAATACTACAGGTAGGACGACAACACAAATGCAACAGCAAGCATCGTTCGCTGGTTGGGATTTTACGATTCTTCCGATCTGGGATATTCAAGAATCGACGACATACCCCTATTTCAATTATCAAACAGCACCTGATGCTCCCACCAGCGTCTCCGCAGTTCGTGGCAACGGTGAGGCAACGATTACCTTCACTGCTCCTGTATCCAACGGTGGCTCCGTCATCACCTCATACACCGTCACTTCTAGTCCCGGTGGTCTCACCGGCACCGGCGGCTCCTCTCCAATCACCGTCACTGGCCTCACCAACGGCATCACCTACACATTCACCGTGACCGCAACGAATGCATACGGCACGAGCATCTCTTCTGCGACCAGCAACTCAATCACCCCCGCCACTGTTCCTGGTGCGCCCACCATCGGCACGGCAACTACTGGCAACGGTGAGGCAACGATTACCTTCACTGCTCCTGTATCCAACGGTGGCTCTGCCATCACCTCATACACCGTCACCTCTAATACAGGCGGATTCACAGCTTCCGCTGGCTCCTCTCCAATCACCGTCACTGGCCTCACCAACGGCACCACCTACACGTTCACCGTGACCGCAACGAATGCGGTGGGAACGAGTGCTGCGTCAGCGGCAAGCAACTCCGTCGTTCCTTCAACGACGCCCGGAGCTCCCACCAGCGTCTCCGCAGTTCGTGGCAACGGTGAGGCAACGATTACCTTCACTGCTCCTGTATCCAACGGTGGCTCCGTCATCACCTCATACACCGTCACTTCTAGTCCCGGTGGTCTCACCGGCACCGGCGGCTCCTCTCCAATCACCGTCACTGGCCTCACCAATGGCATCACCTACACATTCACCGTGACCGCAACGAATGTGAATGGAGCGGGGGCTGCATCGGGAACAAGCAATTCAGTTACACCAGCGACTGTGCCAGGAGCTCCCACAATCGGCAGCGCCTCGGTTGGGAACGGACAATCAATCGTTTCATTCACTGCTCCTGTATCCAACGGTGGCTCCGTCATCACCTCATACACCGTCACTTCTAGTCCCGGTGGTCTCACCGGCACCGGCGGCTCCTCTCCAATCACCGTCACTGGCCTCACCAATGGCATCACCTACACATTCACCGTGACCGCAACGAATGCGGTGGGGACGAGTACTGCTTCCGCGGCGAGCAATGAAGTGACGCCTGTTACGGTGCCTAGTGTCCCGACGAGCGTTACCGCTGTTCGTGGTAATGGTATAGCGACGATTACATTCTCCGCTCCCGCATCCAACGGAGGGTCGACTATTACGTACTATACTGTTAGCTCAAGCGTTGGTGGCCTGACAGCATCGGGATCAGCTTCGCCCATTATTGTCACCGGGTTAGTGAATGCGACGTCCTACACATTCACCGTGACCGCTACGAATGCGGTGGGGACGGGTGCTGCGTCTGATCCGAGTAATTCGATTTCCGCGGCCAGTGTACCGGATGCTCCCACGAGTGTCTCTGCAGCGAGTGATGATGGGGAGGCGACCATTACCTTTTCGGCTCCTGCAAGCAACGGAGCTGCAATAACGAGCTACACTGTGACATCCAATGTTGGAGGATTTAGCGCCACTGGTGGCTCATCTCCCATTACGGTAACTGGCCTCGTGAATGGCACGACATATACGTTCACGGTTACTGCAACTAACGCAGTCGGTACTGGATCGGCATCGAGCGCGAGCAATTCTGTGACGCCTCTTGCGGTTCCCGGAGCTCCCACCAGCGTCTCCGCAGTTCGTGGCAACGGTGAGGCAACGATTACCTTCA
>CAZBFM010000001.1:77235-418660 GCA_964491455.1 uncultured Candidatus Saccharibacteria bacterium | reverse complement strand
CCTACACATTCACCGTGACCGCAACGAATGTGAATGGAGCGGGGGCTGCATCGGGTGCGAGTAGTAGTGTAACTCCCGCCACTGTTCCTGGTGCGCCAACGAATGTTGCAACGACGATTGGCGACCAGAGTGCGACAGTGGCATGGTCTGCTCCTGCATCCAATGGTGGCTCCGCGATTACCTATTACACGGTGTATTCGAACGTGGGAGGCCATGTAGCGAGCACCAGTGATACGAGCCTTCTCATGGCAGGCCTCACCAATGGTGTCACGTACACGTTCACCGTGACCGCAACGAACGTGATTGGTGCTAGCGCTCAATCTGGTACGAGTAGCGGCGTGACGCCCGCAAGTGCTCCGAGCGAACCCCTCAACCTCGCTGCTGTCATCGGCGATAGTAGCGTGCTGTTGTCGTGGACCGCTCCATTATCGACCGGCGGCTCGCCAATTACCGATTATGTTATCGAGTATAAGCTTACGAGTGGAGGAACGTGGTCCACATTTGCAGATGGGGTTAGTACGGTACCTGCGGCAACAGTAATCTCTCTCGCCAACGATAATTCTTATGATTTCCGAGTGTCTGCGAAAAATAGCGTGGGAACTGGCACTGTTTCAAGTGCGACATCAGCCACTCCCGGCTCACCTGCACAGGTGCTGATTCAGAGTTTTAGTGATCTCATCATACCGACGATTGGAACTGCTGTGCGCATTACGAACGAAGGATCAACTGCATATGAATATCAGTATACGTGGTGTGTAACGGATTCTGCGCTGAATCTTTGTGGTGGCAGCAATGACGTATTCAGCTCTACCGCTGCAAAATTAATTCTGCCAGGTGAGAATTTTGATACGACTCTATCTTCAACGGTTGCTTCCGCAGGAGACTATTACTTCCACGTATCGGTATCGTTTGGATCTGATACCTCGGTTGCCAACCAGTCATTTGCCGCAGTGGCTGATACTCCGGTCACGCCTCCGGGCGGTGGCGGCGGTGGCGGCGGTGGCGGCGGTGGTGGCGGATTAACGCCAACAACAGTGCCTCCTACTTCGGTGTCGGCAGGTGTTGGCTCAGATCTCAACGGTGATGGTAAGGTAAATTCGGTCGACTTCTCTATCATGCTCGCATTCTGGAAAACGAAGGGGCCATTCCGAAATGCTGGTGTCGATATGAATGATGATGGACAAGTAAATTCAGTCGACTTTTCAATTCTGTTGTATCAATGGGGTAAGAATCCCGCCTTATTTAAGCGACCATAATATATGACTATACGACGAGTAGCATTCTTATTCGCTCTAGCTCTTGCCACGATTGCGATGCCACGAATTGTTCAGGCCGCAGAGCTTACCGTGAAAGCCTTAGCGGGGGATGGATTACTTGAAGTGCGCGTTGACCCGCAATCCCAAGATTTGAATGTCATTGAGGGGACGCTTCTATTTTCTGGTGAAGCATCGGAGGGATTAGATGTGCAAGTTGAAAATGGCCACTCAGTATTATCATTATGGCCGGTGCCACCGCGATATGAAGCTGATACCAAATCGATACAATTTGTCGGAGGTGTGCCACAGGGATTTCGAACGGAGGGACTACTTTTTCGGGTACGTATTGCACCGCAAGTTGCAGGCACGCTGAAAATTGCGCTTCAGGGAGGAAATAGTTATGTAAATGATGGTAGGGGTACTATCGAGACGCTTTCTTCAGCGCCACTCGAGCTCCAGGTGAATGCGAACGGAGCTATGTCGATTGCTGAAGATATCCCGCGCTCGAAGAGCTCCGTATATGGTATACTTATAGTGTTCATACTGATTCTCGGATATGCACTCTATTACTATGGGTTTACAAAAAAACACTAAGAATAAAAGAAAGTATCTTTTCTTGCTTTTTGTTCTTGGTCTGTATTCCTTTTCGTTCTCAAGCGCGCATGCAGCGACGCTGCAGGTGAATGCCAGCACGAGTACGCTTGCTCCTGGCAGTATCACGACGATCTCTGTCATTGTAAATTCTGAGGGCGCTGCTATCAATAATGCTGAGGCAAAAATTCTCTTCCCAGCAGATCTCTTAGAGGTTATTTCAATTAGCAAATCAAGTTCAATATTTTCCCTATGGGTGGAAGAGCCATCGTATTCAAATGGTGCCGGTACAATTAACTTTAATGGTGGAATTCCCACTCCTGGCTTTACCGGTGCTGGTGGTACCGCAATTTCAGTCGTCGTAAGAGCAAAGAAAAGTGGCCAGGCAGATGTCATAATTACAGATGCCGCAGTTCGCGCAAATGATGGATTCGGAACCGACGTTTTACGTGCAAAAACGGGAAGAACTATCTCGATTGCGCAGGGCACTCCAACGCCATCGAGCACACCAACGGCCCAGGCAAAAGCTACGCTGCAGGTTTCCTCTTCCACACATCCGTCACAAGATGCGTGGTACTCCGTAAGCAGCCCTACGTATTCATGGAATATTCCCGCAGGAGTTGATGCGGTGCAAACAGGCATCGATACCGTGCGTGATTCCCTCCCGAGAGTGCTGTTTTCGCCCGCTATTCGCGAGCGAACGGTGAAGGATCAAGAAGATGGCGTTTGGTATTTCAAAGTTCGCGCTCGACAAAACGGACAGTGGGGCCCGACGAGTGTGTACGTCACACGAATCGATACTACGCGACCACAGAAAAATGTCGCAGAGTTTGTCTACGATGACACTAACAAAGTGTTGCGCATCAAGGCCGACATCGTGGATGAGACGTCAGGGTTAGACTATTACGAGATTGTTATCAATGACACTGCCGTCAAAAAGGTTTCCCCGGTTGATTTCACCGACACCACCTATGACCTCCCATTTGAAAACGCAGGTACCAACCTTGTAGTACTGCGCGCAGTTGATCGAGCTGGTAATGCATTAGAGATTCCCGGCTCATTTAAGGGAACAGCATCCGAGCAATTACCTCCACTTGTCACGTCAGTGCCTTCTGTTATCACGATCGGTACGTTTGAATTACCCGTGCTGTACGGTAGTCTCCTTGCAGTGTTGCTCTTGTGTTTGGTGTGGCTGATTGCGTTCAGGTTAGGTCGTGGATATGGTACTGGCCACAAGAAGCTCAAGGTCCGCGAAGCAGTAGCAAAAGGAGATACAACAAAAGTTTTGGTTCTGTTGAAGAAGCGACTAGAAAAGCATCTCGAAAAACTGCAGCGTACTCGTCATGATCGGGTGCTCACCAAAGAAGAAAAAGAAATCAAAGAGGCGCTTGAGAAGGACTTAGACGAACTCGACGGGGCAATCGCCGATCAAAAGCGATGAGCGCTCGGAGTTGAAGCTCCTTGAGCTGATCGAAGGCCTCCAACCATTTGAAGCGCTGGCACGCAGCAGACGAAACCCACTCTCGTGGGTTTCGTCTTTCACTTAAACAATGCTGGACGCGGGACTCGGTGCGCTGTATTGTCGGATGATCGAGCGGGGATAACAAACACAACGTGAAACGTATTGTCACTATCGGCGGTGGGGGTGGTCACTCGCAGGTGCTGAAAGCACTGAGGAATTTTCGCGATATTCAAATCACGGGCATTTGTCCGAGCACCGACTCTGGTGGTTCAACGGGTGTATTGAGGCAGGAGTATCACGGGAGTAGCTATACGGGCGATCTGACGAAATGCTTGGTGGCATTGTCGGAGAACGAGGGACTTTCGCGTGCGCTTTTGTATCGATATGAGCGTGGGCCAATCCATGGACATTCAGTGAAAAATCTTCTCTTTCACGCTCTCGAGAAGACGGCTGGCCTGGATGGGGCGCTCACTGAAATGGCCCACGTATGCGGGTTGGGCGTTCATCGGGTTATTCCAGTGACGCACCACAAAACTGAGTTATGCGCGAAGCTACACATTGGAAATACGATCTTTGGAGAGACAAATATTGATACAATCGCAAAAAATCCCCTCTGGAATCCTGCGGTGCATTCGATCACAGGTATCTATTTGAAGCCACAGGTGCGCGCTTCAGCCGAAGCAATTCGCGCAATTCAGCGGGCAGACTACATTGTGATCTGCCCGGGCGATTTGTATTCCAGTATTATTCCCGTGCTGCTGCCGGGCGGCATCAAGCAAGCCATGAAGAATTCGCGGGCAAAAATAATTCTCATTCTGAACATTATGACAAAAATGGGTGAGACCGATAATTATACCGCTTCGGATTTTGTCGCAATGATTGAGCGCTCGATGGGTCGCCGCGCGGACTTCATCGTGTGCAATAACGCGCCAATTCCACGCTTGGCACTTTTGAAATATTCGTTAGAGCGCAAAGTAGAGCTTGGTGCATTTCATGACGAGCATCGCGAGCGTATTATTTCTGCTCCTTTGGCCTTGGTGACGACGGAACATCAGATCTATACCGATCCCGTGGTTCTACAGAAAACAATCCGAAAGATTATGAAGCGGTGATCAATACCGTGCTGCCTGTGATGGGTGGTGTCCGTATTGTCGACTGGCGACGCCTGACTCCGTGATTCGGCGAGTTCATTCTATAGTGGAGTTACGACCATGACCGATCTGTTCACCAAATTGAAGGACATCGTTGGCGGGGCGCCACCGCGATTGCAGGCATTTGGGCCGTTGTGGTCCGGAGTATCACGGCAAGCGCGGCGGTGGTTACTGTATGTACTTTTGGAAGTGTAACAAGTGGTAGTCGACCGGGAAGTGAGTCAGTTGGCTTGCCCCCCATGTTTTTACGGGTAGTCTCCTCTGTGGGTGTATGTGTGTGATTTCCCATCTGGTATGATATGAGGATGAAACCAAGACTCGTCGCCTCGATTTTGCATGTGATGGTGCTGTGCATTGTTATTTTTTCTGTCAGTGCCTATTTTGTGTATGAACAAGAGAAGATCGGCTACGTGCTTTTTGGGCTTGGCGTTGCGTCTCTTTACACTGTGCGTCCACTTGGAGTTTCGATCGCGTCTCTCGGACCCGATATTATTTTCGGCATAATTGATAACGGATTCCTAGCGGTGATGGCGGTATTCGGTGGCAGGATTGCCGGAGTTCCAGGAGCTATTATTGGCGGCGTTGTTGGAAATGCCCTCACTGATGGTATCGCGGGTCTATTCGAGGGGTATTGGGCGGAATCACTTGCAACTGACAAGAGAACAGTTCTTGGCTCGGCGATAGGAAAAATGAGCGGATGTCTGCTCGGAGCCGGCGCTGTGTTGATTTTGTTTTCTGTAGTGTAATCTTTGTAAGAATGACAAAGAAAGTATTTGCAGAAGTGGGGATCGGAAACGAAACGTTTTTGTCGACCGAATACGAGGAGGGTGAGCTGGAGTATCGCGTGCCGATGTTTGCTGTACCGGCAACGATTCAATAGCTTTATGTTCGTATCTGGGTTGGAGAGATAGTGATTGTTCTCTCAACAAAAGACGGAATAAAGCGTCGACGGAAAAATCGAAAAGCATTCAAGATTCTGCTGGGTATTGGAGGCATTGACTATAAAGATATTTAGTGGTACTATAATAATCTTCATACCGTTAGCGAGAAGCAGATAAGGAGAATTTTGTGGCAGTAAGCAGAAAGATTATCGCCATTGGTGGCGGTGCAATGATGTCGACATTTGGTGGTGTTATCGCGGACACAATTGAACGCGAGGCAATACGTCTTGTCAGAGAAGAGATGGATTGCAGCAGAAAGATCCGTGTTCTTTTTATCCCGACCGCCAGCGGTGATTCAGCGGATTACTGCCTCACCGCGTACTTGATGTTCGGTGTGCATCTTGGGTGTGAGTATCAAGATCTTTGCTTGACGATTGATGATACGAGCAAAATCGCGTACGCGAAGATTCAGTGGGCAGACATCATCTACGTTGGTGGAGGAAATACCCGCGAAATGATGCGTCTGTGGGATCAGACTGGGGTTTCGACGATGCTTCGTGAAGCTCACGAGCAGGGAAAGGTGCTCATGGGGTTGAGCGCAGGCTCAATTTGCTGGTTTTCTGGGGGGTTGAGTGATGCCGAACGACTTGATGGAATCAAAGATTGGAAGCCCATCTGGATTGATGGATTGGGGCTTATCCCGATGTTGCACTCTCCACACTTTGACACCGAGCGGTGGCGCCGCGTGGAACTCGATCGCATGCTTCAACGGGATGAGGTGACGATGTCGGTGGTGGCACTGCCCGACTATTGTGCGCTCGAGGTGATCGACAGTGCATTTCGAGTTATTTCTTCGATTCCTAATCGTTGTGCATCCTTGTATCGTTCACAGTCGCGTAGTCGGGTTTACCCGCTGTCCGAATTTCGGTCGCTTTCCCTGCTTCGTTGAGTCCAAGCCCGATCATCACATGATCGGGCTTTTTGTCATTGATGAATTCATGTAGAATAATAGTAAATGCCCCCTTTTCGAACAAATTTCAAAAAGGGGGCGGCCCGATCACCTATCACGACCCATGGCTAGAGCGCGAGATGGGGGCGGGCAGTTAAACTTTCAATATTAAACGACTAGCCTAATGATAGCATATTTTAGGAATATTGTCAATTCACTATGGAGGGCTTCGAAAATAAACTAAAGCTTGGAATTACTACCGAGGGGCGACTCGATGTGTTGCAGGGGCGAGAGGGGGAGATTTTTCCGAGCGTGGTATTTCACGTAGAGGAAACCCCGAAGGGCAAAAAGGTGTACAAGAGTAGTTCGCCGTCGCGAAAGATAATTACGTTGAGTCCCATGTCCCAGGAGCCAATTGCGGGGAAGGCATATCGAGTACTCATCATCTCTGATTCGAAGCCAAAAAATGATCTCGACGGAAAAATGGTTGGCTATCTGATTGATGATTCATTGTCTAGGAGTGCAGCCCGCGCGCTTGCGATTGAACTTCGAGATATGAGTGCGCAAGTTCGCGAGCAAAACAAGGACATGCTTGAGCGCGTTCGCATTAAGAAGTTAATTGAGCGATGTGTTGCGGTGCACATTGATAGAGAGCCGCCCGCACATATGGAGGAGATTCCTCCGGAGCAGTACCATGGATTCTTGTTGAGGACTAAAAGGGCGGCAGAGCTGCAAAATAAAAGAGCACGAGCTCGGAATGCTGCCTCGGATGAGGTGATTCGCCTTCGTTTGCAACTGCAAACAGAAGGGAAAGCAATTATTGACTATGTAAGCCGTGAGATTAAGGCAGCGTCAGAAAAAATGGATGCACGTTATCTTACGAATCTCATGGATTGCGTGCGATTTGCCGCTTCGCCGAGTGATGCCCCCCGTATTCTTGAGTTGCTGGATGCGCCCGCGCTTCGTTGGTATGGCAATATTACCGCACGAAGAATCGCACTGGAGACAATAATGCGTTTCGAGAACCCCGATATCACGGTAAAACTAGTGGAGTATGTCGACCGATTGTTTCACCGCGGGGAGATTGATCGATATACGGTGGGTACGATGATTGCTCACCACATCTATAAGGTACAAACGCGAGCTCGAACCCTGGAAGAACGCACCGTTCAAAGCGAAATAATGAGACGTCTTACGATGGTAGTGGGACCTGACGTGACATCGGCAGCTGTAAAGGAGTTGCGATTTGATGATTCGATCGAAGATTTATTCATGTCCGTTGAGATGCGTGAGAAACTGAAGACATTTCGATATAATATTGAGGATCTTGACCTTGCTCATCCAGGTTCATTCGATGCAGCGATGAACTATATTCGTAATCTACAGGAGGTTCTTGTTGCACATGGTCGAGACGATATATTCCCTCGAGTGATGCAGGGGGTGTATTGGTATTGTCTGGGCAGATATTATAATTCCGATCGATTGACCTCGGAAATCGGAGTACTACTGACGAAACTAGAGACGGAAACGCGCGTTCCTGTAGATGTAGAGGTGCTTCGACCGTACATTCAGAATTTGTATGATTTATTGACGCAAGATCTCAATAAATCTTCACGCAGATCGTTGAGAATGCTATCGAAGTATACACACGAATCATGGTTACGATCGCCGAGCGAGATGCAGCAATTCTATTGGGATGTTATTTCTAATTCTCAGTACACCAGAGAAGATCAGGCTGATCGCCTGCAGGTGCTTCAGGAGATATCCGGTATTGCCATGGATGCACGATCGTTAACGCCTAAAATTCAGCAAGAGTACGAAAAAATTTTTCTCTACCGCAACTACACACTATTCGACGTACTACACCTCTGGGATTCAATCAGCGCAGGAACTCTTCGCGCTCACCAAGGTGCGACCTGAAATACATCCAGATACGATGCGCAACATGTATGCGCTATGGATTAAAAATCGGTGGGACCCTCGAATGATTGTAGATACGGTGGAAATTACCGGGATTCCTTTTACGAACGCGCAGCAATGCGAGTCTGATATTCAAAAATGTTACGCGCAGTACTTGCCAGATACTCAATCCGGTACTGTTGGCGCGTTGCCGTTGCAAGCGCTTATTGATCTTGAGCGTGTTACGGGAATTAAGCCTCGCGTCGATCCTGGTATTGTGCAGGGCATCTATATGCGTGCATTAGTAGCTGATCGCGAGCGTATGCTTCAAGAGTTGATTGGTTTTTTGGGAGTCCAACCTGATTATGAATCGCAACGCGCCGAGATTGAGAAGTATTATGAATCAGAACTCGCAAAGATAGCTAATAATTCGTGGGGAGCAGCGCTGAAAAATATTGAGCGAGTGTATGTGGCGACAAAAATACCGCTCGTCATCTCGAGTCGTACGACACTGAATGGTATGGGCGACGTATTTTTCCGCCAACTTCAGCATTTGACTTCTCGGGAATCGTCGTTTGAAGAGGCTATGGCGCGCTTAACTGCGTTTCAGTCGCCAGATCTTTGGAGTAAGCTGCTGTCGTCAGCGCTAGCAACTGCGGTTGATTATGAACATAGCGATACCTTGCGAAAAGTCATATCTCGTATTGAACAAAAGCAGATTGCAGTGGATGGCGATTTCGTGTTGCATAAGTTGCGCGGCAGACTCACGCACCATCCTGAAGGTGTTTTTCGTCGGCTCACCTTGATGCGATCCGCGATGGGAGCAATTTCAGGTGAGGTAAAGGTGCAATTGGAAAAAACGTTTTCAGATCCTTGGATGCGGGCAATCGTTCGCCTTGAGAAGGTACAGGCCATCTCTGCCAATGTAGACAACAATCCCTGGGATCAAGAACTGCAACCATTACTCGAATCGGCTTTTGAGCGGCGCATCATTACACTTGACGATCCACGTGATGCGGAGTTTTTGGTTTCTTTCATCGAAGCGGTTGGGATGTACAATCTGCAAAACCTCTTTGCGCTGTACATACAAATACGTCGTAATGAAAATCCAGCTATGCTACCCGAATGGATTCGAGGATTGTGCGAAGATTTTGGGATACGACTGTATCGCAACGACGGTTCGCTACGATTTCAGGCGTCACTCGAAATTTTTAATGAAATTGCAAAAAGTCTTGGCCTCATGCAGGCGCAATTACTGCACGATGAGGTGCCAAATCAGCTGTTGTCCAAGTTAGGCTCCGAGTCGTTCGATCGCATTAAAGGAGAGACGCAATTTGGACGAAATCATAGTCTTGCCGAGGTTGTGCATCGGTGGCAGGCAACGCTTGCGAAGCATCCGGAAATCGGACGTTTGCCAATCGGATTTCGAGAGTCGGAACTTCGCGTGCCGATTCAACAAAGTGAACGACCTCCGCTGACGAATCAAGGGGAGCGTGACCTGCAGGCATTTTTTTCAAGTCAGGAAGTGGCGGACGTTTGCCAGCCGCTCTTGTCGGCATGGAATGTGGCGGGCAAGAATTATGCTCGTGACTGGTTTGATACTCGATTAGACAGTTTGAAATTGGAGGCGAAGGAATTGTCCTCACTGCTGGATCGCACTCCGGATGATCTCGAGCGCGCAGCGCAGTACGCACTTACTGATGCTCAGAGAACGAAACTCCGGAGCGCGGCGAAGGCTCTACGGACTCCTCGTGGACGACAAGGGTATGAGAAAAAGCGTCTTGCCTTGCGAGATGCCTGGGAGACGATCGATCAGATTCGCAAGGATTTTGTGCATATAGCGCCGTATAGCGCATATCCGATGACGCTTGAGCGACTAGCAGAATTACATTCGCGATTTCCGATGGCACGAGAGTTACGTGAGCTGTCAGCGTTGCACATGTTAGACATTATGCCCGATGAGATGCGGAGTGTCGTCACGGGTATGAGCTCGTCGCTGGATGAGAATGCAGTTCGAGATCTCCACAAGCTCTCCAAGCAGTATGTGGAAGAGCATTATCTCCATTATGTGCAACACGAAGATCATACTGAGCACAAACCATTCTCTGACCGTCTGCTTGATGCATTAACCTTGGCATGGCAGCAAACACTCGATGTGCAAACTGGGCATCTACCGATTACGAAACTAGTCAAAAAGATGGACCGTGTTCTTGGTATCAGCAGTGAGCCCACTACTAAAACCATACCCGTTGCCATGATTCCTGTTTCCGGGCTTCTGAATATTTACTCGGGGGATCTCGGGGACTCATGCCATACGGAACGCCATTTTGAGCTTGCCGATGGCCAGCATAAATCATTGCGCTCATGGATATTTGTTACCGGACGTCAAACGTCTCGTGAGCGTTGCCGGGGATCAGTGTTAGCAATTCAAGCGCATACGCGACCAGAAGAGCAGCCAGCCCGACAAACCGAAGTGCTGGTAGTGCGGGCGAATAATCCAGTGGAAAATTTAATTCAATCAGTTGACGCAGATCAATTTGTACTTGCGACGCTTCGTGAGGCAGTGGAGACTGCACGGCGAATGTGGCACGAGCGGCGAGCGTCAGGAGTGAGTCTTCCCCTCGCGCAACAGCGACAGTGCGTAGCAATTCCTATGGATCAACGAGGTATGGCATCTACGAATCGTCAAAGCGTATCTGATGTGTATCGTCGTCGTTTTGTTGATTGTCCACGAATTGGACTACAATCGACACCAGAAACAAATTTTAATACGTATCCTATTTGGGATCACTTTGGACGCGTCCCATGTGTTAAAATTTGGGAGATAGATGAAGATGGTAGGGAGCAGTGGCACGGTACCTGGCCAACATCACAATCATGAACGAGGGTGCGATTCACGAGCGTCCGCAGCAGCCAACACTCGAAGAGCTCGATGGAGTTTCTGGTCGCGAAATTGAGGGCATTCGCGATACTATTGAACGATTTTCTTCGCTCGCGGAAGGATCCGATTTTCAGGTAATTGCGCGCAATGAACATGTCACTTGCGAGCGATCCTTGAGTGATTTTATAGTATTTATTAATCCTCATGCCGGCTCGAAATCACTTACGATCGAAGCCCCTCATTGGAGGGCAGTGAATGATCATAATGTGAAAAGTAGTGTCGCGTTGGATCGAACGTCTGCATCTACTGGACGTGAATTCTTTTATGGTGTGAGTACGAAGGGGGTTGGCTATTTAAAGCCGTCTGCTAAGGGGCTTGATTTTGATCACTATTCATCATGGGCGATTCCTGATAACGAGGGAGTGAATGATCAGGGATATAAGGTGCTTGGATTAATTTCCCGAGAAGAAGCGACTGGCGGCAGGCTCATAGAAAAATCAGAAGAACTTATTGCTGCTGGATTACGCACTGAACTGTATTGGGGGATGGTGGAGTTGCGTAGTCTTCCGTTCCACGGCGCTATGATGCCAGTCGAAGAGTTGCGAAGGAGGAGCGTAATTTCTCCGCGTGCTGACTATGTACCGTACGAGGTAGTTCGATTGTTTAAGGTAAGTAATCGCATCGCGGAAGCAAGTCAATCAGATGAGCGTCGACGTCAGCTATTTGAACGGGCTTTTGAAATTTTCAACAAAGAGTCACAGGATAAAGAGCTTCCATTTCCTGTACTTCGAATAGGAAATCGAGAGGAGGAGCAGATGTTTTTTCAAGAATTTTTTTTGCGCATGGGTAAGAATATTGCCATTCTTCTGAATCTTGGTCTTGATCATGGCTATCTTCATTCCGCTAACGTGACGCTCGCTGCGGAGATAGCCGATGTCGGCACTATTTCTCATTGGCGCGACGAGAAGACGCCGGGTAATATTCGGCTTTACTCTGGTGTGCGTCGAAGTCATATAAAAGATATGCGCGATGCCTGCTATGGCCTTCGCATGTTGTTGAAAGCTGCACGGCAGGCCGGATTGAATATTGGGTCGCGCCATGAATGCGCCACCGCGTTTCTGGATGGTTTCGAACGTGAGCTAGACCACGCGAAGCTCCAGGAGCAGCAAACGAATAGCACTTCCGCAGCTCTCTGGATGAGAAAGATTTTATCTTCCGTGGTCGTGCAGGGCGAGAACTTGGCCCCGTTACTTCATCATGAAATTGAAGAGTGGCCGATACATGTCTAGATTACACGGGGTTGTTGGGATATTGACAAATAGCAAATAAGGTGCTATTATTTATATACGCTTTGCTATTTCGGTGAAGCATGAAGGGAGAGTCTATGGCTCGACGTCGGAATCGTCTCGCAGGGAAGTTGCTTCCTTGCTTTGGTACCATCGGTCCTGATGGGACTGGTGAGGTCTGGTCTGGCGGCTTCAAGGTGCGCGTCACCCTCAAGGTGACGAAGCGGCATCCCCGCGGTGGCCTCTACGACGCGGCGGGCAAGGCGTACGAGTGGCCGATTCCCGAGCGCAAGGAGGTGTCCGACCATCCCTCCTCGGAGTTCTTCGCGGAGGCGTAGGTCCAGGAGGTGATCACAGAGTATCGTGATCGCCTCCTTTTTTATTTCGTGGTATCGTATCGGTATGAAAAAATTACTTATTTTTGTAGTGTTATTGGCAGCGATAGGTGGATATTTTGTTATTTCGAAACCTGATGTTGATGATGTTGTTGCGACGCCTACGCCTGTCTCGCAGATGACGGAGACTCCTCAGGCAACGCCAACACCGACGCCAGCAGTCTCAGTAGCTGCCACTCCGAAGGCCGCCACCTTTACGATGGCGCAGGTCGCGCAGCATAAAACCGAAGCCGACTGCTATACGGCAATTAGCGGCGCAGTCTATGATCTCACGGCATTTGTCACGAAGCATCCAGGCGGTGACCGCGCGATTTTCAAGATTTGTGGCATCGACGGTACGTCAGCATTCCAGAATCAACACGGCGGGCAGCAGAAGCAAATGGAACTCCTGGCGACATTCAAGATTGGAGTCGTCGTGAAGTAGGCTGCGCGTATGAAAAAATTCCTATTGACGATTGGCGTACTGGTCAACATAGGAGTTGTGGCGTTCTTTTGGTGGGCACATTCGGGTCCTCTTATGGGCTCTCCGTGGACAGGTGGCAATCCTGCGATTGCCCTGGGCAGACTCGCGGGGCTCCTTTTGCAGGGGGCGCTCGTATTGCAATTGTTACTCATCGGCAGGATTACGTTCATCGAGCGGGCATTTGGCTACGATCGACTCAATCAATTCCATCGCTGGCTAGGATATTCTTTGGTTGCGCTGCTTGTTGCGCATCCTATGTTGTTGACTGTAGGATATGGAGCTCGATCTGGCGTCGCTGCGCCGACATCATTTGTGAGCCTTGTCACCAGTTTTGAAGATGTACTATCCGCTGTCGGAGCGACACTTCTTCTCTACGGTGTGATTGCATTATCCATCCCGTGGGTTCGCCGCAAACTGCGATATGAGTCGTGGCATCTTATTCATTTACTCACCTATGCTGCGATGGCCTTATCATTTGGACATCAGCTCGAGAGTGGAGGGGATTTTGCGCAGTCGATGTTCGTCGCATATTGGTATGTCGTGAATGCAGTAGGGGTGGGCGTATTTCTGATGTATCGATTCATTCGGCCATTTGCGCTGTGGTATCGTCACCGGTTTGTGGTGAGTCGTGTGGTTCGGGAGTCTCCAGACGCGTGGTCGGTGTATATAACAGGTCGCGACATGGCGTTATTTCGATTTGAGTCAGGTCAATTTGCTAATATTCATCTTTTAGCCAAAAGTCTTTGGCCGGGGCATCCATTCTCCTTTTCGCAGGAGTATGATGGCGTTACGCTTCGATTTACTATCAAATCTCTTGGAGACGACACGAAGCTTATTGCCGATCTCAAGCCGGGCGTGAGTGTGATTATTGATGGGCCGCTTGGTAGGTTTACACCGCGCGTCGCGAGGACGAATAAATTCTTGTTGATCGGGGGCGGTATCGGGGTGACTCCGGTGCGCGCAATGGCAGGTGACTTGGGTAAGCAAGAGCGGGACGTGGTGGTGATGTATGGCGCTCGTTCGCAGGCTCATACGGCGTTGCTTTCTGAGATTGCTACACGTGTTCCGCGTACCCATGTTTTTTTGTCGGATGAAACGGTGCCGTCGAGTACGTATCTCCATCAGGGCCAGATCACTGCCCAGTCAATTCTGGAGTGCGTAGGTGACGTGAAAGAGCGTGACGTGTACGTGTGCGGTCCTGGTCCTATGATGGATGCTATTATAGCGTCGCTTCGAAGTATTGGAGTGCCATCGCAACAAATCCACTCCGAGCGATTTGCGTATTAAGGTCGTGGTATACTAAAGCCATGCCATATCATGCACTGCTCGAGTATATACGCACAGCGAAAGATTATGGGACGAGCGACGATGAGATCTCACGTCGTCTGACGCGAGCGGGTTGGTATACCATCGATGTGCAAGATGCCATCGAGCTCTATCGACGTCTTACTGCAAATACGGTTCTCAGCTCATACGCCCCACAGGATGCGCCACCAGCTCCCACTATGTCGGAGCGTTTACTGCCTCGACACTACGATGTTCATGCTGTCGTCCTATTTTCGATTGCCGTGCTCGTTGGTGCAGGTATATATCTCGCGCTTACCGGCGCATTCTACTAGTGACCTATAGGCAACTCATCGTGCTCGCTGTGACGGTTTTGCTGTGTGGATGGATGATTGTGCGGCACCCTTCCGGATATTACACGGTGGAGATAGAATCGAACCGAACACCGCTGCCGACAGGGGTTAGTGCATCGCCAAGCGAAACCGTTCTTCGTTTTGTTGGCGATATTATGTTGTCTCGTTCCGTTGGAGATGCGATGCGGTCTCGCAATGATTGGGTGTGGCCTTTCGCACGCATTGCTTCGATCACAAGTGCGGCGGATCTTACGTTTGGGAACCTCGAGACGACCGTATCCTCGCGGGGATTTGCGAATGGTTGCGGCTTTTGTTTCCGTGCCGATCCGCGAGGTATGGAGGGCTTGCGAGCAGCCGGATTCGACGTGCTATCTGTCGCCAATAACCACGTTTGGGATTTTGGACTTCCGGCATTTGAAGACACGCTTCGCTATATTTCTGAATCGGACATGATGGCTGTTGGTGGGGGAGTGACACTGGAAGATGCCAGAAAGCCACATGTTCTCGTCGTGAACGGCTCGCGCATAGCATTTCTTGCATATACTGATATTTTACCCGCATCGGCACAGGCCACTGATGTGCGCGCTGGGGCTATGGTGTATCGAGCGGCATCCGCTTCAGAGGATATTGCACGATCGCGCGCGGTGGCGGATATCGTCGTGGTGTCATTCCACACTGGAACAGAATACGAGCTTCATCATAGCGCACACCAGGAGCGTATCTATCACGAGCTCATCGATGCTGGGGCAGATGTTATTATCGGACATCATCCGCATGTCGTGCAGGATGTCGAGCAGTATCGCGGAAAGTGGATCATCTATTCATTGGGGAATTTTGTGTTTGATCAAAATTGGTCGGAGGAAACGCGACGTGGGATGATGGTTGATGTTCACCTACGCGATGGTACTATCTCCTCAATTGCGACACACTCGATTGATATTTCGACGCTGTATCAGCCGATGGTGAGAGAATTGACAGAAGTCAAATAGAAGCGTATAGTAAAGTCTATTCTTTTCCAAAGGAGGTTCCATGTCTCATGGACCATTGAGCGCCGACTTCGTTGTTGCCAAGCCCATTGGGCAAGGCGAGTACCGGTACGACATGCTTCAGGCGATGCAGTCACGCGGATCGCTCATTGGCACCCGCAAGCGTGATGGGCATAAGGTGCTCGTGCACGTTGGTGAGGACGATGCGATTCGCATGTACAGTTCAGGCATGCGAGAGATGGATCATCGCCTGGATTACATTCGGGGCGAGATCCGTTTGCTTCGACTTCCCATTGGCACCGTGCTCATTGGCGAGCTAGTGGTGGAGATCGCAAACTCTGAGGCACCAGAAAATTGTCACGATGCCATGTCGTACGTTGCATCATTTCTCGGATCCTCAATGGATCGCGCACGAGATATGTTGTCGACCGGTATTGTGCCACGGCTGATCGTCTTCAATGCGCTTCATATGCACCCGCCGATATACGTCTTGAGTTCGTGGCCGTATCATCGAACTCTGCGGTGGCTCCGCACTACGTTCTGGGGTGGGCAGTATGTCACTGCCGTCGAAGAGGTGCCCGGTCCGCTTTCGCACATGCGCGCCCTTGTCAGTAAGGGCGACTGGGAGGGGCTGGTGCTCTATGAGGCCGACTATCAGATGACTTGGCGCATCGGAGGAGGAGTTCCGCGACCTGCGGGCTGTTACAAGCTCAAGCCAATTCTGGAAGATGACTTCATTGTCTACAGCGATGGCAGACGGTTCAATGAAGACGGCTCACTCAAAGACGTCATGCTGCTTCAGGAAGATCCGTCGTCGGATCGTCGGACCGGTCGACGGCTGATGTCCTGTGGGCGACTGGGCTCGTTCGACTCTGAAACGCGTGCTGAACTGTCGAAGAACGACTGGACTCACAAGGTGATTCAAGTCCGCTTTGTCCGCCGCTACTCCAAGACTGGGAAGTTGCGTGAGCCGGCGTTCATGCGGTTCAGAGCAGACAAAGACATTCGTGAGTGCATTGCGACGCAGGCCTGGCCGGACGCTGAGTTTGTGTAGTGTGCGCCCCTCCAATAAGGAGGGGCGTTTTTTTGTACTATTTGTTACACTAGATACTCATGAGCCAGAAATCACTTTTTGACCAAACGCCGGACGTGCATCCCGTCTTTTCGGTTGGCGAATTTCTTGATTTTATCAACGAATTAGTGGGGCAGCAGAGTTTTAGTGTACAGGGTGAAGTCGTGAGTGCGCGACCGCACCCCACGGGAATGTACTTCTCACTCAAGGACGCAGAAGGTGGCGGTGTGATGGACTGCTACATGAGTCCATTTGCATATCGCGGACTTGGTGTTGCTATCGAAGATGGGATGCATGTGAAGGTGGGCGGAGTGCCGTCAATCTATAAAGCCAAGGGAAGATTTTCGTTCCGAGTTGAATCACTAGAATTTGTAGGTGAAGGGACGCTCAAGAAGGCGTATGAGGCGTTGAAGGTGAAGCTTGCAAATGAGGGGCTCTTTACACGAAAGCGTCCGCTTCCCGAATTTATTTCCAGCATTGGATTGATCACAAGCAAGACAGGAGCGGTGATCGATGATTTTCGTAAAAATCTGGCTCGCATTGGGTTCACGGTGTATCATCGCGATGTTCGTGTTGAAGGCGCTGCTGCAGTCGCGCAAGTTACCGCTGCAATCGAAGAGATGAATAGTGGGGCGAAGTCGCTCGATGTGATTGTGCTTATCCGGGGCGGCGGATCGATGGAGGATCTTCAAGCGTTCAATAATGAAGGAGTGGTGCGAGCGGTGTTTGCGTCTCATATCCCCACGGTGGTCTCCATCGGACACGATCGAGATGTGCCGTTGGCGCAAATGGCGGCTGATGCTTCGGCGAGTACGCCAACTGCAACCGCAGTGTTGATGAATGCTACCTGGGATCGGTTACAGTCGTTGTCTGGAAATGCAGATGAGCTCGTGTATCGTATGGACCGCATTCTTCGATCACAACGAGCTCTCGTTGATTCCGCATGGCATCGTCTGGATGGCTATCTCCAGCGCGTCATGACTGCAGGCGTGCGCTTGCATGATCGAATGCGTGCGGCGATGGTCAAGGTTCGTCAATCGATTGATCGGATTGCGCAACTGGTGACCAGTGCCGAGCGAACGCTGACAGCGGTGAATCCCGAGCGCCAACTTCGCCTCGGGTACAGCATTGTTACAGGGCCCCATGGAAATGTGCTGCGAAGTATCTCTACCGTTGCATCTGGTGATGATCTTGCCATTCGTATTTCCGATGGCGTGGTGCGGGCGAGCGTACAGGAGGTTGTTTCCGGAGAATGACGGCGGTATGAGGTCTCGATTTATGCGTATCAATTCTATACACTAGTACAATGCCAACAAAAAAAGAATCAATCAGCGCTTCACTGAAGGCTCTCGAAGAATTGCTCTCGTGGTTTGATGGTCAAACCGAGGTTGATGTGGAGGAGGGACTGAAAAAAGTACGGGAAGGAGCTGCGCTTATTGGCGATTTGAGGGGTCGACTGAAAGAGGCTGAAAATGAGTTCGTGGAGCTCAAGAAAGCACTTGCCGCAGAGGACGCGAGCTAGCAATGCAGAGATTCTATCGCATATTGCTTGGATGCTGCATCGTAGCTGTGTGCGGTGGAGTTGCGGTCGTCACGAGTATGAATCGGGAGGACTCGCTGCCTCGTTTTCCTTCGTTTTTTATGACACCTGGCTTTGTGGAGGGTGCATACACGGCGGCGGGTGTTGGCGATGGAGGCGCGGGTGTTCGAATGGTCCTCGTGAACCATCATCTTTTGGCGCCACAACTCATTGCACAGGCGCTTCTTTCCGGCATCGCTAGTCGCCCTTCAGTAGTCATACTTATTTCTCCTGATCATTTCTCCCGTGGTGCTGCGCCGATATCTTCAGTGATTGCTGTTTGGCCAACGCCGTTTGGTGACATTCGACCTGCACGTTCTGAGATTGAACGATTGGTAAGTGAGCGGGTTATACATCTAGAAGAGTGGCCTTTTTATAATGAGCATGGCATTACCAATATCACGATGTTTATCGCTCGTGCATTTCCCGACGCGCGTCTTATGCCTATTATCGTCAAATCGACTGCAAGTGATCGATCAATCGAAGCGTTAGCGGAGCAGCTTACGACGCTTACTAGAAGCGTGTTGATTGTTGGTTCATTTGATTTTACGCATGACGCAACCGAAGAGCAGGCGCTTCGCAATGACGCTCTTTCACTCCAGATACTGTCCCGCGGTGATCTTGAGCGCTCACGCTACATTACGGTCGATAGCAATGCTGGTATCCGTCTCATGATGAGCGTGGCGCGATTACAGAATCTCTCATTTCGATTACTTGAGCGTTCCAGTTCGGCAGTGGTGTTGCGCGATACGATGCGCACCGATGTTACGAGTTATATTACGGGTGTATGGTCGAAGTAGATGCGCTGGTGTAGACTTGGTGTATGGAAATGAATCCTCAACCTACTGAAGTAGCGAAGTCGGACAAGGTGCTATTCATACGGAATTTACTTACGAATCATCGCCGTTTTCTTACCGGAACCCTTATTGCTTTGATTGTCGCGGGTGCTGTGTGGTTGCAGATGTACGACCCGCTCAAGCGAGAGATACCCGGCGGAGACGTGCGGTCTTCTTCTGATGTGAAGTGGCAGTCGCCTGAGCTTTTGAAAGAGGAAAATTACTTTCCAAAGATGAGCGAAAATCCGAGCGATATTCCGCTTGCTGAGCAGCACTACAAAGTGGGCACGTTTACGCGTGGGCCTTTTTCAGGGGCGGACTTCATACTCGTTATTCGAACCGGAGATGGAATGGGTGGAGAGAATATATATCGATTTGCAAAGACATCGAATGCGTTGACTCTTTTGCAATTGAATTCCGATGCGTTTTGGAGTGACCCACAATCTCCGAAGCCATCTTTCGCAGTAAATGATTCGTACGTTGTTGATGAATTAGTTCCACCGAAAATCCTGCGGAGTCCGGATGGAGTTTTCACTATCACCAAAACGAGCGTGGGATTCATGATGCAGGTGCCCATGTGGAGTGAGTATCAGAAGCAAAAAATCCACGAACTATTTAAGGACTCCGTATATGGAGTTGTATATATTTCTGACGCGCTGTTGCAGCCAACACCAACTCCGCAAGCAGATACATATGCTCCTCCCGTTGATAATGGATTTCACCTGAAGCTTGCTGATGAGACCATGGTTACCTACGGACCTGTATTTGAGTTTATGGATGAATCATTTCCCGTGATAACATGGAGCGACGGTATTTCTTCGGGAGGCGAATATACATGGCAGGATCACGGAGGCTGTGGCTTCTATACTATTCAATCTATTGTGCCTCAGTATGTTGTTAATCCGAGCGTTGACTTAGTGCGCGTTGGTACTACGCAACGGGGAGATGGTATTTACGGGTTGAAAGACCCCCGACATAGTATATTGAAAAAGATTTACGATACCGAGTATTACGCGTATTCGTATGACGGTACACCCGTGGAAAAGATGAGCTATGACGATTTTCTGAAGAGACGTCCGGTGTTTTTCTGGATTGATCAGCTTGACCGCGTGATTAAGTTCCAGAGCAAAGAATTTATTCCACCAGGAGAATGCGGAAAACCGGTTATTTACTTGTATCCACCAAAGGCTACTAATGTCGACGTACAAGTATCGCCACGAGGAGGAATGTCCAGGAGCGAGCCAGCGTATGGCACTGGTTGGCATGTCCTCGCACAGCCAAATGGGCAGCTCACCAATAGTGATGGTACTCATTGGCCATATCTATTCTGGGAGGGAAATGGCGATATGTACCAGCAGTCGCAAGCGGGGTGGTCCATCGCAAAGGACGACGTGTCCCATTTTCTAGAGGAGACGCTTGCGAAGCTTGGACTGCAGGGTCGCGAGATCAGTGATTTTAAAGAATTCTGGTTGCCACGCATGCAGGATGCACCATATTACTTCATATCCTTTGTTGGTAATCGCGCGATGGATTCACTTGCGCCCCTCACCGTATACCCTCAGCCGGATACCATTATTCGTGTGTTGATGGACTTTACACCGCTGATGCAGCCAGTACACGTTCAGTCGCCAGTGATTCGAACGCCAGTGCGTTCAGGGTTTACGGTTGTTGAGTGGGGAGGAGTTATTCGCTAGCCATGAAAATCCACCGCTTCATAGGAAAATATCAACTTGCCCTCGGAACTATTCGCATCGATGATGATGAGTTAGTCCGACAAATGAAAATCGTCCTGAAGTTGGCACCCGGGGAAGTGGTTATTGTGGGCAATGGCGATGGGAGCGAGGCGACCTGTCGAATCCTGAAATATGATCGCGCAGCGGTTATGCTCGAGGGTATTTCACTGGGGCATAATGCAAATGAGCTGCCAGGATGGACTATCTTGTATTGCTCGGTGCTAAAATCCGACAACTTTGAATTGGCAGCACAGAAAGCCACAGAAGTCGGCGTTTCTGAAATAGTCCCCATTATCTCTGAGCGCACCGTGAAGGGTGGTTTACGAATCGAACGTGTGCAAAAGATTGTTCGGGAGGCGGCGGAGGTCGCTGGACGCGGTCTCGTGCCGGTGGTTCGTGATGTCGTTGCGATGGAGAGTGTGCTTACCGAGGCAAGTCACAACGACGTTAATTTGTTCTTTGATCCGTCGGGGGATGTGTTCTCAGGAGTTCCCAAGAGCGTCGCTCGTGCGGGTGTGTGGGTTGGACCCGAGGGTGGCTGGAATGATAAAGAATTAGAAATGGCCGCGCAATTAGGCATGAAGGTGTCCTCGTTGGGACCTCTCGTCCTTCGCGCCGAAACGGCTGTGATCGTGGCGACCTATCTCGTTGCGCATTCTATGAAATCGTGATATAGTATTTCCCTATGTTCAATCACATCAAGGGCAAGAAACTCTATCGAAATCCCAAGGACGCTTTGATTTTTGGCGTTGCCGCTGGATTGGCGCACTTCCTACAAGTTGACTCAGTATTCGTGCGACTCGCGTTAGTTGCATTAGCCATTATCATTGGTTGGTCGCCGATGTTTATCCTGTATCTTATCGCGCTTATTATGATGCCGATCGATCCTTCGCAAGATACTGTCGATGCAGTGCAGGAGCCAAAGGATGTAACTCCCAAAGGTCCCGCCGAGCGTATGGATCATTCTCAGAACATGTAAGAGAATCCCCGCGTGAGCGGGGATTTGGGAATCAAGGCTCCGTCTGAGATGAGGGGATGTGTCGTTTCTCGGGCTGCTTTTCTCGAAGGATTCTGCGATACGCAGCGATGGCAGGCTGGATTTCTTCCATAAACGTGCAGATAAGCATCGTATCATCGATATGATGCTCGGGATTCGTTTTTACAACGACAGCATGTATATGTCGCGCTCTCGCGAGTATATGCTCAAGAAGTGATGCAGCATCAAGCGGGTCCGGAATTCGTGGGCGAGCCATAAAGAGCTTCTCCTTCGCATATCAACTATGGATGTTCAAGCAGACAAAGTCAAAAGAGCCTCTGCACTTCTTCGCGATCTTGTACGTGTTATTCCGCGTGCGAAGATTATGTTGACCTATGATACTCCGTGGGAGTGTCTCGTCGCAGTTCAGCTCTCTGCGCAATGTACTGATAAGAAAGTAAATGAAATAACGCCAGCGCTCTTCCGGAAATATCCACGCTTTGAGGACTATCTTTCGGCGGACCGCAAAGAGTTTGAGCGTCTAATATTTCAATCGGGTTTTTATCGCAACAAAACAAAGAATATTCTCGCTGCTGCAGTATATATTCAGAGCGTTCATGGAGGCGTTGTGCCTCGCACGATGCAGGAAATGCTCCTCATCCCGGGCGTAGCGAGAAAGACGGCAAACGTAGTACTTGGTGCGGTGTATGGAGTGGTTGATGGTATCGCCGTCGATACTCATGTGTATCGACTTGCGCGACGATGGGGGCTCTCGAAGGCGACGACTCCAGTGGGAGTGGAGCGGGATTTAATGGCGCTTTTCCCGAAGCGATCATGGCATTCGCTTACCTATCGCATGATTGAATATGGTCGAATGTATTCTCCAGCACGAAAGAAGAATCACGATGATGAGCCGTTGCGCAGCTATTATCTATGAAAAAGAGCACTACCATATTGAATCAGTATGATTATCAGTTACCCGATGATCTCATCGCGCAGTCTCCCGCGGTTCCTCGAGACGCTGCACGACTCCTCGTATACGACCGAGCAGAGCAGACTACAGTTCTGGATACGTTTCGCAACCTTCAGCGCTACCTACCGCCACAGAGCGTTTTGGTATTGAATCAAACCAAAGTTATTCCTGCGCGGCTTTTGTGCGTAAAAGAAACAGGTGGGAAGGTGCAAGTGTTTTATGTCGGACACAACAAGCGTGTGTTGTATGCGCTGTGCGATCGTAAGCTATTAGTAGGTTCTCGCGTGCTATTTGATGCTCGGCACACATTTACCGTAGTGGGCTATGCGAGTGGCAAGTACAGTCTTGTGCCGTCGTTCCCGCTGCGACAGATGATGAGACTATTTGAGCGCTACGGACGAACACCGATCCCTCCCTATATAAAGAATTCTCCACTTTCCGAGCGCTCATTACGATCCCAATATCAAACAATCTTTGCGAAAAACAAAGGATCCGTTGCTGCTCCTACGGCATCTCTTCACTTTACACCTCGATTATTGGCAAGCCTGAAGAGGGCGGGTCATTCGGTGCTGTTTGTGACACTGCATGTAGGATTGGGTACGTTTGCATCGGTAACCGATGAGCATCTAGTCGCGGGCACACTCCATGAGGAATATTTTGAAATAGATAGCAAGAATGCGCGAGCACTGATGAATGCAAAGAAACAAGGAAGACCGATCGTGGCTGTTGGGACAACAGTCGCGCGAACACTCGAGAGCGCTGCAGATAAGCACGGCGTGCTCCGAAGAGTACGAGGGATGACGGATATCTTTATTCGAGATTCCTACACATGGAAGTTTGTAAATCATCTCGTCACGAACTTTCACGTACCCAAGAGCTCTCTGATGATGTTGGTGTCTACACTCGTTGGGCGATTGCGACTCTTGAATCTGTATCGATTCGCAATTGATAATAAGATGCGATTCTTCTCCTTCGGCGATGGTATGTTGATACGATAAGGTTGTGCGGTGGTATACTGAGCTATAATGGCCACCAAGAAAGAGGACTCTCCGAATCGAATTATCGAGTTGTTTAGAAATTATACTCGCGTGTTCGGTATTCTGTTCACGCTGATGCGGTGGTCTGCGGGCGGTTACATCTTGACCGTCATCATCAACTCGGCATTTCCGACTCTGGCATATTGGCTATCAGGGCTCATGGTGAATATATTGCAGGGCGTCGCTGGTCACGGCCTGCAGGCGGTCAGTCAAAAAGATTGGTTGATTTTTGCTGCGTATATCGGTGCCACAGCATTGCCGCAGCTGCTACGATTGGTTGAAAACTACTTCTTTTGGATTGTATGGTTTGGCGTGGAGGAGTGGAGTCAGTTAGTAGTCATAAAGAAGCACGCTGAACTCGATATCGCTGCGCATGAAGACAAGGAGATCCAGGATCTCCAGAATCGCGTCTCCGAAAATTCTGGGCGATTAACAAATTTCGCCGATAGGATGTTCGATGTGATGGGCGATATAGTCTCGATAGCGCTTTCGATTGGCGTTTTGATTTTTGCGCAATGGAAGATTTTTTTGGTCCTTCTATTTGCCACGATTCCAGAGCTTATCGTTGAAACAAAGTTTGGCAATCGTGTTTTTGGAATTCATCAGGCAGAAGGTGAGACGCGCCGCAGGTACTGGGACTACAGGTATCTCTTTACTATTACATCGTCACTGGTGGAGCTGAAGCTGTTTCAAAATATCGAATATTTCTATAAGGCGATTGGCGATTTATATCGCGGTTTCTTCATACAACAAAAGGATGCACAGCGATTCCGTATATATCAGCAACTATTTACGCAGCTATTTTCTCAGACTGCTATCGCGTTTGTTATTGTACTGTTCATTCGGCAGGTCATTACCGGTGAGATTCTTCTTGGTACCCTTTTGTTCTATCTGTCGGCAATCCGTCAATTCCGATCTTCTCTTTCCAGTCTTTTCAGTAGGGTGGGCCAGCAATATAGCGACAGTTTATTTATCACGGACATATTTAAATATCTTGAATTGAAGCCCAAGATTCTAGCTCCGCAAAATGCTCATGTCGTTTCATCTGGAACACCTGATATACGATTTGAAAATGTTTCATTTTCCTATCCTGGAAGTACTACGGCAATATTGAAGAATATTACCCTCCATATACCTGCCGGACAACGATTGGCTCTTGTTGGAATTAATGGCGCAGGGAAGACGACGATCGTAAAGCTTCTCTGTCGCTTTTATGATCCAACCGAAGGAAGAATTCTTATCAATGGACATGATTTGCGCACCATTGATCTTGAGAGCTGGTACGCCATAGTAGGAGCGCTTTTCCAGGATTACAGTAACTATCATCTCCCTGTGAAGGAGGCGATTGCGATCGGGAGAACCGGCTCGGCGTCGTCACTTGAAAAAGTAATGGATGCCGCAAAGGCAGCGGAAGCAGACGCCTTCATACAAGGTTGGGAGAAGTCGTATAAACAAATGTTGGGTAAGGGGTATACGAATGGAGTGGAGCCATCGGTTGGGCAATGGCAGAAGCTGGGACTCGCCCGAACGTTCTATCGAGATCCTCGGGTGCTTATCCTTGATGAGCCCACTGCTTCCATAGATGCCGAGGCAGAAGCAAAGATATTCAAGCAGATAGAATCAATTCGCCATGAGCGTACCGTTATTTTGATATCGCATCGCTTTTCCACGGTGCGATCGGCAGATATGATCTGTGTATTGAAGAACGGAAAAATTTCAGAACTTGGCAGGCACGATGAGCTCATGGCAAATGATTCGGGCTATGCCAAGCTCTTTCGTCTCCAAGCAAAGGGCTACACCTGATATACTTCTTTTCTCAGAGATTCTTGTGTGGTATTGCAGTAAGCGATATGATTGCTTAGCAAAAATATGTAATACGTATATGTCGTTAACCGAAAAAATTGGAGAGACACTTGAGCGGGAGTATTTCGATACTATTGACGAGCGCAAGATGCTCGAGCATAAGGAGGAAATGATTGCCGTCAGCGAAGCAGGCCTTCACTTTGACGTTAAACGTGGACCATTACGGTATGATGTGCGCGCATTTGAAAAGATGGTTGATCAGCTAAAGACTGTCCAAGAAAGTGAAGCGTCGCACGAGTATCCAACAGGCTATTTGTCCTCTGAAATAGTGGATCAATTAAAGAAGGGTCGTCTCTGGAAGGCTCAGGAAAACATTCCGTCGAAAGTCCATTTCTTTACCGCTGTTTCTCCAAGGTCCGATCTTCGATTGCCGATTGATGCAAAGGAGGGTGTCGATGGACTCCTTGTAGTGTATGGGCCAACGAATCCTGCGACGGGGAAGCCGAGGATTATGATGGTCAAAATCGATCTAACAGCAAATCCGAGTAAATTTGATACAAAATCGGATGTCCTTATCAAGGTATTACCGGATACGCGGCGTCGATTAAAGCCGACGTCTCCTCATTCTGCTGACTCTGCGTTGTGGAAGCAATTTTCTGACGAAGTTGCATCTGGTCTGGCAGCGTATATCGAGGAGCGATGGACGAATAGTAGCCCCCGGGAGCGAGCCTTTACAATGACATTTTAGTGTGTTATTATAATCACAGCACATGCAACCAGGAGACAACATGACCGCAACGCAACAGGAAGAAGATGATCTCGCGTTTAAGCGAGAAATGCTAGGGACAACGGAAATATCCGGTCTTCCGGATAAGGAGAGAATCGCACGATTTCTCCAAGGTCAACCACCGGGTTCTTGCCCTATGTACTGCATGCTGTGCAATGCACTAGGATCGATCCACCCGGATAGCCTCGCGAGCTTAAAGGTGGAGGGATTCCCGGTCGATCCTCGCATCCTGACAGTACAATTTCAAGGGTGCCCCGCGTGCACCAATGAATTTGGCGGGAGGGTTACCTTTCGCGAAGTAGCGAAGCTCTAGTAGTGCGCAGTTTAGCGAGACCCGTGGGGGTCTCGCGTTTTGCTTGTCAAAAATGAGTTGTGTGGTAATATAGCTTTTTCGTTAACTTTCACAATTGAGGTTACCATGAGTACTGACAAGATACGCATCTCATTTTGGGGTGTGCGCGGAAGCATTGCGGCGCCGTTGACGTCCGACGACATCGCCAAGCGCGTGGTCGAGGAGTTGATAGCGCGTCCTGGTTGGAATACCAGGCAAGATATTCTTCGGGGCGTGCCAAACCTGCTGTGGACACACGGCGGCAACACATCGTGTGTGATGGTCGAGGTGGGCGATGAGCGCATCATTCTCGACATGGGAACTGGAATCCGCCCGCTTGGCAATTCGCTCATGAAGGAATTGTTTGCCAAGAAGGGATTGCGAGCCACGTTCTTAATCTCGCACGTGCACTGGGACCACATTCAGGGACTGCCGTTCTTTGCGCCGCTATACATGAATCGTCATGATGGGTTCACGAATCATTTCGATTTCTACGGTGGCACTGAATACCGCACGCGGTTGGATGATTGCTTGCGGGGACAGATGGACGCACCCAATTTCCCCATCAGCTTCAGAGAGATCGAACTTCAGACGGAGCATCTGACCATCAACAATCTTCACGACGGCTATACGTTTGAAGTCGGCAACAAGGATCACGGACCTGTCGTTGTAGTGACGTGTCGAAAGCTTGATCACCCCCAAGAGGTCTACGGGTTTCGGCTCGAATGCAACGGCAAAGTCATCGCTTATACGACGGATCATGAGCCGCGACTTCCTGGGACGCCCTACAAGAACCTGCTCCGTCTCGTTCAAGATGCCGATGTTTGGATTACTGATTGCCAGTACTCGGGACATCAGTATCGAGGACTTGATGGCCCCCAACGGTTCGGGTGGGGCCACGCATATCCGGAAGCCATCGGCCTTACTGCACGTCTTGCGCAGGTCAAGCGAGTGGTGACCTTTCATCATGACCCGAGTAACGATACAAGGGAAGTCGAACATATTGCTTTCCAGGTGATGTCGTCAACGCCTGAGAAGCCGAGCTTTACGACTCAGGCGGCATACGAGGGGCTGGTGGTGGAGCTGTAGCAGCATGCGAGACTCGCAAGGGTCTCGCTTTTTTTATACACTAGCGATTGTGAAAGATGTGAAATTTATCGAGACGATTTTGTGGTACTTTGAGCAACACGGTCGCCATGATTTAGAGTGGCGCGCCCATATCAGCCCTTATCGGATTTTGGTAAGCGAAATCATGCTACAGCAAACTCAAGTTCCGCGTGTTCGCGAGAAGTTTCGATTGTTTCTTCGATTGTTCCCATCGTTTCGTGCGCTCGCGATCGCTTCGCAGGCCGACGTTCTACGTGCATGGCAGGGGCTGGGTTATAATCGTCGTGCTCTCGCGCTCCATCGCTGCGCGCAGTTCGTTACACAGAACTATCACGGAAGATTACCTCGAGACTACGAATCCTTACTACGCCTTCCTGGTATAGGACCGTATACGGCGGGCGCGATCATGGCATTCGCATTCGATGACAAGGTGCCACTTATCGAAACGAATATTCGCCGCGTGTATCTCCATCATTATTTTCCTGGCTCCGCTTGTGTTCCTGACAACGAGTTGATGCCGCTCGTAACAAAGCATCTTGAGCATGTGACATCAGCGCGTCAGTGGTATGGAGCACTCATGGACTATGGCACCTACCTTGCACAAGCGATGCCCAATGCGAATCGACGGAGCAAGCACTATGTGCGGCAGGCTGTATTTGAGGGGTCATTTCGCCAACTGCGCGGGCGTATTGTTAAGATGTTGGCGGATCACAAGAAGGTAAAGCTTGAGACGCTACTGATTGAGATGGCCGATGATCGTACGCAAGAAGTGCTCCAAAGGCTTCACCAAGAAGGTATTCTGACGCTCACCAAAAAGATGGCAATGCTTGCGTCGTGATATTCACATATTCGTAGAGCTGGATGCTTGAGAGTGGTATACTAGGAGTACCTATGCCTTCATCAGAGCTTATAGATTATATTCGCTCGCAGACGCAAGAAGGGGCGTCGCTCGCAACCATTCGCGCTGACCTTGTTGCTGCGGGATGGCAATTAGTCGATGTGGATGATGGCGTTCATGCTGTGGCATCCGATTTGCATCCGTTAACGCCTGGGGCATCGATTCATGAAGATTTAGCGCAAGTGAGAGGTGTGGTTGCGTATCTCTCAGCGCGTCTCAAGTCGGCGGAAGATAACGTCGCGCGACTCACCGCAGCAACGAGTCACAACGCGCTTGGTATGCAGTCGTCACTTTCATCGTCGTGGATTGGTCCTGAGCGCGAATTAGGTGCCCCTCCTCGCGTCGGGAGTATTCGCCGGGCGTTCGCATCATTGCTTGTTCTGTGTCTGGGGATCGGTTCGGTGGCATATGGCATACAGCTGATACAGCGAGAGGTGGTTTATCGCTCTGACTTTTCAATAATGCTAGGCGCATGTATTCTCTTTTCCGGAATTGCAGCTATTTTTGTGGCGCGACGCGGCAGTGGATATCTATCGCGCGCACTTTCTCTTCTAACGATTTCCCTGGGTCTGGCCTATGTATATTTCTTATGGGCTTCATTTGATGCGATAGGCATTCGTGGTGCGCTTGCAGCGATGGCCGTGAGTCTGGTGTATGGACTTTGGATACATCGTATGAGCAAGCGATATGAAGAGTAGCATCCTATGAGCTCTTTTCGCATGCGCACGAGTCTAGCGTGGATTCAGTCTCGACAGCGACGTGCTCGGGCGATTCTTGCGCATGCGTTGATAGTGGCTGCTCTGGTCACTATAGCAGTCGCTCTAGTCGGCCCACTAACATACGACGAGCGGGCGCATGCACTCTTGGATGTTGGTTCGCGCAGTGTCAATCGATTTGGTAATCAACTCTTCGGCGTTGATGTCACCGTGCCTCGTCAAAACATATTTTCACTCGTTCGTGATCTCGATAAGTCGATTCTCATCGTGGACCATGGACAACAATATTCTTCGCGCATGATAGGCGTTATGCAATTTGCTACACGCGGCGGAATCCACACAATAGCCGATGCGCTCCGTTGGTTCGAGGTGTCGCTGACACAGCGACAGGCCCAGAGCATTGGATTGTGCAAGCCGCTCGATACGTTGCGTGAGGGTGAGGCGATTGTTCTCCAGGCTGATCCGTTTCAACAAGGAGTGGCTTCTTGGTATGGACCTGGATTCCACGGCAGATTAGCCGCGTCAGGTGAAATCTATAATATGTACGATCGAACCGCCGCACATCGTACGTTGCCGCTACAATCCCTAGTGAGGGTAGTCAGCCAACGGACCGGAAAGAGTCTTGTTGTTCGCATTAATGATCGAGGTCCCTACGTGGGAGGGCGCATCATTGACATGAGTCGACGAGCGATGGATCTCATAGGCGGACAAGACTTGGCGGCGGTCTATTTGGAGCGTATTGATCCCGATGCGCTTCGCATCGATTGTCCCTAGGCGCGTAATCGAAAGATGCAGAATTTTGGAATCTTCTGGTGAACGAGCCAGAAGTTTTTCTTTTTTGCCTTCGCCTCATCGGTCGGCAGTGGCTCAATGAAATCAAGGAGTACGAATCCTGATTCGCGTACGTCAGCAAGTAAGGCGCTCAATGGTCGGTGCCAGAACGTAACGGGTATCTCATTGAAGAATGTTTCGCTGAGTAGACGCGGTGAAAGATAGTCGCCGTGAATGCTGGCATGATCTTTACCAGTGAGTTCGTAGGAGAGTTCATAGCGAATTGTGTCTCCGTTGCGAGTCTTTTCCATTCCCCATTTCATTGGATGATGGGTTGAAAATAGGAATTCTGACCCTGGTGTCAGGCATGCGCGAATCTGACGGAGGATAGCAATCCATGATTCTGCATAATGCAACGTAAGGCTCGAGTAAATAAAATCGAAACGATGCGGTGGAAAATTAAGTTGCTCCATCGGCAATACGCGAAATTCGATAGTTGGAAATGACGCACGCGCAAGATCGATTAAGCCCACGGCAGAGTCGATCCCCACTACTTCTTTCGCTCCTCGCGCGAGCAACTCGGCGCATTCTTCTCCACTGCCGCATCCGATACAGAGCACTCGCTTTCCCGAAAGGTCTGGCAGAGCGGAGAGCATGGCCGGCTTTTCGAGGTACTCATGCGAGATATTTTCCTTTGCACGACGACGTTGAGCCCATGCTGATGCATGTGCGTTGTAGGAGTCGTCGCTCATTTCTTTGCAAGATACTGCAACGCCTTGCGAACACGATCGGAAATGCTTGCTGCATCTTTGACTGCCTTGAGGGCTTCTTTTGCTTGATGTTGCGTGTAGCCAAGAGATACAAGCGCCTCATATGCTTGGGACTCTCCGTCGAGTGCACCCAAGTCTGAGCCAGTGGAATCGATGTAGTCGAGTTTCCCTTGGAGTTCCACGACAAGTCGTTGTGCGGTTTTCGTTCCCAATCCCGAAATGGTTCGAAGCGCTTCGGGATTTTCAGAGAGTACTGCCTCTTTGAGGTGGCGAGGCTCTACTGTGCTGAGTATCTGCATGGCTGTCTTAGGTCCTAATCCGGATACCGATGTGAGGATGCGAAAGAGAGCCATATCGTCCGTTTTGGTGAATCCGTACATATCAAATGTACCCTCGCGCATGTTGAGCTTTGAGAACACGAAAACCTTGACTTTTTCTTGATTTTCTGATAAAGTGGCTAGTATTTTAGGCGCTAGTGTAATGGTGTACCCAATGCCTCCTGCCGAGATAATTGCCTGTTTATCGCCGATATATTCAACTGTTCCTTCGATGTAGCTAATCATAGTAGTCGTTGCACTCAGTATGGCTAATTTCAAGATAAAATCAAAGTACCAGCCAGCGGGAGATCAACCTGAGGCCATCGCGAGCCTCACCGCAGGCCTTAAGCGTGGTGAAAAAAACCAGGTGCTTTTGGGCGTCACCGGTTCTGGAAAGACCTATACCATGGCACATGTTATCGCCAATTATGGGAAGCCGACCCTGGTGATCTCGCATAACAAGACGCTCGCCGCTCAACTCTATCGAGAGTTTAAGGATTTCTTTCCCAATAACGCGGTGCACTATTTCGTTTCCTATTTCGATTACTATCAGCCAGAAGCATACTTGCCTTCGTCAGATACATTCATCGAGAAAGACTCGAAGGTAAACGAAGAAATCGATCGACTTCGACACGCCGCAACGCAGGCGCTCATGAGTCGTGATGATTGTATTATCGTAGCGTCGGTCTCTTGCATCTACAACCTAGGAAACCCAGATGACTATAAGCAGATGGGGCTTGAGCTGTTCGAGGGCAAGAAGCTGACTGCCAGTGATCTGGTGCGGCATTTGACACGCCTGCAGTATGGACACGACATTGAGCTCAAGCGTGCCTGTTTCCGAAAGGCACATGATGAGGTGGAGGTAGTGAGCTCATCGGCTACGGAGGTGCGACGCATCAAATTTAAGGGGGATCGTATTATTGGCATGTCGATTGCGACGATTAATGATCCTGAGGAGCTCGAAACTGGAAACCCTCGCTTTGAGAAAGTGATCGAGACGGTAATCTATCCAGCAAAATTTTGGACGACCAACGACAACAAGATCGCCCTCGCATCCGAAAATATTCGCTCCGAACTTGAAAAACACATCAAGGTGCTCAAGAAGGAAAAGAAATTTGAGGAAGCGGCACGATTGCAGGAGCGGACGCTCTATGACCTGGAGATGCTCCGTCAAACCGGATACTGCTTTGGTATTGAGAACTATTCATCCCATCTCGATTTTCGCAAGCCGGGACAACCGCCGCACTCATTGGTGAACTACTTCAAGAGTAAGGGTGAATTTTTAACCATCATTGATGAGTCGCACATTTCGCTGTCGCAGATCCAAGGCATGTTTAATGGTGACCATTCACGCAAGTCGACCCTCGTGAAATTCGGCTGGCGACTACCGTCGGCGATCGATAATCGACCGCTTCGCTACGACGAATTCAAGAAGCTCATACAAAAGGCTGTGTACGTTTCTGCTACGCCTGGGGCGGCAGAGTTGAAGTTGGCGGGCAAGAAGAATGTGATTGAGCAGGTTGTCCGACCTACGGGACTCCTCGATCCTACTATCGAGATCGTACCAACTGAAAATCAGATCGAGCATTTGCTCGAGCAGATTCATCCCCGTATCGTGGCGGGTGAGCGTGTCATCATTACTACGCTTACCAAGCGTATGGCGGAAGACCTATCCGAGCACCTTGCAGCCAATAAGATCAAGACAAACTATTTGCATTCCGAAATCAAAACGCTTGATCGATTAAAAATCTTGAAAGATTTTCGTCTTGGACTCTACGATGTGCTGGTTGGCGTGAATCTTCTGCGAGAAGGGCTCGACATGCCGGAGGTCTCATTGATTGCAATTATGGACGCAGATAAAGAAGGCTTCCTGCGTAATGCCACTACGCTGATTCAGACGATGGGTCGCGCGGCTCGCAATGTGAACGGTCACGTCATCCTCTATGCCGACAAGGTGACGCGCTCTATGAAAGCGGCCATCGAAGAGACAACGCGTCGACGTGAGAAGCAGATCATCTACAATGCCGAGCGCGGTATTATTCCGAAAACGATCAACAAATCGATTGGCGATAGTTTTAGCCTCCCGGTCTCGCAGTCGAGCACATCAACGCGAAAAGAGGTTGATCGTGATGGGGGAGCGATTGTGGGTATTGGACGCAAGGCGCAACATCTGGCACAGCTCAACAAGCTCATGGAGCGTGCCATCCGCAAGCTCGACTATGAACAGGCGCTCCTGCTCCGTGAGCAGATCCAGAAGCTCAAACATCAGGCGTCGTAATGGGGTAGTATTTGGCTCAAGAAAAACCCCGCTCGGAGCGGGGTCTAGTGATGCCATTAGCGCTTTTGTGTGGGTTGCTGCACGAACGTCTCGCATCGATTCGTGCCGACAAATCCTGCGCAGCGCTGACCATGATCGACGCTTCGTTTGTATCGATACTGCGTACAATTCGGATTATGACAAACTCCGGGGTGAATGAGCTCTCTCACGAGGCCGATGATTGCCGCTGCCCGAGGGGTCGAGATCGGTGGTTCGCTGCCTGTAAACGTGTAACCGGCGGGACAAAATGACATAGCCAGCTTCTCCTTTTCGGGCATATCCTAGCACATACTTGCTAAATTTGGAAGTTCCTGTACAATACTTTGGCACGGGTTTAGACGGTCCACGTGTCCCCTGGGGGATACCAACGGTTAGATGCCAATGGCATAGTTTGGATGAAGTCGAAGACCCGTGCACTTTTTCTCAATATTCAATGCCAAATACTAAATCAGCCGAAAAAGCATATCGTCAAAGCCAGAAGCGCAGAGCGCGTAATTTGTCTCGCAAGACAGGCTACAAGGATATCGTCAAAGAGTTCCGCAAAACTGCTCCAAGCGACCCAAAGACTGCCACTGCCATGATGGCCAAGCTGCAGCAGCAGCTCGATAAAGCCGCCAAGACCGGTGTTATCAAGAAGAACAAAGCGTCTCGCTTGAAATCAAAAGCTGCAAAGCTTCTCGCAAAGTCCGCCAAGTAATCAAATGCCCCACACGGGGCATTTGTGTTATATCGATTGATCGCTCAGCTCTCGCCCCATGAGCATGGGGATGCTCAAGCGTTGTCGTGCTGTCTCGCCACGTAGGAGATCCGTTTTTCGTTGAGGTACATGGCCGCGCTGACCGTCGTGTTGTGCATGGGTAGCTGCGAGGTGGCTGGAGGCGACATAGACGGCGTGTTTGCCGTATTTTTCATCTAGCGCATCCGTACTTTCAAAGACGCGTCGAAGTCGCTCTACCTCGATACTTGCGCCGAAGAGGTCGGGTTGTTCTTGGGCTTCACTGGTCATATTTGTAAGCACAACTCCCGTGGCACGATAGGGAACTCCAGGATGCAGAAGCTGGGGGAGTGCCTTGAGAGCTGCCGCGATCATGGGGCCAGGGAGAGATGTAGGTTGTGCGAGGCGCACCTCAACAGCTGAGTGCTGGAATTGCTGCGTGCGAAGAATGAAGAGAAGGTCTCGTGTGACAAGATTGTAGCGTCGCGCTTTGATGCATGCATTTTCAATATTGCGTGATAGTTGCGCGATGATAAACGATCTGTCGACAGATGGTGGCGTGAATGTTTTGAATTTTTGTATGGATGCTTGGGTTGTTTTTGCGGCCGTAGTAAGACCGAGGACTGACACGCCATTGAGCTCCTGCCAGATTTCTTGGAGGGGCTTGTGGGTGTGAGCGAATACCCATTCGAGTGGCATGCGAGCATATTCAAGAGCGGTGGTGATGTTGAAGTGCTGAAGCATTGCCGTGGTTTGCGCTCCAATGCCCCACACGGACGCCACGGGAAGCTTTTCGAGGTAAGTGTGTATCTGATGTCCCGCAATTGCGGTGAAGCCATGGGGCTTTTTCCATTTTGATCCTAATTTTGCAAGCACTTTGGTGGGGGCGAGACCAACGGAAAAGGTGAACCCTAATTCAGTGCGGAGTGCCTCTTGAATGCGACTGGCAATCTGCGGGTATGTTGCATGGTGAAGTCGACGTAAGCCGGTGATGTCGGCGAAACATTCATCAATGCCGTATTCTTCCACATCAGGCGTCCAACGACGCACGATCTCATACAAGCGACGAGAAAGAAGTGAATATGTTTCGTAGTCGGATGGGAGGATAATCGCATCAGGGATAAGACGACGGATTTCGTGCAGTGGCATCGCGCGCGTAACGCCTCGTGCTTTGGCTTCGTAGCTCATCGATGATGCGATGCCACGCTCGAGGCCGGTGATGACGGGCTTGCCTTTGAGCGCTGGATCGCGGGCCTGTTCGCATGATGCAAAGAAGGCGTCTCCGTCAATATGAAGCACTGCGCGAGGATAACTCGCTCGTAGGAGTGGTGTTGGTGGCATGGATTAGTATTTACGAATGACTGCTTTTACAACGGCGGCGATGCTCAAATCTTCGGTGGGGTAGATTGGCTTGAATCGTTCGTTGGCAGGCTCAAGTACGACGCGACCGTGGACGTGACGGAGGTATTTCATTGTCCAGGCGTGGTCTACTTCGGCAATCACGATGTCTCCGTCCCGTGCAGTGAGGCCGCGCTCCACGAGTACCATGTCGCCCGGCATAATACCCGCGTCCTTCATAGATTCACCTCGCACTTTGAGCATGAAGGTGGCTTCTTTGTTGCCGATGAGCCATTCATCGATGCTCATGGTGTCTGCGAGCTCTTCTTCTGCTGGGGAGGGAAATCCTGCTTCGACGGTGCCGAGCACACGCGTGTGGTTGAATGGATTCACGAGTGAGATGCGACCCGTGGCGTCGCGCTGGAGGGCACCGCTCTCGACGAGCCGATCGACCAGCTTGGTGACGGCATTTGGTGAGCGGTAGCGGAACATGCGCATCATCTCACGCCATGTCGGCATGCGATGATGCGTACGAAAGAAATCTGCTATGCGGTTTGTAGAAGAGGTCTCATCCATACCCGTAGTGTAGGTGTACGTTTGTACACCGTCAATTGTGGATAAGAAAAAGCGTCCTCATTGCTCCACGATATGGGGATGCTACGATACAACCCGTATGAAGAATGTTGTTCAGTATCGTAAGAGTCCCATCGTCATTGTCGGTAATTTCATCGCGTTGCAATTTGCTACGGCGGCACTGTATGCGCTTGCAGCATCGCTGGCATACTATGCGCAGATTTGGAGATCCATTCCGTATATTCGCGATATCGATTTCTCCATCGCGCAGGCAGTTTTTCTCTTTATTGGAGAGATTGGCTTGATCATGTACATGTTTATTGCATGGCATCGACAGGTGATACGAGTCACGCGGGACCAGCTCACCTATGACCGAGGAATTATTATGCATACGCGCACGGCGGTGGCCCTCAATGAGATAGCTACGATTACATTTCGACAGAGTCTCTTGGGTCGACGTACGCACTACGGGAGAGTTGATATTATGAATGCCAAGGGAGAGGTGCTGGTGTCGCTCGATAGCATGCCGGAGCCGCAAGAGTTTGTGGAGGAGCTCATGCAAAAAAAGAAAAACGGAGGAGGTGTCGTTTCTGTGGATCCGCATGCGCTCGTAGCATTGCCAGAGCACGAACAGCTCGAGCGAAAAAGTACACTACGATGGGATTTGCATTCGCAATCCGTCAATAAAAATCTCGAGAAGGCTGCACTGAAAACCGTTGCAGCATTTATGAATACAGCCGGTGGACATCTCATGCTCGGCATTGGTGATCAGGGAGAGGCGATTGGGCTCGACGCCGACTACGCATCGTTGCCTCGGCGCGATGCAGATGGATTCCAGAATCACTTTTCAAATCTTGTTGGATCGATGATGGGGCCATCCTATCGGAGTCTTGTGCGTATGCAACCATTTACCCATCAGGAGAAGGAGTGTATGCTCGTCTCTGTGCAGCCGTCAGATCGACCTGTGTACCTGCGCGAGCAGGAGCGTGAAGAGCTCTATATTCGTACTGGCAATGGCTCGACATCGCTGAAGATGTCAGAAGCGCAATCCTACATCGCATCACATTTTGAATCGAAATAATAATTCATAGTAACGATGAATATCACAAAAAGTATTGTACTTGGCGTAGTATTGGTGAGTGTTATTATCGCAGGTGCCCTGTGGTCGCGAAGTCGTCCCACTGAGATCTCACAGGCGACCCCGACACCAACCGAAAGTTCAAGTCCAGCAGCATCGCAGGAGCCCATTGCATCAGCGTCAGAATCTTACAAAAACAACATGCACGAAATTACTATCACAACCAACTTCGGAGATATCACCTTCCAGACCTATGACGCTGACGCGCCAAAGGCAGTTGCAAATTTTGTCACCTTAGCAAGCAAGGGATTTTATACCAATGTCGTCTTCCATCGTGTTATTGAGGGCTTCATGATCCAGGGAGGAGACCCGACGGGTACCGGCATGGGCGGGCCTGGATACAAATTTGAAGATGAATTAGCTCCGGGGACTGAGTCAGCAAAGCGCGGTTATACGCGAGGAACGGTGGCAATGGCGAATGCGGGGCCAAACACGAACGGGAGCCAGTTCTTTATCATGCATAAGGATTATCCATTGCCACACAACTACACTATTTTTGGCCATGTGATTGCGGGGCAAGACGTTGTCGACAAGATTGCGACAACGCCACGTGATGGGAGTGATCGCCCACTCAAGCCTGTGATAATGCAGAAGGTGATCGTGAAGGATCTTTCGCAATAACGAGAAGTCATCGTCGAAGACAGCGACCCCACACGAGGGGTCGTTTTCTTTTTCTGTCATGTGGGTATGATGTGGTATGGATGCATTCACGCGCGACGAGCTAAGGGTTCTCAAGAAGCTTTCGACGCCTCGCAAGATTCAAGATTTTCTCGAAGAGATTCCCTACAGTTTTGATGATGGCAACGATATGTTGCGTTCGCCACGTCGCGTGCTCCGCGAGCGCACTGCGCATTGCATTGAGGGAGCATTGGTTGCAGCTGCGGCGTTGCATGTGCAGGGGAAGACGCCCTATCTTTTGGATCTTCGTTCCACGCCAGATGATTTAGATCACGTTGTGACCCTGTTTCGTGTCGGTTCGCTATGGGGCGCGATCTCCAAAACAAATCATGCGGTGCTTCGATATCGCGAGCCTGTGTATCGCTCAATCCGTGAGCTCGCTATGTCGTATTTCCATGAGTACTTCCTCGATAGTGGGCGCAAAACTATGATTGATTATTCAGACCCCTTTCCCGTGGTGAAGCGATGTGGAGCTGGCTGGCTCACGAGCGAAGACGATGTCTGGTACGTTGCAGAGAGGCTCGATGAGAGTAGGCACCGCGCTGTGACGCCATTGAGTGTGCGACGATTGTTTCGTCGAGCTGATCCCGTTGAGATAGCTGCGGGGAAGCTGGTGACGCATGAAAAACCCGTAAAATAGTTTATCAACAGCGACAAACTCGAAGTCCACTATATGATGAGCGTATGAGTGTGTTTTCTTCTCATTCGCAACCGTCGTATCGAAGTGCATTTGGCGCACTCTTGATTCTCGGGGTGCTCGTTTCGGGGACCATATATTTTGGTGGAGTTATTCGCGTTCCGCTTACGGCGTCTCAATTGCAAGCTGTGCAGTCTAGTAGTGCAAATCCGGTTGTCGCTACCGAGACGGTATTTCCTGAGCCCACAGATTTCGACGAGGAGGGCATTGTGAAGGCGTCGCTTGCGGGTGGACAGGGGATCGCAATCGAGCTCAGCGGCGCGAAGGGATATATTCAGGCATACACCGCGGACGGTTCCCGGGTTTCCGTTACCGAGGGGCCTGTTCACGTACGTGGGAAGATGACCGAAATTAGCTGTGCCTACGTGAACACGCTTTTTAATGGGCAGTGTACGCCCACAGTGATTATCGATTTGCTCGAGGCACTCCCTATTCGACTCGTGCAGTAGGTGCTACACTGCGCCCCATGATAAATTACGATCAATTTTCAGCAGTTGAAATGCGTGTTGCAACGGTTGTCTCTGCCGAGCGCGTAGAGGGAAGCGAAAAATTACTAAAACTTCAGCTCGACCTTGGTGAGCTTGGCCCACGCCAGATTATTGGAGGCATCGGCAAGGCGTATACGCCCGAAGAACTCGTAGGTACACAGATTATTATCGTTGCAAACCTCGAGCCCCGCAGTCTCATGGGCCATGAGTCCAATGGCATGCTGCTGGCGTCTCGTGACGAGTCAGATGTTCCTGTATTGTTGCGACCGCAACGTCCGGTACCTGCGGGCAGCAAGATCAACTAACGGCTACGCCGTCGCGTTAGCCGTTCAAGCGAGCTGACAGATCAGCAAGAAGCACATCTTCTTGCGTGCGTGCGCGCATGTCTTTGAGTTGTGCGACACCACGGGCTTGTTCATTGGTCCCAACGAGGATGACGAAGGGGAATTCGCCTTTGACAGCCCATGCGAGCTGACCTTTGAGACTTTCGTCGTGGCCGAGATACAACGACGTGCTGATGCCCGATGTGCGGAGACTCGCCACGATGCCCAGTACCGTCGTTTGTGAGGCAGTATCGAAATTGAGTACCGCTACGCGTGCGGGCGCGTTGCTGCGCTTGAGGAGCTGCATCTCATCGAGTGCAGCAATCAGTCGATCGATACCTACCGACAGGCCAACACCCGAAAGCTGCAGGGGTGAAAATCGTGACACGAGGTCATCATAGCGACCACCGGAACACACCGAGCCATACTGAGGCATGCCGGTGAGGGTTGTCTCAAATACGGTGCCAGTGTAGTAGCCAAGACCGCGTGCCACTGAAAGATCAATGTGCCATGCATTCCGTGGTACATGGAGTGCGTCGAGGTTGGCGATGAGCTCTCGAAGCTCTCCGATGCCTTGTTCCGAAAGTGTCCCAAACTTCAGAAGTGCCGATGCATTGCTGAGGAGTTCTTCTGGCGTTGCTCCTTGAAGCTGAACGAATTCTTGAATGGCATCAATCTGACGCTCATCAAGGCCGATGCTATCGGATAGTTCAGTTGCGATTGCCTCCCATGGCTGCTTATCGAGCTTGTCGATGATGCGCAGTACATCGGGCGTGCGAGCGGTATCAAATTCAAGAAATTCTGCCAATCCACTCAATATCTTGCGGTTGGAGATTCGAATGCGAACGTGTGACGCAAGGCCGAGCTCGGAAAACACAGAATAGACCATCGAGATGATCTGTGCATCGGCGACCATAGTGGTGGAGCCCACAATGTCAGCATCACATTGAACAAACTCGCGATAGCGTCCTGCTTGGGCATGTTCTCCTCGCCAGACTTTGCCAATGTGGTAGCGCATGAACGGAAACTGCAAGTCTTCGGCGTGCGCGGCGATGTAGCGTGCCAGGGGAACGGTGAGATCAAATCGGAGCGCGAGTGGCTCGTCGGTGTCAGTGATGCGGGCGCGGTAGATGTTCTTGGTGAAGGATTCGTCGCCACCGGTGAGGACTTCGGGGCGTTCCAGTGCTGGGGTGTCGATGGGTGAGAAGCCTGCCCGCTGAAAAACGGCGGCAATGGTATCCATCATCCCTTGGCGCATCGCAGTGTCACCGGGGAGTGAATCTCGAAAGCCAGATGCTGGTTGTGGGTTGATGCGGTCGCTCATAGTATTCGTAGTCTACGTCATTGTGTGCATTCTGTCATTCCACAATTGCGATGGGGTTTCAGAATTCACTATGGTATGCTGGATTACATCATATGCAGTACAACAAAAATCGCCAGCTCACTATCATTGTACTGACGGTATTTCTCGACTTGATTGGGTTGAGCTTGGTGATACCCGTCGCGGCGCCGCTCTTTTTGGGATCCAACACCGCGTTATTTGCTGAGTCAGTTTCACTGCAGTATCGAACGCTGATTCTTGGTCTGCTCCTTGGGACGGGTCCCGTGGTGCAGTTTTTCCTCGCGCCACTATTGGGTGCGTATGCAGATCGTGCAGGTCGTAAGCCGGTGCTGATTCTTTCGGTACTTGGAAACGCGTTTGGACACGCTCTCTTTGGAATCGGTATTCTCACGCAACAAATGTGGCTCCTCTTTGTGAGTCGCATGCTTGCAGGCGTTGGGTCGGCGAATATCTCCGCTGCAAATTCTGCTGTAGCTGATATTTCTGATAGTTCGGATAAGGTTCGCAATTTTGGTCTTGTCGGCATGGGGCTTGGCTTGGGTTTCATTTTCGGCCCTTATCTTGGAGGATTGCTATCAAATTCAGAAAGCGTTTCGTGGTTCAATTTGGCCACGCCACTGTGGGCCGCGGCGGTGGTTTCGGTAATCAATGCACTCGGTATCTGGTGGCTATTTAGTGAGACACTCCGCACGCCACTTCGCTCGAAGATGACGGTATGGACAGGTTTACGTAATCTTAGCCGTGCCTTTAGTGTTCCGCGTATGCGTTCGATTTATCTGGTGAGTCTCTGTATGGGATTTGGATACAACTTCTTCGTACAGTTCTTTTCGGTGTTCCTCGTCGCTCGTTTCGAATTTAGTACGTCCCAGATTGGCGCATTATTTGCATACTTTGGCATTTGGACTGCCTTCACGCAGGGTATTCTTGCGCGCTACGTGTCGCGAGTTGCGTCTCCACGTGCCGTGGTTCGATTTGCGCCGTTGGGCGCGGTGATTGTGTTGATAGTTTTGGCGCGTGTCACGCAAGTGCAGACGGTGTATCTTCTTTTGCCGTTGGTTGCGATGTTCTACGGGGTCAACGGACCAAACATTACGTCAATCATTTCTGATCTTGCCGACCAGCAATCGCAAGGGGAGGCACTGGGAATCGATCGTGCCATGTCGGCATTGAGCTTCGGGCTGCCACCTATTCTTTCCGGTTGGGCGGTCGGTATCAGTGTTTCAATGCCGATGATTTTTGCCGCCTTCTTTATTTTCGTTGCGTGGTATGTATTCGTATTCTTTGTTCCCAAGGATAAAGCCTCAATTTTCCACGAAGTTTCTTAATCGTATCCCATGCCCTCTCCCCTCGAGAATCCCTTCCGCCCTCCCATCCCCACAGTCGTGGATCATGAGAAGGAAGCACATGCTATCGGACTCCTGCTTGGTCCCAAAGCAGAAGCCGCCTATCGCAAGCGTCATGTCCATGATCTTTCTGATCCTTCTGCATCTGTATCCTCTGGTCTGACTGCAGACGAGCAAGCGCAGATGAATGAGAAGCCGGGGATGACACGACAGGAGAAGATTAAGACACAATGGGCTACGTTTTTGCGGATGCCAAGCTCGACAACGCAGACGATCTTCTCGGCTCTATGGTGATACACGACGATGGCTCGGTGTCGCTGACGGGGGATCTTAATTTATTACATGAACCATGGGACGAAGAATGGGACGATGTTGCTCCGATATTTCCAACAAAGATTCGGGTTTTGAGTGGTGCATTCTACTTACCGAATCTTACGAAAGCCGAGCATTTGGTCTTACCCGAGATTATAGAGGGACCCTTGAATCTCAGTAGTCTCACCTCCGCTAAACACCTCATCTTACCCCATGTAATTCGTAGCGATTTACTTCTTAATAGTCTCGAATCCGCTGAGCACCTTTCATTGCCTGTTACGATCGGCGGGGATCTTGATCTGCGAAGTCTCACCTCTGCCAAGTACCTCACGCTACCCACGACGATCGGCGGGTCCCTCAACCTTGATGGGCTCACTTCTATTGAAGATCTAGTACTTCCTAAGTTTATCGGTCCATTTAATTCTATTTGGTTTGGCAAGGAGTATTTATCTCAAGCAGATTTCGACCGTCTTCGCGCATCTCGTCCTGATCTAGCGGATCAATTGTCGTATACGTAATAAAAACCCCTGCTGGGATCAGCAGGGGAGGTGCTAGCGCTGCGGAACGATCTTCTTGTTTGGACTGCGAATATCTTCTTCCGTGACGTCCGCCGTTCCCAGTTCGGGGAGTGGCGTGGGGCTCGTCATCGGCTCTGAAGCAAGTTCGTGTAGCTTGGAGTCGGGCGGACTTTGATCCATGATTTCGCGGGCGAGCTTTGCGTCGACGGCGACGAGCGCTTCGCGCGTGAGTGGGTGAAACCCGGGGCGATTGAAGCACTCGAAACGACTACTGTCTTTGTCCCACGCAACCCAGATAAGCGGCTTGCCGGTCACGCGGTCGAAGAAATCGGGGCGTGGTCGCGTGGTGCGATCGCAGGGGATTTGCCGAGCGCCGAACGCAGTGTTGAGTGTTGTGGCGCCATCAGCGTCGACGGCGGCTTGCGCATGTGCGCTCGCGGCCGAGGTGTTGGGCCACGTAGCTTTCGCGCCACCAATGATCAGCAAGAGCGACCCAAATCCAGCGAAAAAGGCGCCAGGAGAGACGTCGTTTGCAACGAGAATTCCTCCGCCGATGAGAAAGATCAATCCACCGGCAAAGTACCAGAATGGTCCTTGTACCGTGATGAGATTGTATCGTGCCACCGTAGTGCCCATGAAGAGCATTGCGAGAGCCGCAACGAGTCCGAGCATGAGCACGCCGACGAAAAACGCTTTCATGTTACGCCTTTCCAGTTTCTTGGTGTGGTTCGGGTCCGAGAAGGCGCAACAACACTGCCACGTCTTCATTGTTCATGTTTGCCATGATTGCGAGCTCCTGTGCAGTTGCTCGAATCATGGTGAGTCGCATCACGTCTTGTTGCTCAGAAGGTAGAGAGTCGAGATGTGCCGCAAGCTTACGTCGGGTTACCTCATCGATGCTCCACAGGCCTATGCGCTGATCGGATGAGGTAGTGCGTACGGCCTCATCGCTGGATTCGAGAATCCGCTTTGCTTCTTCCCGAACGGCATCGCTGGATACGTTGTGCGCAAACCGCGATAGAGGGCTTAGCGTTCCGAACTGCTGCTCTACAACGCGGGAAGCTATGACTAGCGCAGCAACAATGCCGAGGCGTCCTCGTTGTGATTGTGGAAGCACACCTCGCTCGGTGATGAAGGCATGGAGACGGTCGTAGAGACCGCCGGGTAGGTCGAAACCGATCGTCGCGCCGTCAGATGCAAGATCTGCCAGCAGCTTCGACATGGAGAGTTGTAGTGCCATACTTATATCCTCGATTGGTAAGGAGTCGCGAATCGATGCGTAATACCACACTATCAAGCAAGATGTCAATACTTCATCCTTGTCAGACTCCATCGGCTCGCTATACTGTCATGGTAGGAGGTAACTGAAACACTATGATTAAAGTAGGAGAAAAAGCACCGGAGTTTGTTGGCATTACCGCATATAAAGCAGGTTCATTCACGAAGGTCAGTCTTTCGGACTACAAAAAGAAATGGGTGGTTCTCTTTTTCTATCCGCGCGATTTTACGTTTGTGTGCCCCACGGAGATCCGCGAGTTTGCAAAACTAGAGGCGGAATTTAAGAAGTGCGGATGCTTGATTGTAGGCGCGAGCACCGATAGCGAGCACAGTCACAAAGCTTGGTTTGAGCGTGATTTGCCCGAAGTTACCTATCCCATACTTGCCGATACCACACAGCAGGTGAGTCGTGACTACAATGTCCTGGGAGCAGATGGTGCAAGTCAGCGGGGGACGTTCATTATCGACCCCGAGGGCGTGCTTCGCTGGATGGTTGTCTCCGATAATTCGGTGGGACGCTCAGTGACTGAGACCGTGCGTGCGCTGCAGGCATTACAAACGGGGAATCTGTGCCCGATTGAGTGGACACCAGGAGTTGCGTTTGTGGGGCCTACGAAGCAAGCAAAAAAGCCCGCCACCAAGAAGTCATAGTGAGACTCTGGACAATAGTAAATACTTGGGGTATATTCACCTCCTCGTGTAACGAGGAGGTGAATAGTGTTATGACAAGAATCAATAGAAGTTTACTGGAGCCAGAATGGATCCCGACAACTTCTCAGATTGATCATCTTAAACGGGTTGAATTGTCGTTTGACGCTGAGATGGCATATCGGTATCCCGACCACGATGCGTGTGCTCTCTGCGGCAAAGAGCTTGGGCGGTTGAATCCGCACGTTGTATGCTTTGTCTGTATTTACGAGCTGCAGCATGCAGAGTCGCATCGAGTGCAGTGGGGTGCGATTGATCTGTTGAATGCTCGGCGACTGCCTCGTTGGGTCACGAGTGTCCGAAGAAAGAGGGTCGCTGCGCGCTATGTAGAGCGTGCACTCAAGCGACTACGATCGAAATGCCCCGAGGGATTGCCTCACCTTACCCGCCACTAACACCTGGCGGGTTTTTTCATAGAGCGCTACAATCATTCTGTAGGAGCTATTACTGATCTCATGGATAACAACAACACGGCTCGCGACGTTTTCTTATACGTATTATTTATCATTGTCCTTGCAATGAGCGCAGTGAATCTGGGGACGTTGCTGTTTCAATATGTGAACATCTATGTTCCGGATATCACGGTTCAGCAGTGTTATGGCACGTCGTGCGCGGATGCTATTCGCTGGTCGCTTGCCTCGCTCATTATTGTATTTCCGCTCATGGTATGGGTGTGGCGCTTTCTCCAGCGCGATGCAGCTGCGCATCCCGAGAAGACGCAGTCTCGCGTGCGTCGTTGGTTACTCTATTTCACGCTGTTTGTATCGGGCGTCACCCTCATCGGGGATTCAGTCTCGCTCGTCTATAGTTGGTTGCAGGGTGATTTTACCGCTCAGTTTGTCTTGAAGGTGCTCATTATCGCATACGTTGCAGGTTCGATTTTCTTCTACTTCCTTCGCGTGCTCAATCCGACCAGCGGCGTTGGCTCAAAGATCGTTGGCTGGGTTGCCATCGGTGTGGCTACAGTTGCGCTCGTTGTGGGATTTATCTCATCGGGTTCGCCATTTCAGGCGAGACTAGAGCGTCTTGATAATCAACGCGTGCAGGATCTTCAAAATATTCAAAATCAAATTGTGTACTCGCACTGGTCCGCCAAGCAGTCGCTGCCGAGTACGTTGAGCGACCTGAACGATTCCATAAGCGGGTATATTGTGCCGGTTGATCCACAGTCAAAGGTATCGTATGAATACGCCAAGAAAGGGGACACTTCGTTTGAGTTGTGTGCAGTGTTCGCGACAGAGCTACGCGTCGACACGAGCTTGAATCGAATCTCATATCCTGTCGGAGCTAATTCCGCCGAAGGCAATTGGTTCCATGGCGTCGGTCGCACATGCTTTGAGCGCTCCATCGACACTCAGCTGTATCCACCGAAGACAAAGTAATAGTCGCCATGAAGCGTATCGTTCTTATTGTGATTTCCGCTACCTTGATAGGCATAGCTGGTTGGCTTCTGACCGGAAGAATGAGACAGCCTGATGACGCATCGCGAGCTACTATTGGTATTCCAGATATTGCGGTGCAAGAAACGCCGACACCGACGACAGGAGCGTTGGCGATGCAGGATTATAAAAAAATTATGAACATACCCGAAACAAAAGAATCATCTGATGCTATGCGCACAACGCCTAGCGGTTTGCAGATCCAAGAGGTGAAGATCGGAGACGGCGAGGAGGCTGTTGGCGGTCGAGGAGTCGCCGTGCATTACACTGGACGATTCCAAGATGGCAAAGTGTTTGATAGCTCTGTCGAGCGTGGGAAGCCATTCGAGTTTATCCTTGGGAAGGGTATGGTTATAAAAGGATGGGACGAGGGCGTACTCGGGATGAAGGTTGGCGGGAAGCGCAAGCTCATCATTCCATCGGCTCTTGCATATGGCGAACAGGGGGCCGGGGGAGTTATTCCACCAAATGCCACTTTAGAATTCGACGTCGAACTTCTCGCGGTGCAATCTGCTGCAAAATAACCATCGTGATTTTGCGACATATCGACGTTTCGCGTACATAGGTAAACGTTGATAACCTGTGGATAACTTTTTGAGAGGTAGGGGGATGAGCTGATTGTTTCGCGAAGGTGCCGCGCATTGTTTCGTTGCGGGCCCTGGCGCTGTACGTTTACGCTTCGTACTAGATGCGATGTTAGCGGAGGTTCTAGTGGTTGGTACGAATTTGCCAACTCCCTACTCTCCCCTTGCGGGGTGTTTTTTGTATTTCAGCAGTATTCGTGACACTTATTCGGGTGTGTGGTTGAATGTCGCATAACGAAGAAGAGGTGCAATTGATTGTATTGCTCATATAAATCTGCTAGCGTAAGCGCCATGAAATTCAGACCGGCGTGGACCATAGCAGCCTCTGTGCTCGTAGTGACTGCTTCACTCTTCTCTATTCGCTATCTAGATCGTTTGCCGTCGGAACGATTGGCCGCACTTTTAGGTATTACGGTTACGGTGCGCGATATCAACCAGACGCCAATTCCGTCTCCTCAAGTTATTCCGGCACAAGGTAATGAATCTGCGATCCTTGGACTCGTTACAGTTCAGACATATTCTGGCGCCACGTTGATTCGCCAAGGAACTGGAACCGCTGTTTCGGTTGATGGACTTGTGTTAACGCTAGCAAGCATCGCGCCTTATGGTTCCGGCTCGTATGTCTATCAGGTTGCTACGCCACATGGTCAGGTCGCCCGTGCATATCGCGTAGCAAGCGATCGCCAGGCGGGCTTAGTGCTCCTCAAGGCGGATATTGGTGTTCTTGATGCTGTATTGTTTGATGACGGAGCTCGCGGGCTCAATTCAGGCCAGGGGCTTGAGGCAGTATCATCTCGTATAGCGGTTTCGCAATTCGAGATTATGAGACTCCCCGTGTGGGTCGTATCAATTATGCGTGATCATGAGATCACGCTATCGCTTGATCGTGCATATGGTCCATTATTTCATGGCGCGCGACTGATTGATGCTTCTGAGCGATCAGTCGGGATCATCCGGTATGGTACACAACCAGTGCTCATATCTGCGACAAGCCTGAATTCGTTTATTGAGTCGTATCTTGCTGGAGTTAAGTAACGTCATCTATGGAGCAATCTCTCGAACGACAAGTGGTTCGAACGGCATCTGCTCTTGTGGTTGCGTCGGTGCACGTAACGAGTACAGAGCTTATTGTTGAGATGCGCGATCGGGCATTCCATGCTCTCTCGCTACGATTGAAAGAGGCGGGGTGTCTCGAAGATCTTGCGTTGTGGTGTCGCGATGCCGGCGACCTTCTCGAGGAGGCTCTCGATGCACGTACTATTTCTGCTGACGTGGGGGCGCGAACGCTTGCGTTGATTTTGAAGCTGCGCCTTTCGGTGTTGCGCTCTGTGACGGCAGAGCAACAGATGTTGGTCAAAAAAGCCGGTGACACTGCGATGAAAAAACAGCCTCAGCAAGATCCACCGCCGAAGATAACACTCACGGAAAATACAAAAAAAGTATTGGAGTATATCAAGTCCAATAAAGATATCAGAACAAAAGAACTCATAGACCACTTCTCAAAGCAGTTTTCCTCGCGAAGTACGAAGCGGTATCTTTCAGAGCTCCTCGCGCAAAAAATTCTCCAGCGACGCGTGCATCCTGATGGTGGTGTTTCCTATGTTGAGCGAGTGTAGTTTCCCTCCGATATTGACACTACATATCGCTTTGCTATAACAACGCCCACAGATGTCGTTAGTTGATACCCTGCCGTGATCGCCGACGTGGACCATTATCCCTCCTTGGTTCACATCGACATTCGTATCATGGCAGGATATGAATTTGCGCCTCGCTGCCCACTATAATGTCTCCCGCAAAGTCAGTAATTCTAGCGGTTGTGATTGCAGGCGTCGCGTACGGTGCCGCCACTATCTTTGGCGGTGCCAGGCAAACGAGTGACAGTACTAGTGCCATCAGTGGCGAGATGGTGACAGTTACCGTGTCACCTGGTGCCACAGCGGAGACACGTGGTGACAAGCGAGGTGCCACAGCGGTGACACCTCGTACCGTCGTGGTGACACCATCGCTGTCACCTGCTGGCACTAGCGTGTCACCACTCGTTCCTCGCGTAAGCGTTGCAGTTTCGAATGCACCAAGTGCAACGCCCGCTCCTGCAATGTCTAGTTTGCCGAGTCCTATTGTTGCGAGGACTGCAACGCCCACTCCGGTGGTGCAGACGCCGACACCGGTTCCAAGTGCAACTGTTACACCTTCTCCAGCGCCGACTCCTGCGGCGCCAATAAGCACAGTGGTAATCAATGAGGTCGCTTGGGCTGGCACCGCAGCTAATGCGTCCGACGAGTGGATCGAGCTCTTCAACTACGGGAGTAGCGCTATCGACCTGTCAGGGTGGGGACTGTTTGAGGGCGCAACGCAAATCATTGAGCTCAAAGGAGTGATTGGTGCCGGAGAGTATTGGCTTATCGAGCGAACCGACGATTTAACCGTGTCTGATATAGCCGCAGATGTTGTTGGGCCGTTTACTGGGTCCGGCTTGAGTAATAGTGGTGAGGTGCTCTCGTTGCGCACAGCGATGGGTGTATCCGTTGATATTGTTGATTGCGCTGCCGAATGGTTCAACGCTGGATTGGTTACTCAAAAACAGACCATGGAGCGTAAAGATCCTCGAACGAGTGGCTCAGAGGCAACCAATTGGGGCTCAAATTCGGGGACGATCACGACAGGATTAGATGCCAAATTCACTCCCATCGCGGGGACTCCAAAGTTCAAAAATAGCCTCTCGCTCTAAAAGTAGTGGAAATTAACTTGGTTTATCCACAAAAATGCTATTGTTGGCTTTCGGAGTTTCGCTATAATGATTTTGTTACCACGGTTTCTGAGTCGGGCAGTGGTTCGCAGTTGGTGAGGAAAGTATTGACTTTTCTTGCCTATCTGCTATCCTAGAGGTCACCGCTCCCACTGCGTATAGCCGCGGTAAAAGTACCCTTCAAACCCTTGACAGGTCATCAAAAAAGCCATTTTGGCTTGATTTTGGTGCTTGAGCTTTCGATCTTTGTGGCTAGTGGCCCCAAAGATGGACAGCCCAGGAAAGAACGTTGAAAACAAAGGATAAGCAAGATCATACTGTTGCAAATGTTGCATGACCGAATATGGAAGCGAAAGAACCCTTTCCGTAGTCACCAGAACGGGTCTTGGTAGTTATTTCAGCGAGGAGTCCGATGCTCCTTGGTCGAAGTGGGAGTACTCGGAACCGTATACAGCAATGTGTGCGGCCTGCGTGTTCGAACAAGATCCAGTTGCTTCGTCGAAAGACGGAGTGACGCAAGCAGTGCAGTGCAGTTTAATACCCTCTTCCCCTCTCATTGCTCGTCCCCCAGTAGGGAGGCGATACGGTGGAGCGAGATGAGGTTCACCCTAGATAATGTCTAATTCTATCAAGGGCTACGTCCGCACCGTTGCGGCAAGCCTGACGATGGCGTCTACGGTGCTCTCCTTGGCAGGCTTCGCAGCCTTCCCAGTTGCAGCATACGCAGTCGCTCCAGCAGATTTCGGACTCCGCGAAGGAGACGTGATCCGCGCCACTGGCGATCTCGATTTGTATATCGTCAATGATATGGGCTACAAGCGCTTGTTTGTAAACCCAGCAATCTTCAACCTCTACGGCCACCTCGGCTGGAGCAAGGTGAAGGAAGTTGCACCTTCCACCCGCGATGCGTTCGTGACCTCTGGTCTCTTCCGCGTTGATGGTGATGCAAAGGTCTATGGCTTGGACGTCGTGTCCGAGGATGTAGCAAACCTTCGCTGGGTCAACACGACCGGTGCACAGGCAGTTGCCGATGATGCGAACTTCTTCAAGAAGGTCTTCACCATCAATGCTGCTGAAAAGGCTTTGTATGGAATGGGCGCAGACTACACGTCTGTCCTCCAGGTTCCTAACTACAGCCGTGGCACCACAGTCTCAACCGGTCCATTGAGCGCTTCTCTCGCATCCGACAACCCAGCAAGTGGAGCTATCGTTTCAACAGCAGCAGCTGTTGATCTGGCCCACTTCGCAGTGTCCGGATCGGGATTGGTAACGAAAGTAGTCCTCAAGAGAGTCGGCTTGTCAGCGGATGCCTCTCTCGCGAATGTCTACCTCTTCGTTGGTAACAAGAGAGTCTCTGATTCTGCTACGGTTACAACCAGCACGATCACCTTCGCCAACTCAGCAGGTTTCTTCTCAGCTCCAGCTACTTTCAGCGTTCGTGCTGATATGGCGGGAAGCTCCGGCGAGACCGTTGGTGTTCAGCTCACACAGCTCAATGACAGTGTCATGAGTGTTTCCGGAAATCTACACAGTATCGCTACTGCGTCGTTGGCCGGAGTGACTGTTGGATCCAACACAGCTACCAGTGCACCGTCGAGTGCGAACGCACCTGGCTACACACTTTGGTCAGCTTCGTTCAACACAACTGTTCGCGATGCATACTTGAAGCACGTTGCTTTCAAGCAGGTTGGCTCTATGCCAGTTGATGCTATCCGAAACTACAACCTCTACTTGGACTCCGTCCTCGTCGCGGCGGGTACCATCAATGCTGATGGCAGTATGGTTGACTTCGATATGGGATCCGTTGGTTATCTCGTTAAGAGCAACAACCACACCCTTGAGCTTCGTGGTGATATCGTGAAGGGTTCCAACCGAACCTACAGTTTCGCCATTCAGAACAAGGCTGACGTAATCATCACCGACTCGCAGTACGGAGCGAACATGCCACTTGGTGGCACAGTTCCTACGACCGCAACGTCGTTGACGATTCCAGCTGGTTCAGTTTCAGTGCAGACCGACTCCACGTTCAACACCACGAACTTTGTTACTGGTGCATCGAGTATTCCTGTCGCCCGCTATATCCTTACCGGTTATGGCGAAGACATGAAGATCTCGCAGCTTGTTGCAAGTATTTCCTCTCCGGGACACATCAATTTGGACAACGTGTCTCTGTGGGTTAATGGCTCGCAAGTTGCCAGCGCTAAGAATTTCGTCGGTGCTCAGTTGACGTTTGACCTCGGTTCATCATTGGTTGTCGCTGCAGGCTCTTCAACCACAGTCGAAGTGCGCCTCGATTCGAAGACCAGTGGAGTCAACTCTGTTGGTACTTCTGTCGCAGCTACCTTGATGGGTGTTTCGAACAATGCACAGGGTGTGAGCTCTGGTGCAGTCTCAACAGTTCCATCAACGAGTGGTATCACTGGACCAACCTTGACGCTCGTTACGGGTGCGTTGACGAAGGCATTGGACACATCGGTGTCGTCCCATGTTGAGTCTCCAAACCAGACGAAAGTTAAGATCGGTGCCATCGTTATCCAGGCAGGAAATGCTGAGCCGATCCGTGTTAGCAACGTTCAGGTTGCTCTCGCGGTAACGGGTGCGAACATCAATAAGTACGCGAACTTGTACATTTCGGAGAATACGACTCCGATTTTGCCTCAGGCAACGAACAACTTCTCAACGAACTTCACCCTTGCAAAGAATGAGAGTCGCGTGATCACTGTATACGCCGATGCTGGCAATGTAGCGTCGGGATCTAACAGCTCCACGATTCAGGGTACGTATACCGTTACAGCTTCAGGTGTCGACACCGGTACTTCCGGTCTTGGCTTCTCGAGCTTTGCGGGACAGACGATCACCTTCTCGCTCGCAACGATGGCAACAACCACGTTGTCCAACGACTCGATGGTTGGTCAGTACGTACTTGCTGGTTCTACGGTGACAGTTGCTAAGTATCATATGTCAATGTCTGCCGGAGCTGGCACAGCAACGGTTACTGACATGCACTTTACTGTCACCGGTAGCTCGAGCGCAGGTACTATCTCGAAGATTACTGTAGCCGGCAAAGATGCCACGGTTATCTCAGGGGTAGCATCAGTCTCTGGCTTGGCAATCGCAATCCCATCCGGATTCTCAGGAGTTGATGTACCAGTCACGGTCACCTACAACACCGTTGGTTTTGGTGGAGTAGCGAAGGCAAACGATACATCTATCCTTACCTTGGATGAGATTAAGTACACGTCTGGTAACACTGTAAAGACGAGCCCAGCTGTCTCGCAGGCTGCCCGAACGATGCGCTTGATTGCAAGCTATCCAACATTGGCGATCGCAGCACCTGCAGATGCTAAGTTGGTTAATGGTCAGGTAAAGATTGCGACATTCACTGTTTCAGCGCCATTGAGCGGAAACATAACGTTGCATGACCTTCCATTGACGTTCTTCACGACAGGTGGAGCAACTGCTTCATCGAGTGGAACAACCGCTGGCACATCAATCTTGGTCAAGGATGGTAATACGACTATCACAACCACGACTCCTGCTGTGTTCAGTGTCAGTACTAGTTCAACTGGTAGCGAGACTGTATCCTTCACGAATGGCTATACGGTCACCGCGGGTACAACGAAGGTATTCGATATTTACTTCTCGAATATCGGTGGATCGCTCGGTAATGCTGGTACAAGCTCGTTCGGAACAAAGCTCGGATCTGCTGCAACGTTTACATTTGACGATGTAAATGGTGGCAACCCAGGCTTGCTCTCGACGGGTACGAACATCTTCACCTACCCAACCAACACTGCTACGGTTTCTAACTAACCGTTAGGTGTCGGAAGGAGTTGATGATAAACCAAACCCCCCGAAAGGGGGGTTTTGGTTTGGCTAGATTCTCGGGTAATCGAATTTGAGGCGCCCATTCTAAAGTGAAAAGAAGCGATGCTGGTTAGGCATCGCTTCTTTTGCTACGTCTTTGGTCTTTATCCGAGGATTCTCTCGTACTGCGCGATCATCTCGCGTAGGGTGAACTTACTAAGAACGGTTTGATGCGCGTCAACAGCGATATTCGTTCTTAAATCACTCTCGTGCGTAAGTCGAGCAATAGCCTTACTGATCTGTTGCTCGTCTCCCGGCTCGCAGATGATGCCGCTGACGCCGTCCTCAATCATTTCAGGCACAGCACCGACGCGAGTTGCTATCGCTGGTACTTTGGCCGCCATGGCCTCTAATAGGGCCCAGGGGAAGCCTTCTTTCAGAGATGGTAGGACGAATAGATCGAAGGCCCGAAGATACTTCCAGGCGTCTGGGAGGCGACCGAGAAGAAGGAATCGATGCTGTATGTTGAGGGTCGCGATCATATGCTGAAGTTCTTGATGAAGGGGACCATCGCCGATGACAACATATCGTGTGTTTTCAGGAGTCGATGCAGCTGCTTGGATGAGCGTAGCAATGCCTTTTGTCGCGTATAAGTTGGCAATGGTGCCGATAAGATGTGAGGAAAGAGATAGGAAGTCTTGAGGTGTGTGCTTTTGAAGAGCTGCCCGAGCTGTATCCCGAGAGAGAAATGGCAATTCGGCATCGATGCCATTATAGACGCATACACGTTGTTCCCTTGGGTTGATTCCAAGGTGAATTGCCTGTTCCAGATCGTGGGTGTTGTTGACGATGATGACATCCTTCCAAGATGCCGAGAGTTTTTCCATGGCAATGTAAAGTTTCTTTTTCCATGCGGGGACGGGGTCATTAAATGACCATCCGCCAATGCGGTATAGAACCTTGAGTTGAGCGTGTTGTTTGCGCAGTCCATGTGCCGCACGAGAGCCAACAAAGCCAGCTTTGCTTGATAAACAGAGAACAACATCTGGTTGAAACGCGCGCATCATCGTACGCAGTTCACTCACGGCGAGCGCGTCGTGGAGGGGGGAGATCGAGCGAACAAGATGACGAGCCACTGCATGCGTGACCGATGAAGGAAGGAGTCGAGCTAAGTCGTTTCCTGTGTTGCGACCCCAGACTACATGCATGGTGTATGCTGCTGGATTAAGATGTTGCGCCAGTTGCGCTAGAAATCGTTGGGCACCGCCTTCTTCGCCTTGCGTGATGACGCAGAAGATTCTACGTTTTGGATGGATTGCGGTTGCTTCTGAAGACATAGCGGAGTACGCTCAGTGATGTTAGAATACCACAACATTCCAATTGATACAGAGCTCTATGCGTCCTCGTATTCTCTTATTTTCGACAGCATACCTTCCGCACATTGGAGGGAGTGAGTTGGCGCTATATCATATCGCGCGATATCTGCCTGACTACGATATTGATCTGGTGACTGGAAGGCTCGATAGCTCCGATGCAACCATGGAGTATATTAATAGGGTGCGTGTCTTTCGTGCCGGCGGGAGGTGGTCTCGGCTGTCACTCTTAGTGCCCAAATTGTTCATGCCTCTTGCGATGGCGATTACTGCGTATCGTTTGACGCGGAAATATCGCTACAGCGTATTGCATGCGTACCAGGCGTCGCAGGCTGCCGTTGCGGCAGTGATTGTAAATGCATTGTGCCCGGGCATCCCTCTTATTATTACCCTACAAGAGGGCAAGATTCTGAAGCAACAACCGTGGCTCACGCAAGTCATACGCTCGCTTATCTTGCGGAGAGCTCGTGTGATCACGGCGATTAGTAACTATCTTGCCGACTACGCTCGGAGCGTTTCTCATGCACCCGTAGTGGTGATTCCAAACGGTGTGGATGTAGGCGCGATGCACCACCCTGAAATTGCGCGAGATACGCATCGTGTTGTTACCGTTTCTCGATTGGTAGAGAAAAATAATGTCGAAGGCATTTTGCGAGCTATGGTGTATGTGCGGGAGCGATTTCCCGAGGCGCGCTTACTCGTGGCGGGTGACGGACCAATGATGGTGACTCTGGTGGGGCTTGCTTCAGATCTTGGAATCGCCGGCATCGTGGAATTCCGCGGATTTGTCCCGCATTCGCAGCTGGGTGAAGTGCTGTGCTCTGCGGGTATATTTGTCCGTCCATCGTTGAGTGAGGGATTAGGATCTGCATTTCTTGAGGCGATGGCGGCGCGCACACCCGTTATTGCTTCTCCGGTGGGTGGTATCCCCGATATTGTCGAAGAAGGCGTTACGGGGCTTTTGTGCGATCCGCGTAATCCTCATGATATTGCGCGAGCGATCATGAGGTTCTTGGAGAGTGAGCAGCTTCGCACTGAAATTGTTGCGCGCGCTGATGTGTTTGTGAAAAAATATGACTGGTCATCTATAGCGTGGCGTATGTCAAAGCTCTACGCCTCATTGGTATGAAATCACTCTGTATCGCAACAGGAATATTCGCTCCTGATATCGGAGGTCCCGCTTCGTACGCTGCGTCACTTGCGTCGCGATTATCAAACGAGGGTGTTCAGGTAGAGGTGATTGCATATTCGAGTGTAAGGAGATTCACGGGCGATGAGCACTTGAAGTATCGCGTTCATCGTATTTGGTCAGGGTGGCCGTGGGGACTTCGACATTTCATGTATTTTCTGCGCTGTAGTATGGTGGTGCGACGATGTGATGTAGTTCTCGCCCTGAATGCCGTGTCCGCCGGTGTTCCTGCGGCTCGTGCAGCGAAGCTCTTTGGGAAGCCATACGTTGTTCGCATTGCCGGGGACTATGCATGGGAGATTGCCGTGCAGACCGCAGCAACATATCTCATGATTAATGAGTTTCAAAAATCGCCGAAGCAGGGGAGGATTCGGCGACTCCATGAGGCTCAAAAATCTATGGTGTGTCGAGCCCATGCCGTTATCGTTCCCTCTGAATATCTTGCGGGTATCGTGCGTTCATGGGGTGCTCCGGCAAAGCATATTCACGTGATCTATAACGGTGTTGATCTGCCGCGATTTGAAGGCACCAAGGAAGATGCGCGACGCAGCATTGGTATATCGGGTACCATCATTATTTCAGCGGGTCGCCTTGTTCCGTGGAAGGGGTTTCGCATGCTCATAAAAATCATGCCGCAGTTACTGCAGGTGAATCAATTCTTTCGGCTTATTATCGTGGGTGATGGGCCGGATTTTGATATGCTGCAGTCTGTTATTCGAAACCTTGGCTTGGAGCGAAAGGTGACGCTTGCGGGTCGTAAATCATCGCGGGAACTGGCAATCTATCTTGCTGCAGCGGATATGTTTGTTCTCAACACGGGATACGAAGGATTTTCGCATCAGGTGCTCGAGGCAATGCAAGTTGGCGCCCCCGTTATTACAACGACATCTGGAGGTAATCCGGAAGTCATAACGCAAGGGGAAAATGGCTTGATGGTCCGATACAATGATGAATTCAATCTTGTGGAGGCTATTAAGGCGCTCTCAAAGCAAAGCGATCTTCGAGAGCAATTCATTGCACAAGGACGACAAACGGTTGAAGCCTTCAATATAGAGAAGATGTACCAACAAACGAAGCAATTACTCGACGATCTTTCATTATGAAGCTACTGATGATTAGCGGAGACCGTGCGCTCGCATTCGGTAAAAAGGGTGCATTCTATAATACGCTGGAGGAGCTTCATTCGCATTTTGAGCGCATCGATATTATCTGTCCGCGTGTATCGATGCAACGTTACAACATGGTTGTATTTGGCAACGTACACGTCCACCCATCGCCGTTGCCGCTTCTTTGTCAGCCCTTTTGGATTTGGTGGAAGGGGCGAGCATTGATACGTAGATTCACGCATGAGCTCATGACGGTGCATGAGTACCCACCCTTCTATAATGGAATAGGGGCTCGGCTGCTTCACGCTGCAACAGGGGTGCCGTATGTGTTGGAGCTTTTCCATATACCGGGTGTACCACGAGCATCGGGACTCAAGGAACGTATGTATCGATGGCTAACGAAGCTTGTTGTGTCTTGGGACGCATCGTCTGCGCGTGCTGTGCGGGTTATGAATCAACGACAAGTTCCTGCGTTTCTGCAGCATGCGGGAGTTCCACTGCAGAAAATTAGTACGATTCCTGCGGTGTACATCGACACCAACGTATTTGCTCTTCGCGATACATCCAAGCTTTACGATGTTGCTTTTGTGGGGCGCATGGCATCCAATAAAGGAATCAATTTATATCTAGAAGTGATTGAAAGATTAGGATGCGTGGGCGTCGCTGTGGGTGATGGGCCGTTGCTTTCGTGGGCGCGTCGCCGTGCAAAACGACGTGGGTTAAAGATTCACTTCCCTGGATTTGCCGTTGATAGCACTGAGGTGGCTCGGTATCTCAATGAATCGCGAGTGCTTCTTATGCCTTCATTCAATGAGGGTGGCCCGCGTATCGTAGTGGAGTCGTTAGCTTGCGGCACGCCTGTAGTGGCTACGCCAGTTGGCATTGTGGAAGACGTGCTACCACCGGAGTGCATTGAGGAATGGAATGCTTCCGACTTGGCTGACAAGGTGCGCAATATCCTTGACGACGCGACGCTCTACCGACGTTTGAGCGAGCAAGGTGTCGCGACCGCACGAGCCTTTGAACGTTCCGCTGTGATTACTAATCTCGTCGCGAGCCTGAAGAGTTTTACACAATGAAGAGGCTTCTTATTATCACTCAGCGAGTTGACGCCAACGATCAATTATTGGGTTTCTTTATGGCGTGGATGAAGCGGTTTTCAGAGCGATTTGAGCGCGTGACTGTGATATGCCAAAGCGTCGGTGCGTATGAGTTGCCGATGAACGTGACGATTCTCGATCTTGGCAAGCAGCGCGGGGCGAGCAAGGCGGTCCAGTTGCTGCGTTTCTATCGACTGCTATGGACGCATCGAGCTGAGTATGACGTTGTTTTTGTGCATATGAATCCCATCTGGGCGGCGGTGGGTGCCCCATGGCTGCGGTTATTACAGAAGCGCGTATTCCTATGGTATACCCACAAGGCGGTTACCGTGCGATTGCGAGTAGCGGCACTATTCGTGCATGGTATTTTTACCGCATCTCGGGAGAGCTTCAGGCTCACATCGCGAAAGGTTCTCGTTACTGGGCATGGAATTGATACCAATGTGTTTTTTCCAAAAAACCAACCGCGAGAAGAAAGTTCATTCCTCGTGGTAGGGAGGATCGCGCCAGTAAAAAATCTTGAAGTGCTTGTTGATGCTGTCGGCGCCCTTCGGCAGGCTGGGACTACGATTTCGATCGATGTGATCGGCGGTGCCGTACTCCCGGGAGATTTGACGTATAAGAATGATTTGCTTGCGAGGATTCGATCGCTGGGTTGCGAGGCGCAATTTCATTTCCTCGGGACGTTTGCTCATGCAAGCCTCATTTCCGTGTATCAATCGCACGCAGTCTTTGTTCATTTGAGCAAAACGGGAAGTCTCGATAAGACAATTCTCGAAGCGATGGCATGTGGTATGAATGTGGTTAGCTGTAATGATGCAGCAAGGGCGTTTCTCCCACCTGAACTTCTGTTTGACGCCGATAATGCAGCTAGTCTGAAAGATGCGCTTCTGCGCGCTCGTGCGAGTGCTACATCTCCAGGACTTCGTGAGTACGTAGTCTCGCATCACAATCTCGACTCACTTATCGCCACGCTTGCGAGGAATATGACACGATAGAAACATAAATCCCCGCGTACGTATTCATCATTATTGTGAATGCATATCAATGCGGGGATCGTATTTATAAGATTGCGCTATACCATTGCACGGCGTAATCTTGTGCGCTTACAAACGAACGTCTTTTTTACTTCTTTTCTTTCGGCTTGAGGATGTGGCGTACGGCCCGTGCCATGTCCTTTTCGGAAGTGCGTCGCCTCAGTGCGTCGCGGAATAATGCTTGTGTTTCAGGTGTGGCGGGAGTCGTTACGCGAGTGCTCGTGTGACGTGGCACCTGTTGAGCTACGACGTAGAGAATCCCTCGTGCGTTACCTTTGAGGCGCGGCGTCGGGATGCACAATCGTTCGTCGCTACAGGGAGAGAGGAGTGTCACGAGGTTTGCTCCCCCGGAGCGACACACAAGTCCCCAGACTTCCTTTACTTCTTTCGGAAATGATGAGTATTCCGTGAAGTCGAGATATGGAGATCTCGTACAGCTGCTTTCGGGATAGGCACTTCGCACCCACTCTTTGAGCTTGCTCGGAATGTACATCGCTTGCGGTCGCGATGATTCCAGCAAAATTAGTCCGTGATTGGCAAACACACGGAAATAACGATATACGAGGAACGCAAAAATTTGCCTTGCAATCCCGTATTCGGATTGGTTCTTTGCCTGATTCGCCAACCGCATCAGTCCATCGATGTGCGCATTGCGGTTTCGGTGTTTACGTATTGATTTTTTAGGTGCTATCTCGGTCATGAGCCCTCCTTGGACTCTGAAGCCTCGTGATTGAGACCCGTCTAATATTATAACAAATTGCCTGATAGTAGTCAATATCGTGAAAACTCATGAAAATGCTATATTACGTACATCGATGAGTAGCTTCCAGCGCACGATCAAGCGTCTCGTTATGAGCCTCCTATTGCCAGTGCATGCGCTGGCCCGAGGACTAGATCTTGCGCGTCCAGGTGTGGCAGTCCTTATGTACCACGCGGTGGGAGATACGCCATGGGAGTTCTCGGTGTCGCAACAGACGTTCGCCCGTCAGATTGAGCTGCTGAGTAAGTGGGGTTTTCAGTTCCTGAGCTTGGACGAGTTTGCGCGCGTGCACACGGGGTCGCTACCATTGCCTCCGCGTAGTGTGCTTCTAACGTTTGATGATGGCTACCGAAATTGCATCACGCACGCCTTCCCCGTGTTACAGGAGCGAGGAATTCGTCCGGTGATATTCTTGCACACGACTCGAAGTGGAGCTGAGCTTGGTACAAATCTCGAATTGATGACATGGGAGGACGTTCGAGGTGTCCAACGTGCTGTCGATATTGGGAGCCATTCACACTCCCATCCAGTGCTTCGCACGCTCCAGGAGGATGAGCTCGCGGAAGACATCGCGCAATCAACGCTGATCTGTGAGCGTGAGCTTGGTGTTCGTCCTATCTCTTTTGCGTATCCGGGGGGTAAATATAATCACCGCGTGATTGAGGCTGTACGGCGTGCTGGATATACGATGGCATTCACGATTCGACATGGACTTGTTCGCCCCCACGACGATGCACTGCAACTTCGCCGCATTGGCATCACCAAGCACACAAGTGACGTTGAGTTGTACGCGCATGCAATTGGAGTGGGCGAGTGGTATGCTCGTATTGTGCACGGCACGTCATAGAGGCTCATATGGTACTGGATACAATTCGACAATCACTCCGCGGCAAAACGATCAATCGCATATTGATGAATCAGCGATTGTCCGATTTCACTATTGATGGGGAGATTCTTGATCTTGGGTCAGGGAGTGTGCGATCGTCGTATTTGAGCTACCTGCATGTTGGCACAGGCAGCCGCATTACATCGGTAGATATCTCGCACGATCGACGCCCGGATATTATTGCTAATCTCGAGCACGAATTACCAATCGAATCCTCAAGCTACGATGTCATTTTGTGCGTTAACCTCTTGGAGCACATTTATCATCACCAACAACTGTTGCGAGAATCGTTTCGTATAGTGCGTCCGGGGGGAGTATTCTTAGGATACGTTCCCTTTTTGGTGAAGTATCACGCAGATCCGTATGATTACTTTCGATATACGCAGCAGGGCCTTCGGCGACTCTTGGAAGACACGGGATTTCATGGGGTGAAGGTTGATTTTATTGGTCGCGGTCCGCTTACTGCCGCGTGGTCGCAGATTGAGTTTATCGCCCCGAAGATGCTGCGATGGATCGTAGCGTTGATGGTTTTTTCCCTCGACGTACTTCTCCTCAAGGTGAAGCCGGTGTTTAGTGGCACGTATGCGCTTGGTTATATTTTTACAGCAAAAAAATGAGAGTACTCTACATTGGAAATTATGATCCCGGGTACGGTCGCAATCGAGTGATTGTGAAGGGCCTCATTGAGAATGGAGCCGAAGTGGTGCAGTGCAACGGAGGGGTCACGGGCGGACTCATGAAATTTATTCGACTGATTGCGAGATACTGGTCGGTCGCTGGCGAGCGATTTGATCTTGTTATAGTGGCATTTCCTGCACAAGAGTCGATGTTTCTGGTGCGACTACTTCTGACATATCACCGTCTCGTGCACCGCACCCCGATTGTGATTGATATGCTGACATCACACTACGAGGGATATATTCTCGATCGGCAAAAGTATACGCCAGAGAGCCTGCACGCTGTATGGTACAAGTGGATTGATCGCACGGCGATGAAACTTGCCGATGCTTCTATCGTCGATAGTCATGCTGCTCGCAGATTCTTAGCAACAGAAATGCACATGCCGATTGAGAATGTTATCGCGGTATTTATCGGAACCGATGGTACGGTTTTGAGGCCGCTGCCGCCCGATGGGCATACGGGTTTTCTGGTTCATTTTCATGGAAACTTTATTCCGCTTCAGGGGCCATCCTATATCATAGATGCCGCCAATTTGCTCAAGGATGATCCTGCGATTCGATTTCAAATTATTGGCAAGGGTCAGTTGTATGATTCGTGTAGATCCTCTGCTCGAGAGTTTGGACTTACGAATATTACCTGGATTGATCGCATATCCTACGAGGACTTACCACGGTACATCAATGCAGCGGATGTGTGTCTTGGCACATTTGGGGGCACAGGAAAGTTCCATCGATGTGCGCCCAATAAAGTCTATGAATACATGGCATGTGGTAAGGCAATCATTACGGGTCGCTCGGATGCGCTCGAGAGGATTTCGAATGATGGTGTAAACATGGTACTCTGCAATGCAGCTGATGGAAGAGATTTAGCCGACAAGATTATGCTTGTGAAGAAAGACGAAGCGCTTCGTATTCGACTCGGAGCGCAAGCACGTCAGGAATTCCTCGAGCTGTACAATCCTAAGCAGCTGATGGGCCACCTCCTGCAGGAGTTGCGCGACAAACAATTACTATCGCTATGAAAAAAGTCAACCACATCGTAACGACGCGACCGTGTAAGCGCGTTGAAACCAAGGGTCGTTCGGGAAGGGCCAATGGCTGGCTCCTCGAGCTATTCAGTGACAAGGATGCGTTCACGAAGCACATCAAAGGGCAGGTGTATCTCACGGTTGCGAAACCCGGCGTTGTAAAGGGGTATCATCTCCATGCGCAGTCTGATTATTTCGTCACATGTATCAAGGGTTCTGTGAAAGAGATTATTTATAGGAGTAAAACAGAAAAAGAAGAGGTGCTCATGGGGGATGGTGACTTCAAAACGGTCTTTCTTCCGAGGGGATATCCACACGCTATAGAAAATGTGGGAAAAACTCCCGCGTATGTCTTGGTGTATCGCTATCCTGCATGGAATCCGAAAAAGCCAGAACAACTGGATATTCACGAGGATGAAATTGAAACTGATGCTGCCTGGAAAAAGATTCGTGCATTCATGAAAACGTTTAACTAACGCTCCTTATGAATCAGACACAACGTGCATATGAAGAAAAGAGTGTCACGTACGGCATCAGCACTACTCGCCGTCGTAACATTATGAAGCTTGTGGGCGGGCCGAATTTACGGGTGATTGATGTCGCATGTTCGCGAGGATATCTGGGGAAGCTCGTACGAGAGAGGGGCAATTATGTTGTGGGTGTCGATGTTTCGCATGCTGCAGTTGAGCATGCAAAGCAGGTGCTCGACGATGCATATGAACTTGATATACAAGCGGAGTGGCCTGAACATCTGGCGAGTCAGTCATTTGATCTTGCTATTGTTGCCGCTGTGATTGAGCATGTGTTTGATCCAGTTGCGTTCCTCAAGAGTGTTGCTACCACGTTGCGTCCGGGCGGTCGCATGATTGTGACGACGCCGAATTTCTTTTCGTGGCGCAATCGACTCACATTCCTGTTTGGAAGATTTGCATATACAGAGCAAGGCGATTTTGATTTTGGGCATATCCGCTGGTTTGATTATCGCTATCTGCGAGAGGTTTTGCGCGAGAGTGGGTTCTCGGTTGTGCGTGAAAATCATTATTACTTCCCTGGTACATTAACAGCCTTACTGAGATTCTGGCCAAGCTTGTTTGCAACGCACTTCATTATCGAAGCAGAGAAGTCCATGTGATATGTATGATTTAGCGATGACAACGCGTCGAGCCGCGTTTGACCTGATGCGATTTGTAATCCGTACAGTTCCTCGTGGGAAGACGATGCTCATCAACGCCAGTCTCGCGATACTGGGACATCGCTACGAGGGAGCGATTCGTGTTCAGGGTTTCTATTTTTGGATCGATACTATTCATGCGCTCAATAGGAGTCTCTTCTTCTGCGGTGTCTACGAACCGGAGATGACCGCGTTATTCCACGTGATGATAAAACCTGGCATGACCGTCATGGATGTTGGCTCAAATTTTGGTTGGTACACGATCCTTATGGCTCATCTCGTCGGTCCTCGGGGACGAGTATATGCGTTCGACATGGACGACAAGCTTATTGGCGTACTGCAGAAGAGTCTTCACCTAAATAAGCTGGAGAATGTGATGTGCACTCGAGCTGCAGTGGGCAATGTGCGTGCGCAGGTTCCGTATTACGACGACGCAGGTGCCGGTACGGCCAATTTATCGTCAGAACTCGTGCAAGCATCATCGAAAGAGCTTGTGCCCATGATATTGCTCGATGAATTCGTAGATAAGCATCACATTACTTCCGTTGATTTCATTAAATGTGACATCGATGGCGCCGAAGGTCTATTTATTGATGGCGCTGAACGTGTACTTCGGGGTACTCCACGCATGACCATCGAGATATATGATGAAGCGCAGCAAGTGTTTGGTTCCTCTGGCGCGGCATTGATGCATCGTCTCGTAGGAATCGGCTATACCCTAAAAAACATCGATCGAAAGTGTGAGGTTTTGAAAGAATCTGATATTCTTCAATTCTCATCGATCAACGTGCTGTGCGAACGAATATGAACATCGTTGTTACAGGTTATACCTATACCCGACAGAATTTATTTGATGTTTTCGAATCGTATCCGGAGCGGGAGCGCCTGTTCTTTATCTTGCCAAGTAACTGGACGGCAAAAAACGGAAGGGTTGTGTTCAAGCCGTTCACGAGAAAGGGGTTTCAAATCTATCACTCGCCAGCATATTTTACTCATTCCCAATACCCAGTTATAGGGGGGCTCTTAAAGGGATGGATGCCATTTTTTGTTGTTCGTCTCGCGTGGATCCGATTCACGAAGGGAGCGGATATTTTATTTACCGCAGGAGAGCCAAACCTGCTATCGACACTCTATAACGCATGTTGGGCAAAGTTGTTCGGCATGAAGCACGTATTTCACTATTGGGAGAACATTCCCTATGCTGAAAAAGACAGCGGCGTGAAGCATCGAATGAAGCAACTCATTATACGAGCAACACTCGCTCTCTCGGACGGTGCCATTTGTGGTATGCACAAGGCCGAGCGCATTCTCCAGTCATTCGGAACTAGTATCACTTCAGGTGCATTTTTACACGCGGGATTTGATACCCGCCGCTTCCGCCCTGATATACCACACGCAGATATCTCCAGGCAATACAATTTGGAGGGGAGCAAGGTATTTCTTTTCGTGGGCGCCCTCGGAAAGCGCAAAGGAATTCATATAGCATTGCGTGCGCTGGCGCGAATAAAGCAACTATTCGCTATAAAATTATTAATCGTTGGAAGTGGAGAGTATGAATCAGAGTTGCGGGCACTCGTGCAGCAATTGCAGCTGCAAGCCGAGGTTATATTTGTGCCCTGGATTACTGAAAATGATAAACTCCCAGCGCTGTATAATGCGGCTGATGTGTTTTTGTATCCAAGTATTCCGCTCGATGGCTGGGAGGAGCAGTTCGGATATTCGATTGCAGAAGCATCTCTGTGCGAAGTCCCAGTGATTTCAACGCACTCGGGATCAATCGACGAGGTGTTGATCGATCAGAAAACGGGAATCATGGTGCCTCCGAACGACGAAGATGCTCTCTATGAAGCGATGGCTGCATTGTTGCGGAATCCTGAGCTGGCGCGGCAGCTCGGCAAGAATGGTCGAGAGTATATTGCATCCCACTTTAGCAACGAGGTCATTGGTAAGAAGATGTTTTCATTATTTCACGATGTCTTCCGAGGGTAATAAAAAGATACCATGTACGGTGCAAGTGTTCACGTTGAATTCGGGTCGTGTGCTGCGTCGGTGCTTGGAGAGCTTGAAGGACTTTGACGATATCCTCATTCTCGATGGCAATAGTACCGACGACACGCTCGCCATTGCTCGTGAATACACGAGTCACATTGTTAAGCAGGCTGATACCGATCAGCCGAATTATCGATTCAAAGATGTCGCCGCTCTCAGAAATAAAGCTATTGAGGAGGGGCGCTACGATTGGAACTTTTATCTTGATACCGATGAAGAGCTTCCTTCGCGTACTGCTGAGGAGATTCGAACAATCGTCACAACGGATCCTATTACGCATTATATTTGGCGGCTTCCTGGGCATATCAATTTCAATGGACGTGAAATGAAGTATTCGACTGCGTATCCTGGGTACCAGATGCGTCTCATGAATCGAGCATCCGGGATTCGACACGAGCGGACGCCTCACTCGCGGCTCGCATTTGATACCCAGAAGTTTCCCGTAGGAACCATGAAGAATCCCTGGTTTGTGATTGTTGAACCACAGGGGGGTATTCCACCGTATGAGCCAAATCTAAATCGTGGACACATTCAAATTCAGATTCGTGAAGCGGTGAAAATTCCACTCAAAGACTTCTTGTACTGGATTGTATATAGAAATGTTGGTGGTTTGGTCTGGACAATAGTTCGCATCATCTGGATGTACGCCCGTCACGGTTTCTCTGAGTCGCTTCCACCTGCATACGAATTTCGACGTGTTCAGTATAAGTGGCTTCTTCTGTATGGGGCGGTAAAATTCAGAATTCGCATTGCAGTACTAGGGGAGCCATCACATGAAAAAAGTACTTCTCATTAGCCAGCGATATTCAATTTTTACTGAACCGATCACGCGAGCATTCCAGCAGCTCGGGTGGGAGGTTCAGTTCGCTGATTATTTGGGGACAACGTTGCTGATGACGAATACAATGCCGCAGCGCATATTCGATAAGCTTCCTGCCGTTATCCGCGAACCTCTTCGCCAGAGGGAGCTACGGAAGGTGGATCATCACATTCTCAATGTTGCTCGTCGATTTCAACCGGATCTCATATTCGTCTCTAAAGGGAAGGCTCTGGGGCTCGATATGCTCGACGAACTTCGTCGGAATTCGGTTGTTGTGAATTGGTATCCAGAAACGATGGACCATCTTCAGCGGATACTTCGCATTGCACCGCACTACACCCATTTTTTTAACTTTGATCCTCTCGTTGTTTCTGCGCTCTCTGATGCTGGATATCGTTGCGCCAACTATCTTCCATTCTGCGCCGATATTTCGAAGGATGCAGTATTTCCCAGCGCTGACTTCGAGTACCCCATCTCATTTATTGGTTCGTATGATCGCGTTCGATATGCGGATCGCGAGCATATTCTAGCTCGGGTAAAAGACTTGGGGCTGCATATATGGGGAAATAAAGCCTGGAAAGATACGAGTTTGCGGGATGTCTATCACGGGTACCCTTCTGCTCTGGAGATGGCGAGCATTTACGCGCGCAGCAAGGTGGTCATTAGCATGCATGTATCCGATGTGCTTGGTACTGGCGTAAACGTGCGCCCATTTGAAATCACCGGTGCGGGCGGATTCTTACTAAACCGAGATGATAAGAAGGAGATTTATAAGCTCTTCAGTGAGGGGGAGGAATTCGTCCCATTTCATGATCAGCACGATATACGAGAAAAAGCCGCATACTATCTGGTTCATGACGAGGAGCGTATGCGGATCGCTCGTGCCGGGTTTGAACGCACCCGAGCGTCGCATACGTATCTCGACAGAATGTCTGAGGTGCTCCGAATAACAGGACTGAACGCATGAAACTCTATTACGTTGCCAATAATCAGTTGCCAACTCCAAAGGCGCATGGACTTCAAATTATGAAGATGTGCGAAGCATTTGCTTCTTGTGGTGTGGAGTGTGAGTTGATTATTCCAGATCGTCGAACTTATCCGTCAATCACCGAACGAGATCCAATGAAATATTACGGAATCCAATATCCGTTCAAAGTAACACGACTTCCTGCGGCGGATTTTATTACGGTTACCAGATATGCTCCTCTCGCAAAGATATTTTTTTGGCTGCAACAGCTATTCTTTGGCTATGCTGTGCGAAGGTATCTTTCGGGGAAGGGTGGTGTCATATACTCTCGCGATCCTTTCGCGCTTTTCGCGCTTCGGTCGCTGGGAATGCCGATGTATTGGGAGATGCATTCAATGCCGAGCAACATTCATTCGTACCTATATCGGAAGGTGCTACATGCTATTGGCGGGGTTATCGCTATATCGAATGGTTTGCGTGACGATGTTGCGGAAGTATATCCGGGACGCATTGGCGTCGCCCCGGATGGGGTTGATCTTGGTATGTTCCAGGGGGTTCCAAGCCGCTCTACTGCGCGAACAGCGCTTGATTTGCCGCAGGATAGTAAGATTGTTGTATACGCGGGGCATTTGTATGGATGGAAAGGTGTCGAGACGCTTCTGGGCGCTGCAGCGAGATTAGAGGATGTGCTATTCGTTCTCGTCGGGGGGACTCCTGAAGACATACAAGCATACAAAGCGAACTATAGTGAGCAAAAAAATATTGTGTTTCGAGGATTTGTACCTCATCACGATGTTGCGACATACCTGCGAGCGGGTGATGTTGTGGCGCTTCCAAATTCGCAGAAGGAAAAGATTTCAAGTCGCTATACATCTCCGCTGAAGTTATTCGAATACATGGCTTCGGGTACACCCATAGTCGCATCCGATTTGCCTTCCATCCGTGAAATTCTTCCCGACGACGCGGCTGTGTTTGTGATTCCCGATGATGCGCTTTCGATGGCCGGTGGCATTCGGCGCGCACTTTCGGAGGATGATCTGCGCGCATCAAAAGCTAAAGAGTCAGTGAGGCGTTATACGTGGAAAAATCGAGCGCTTCATATCTGTGATTTTATAGCGAGGTGTTGATTGTCTCGAACTTCTATTTGTGGTATAAATTGCCAGCTATTTTACAACACCACAATCACTATTGAAGAAAGTAGGTTGAGATGAAGATCTGTCTCATTTTCCCTAAGACGACCATTTTCGAAGATCCCATGGTCTTTCCTCCGCTGGGGTTGTTCTATCTAAAGGCAGCTTTACAGGGTCAGGGTCACGAAGTTGACTACGTGGACATGTCGGAGTATCGGATTGACGCCACGGGTGCCCGTGTAGCAAAGCGTGAGGTGCCACCTTCGAGTGGGTACGACGCGTATCTCGTTTCTGGGACCTCCCCTCAAGCGCGTGAAATACGTCGACTCGGAGCGTATCTTCGAGAGCGTGGATGCACGACCATCGTAGGTGGGCCAAACGTCACGAACTATGCTGGGCCGGTTACGTCAGGTCCTGGCATACCGATTATTGGTGAGACAGAGCCAATAGACCAGCAACTCTTGAGCTCTTATCACATCGCGGTCAAGCGAGAGGGCGAGCAGGCCGTCTTCCAGGCATTGGCTCGACTTGATGAGGCGCATGACTACATGGCACGCCACGGGCGCGGATTGGTCATACAAGAACCGAACATTGCCGATTTAGGGGCGATTCCGATTCCCGATCGATCCGAAGCGCACAAATATCATTACGTACTCGACGATGAGCGCGGTAATAAGCATCCAGGCACAACGATGTTTTCATCTCGTGGCTGTCCTGAGCGCTGTGCCTTCTGCGACAGTCCGGCGTTGTGGGGTCGTGCTGTCCGCTACATCCCCATTCCAAGAGTTGTGATGGAATTCCAGCAGATTCGAGATCTCGGATTCTCTGCAATTCATTTCTTCGACGACATCTTGCCGCTCGCTCGCCCGCGAATGATTGAAATCTGCAAGCAACTCAAGTCCTTCGGTTTTTACTGGAGGTGCTTCATACGCGTCGACATCATGACGCATCCCAAGTACGGCAAGTCGTTTATGCAGATGATGTACGATCATGGCTTGCGCGAGGTGCTGGTAGGTGTTGAGTCTGGAGATCAGCGCATCCTCGATACCATTCATAAGGGTACGAGCGTCGAGCAGAATACACTCGTGCGTCAATGGTGTCGCGAGATTGGTATTCGGTTTAAGGCATCAGTTATCCTTGGGCTGCCGGGTGAGGATATGGCGAGCATGATTGCAACGCGCAAATGGGTGCTTGAAAATAGGCCTGATCGCGTGAATATTTGCACGTATATTCCATTTCCGGGTACGCCAATTTCAAAGGGCACTGACGCTCAGCGTGCAGCTGAGTATGGTCAAGATGCTGTGCACGACTACGACATAAAGATGGAGATTGACACCGCTCTCCTTGATGGTGACTACTTTTACGCTGGTTCTCGTGACAAGCTGAGCGTGGTTACGTCAACATCGGCATTGAGTCGAGAGCAGATCCAGTCGTTCTGGCTCGATTTTTGCCAAGAAGTGCACGACGCTGGTATTCCGTACTAGCGTGGCGCCCCATCAGGGGCGCCTTCTTTTTGTTTTGCCACGAGCATGGTATCGTAAAGTCTAGAAAAAATGAGCGTTCTCACCGACAAAATAAGCAGAAAAAGGCTTGATGCACTTGTTGCTCCGTATGCTTCGGACGGGCGCGTATTGGAGATCGGATCATACGGAAGGCCGGGGTATGGATCGTATTTTCCAAACCGAACGGGAATCGATATCAAGTCCGGCCCAGGAGTGGATGTTGTGGCTAGCGTGTACGAGCTTCCATTTCAAGATGAAGAATTTGATGTTGTGCTTTGTATGTCCGTACTTGAGCACCTGAAAGAACCCGTTCGAGCTATTTCTGAGATGCGGAGATGCTTGAAACGGGGTGGTCGTATTATTATTTCCGTTCCTTTTTTGTTCCCCATACACGATGCTCCAGGAGATTTTTGGAGATTTACCAAGTACGGACTTCAGGAGCTGTTTCACGGGGGATGGGTGATAGAAAAATTAGAAGCAGAGGCAGACGCGCAAACTTCATTTGCAATTCTTGCGCAGAGAGCTGGATACCAGAGTCGCATGCGAAGTAATAGCGTCAGCAAATTTTTATTGTTTTCATTTGCGAAAATATTACAAAGGGCGCCCAGAATATTTCATGTTATCTATGGAGATATTAAGAGGTCAACGATAGAAAAAGATGCCTTTGCAAGCGCCTTTTTCCTTGTTGCAAGTAAGCATGATCATGCATAAGAAAATATCGTATCTTGGTATATTACTTCGAAGCATTGCTTACGCGATGATTCACGGCACCGCGAAGATGCCACCGAAGTCCCCAAGAGTTGTGCTTGTATTTCAGCTGGCGCAGCTTGGCGATATGGTGTGCACGACTCCTGTATTTCGAGCGATTAAGTCCTCGTATCCTGAGTCGCGATTGTGTGTGGTCGGCCAACCGCAATATCGTGAGCTACTGAATGATAATCAGGATGTCGACGAATATATTGCATTCACTGAGTTTGAGGAGGTGCTAGCGCGCGTTGCGCCACTGTCCATAGATGTTGCCATCTCCGTTGCTCCGAGCTTTACCGCGCTTGCGATTGCTTTTCTGGGCGGTGCTAAGGCGATTATTGCACCGCGTATCGAAAACGGCTTTAGTCCGAACAGCACTTGGATGTATGGATTGTTGCGTGCCGTAACGATCACGCGACCGCATCGCATGGGATCATATGCGCCCGGCGAGTACTTGCGCCTCCTCGAGCCATTGGGAATTACAACAAACGACACGCGAAAACATCTCGGTTTTTCTTTAGCAGCGAAGGGAGAGATTCAGCAATTGTTCAACGTGCATGGCATTCAAGAGGCTGATACCGTTGTCGGCATTTCAGTGTCGAGCGGAAACAAAATTAAAAATTGGGGCGCTGACCGATTTGCGCGGGTTGCTGATTATATCTACACGCACTATAAGGCGCGAATCATGCTTATTGGCGGGCCAGCCGATGCGGAGGAGGTGATTGCATTCAAGGGAGCGATCTCGGGAGACACTCCAATAATTGATGCATCCCATGCGCTTTCTCTTGATGCGTTGAAGGCGCTCATCGCTCGGATGCATATATTTATTTCGGTGGATACTGGGCCTATCTATATTGCCGAAGCATTTGGCGTGAAGACGATTGATATCGTTGGACCGGTTGATGAGCGCGAGCAACCGCCGCAAGGCATAGGACATCTGGTGGTGAAGTGGAAAGAGCGCACGAAACCTGCCGTGCATATCATGAATGCTCGCATATACAATTACGATGAAGCGCGACGTCAAGTGGAGCGCATTAGTGTAGAGGACGTGTGTCAGGCATTTGATATGTTAATGAAATAAGACCATGAAAACGGTTGTCATTTTGCCTACATATAACGAGCGCGGCAATATCTCATCGCTGATTGAGGAGATCTTTCGGTGGGTGCCCGAGGTCGGCGTGCTCGTGGTTGATGACAATTCTCCTGATGGCACTGCCGACGAGGTTCGGAAGTGTATGCAGCGGTATCCAGCGGTGCGCTTGTTGTCACGGCCCGGGAAGGAGGGGCTGGGTGCCGCCTACATCTCCGCATTTAAAGAGGTGCTCAAGGATGAGTCAGTCGAGCGCGTCATCACAATGGACGCTGACTTTTCTCATCATCCAAAACATCTGCCCGAGCTTATCTCTACGACAGAGCATGTTGCGCTTGTAATAGGTTCGCGCTACGTGAAGGGGGGAGGCGTCGCGAAATGGGAATTCTGGCGACGACAGTTGAGCTACTGGGCAAACGTATATGTGCGACTGATTTTGCGCTATCCAATTCGAGATTGGACCACAGGGTATCAGTGTATTACGACACGCGCACTGCGGTCGCTGAATTTTGATGCAATCGATTTGTCGGGATATGCTTTTCTCCAGGAACTTAAATACTCGCTTGTTTCATCTGGCGCAACGTTTCGCGAAATTCCCATTACTTTTCAGGCGCGCCGCGATGGTGAATCGAAAATATCCGGATTCATTATTAGAGAGGGCATCTCGGGACCCTGGAAGATGCGATCACAAAAAGTTTCGTGTCCTGTCTGCGATGAGCGCGATGGCAAATTACTAGGTCGACGTAATGGACATCCTGTTTATAGGTCGAATGCGTGTGGCGCAGTATTCGTGCACCCTTTGCCAGCCGATACAAGCCATGTCTATGGCGCCGATTATTTTCATGGGGCGCATGGTGGTTTTGGATATGCAGACTATGAGCGCGACAAGCAATCCCAGGAGTCGTCATTCATCGCATACATTCGTGCAATTCAGAAGCATGTAAAAAGGGGAGCTTCAGTTCTCGATGTTGGGGCAGCAAATGGTTATTTCGTTTCTCTCGCAAATCAATATAATATGCATGCTCGTGGGGTGGAGATATCCGATTCCGCGTCTGCGGAGGGGCGAAAACGGGGCCTCGATATTCGTCAAGGAACGATCGAGACTATGCGCGATTCTGGTGAGCGTTATGATGTGGTGTCGATGCTAGATGTGCTTGAGCATGTGCCGAGTGCGCGCAGTGCGCTTAGCGCTGCGTACACGCTTTTGAATCCCAATGGGGTCGTGGCGATAAATACTCCTGATAGTGGAAGTTATTGGGCGCGATTGTGGGGGGTGCGCTGGCACCTCATTGTACCGCCTGAACATCTTGTTCTTTTTTCTAGGACTGGACTACGAATCATGCTTGAGCGTGCCGGCTTTACCATTATTTCTGTTGGAACCATCGGAAAATCGTTCTCAGTTCCATATATTTTATCAATTCTTGCCTCGTGGTCTGGCATTGCAAGAATTCGTCGATTTTCTCATGCCATCGAGGGGACGCGGCTTGCTTCATTCAGTATTCCCATTAATCTGCATGACAATATGTTTGTGATTGCTAAAAAGCCATGAAGTATCAAAAAATTCTCGTCGGGATTTCATTGGTTGCAGTGCTGATTTTCTTTTTTAGTCCCCAGATACTCGGTTATGCGTATTCGAATGGCGATGCTATCCAGGCGTTTTATCCTGAACTTTCCTTTTTTGCTGAGCAGTTGAGTGGTGACACATCGTTCTTATGGTCATCCGGCATGCTTGGTGGATTTCCTTTATTTATTGATCTCATCGGAGGGCTTACATCGCCACTTACGCAATTCCTATTCCAGGCACTTGATGTGGTTAGTGCATATAATGTGGAGATATTCATTTCAATCGCGGTTCTTTTCGTCGCGTCATTTGGAGCCGCTCGAAGCTATCTTCTATCTCGGCAAGGATCGCTCTTCGTCGCCATCGTCTATGCATTTGGATCGCATAATGCAAATTGGAGCAATAATATAACCGTTGCGAACGCGCTGTATCTTCTTCCAATTCTTGTTATTGCATTTCGTAGGGTATTGCATGGGAATTATACGTTTTACGTTATCGGACTCCTTGCGACTTGGTATGCGCTCATTGCGGGGCAGCCTCAATGGGTTGTGTTGGCGTATATTGGCGTTGGATTGCTGGTGATTATCGAATTGTGGCTTGCGAGAGGTGACGAGCTCATGAGGCGTGGCATATTCAGGGCACTCGCGCTGTTGTGCGTTAGTGCGGGTCTGGGTTTTGCGCTCGCCTGGTCACAAGTCTCTCCATCGCAATTATTCACTGACCTGAGTGCGCGTTCTCAGGGGCTGAGTTTTCAAGATGCACAAATATCTTCTTTCACCCCTATTGATTGGACGTGGTATGTGGTGCCGAGCGTGCAGCTTTATAAATTGAGCGCGCCCGAACAGACGCTCTATATCGGCATCATCGCTGTTTTGCTTGCGTATATTGCATTTACGATTCGCAAATCAGACACGCGCGTTGTGCCGATGGTGATATTGTTCGGATTTGGAATGCTATCAGCGCTTCGTTTCTCGCCACTCTTTTGGCTTATGCATCAGCTTCCCATTCTAGAGTTATTTCGTGGTTCAAATCGTTGGATGTATATTGGTAATTTCGGATTAGCGATGATGGCAGGAATTGGCTTCGACTTCGCGAGATCACATTCGGTGAATCTTGTATGGGATAAGGCAAGGCAAGCGCTTGGATGGGTGTTTGGTGTGTTGATGTTCGGCGCGATTGTAGTCCGTTTGATTGTTATCCCTGTACGAACGCAACTATTATCATATGTCTACGCATATTTTGATGAGCACTTTCTTGCATCTCGTGCTGGCGGACTTTCAGTAGAACATTATCACAACTCCATTTCATCTCTTTTCGATGCGCTCATTGCCAATGTAGATCCATTCAATTCCATTTTTTTCGTTGGGTTTGCGTCTCTTGGTGTCTCAATTCTCATCGTACGACGCGTAGCGGTTCGCGGCTTTGATGGACCTGCACGCGTTGCGACACTAGTACTTACGGCGTGTTCGCTCTTCATGATGCATCCAAATCGAACGCAGATTATTCATGCGTCAGTCATTTCTAGCGCTCCTTCACTCGCCGCATACATACAGGCTACAGATGGGAGGTATTTGAGTGTTCTTTCTGGCTCCGCTGTCGACCAGAAATTGCACCAGCCATTTTCAGGAAGGTATTCAATTTCAGATTCCATTGCATTTCAGCGCGATCTTATGGTTCCCAATATTGGCATGCAGTATGGTGCTTCGAGTATTGATGGCTTTTCGAATATCATGACCCGGCGTATTGCGCGAACGATAGCATTGGTGGGGAGCGAGCGAGCAACAACGGGCGATTCATTGGCGTACGCATCGATGCCGCTGCAAGAGAAGTTACGAGTGCTCACCCTCCGCCTCCCCGTTCTTTCCATGCTCAACGTGAAGTATCTCATCTCCGCATACGAGCTCCCCGCAACTCCTGGCCTGCAGCTGATCGAGGAGGTGGCATCAACGCGGTTCAACATTCCTATCTATCTCTATGAGAACAAGACGGTCATGCCTCGCATCTACTTTGCTCGAAACGTCTCTTTTGTATCCGAGACTGATGAAGAGAAGAATTTCAAAACAATCATCGAGTCAAACACTAATTTCGCCAACACTACATTCATCGAATGCGCTGATTGCGATTCATTCAAGAATCGGCCTACTCCCTCAGACTCTATTGCCATTGACGCGTATCGTGACGGATATCTTCGGCTCACTACCAAGACCTCTCATGATCGTTGGCTTGTCTTCTCTGAGTCGAATCTCCCTGGTTGGCGAATCACCATCGATGGACGACCAGTGCAGTCATATATGACAAACTATCTATTCCACGGACTTCCTGTGCATGGGGGAGAGCATGTTGTTGAGTTTACGTATGATGGGGTGTTGTTGCGATGAAATCATCACTACCAAATCTGACGTCAGTAATTATACCCGCCCTGAATGAAGGGAAGGGCATTGCTCGCACAATTTATGCCGTCACTGATTACTTCAAAACGAAGAATCTGGCGTGTGAAATTATTGTAGTTGATGACGGATCTATCGACGATACGAGATCAGTAGTTGAGGGCTTGCATCTATCACATGTTCACATTACATCCCATGCGTCGAATCGGGGAAAGGGGGCATCCGTTAGGACGGGCATGCTTGCAGCCCAGGGAGACTGTCGACTGTTCATAGATGCAGACTTGCAGATTAGCGTGATGGAGCTGGATAAGTTCTGGCCAAAATACCGGGAGGGCGCGGACCTGATCATTGCTGCTGCACCCAATGCTGTCATTAGTGGGCAACCCCGGGGACGAGGGGTGTTGGGGTTTCTCGCAAAGCGATTAATTCGATGCGTTATGGGCTGGAATATTGTTGATTCTCAGCGGGGCTTAAAGATGATCCGAGGAAGTTTGGCAAATGATATATTCTCAGCGCTTACAGTTCTACGGTGGGGGTTCGACATCGAGATGCTTGCAATCGCCAAGGCTCGAGGTTTGGACATCCGTGAGGTGCCTATTACCTATGCTGCACCTATCGAATCCCGCGTATCGATTGGATCATACATATATACGCTTTGGGAGTTGCTGCGAGTTTGGATTCAACGCATTTTAGGTTTCTATAACGAGGATCCCTTAGGGCGTAGGCTTGTGTTGTTCGCGGTAATTATACTCGTATGTCTTGGTGTGTACTTCGGCCAGAGGTTTATTTTCTTTGATGGCGATACGGTTGGGGTTTTTTATCCAGACGCAACAACCAGAGGGGCAAAGTGGGCTTCCGGGATACTATCTGGATTTCCGATCCCGGCGTCTTTTCAGTGGGGATTCTTTCATCCAATCTATCGTGTGATTTCTGAAAGTTATAACGCGCTTCTAGTGATCTTTGTATTTCTGGCGGCGTATTTTAGTTATCTATTTGCTCGACAGTTATTCTCGCGTCGATATGTGAGCTTGTTGGTTGCAGGTACATTTACATTGGGTCAATTTACGACACATTGGTTGGGCAACATTGCTGTTCTTTCTGCGGTATATGTTTTGCCAGTATCATTGCTCATGGCGCTTAGCGCATCCAGAGGGGCCTGGGGTGTGGCGCTTCTATATTCGGTGCTCATTGGATTGTCATTTTTGGGAGCGCATCAGCAATTCGTGATTATGGCACTCATAGTTGCTGCGCTGTATTGGGTGTGGTTGGAATGCGATGCTCATCGTGAAGGAAAGAGTTTAAGAAATTCAATGAAGGATGGGGGGCGTGTTATTGGCGTATTCGTGGCGGCACTGATAATTGGTCTGCCTCAATTTTTGTATATGGCAGTGTTCACCCCGCTTTCAACGAGGATTGGCGGACTTACGCTTGCGCAGGCGAGCGTCGATGCTGCGACACCGTTGGATTTGATAAAGTTTATACTTCCACATTTTTCATTTCGATATGGTATTTCCGGTGAGTTTTTACCGTACATTGGTATTTTTGGTCTCATATTCGCACTCATTGGCGTCACAAAGATGTACAAGAGCGAATCCAGTGTCAGGTTCTTTACGCTGTTGAGCGTTGGTGCGATTCTGACGTCATTCAAATACTCTCCTATATTTTGGCTACTTCATCAGTTCCCCGTATTGGAGTATTTTCGTGGGCCGGCTCGATGGACGTTTGTTCTTAATTTTGCGATGGCAATGTTGGCTGGTTATGGGATGAAGTGGACGATGGAGCACTGGGAAAGTGGGCGGGCGAGCATTCAGTTGTATGCGGGGCGCCTGTTTAATGCAATGCTTGGTGTTGCCATGACAGCAACATTGATATTTGCGGTGGCAGGTGAGGGTAGTATTCGATTCCTGCAACAACTATTTACGGAACGGATGTATCAAGGCACCACGGGACTTCCTCTTGAGTACTACCACGCACTTATTGAGCGAATGGTGAGAAGTTCGTTTGATAATTTTTCACTCGGAGATGCAAGTTCCATGATTGCGCTAGCATCAATTGCTGTGGTGTACATAGTGGCTCGGTATGCGAGAGATGCGCAGGTATTTACCGGAGCATCAGTGATAGCTTCGTGTGCATTGCTTGGTGCGTCGGGGATGATGGAGCACACGTTTGCGCGGTCTTCAGTCCTCTCTTCGTCGCCGCACATCGCGGACGCGATTCTTTTGAGAGGCGATGATGCAATGAGTTTTCGCACGTTTAGCTTTCTCTATGGTGCTGCAGGTTCACAGCGTGTATCAGCTATTCATGAGGGTGCTTCGAGAGATGCGATGATGTATGGCATTGATTCGCTGATGCCTAATACTGGCCTTCTACGCGGCATTGCAACCATTGACGGCTACGAACCGATGGCACCACGACGAGGGCAGCGCGTGCTCGCATTTGTGGGGAGTGAGGTGAGCCAGCGTTATACGTCGCTTGCAAACGAAGACATCCCACTCGGTGAAAAGCTCTCTCGTTTCACCCTCCGCCTCCCCGTTCTTTCCATGCTCAACGTGAAGTATCTCATCTCCGCATACGAGCTCCCCGCAACTCCTGGCCTGCAGCTGATCGAGGAGGTGGCATCAACGCGGTTCAACATTCCTATCTATCTCTATGAGAACAAGACGGTCATGCCTCGCATCTACTTTGCTCGAAACGTCTCTTTTGTATCCGAGACTGATGAAGAGAAGAATTTCAAAACAATCATCGAGTCAAACACTAATTTCGCCAACACTACATTCATCGAATGCGCTGATTGCGATTCATTCAAGAATCGGCCTACTCCCTCAGACTCTATTGCCATTGACGCGTATCGTGACGGATATCTTCGGCTCACTACCAAGACCTCTCATGATCGTTGGCTTGTCTTCTCTGAGTCGAATCTCCCTGGTTGGCGAATCACCATCGATGGACGACCAGTGCAGTCATATATGACAAACTATCTATTCCACGGACTTCCTGTGCATGGGGGAGAGCATGTTGTTGAGTTTACGTATGATGGGGTGTTGAAATGGGAGTACATTCAATCACTTTTCTAGTTTATGTTTCATCAATTCCATGCTAGGATGCGCGCATGTCAATAGCTTGGATACGTGAGAAAATTTCATACTTTCGAGCGCATACATTTGTTAGGAATACGGCAATCCTTCAGGCCGGGAGTATGTTTGGGAATGTCTTCCAGGCGATTGCCGGTATCATCATGGCGCGCGTGCTTCAGCCTGAGGCATTCGGTGTGTATGCACTCACATTTAGTCTCGCGGGGTTCATTTCTATATTTCTAGGTGTGGGCGCTCAAGACGCTGTCACCACGATATTGGGTGAGGCATATGCGCGTAGGGATGAGCATGAAATACGCTCAGCTTTAGCATTTTTGGTGAAGATCACCGTTATTATGAGTTTTGTGACGTTATGCGGTGCGGCATTGGCTCCTTTCATTTCCATGCACCTGTACGGAACATCCGCGATTGGATGGTTCGCTTCGGTCGTCATTTGCGCTTCGATCGTTTCTACGACAGCGTATTCTTTCGCGTCTATCGGAACTCAAGTTGTTGGGCGTATTCGACAGATGACCATGTTAGGCCTGAGCGATCAGATGCTTCGGACGACATTCGCGCTTTCGTTTGTGATCGCAGGCTTGGGTGTTGGAGGTATTGTGACGGGACACTTATTGGGAGCGAGTATTCTTTGCTGCGCGTCGATTGTGGTGTGGCGGGGGCTTCAAAGAGACTTCGGTGTCTTGCCTCGGATTCGCGAGCTAATGCTCTCTGCGCGCACCGCACCGGTGCGAACGTATCTTCGGTACAGCTTTTGGATCGCAGTAGATAGAAATCTTTCAAACCTCTATAATATTCTCCCCATTCTTCTCACAGGGATCTATGTAACTGCGGCAGACGTTACCTTTTTTAAACTTGCCTTTGCGTATATCAATCTCGCGCTCGGATTTTTAGGTCCCATTGGGACGCTCCTAAACGTTGAGTTTCCTAAAATGAAAACGCAAGGTGTTGCGCGCTTATCTCGGAATTTTGTTCGAGTTACGATGTACGCGGTTGGCATCTCGACCGCGTTGACACTCGGAGCTGCTCTCGTCGCTCCTATCGCATTCCACATCTTTTACGGATCTCAATTTGCGCAGAGCGTGCACTATGTATACGCGCTGATTCCATACGGAATTTTCATGGGTTTGGGTATTGGCTTGGGATCGATGTTGCGCGCCATTCAAAAGGTTCACGTTTCGATCATGATTCATACTTTTAATTTACTTGTCGGGGTGCCATTGGGACTTATGGCGATTCGCGCTTTCGGTCCTTGGGGGACTATTGGTCTCGTCACTGCATGGTATGCGATTGCGCACACGATCGCGTTCCTGTATGTTCGACGATTGCTCTTGCGACTTGCGAGTGAAGCTAATGAATAATGTCGTCTAGCATTCATACAACACGCGATCTTGTAGAGTATGCTGCGAAATATATTCGTGGGCAAACGCTTGATGCTGGCGGTGGCGCTGCTGCTAAATATAAATCCATAGTGCTTCGCAGTGCGACTTCCTATATTTGTCTGGATGCGGTCGCTGGTGGGAACGTTGATGTGGCGGGCGACGTGCTGGCAATGCCATTTGAAGACGGCTCCTTTGATACGGTCTTGTGTAATCAAGTCTTTGAACATGTGCCGAGCCCTACTTCGCTCATGAAGGAAATCGCTCGGGTGTTGCGGCGAGGCGGACATGCAATTATTACTGCGCCATTTACGCAGCCAATTCATTCGGATCCAGGGGATTATTTTCGGTATACCCCCGAGGGACTTAGCGCGCTTGCTAGTAGTCATCAGTGTGTCGTCGTGGAAAAGGGTGCGTATGGTGGATTTTGGGCTCTCACGTCATCATATATAAAATTCCTTCTTTTCGATCCGTATCAAAAGCAACCCCGCTTGAAGCGTGCGTTTTTGCGGTTGCTGGATCGCTCTCTGATCCGGATGGACCATTGGGTTACACCGCGTCGCGTTTTTTCTGATAGTTTTGTGATTATCAAAAAGCAATGAAGATTGTCTACGTCACTGATTCGTTTGCACCCGAGAGCGTTGGCGGCGCCGGGCAGGTAGCTCTTGATATGGCCTTAGGCATGATGGCCGAAGGTCACACGGTCCATGTGGTAACCGCAACGCAGCGTCTCGAGAGCGTTGGAGATACAGAGTATCAAGGAATATCTGTACATCGCATTTATTCTCCGGCACGCTCACAATTTGTGCGGTCCTATCTCTCGGTGTATAACCCGTTCATTCGGGGTGCCAGTATATCTCTCCTCAAGAAACTACAACCCGACATCGTGCATGCACATAACGTACATGAACATTTTTCTTTTGCACTGATTCGATGGGTGAGATCGATTGGCGTCCCGTGCTTTATTACACTCCATGATACGTTGAGCTTTGCATACACGAGGCTTTATCATTTTATTGATCCGACGAAGAAGAGTGTGCATGTGGCATATAATTATTTTGTTCCTACATTCTTCACAATTCGTCAGGTTGGCAAGGCATACAACCCGATTCGAAAGTGGTGCATTCGTCGATCACTACAATATGCGAGCGGTGTATTTTCTGTATCGGAGACGCTCAATGAGGCATTGCGACAAAATGGAATTGCTCATGCTGAAACGTTTTACAATGGTGTCGATGTTCGTGAATTTCAAGCCAGTATCGAAGATGTACATGTGCTTCGCCAAAAACTTGATCTCGGGGATCATCCGATTATTTTGTTTGGGGGGCGCGCTATGCAAGATAAGGGTACCGAGGTGCTCATTGATGCGTTGCCCGGAATTATTGCGCACTTTCCTGATGTGCTAGTTGTGATGGCGATCGAAGCTGGTCCATATCGAGATTCAGTCCTGCGATACGCACGGCAACGTGGTGTTGAGGGCTCGTTGCGTTGTATTGATCTTCTCCACGGTCGAGATCGAGCAGCATTGTTCTCTGCAGCGACTATCGTTGCTGTACCTTCAATATATTTGGATCCAGCACCTCTGATGGCGATGCAGGCGATGGCAGCGGGGAAGCCGGTTATTGGCACGTGCTTCGGTGGTACTCCAGAGATTGTTCTGCATGATGTTACAGGTGTCATTGTGAACCCATTCGACACGGAGAGTGTTGCAATGCAGGTTTCACGGCTTCTGCGGAGTCCAGAGCTGTGTCGTGCAATGGGACTTGCGGGGTTGCGCCGAATCGAGATGAGTTTTTCCGCTGCGCAACAAACAAGAGCTATGATTAAGAGGTATCAGTCTATATTGCCCCGCTGTGATAAATGAAATAAGATACTTGCAATGAACGAATCTATGCTCGCGAAAATTCTCAAATGGTTGGTGTACGCTAGCGCCTTCATCCCGTTGGTTGTTTTTAGTCAGCACATGTCGCCGTTTCATTTCGGTAAGGTTGTTGTCCTGCGGAGTGTCGTTCAGATTATGACCGCCTTGTATTTGCTCTTGATTTGGAGGGATAGATCGTATGTCCCGAAGTCACATCCCATTACGTGGGCATTTTTGTCATTTGCAGTGGCGTTTACCGTTACGACGTTTACCTCCGTCGCTTTTTTACAGAGCTTCTGGGGTACGCTCGAGCGCATGGGTGGCTTGTTCACGTTTTGGCACTATTTTGTTTTCTACATAATTACCATATCGGTGCTACGAACGAGACGAGATTGGCAAGTCCTCCTGAATCTCATGATTGTGGTTGGGTTTAGTTCGGCGATATATGGATTTCTTCAGAAAACGGACTGGACGTTCATTCTGGGATCTGGGGGTCGGCAGCGTCCATTTGGCACGATCGGAAATCCAGCATTATTCGCGGGGTACCAAATCCTCATTGCTTTTTTGGCTTTTTCACTTGCTAGCATGAAGCGTACGTCGCCAAGAATGGCGCGTTGGTTTGCTGCTTCGGGGGGCGTAATGGTACTAGCAGTTGCAACAACGGCGGTTCGCGGCTCTCTCATCGGGGTCGTAGCTGGGGGGTTAACGTGGGCGCTACTCTGGGGGTCTTTAAATAGGAGTCGTCTTGCTAGAAATGGACTTCTTGCTGGTGTAACGGCAATTGTGGTGTTTGTGTTTCTGGCAATGATGTTACGACAGACGTCATTTGTTCAGAGCTCTCCCTATTTGAGGCGTGTTACTGATTTTTCCAGTAGCACCTTTACGGTGCAAACTCGTTTCTGGGCTTGGACCGCTGGGTATCAGGGATGGATCGAGAGCCCCAAGACGGTGTTGCTTGGATGGGGGCCGGAGAATTTTAATATCCCATTCAGTAAGCACTTTAATCCCAAGTTCTTTACCGGACCCGGTTCGGAAACATTTTTCGATCGTGCTCACAATATGTTTGTTGAAGTTGCGGTTACCATGGGGCTCTTTGGATTGATATCGTACCTCTCCCTGTTCGTGGCATCATTCCGTCAGTATCGATCGTTTATGGCTGAGGCTTCTGATGCTAGGGTTCTAGGCATTGGCCTCACGTCAATGACGATTGCCTATATCATTCACAATTGTTTTATTTTTGACACGTCAGCAAATTTTCTTTCTTTCTTTATGATTCTCGCTTTTGTGGTGCACGTGTCTCTACGTGGACTTGATGCTCCTCAGGTGGCGATGATCAGTAATAGGGCGCGCGTCTGGACGGCGGGCCAAGTACTCTACGCCGTGATTGTCCCATTCATTGTCCTCATTGCTGTGTACAGCACCAACGTCCGCCCTTCTACTGCTAATTACGCAAGCACGCGCGCTATTGTTGCTGGATATAAGGGGGATTGGGTGACGGCGGTCAACAAGTTTCGTGAAGCAATCGACGTAGACGCTCCTGGAAGGTATGAATACAGACACCGATATGCACAATATGTGCTCGAAATTTCTGGTGCAACTGATGTGAGTAAAGTCCCGAATTTCAAGGAAGTAGCACTTCGCGCAATTGATGACGTAAAGATGAATACAATTGAAAATCCGGACGATTATTTGCCGTATCTCTATCTTTCGCGACTCTATATTACGCTCGGAAAGAGCGAGAAAATAGATTCCTACAATGATGAAGCTCTGCGCATGTCGATGAAGGCACTCGATATCAGTCCTACATTTGTAAGGACCTATTACGAAGTTGCGCAGGCCTATTTAAACAAGAACCAGCCGAAGTTAGCACTCGAATGGTTTCAAAAGGCAGCGAACTTGAACCCTGACGTGGGCATTACGTATTGGTATATCGGTACTGTGCAGTATCAAATTGCTGCATCGCAAAATAGCGTCCAAGGAGTTGAGGAGGCGTTACGCTCCATGAACAGTGCTTTGTCGAAGGGGTACGCAATGACGGAGCAGGATGGTAATCGTATGGTTCAGATTTTTACTCAATTAGGTGACGCAAAAAATGTGATTGCCATGCTCGAGCGTTTGGTCGCATCATTCCCAAAGCAAGCAGACTATTGGTCGCAATTGATTAATGCGTATGCCGATCTCAATGATAGTCAAAAAGTTGTCGACACTATTCGACGGGCGCTGGCGGTTCCCGCGATTGCGTCGCAAAAAGAATTCGTACGGAAGGCAGACGAGGTTTTGACAAGACTTGGCGTGCAGAATTAGCGGCCGGAGCGACGAAGAGATATGCTTATCGTTTTCAGGATGATCTCGAGATCAAGTACCAGAGAGCGATTCTTAATATAGTAGAGATCGTACTGCAATTTCTGAGTCGCGTCATCGATCGATGCTCCATAGGGGTAGTTAATTTGAGCCCAACCGGATAGTCCTGGCTTGATGAGGTAACGCTCATTGTAGAATGGGATTTGCTGCGCGAGTTGTGTATCAAATTCAGGTCGTTCGGCGCGAGGGCCTACGAGAGACATGTCTCCACGGAGTATATTCCATAGTTGAGGCAGTTCGTCGATCCTCGTCTTACGAAGAAATGAACCGATGCGCGTGATACGTGTATCATTGTGGGATGCCCAAACGGCACCAGTCGCGCTCTCTGCGTTGATCTGCATCGTTCTAAATTTAATTATTGAAAACGTTTTCCTGTCTTGACCCGTTCTCGCCTGACGAAAGAATACGGGACCACGAGAGTCGAGTCGAATGAGCGCAGCAATAAAGGGAAGCGCAAGTAGCGTCGGCAATCCGAGAGCACTCGCCAGTATCACATCGACGATTCGCTTCACAGGGCTGAGCGACTTCTTTGCCCCTTCCGCCAAATTATCCAAAAACCATGCTTGATTGATTGATCCAAGCGGTATACGGCCAGTAAGTTGCTCCGTGATTGTGGCCAATGTTATAAAATTGATCTGGCGAAATATCGTAGAGTAAAAAAGGTGTACCACTTCTCGGGCTTGATAGGCATCAGGAGTGATAATAACCGTATCGATGTTCTCGCGAACGATGTGGGCGTCAACCTCGTTCAGACTCTGTATGATGTGCCATCCGATAGGTGTTTGCGTGATGAGCGATGACGACCCAGGAGTGAGGTTGACCAGGGATCGAATACTATAACCAAATTGCGGATTATGAGTAATGAGCTCGGCGAGCTCCAGTGACTCCTTAGTTATGCCAACGATGAGAACGTTTTTCTTGGCACTACCAGCGAGCACTTTGTTGTATAAAAACCGAATACTCCACATTCCCACGGCAAGTAAAAGCAAAAAGAAGAACAAATTACGTTTTGGAGTGATTCCAAAAAATGGAATAAAATAGAAAAAAAGTATTGAAATAACAGTGGCGAATAGCATGGCTTGCGTGAGTCGCTCAAAAAACTCGCGATCATTACGCATAAATTGAACGTTGTACAGATTCGTAATATAGAGCGCGAAAAACCACACAATTAGTAGTAACGAAAAAGGAATTACGTGACCACTCCACTGTGATATAAATTCCGAGTTGCCATAGCGAAGCCACAACGTGGCACCAAGCGCACCGTAAAATGCAATAAAATCAGATGCTAGAAGGGTGAGCGCACGAGGCATAGTGAGTAGTATTATATAGCAAAAAGCTTAATTGGTCAATTTTATCGACGACAAATTGTTTGTTTGATACCATAGTCACATGAAATGGCTGAGACTGCTAGCTGTTGGAGTAGTCGCATCTTTGGTATTTTGTTGTCTCGGTTCTATTGCCCGTGCCGATGACATAGAGCAAGTGCAGAAATATAACGTCAATTCGTTCTACGATTATGCGGGCGCATCTTCTATTACTGCGACATTGCGAGCCATTGGTGCGCACGGGTATCTCTATGTCGACGATCGATATTGGAGCTACCTAACGCCAGAGCAAAAGAATTTGTTCATTCCTGCGCTTCTGCAGCTCTCGCAGCAAATCGATGAAAAGATCTACCCAATTTCTGTGAAATTGTGGGGGTCTGAGGCAAACCCTGGCGTCGATGGCGATAGTCATGTGGTTATCGTTTTGCAACGCCTGATACAAGGAAGCGGTGGTTATTTTGAAAATATCCATAACTATTCCAGGAAGGAGTCGCCTCGTGGAAATGCGAGAGAGATGATTTTTATAAATGCCGAAAGCGTTTTGGCGGGAAACGCAACAACACTCATTGCGCATGAGATTCAACATCTCATCTCATTCAATCAAAGAGAGCTTGCTGAACGGGAGGGCGAGGATGTGTGGTTAAACGAAGCGCGGAGTGAGTATAATGTCACGGCGACCGGGTATAGTAGTCCGTATGAGTTTAGTTCTCTTCAGCGTCGTGTTCCTTCGTTTCTTCGAAGCCCCTCTGATTCATTAACGTTGTGGCCGAACACAGCAACTGATTATGCGATGGCATCCGTTTTTGTGCACTATCTCGCCGGTCGCTTCGGTGAGGGAATTCTTTCCGAGACCGTTGCATCGCCCTTGCAGGGTACCGCCTCTCTGCATGATTGGCTCATGACGCGTAGGGGCTTTGGATTTTCTGATGTGTATGTCGATTGGATGATCGCATGCCTCCTTAATGATGGTAGTATCGGTTCTGCGTATGGTTTTGCACAGCCAGAATTAAGCACTCTTCGCGTTCGAGCTGAGGCGCTTGATAGTCTCTCGTTGTCTCGCAAGCGGATATCGAATGCGAGTCGCTTGCAGGAATGGCAGCCGCGTTGGATCGCCATTCCGATTGAGTCTGGAGTAGTGACAACCGAGGATCTCGGTCTTAGAATCTCTGGACCCGAGAATAGCGAGATGCATGGTGCTATAATTGTTCGATATAGCAATGGCATTATACGTATAACGACTCCAGTGTTCGTCAGGGGCGTTGCCCGGATGAGCATCCCAGCGCGTAATGACGGGTTCGATATTCAGGACATTACGGTTGCGATAACGCACGGCTCCCTGTATCCCATAGGCGGGAGGAAGCCAATGGAAGATACGATAACTGTTATTGCTGCTGTCGGTGCAATTGATGAGGCTCTTCTTCCGATATCACCCGAAAAAAGTGCATCGACTGCGGATAGATTTGCCTATGTACAACCGACCGATGGAGATCTTATTCGACGAAAAGGTCAAAGTGATATCTACGTGGTTTGGGGTTCGTATCGAAGATTGCTATCGCCTGCAATTCTTGCATTGTACGGCTTGCAGACGAAGGAAGTTCGGGATGTTCCTGACGATGTGTTCTTTCATTACGCCGCTAGCGTGTACATTCGGGCGCAAGGCTCAAAGAAAGTGTACTCGATATGGGCGGATGGAACGAAGCATTGGTTCGATATTTCTGCGCGACAGTGGGAGGCTTCGGGACGAGATTGGAATGCTATTTTTACCGTCAATGACGCTGAAGTTTCCGTCTATACACTTGGCGCTTCAATAACTCGGTAGCGGTTGAGTTTGTCACATGGGTAGCGTATATTAGGGGTATGAATATAGACATACACGCAAAGAATATAGAGCTAAATGCGCCTCTCCGAGTGTTTATTGAGGATAAGATTGGGGATTTGGAGCACCTGCTATCTTCTATGGGCGACTATGCGGTACGAGTCGAAGTAGCTATTCCCTCCCAGCATCACGCTTCAGGCGCTATTTACTATACAGAGGCAAACATTACCGTTGGGTCACATCTATTTCGTGCCGAGTCGAATCACTTCGATTTACACTCGTCGATTATTGATGTCAAAGAGGAGTTGAAAAACCAGATCACAAAATTCAAAGACAAGCAGCGAGAACAGGAGCGTCAGACACATGATGAGTAGGTTTTGACCCCTGCACGCTATGTTTGAATTTCTATCGAAGTTTTTACCTGACGCAAATGCGCGTATCATCCGATCGTACGCGAGTTCAGTTGTAAAAATAAATGCTCTCGAGGCTCATATGCGATCGTTATCTGATGACGAGCTCCGCTCGTTAACGATTGATTTTAGGGAGCGATTGCGGACTGGTTCGACACTAGATGAGCTGCTGCCTGAGGCGTTTGCTGCAGTTCGTGAGGCATCACTGCGCAAATCTGGTAAGCGACATTTTGATGAGCAACTCATTGGAGGTATGGTGCTGCACTCTGGTGCAATCGCGCAAATGTCGACCGGTGAAGGTAAGACATTGGTTGCTACGCTTCCAGCGTATCTCAATGCGTTATCGGGGAATGGGGTGCATGTTGTTACTGTGAATGATTACCTCAGTCGACGTGATGCGACGTGGATGGGTCAGATTTATGATGCCTTAGGCCTAACAGTGAGCGTGCTCAATCATGAGGCTTCGTACATCTATGACTCCTCCCATGTGAAGCCTGCCGATCTCGCGGAGAGTGATCATGAGCGCGATGAGACTGGATCGTTTCGAGTCGTTCATGAGTTTCTTCGGCCGGTGAGTCGGCGCGAAGCATATCAAGCGGATATTACGTATGGAACCAATAATGAATATGGGTTTGACTATCTTCGCGATAATATGGCGCCAAGATTGGAAGATATGTCTCAGCGACAAGTGACTCCGCATGCATTTGCAATCGTTGATGAGGTCGACTCAATCCTTATCGATGAGGCGCGCACCCCTCTTATCATTTCTGCTCCTGATGAAGAGTCGGGCGCTTTATATTCGTCATTCGCGCGTGCAGTGCCAATACTCAAAGAAGGTGAGGACTATACCATCGATGAGAAGCTAAAAGCAGTAAGTATTACCGACGATGGTATTGAAAAGATACAAAAGCGTCTTGGTATCGCTGATATGTATGAGGAGGGTGGGGCTCGATATGTGCATCATCTTGAGCAGGCGTTACGTGCGCATGTGCTTTTCCGTCGAGACAAAGAGTATGTCGTAAAGGATAATGAGGTTATTATCGTGGATGAATTCACGGGGCGCCTCATGCCGGGACGCCGATGGTCTGACGGTCTTCACCAGGCAGTGGAGGCAAAAGAAGGCGTTCTCATCCAACGCGAAAGCAAAACGCTGGCAACGGTAACGTTCCAAAATTATTTCAGGCTCTATGGAAAGCTTTCCGGAATGACGGGTACTGCGCGCACATCTGCAGAGGAGTTTCACAAAGTATATAGCCTCAATGTAGTCGTCGTCCCCACGCATAAACCGCTCTTGCGAAAGGATTTGCCCGATCGCATCTATAAGAGTGAATTGGGAAAATTCAAGGCACTCGCACATGAAGTGAAGCGTCGTCACGAGCTAGGGCAACCAGTGCTTGTGGGAACCGTTTCTATTGAAAAAAATGAAATGCTCTCGGTGTTGCTGGCGTCGATAGGCGTAAAGCATCAGGTGCTAAACGCAAAGAATCACGAACAAGAAGCTGAAATCATAGCGCAGGCTGGACGTAGGGGCGCTGTGACGGTTGCAACGAACATGGCTGGGCGCGGCGTTGATATCATTCTTGGTGGTAATCCGATCGATGAGGATGAGGCGCGCGAGGTGAGAGAACTTGGCGGATTGTGCGTGTTTGGCACGGAGCGTCATGAAGCGCGGCGCATTGACGATCAGCTCCGTGGTCGCGCGGGTCGCCAGGGAGATCCTGGGGCAAGCCAGTTTTATGTTTCCACTGAAGATGAGCTTGTGCGAATATTTAGTGGAGATCGCTTGAAGAATATTATGAATACCCTGGGCGTCACCGATGAGGATGTTATCGAGAACAGCATCGTATCCCGATCAATAGCACAAGCGCAGAGTCGAATTGAGGGTCATAACTTCGATTCTAGGAAATACGTACTTGAGTATGACGATGTCATGAATAAACATCGTGAAACCATGTATGGCATTCGTCGATCGATACTTTCTTCGCCAGACATCCACGAGACAGTCCTGGGATATTTGGAGGGCGAGCTGCAGGCCATTGTGCGAGCGCATAGAAACGAAGAGACAGGCGAATTGAGTATTCGAGAGATCGTCGATACCCTCCGTTCGATCGCGCCATTTCCTGATTCGCTCTTTCCGGATCTTCTAGCAAAAGAGTATCGCGATGCAGATGAGCTCACTGACTATCTTGTCGTGGAGATGCGTCGGTTATATGCGCTGCACGAAGATCGTATGGGGGCTGTGCAGATGCGACAGATCGAGAGAGCGGTTGTGGTACGCACGATTGACGATCTATGGGTGGACCATATCGAAGCAATGGATCATCTTCGCGAGTCTGTACGATTGCGTGCGTATGGGCAACGCGATCCTTTAGTCGAGTACAAGATCGAAGCGCAACGAATGTATGGTTCGCTTGCGATTACTCTCGCTTCTCGCGTTGCAGGCATTATCTTTAAGGTCCAGGTAGCTCCGGGGCCCGCATCGCTTCGAAATGGAGTCGAGAGTCGCCCTAACCTATCGGAAGATCCTGCAACACAACTTCTGACATCGAAAGACGATCACGCTTCCAATCCGAACCTACAATCAGATACTATCGGGCGTAATGATCCGTGCCCTTGTGGCTCTGGAAAGAAATACAAGAAGTGCCATGGGAAATGAAGACCAAGACAAACTTAGGCCCAAAGGAGCAATTGGCGTTTACATTGTAGAAAACGGCAAGCTGCTCCTTTTTCTACGCAAATCCAAACACGCCAACGGCACCTGGTGCCCGCCGGGCGGCCATATAGAATACGGAGAAAGCTTCCTTCAATCTGCCCAAAGAGAAGCCAAGGAAGAAGCGGGGATAGAGGTAAAAGATATAGAAATCTTGGGAGTCACCAGCGACGTTTACGAAGCTGAAAATAAGCATTACATCACTGTTCATACCAAGCCAACCAGCTTTAGCGGACAACCTTCTTTAATGGAACCGGAAAAATTTTCGGAAATGAAATGGTTTGACCTTTCCCAGCTTCCGGAAAACCTGTTTCCTGCTAACAAAAATTTTTTAGCGCAAAATCCACCCTGCCTTTGCGGGAGTGGTAAGAGGTTTAAGAAGTGCCATGGGAATTGAATCTGTAAATGGGGGAGGGCTTGAGTAGATGATATGAGTCCATTCTTGCGTTAGTTTGATTCGAGATCGTGAGGGCACGCTCATTGTTAGGGACGTGCTATTTCGCCTACCGTTGCGTATTTGATGCGGATGATTATATCGTGTTTCCAACTCACTCGCGTGATATACTTTGAGTATGAACGTTGGTCGACTACTGAGCTCGAATTCTCCTGTGCACCAATATATCGGCGTGGGCGTGATAGGATCCGTCCTCCTTCTCCATTTCATATTCCCGGGCATTGATACGTATGTGCTCGGATTCAGTATTGTCGGTGCGGTGCCATTGTTGATCCGATCCATTCGAGATTTGTGGAATCGATCGATTACGATTGATGTCTTTAATTTAGTTGCAATTGGAATTTCCATTGCCACCCGAGAGGTCTCCTCGGCAGCCTTTATTGTGCTAATGATTTTAAGTGCGGATATCTTAGAATGGCACACGGGAAAAAGAACGCAGGATGCGATTGCGACGTTGCTCAAGTTAAAGCCTCAGCGTGTCACGCGTTGTCGTGGCAATGATTGCGAGGCAGTACATCCCGACAAAATTAGTGTTGGAGATATTATTCTCACCAAGACCGGTGAGCAAATTGGTGTTGATGGTGTTGTGGGTCAAGGCCGCGCGCTGGTCAATGAAGCCCTCGTTACGGGTGAATCGTTGCCCGCAGAGAAGACTCCTGGCTCGCGCGTTATTATGTCAACGGTGCTTGATACGGGGTACTTGAAGATCAAAGCTACGCACGTGGGAAAAGATTCGACACTCGAGCGCATGGCAGAGCTTATGCGCTCCGCGGCGCTCAACAAGTCAAAGCCAGAGCGTCTTGCGGATAGATTTGCATCTGTGTTTCTTCCCGTAGTGATTTTGTTTGGCATTGGCGTATATCTCATCACTCGAGATATACGAATGACATCCGCGCTGTTCCTGGTTGCGTGCGCTGATGATATGGCGGTGGCAATACCTCTCGCGATGACCGCATCGCTGGGATACGCTGCCAGGCGGGGGGTGGTTATCAAAGGAGGATCTTGGCTGGCGACACTCGCAAATGTGCAAACCTTGGTACTCGACAAAACGGGAACGCTCACCTTCGGAAATTTTCGACTGGAATCTCTCGAGAAGCTCCAATCAATTTCAGATGAAGAGCTGTGGCGTATCATTGCTATCACGGAAAAATTTTCAGAACATCCGATTGGTCGCGCACTCTACGCGATTGCGCACAAGCGAACGGGAGAAGTTATTGATCCCGACAGCGTGCAGATCCGCACGGGGGCGGGTGTCATTGTGCGTGAGGGCGTGCACGCGTACGGTGTGGGTGATGAGAGACTGCTCGATGAGCTTCGTGTGTTGGATGTGGCGTCAGTTCGTTCTGCGTTGCAGGCGTTTTCGGATCGCTCTATGGGTACGGTTGTTGCAGTTGTGCGAGATGGCGTCGCGGTTGCTCTCGTGTCATTGGCTGATACGCCACGTACGGAGGCTATTGAGAGCCTTCAGGCGATCCGTTCGTCTGGGGTGACGGATATTCAGATGTTTACGGGTGATGTGGAGCGTGTTGCGCAACGTGTTGGTCAACAATTGGGGATTGATCATGTACATGCGAAGATGAACCCAGAGCAGAAATTGAGGCAGCTTGCCGCCATTCAGAGGCGTCCCGTCGCTATGGTGGGAGATGGAGTAAACGATGCCCCCGCGTTGGCGCAAGCTGATGTGGGTATTGCGATGGGCAGAGGAGGAACTGCCATCGCCTCCGAAGCTGCTGACGTAATTATTCTTAATGATAATCTGTCTCGTATTCATGAAATGATCACGCTCGGAAAGCGCACAATGTCCGTTATTCATTGGGATATCGGAATTTGGGCACTTTCTAACTTTGTTGGATTTGTATTAGTGCTGACCGGTGTTGCGGGTCCAGCATTTGCGGCGTTCTATAATTTCATTACCGATTTCTTTCCACTTATCAATTCATCTCGACTTTTTCGAATGAAGTCGTGACCCGCGGTGTGGATTACCTCCGCTATACAGCCCTCGTTGTCTGTGAGAAGATTTCTTTGTCTACAGGAAGGGGGTGTTTATGTGAATCTCCACAAAATTTCGTTTATCCTTCTCGTGATTGGTGGCCTCAACTGGGGCTTGTTCCTCTTTCAGGTTGACGTTGGTACGTTCCTTCCCTCAACCTTAGCAAATATCGTCTACGCACTCGTGGCGCTCTCGGCGTTGTATGAAGTGTTCGGACATAAGGGTATGTGTAAGGCTTGCAGCACTGGTTCTTCGATGTAATCGAAGGATGCGAAAAGACGCCGTAAGGCGTTTTTTCGTGCTGAAATATGGGATCATTGTCAATGTTGCGTAGTACGGTTGCGATCACTACCATGGGTCATCTACAACCACCCATGAAGCGTGCTGCCCAAAAAATGAAACGTGATCTACCTCGAAGCGGTGACGCGCTTGTTGATTGGATATTCAGGCAATTCATACACATTTTGAATAGTGAAAAAGTACGGATTTCGAGGAAGAAACGACTCGTAAATCCTGACGATCCGCATCGTAGGGTCATACGGGGACTCATGGACCCCGATATTCACCCATCAGGTCGTTGGGTTCAAATACTTATTAATCCTTCAAAAAATACGCACAAGTGTCGAGATGATGAGGTTGAGACGTTGATTCATGAATTGGCGCATGTGCTCATGCCGCGGAGTGGTGAGCGTTCAATTTTAGGAATGGAGTCGATGCTTGCGCGACGATTCTCCGGCGCTCAAAGGCGATATCTCAAGCTGTACATACCGCGTCACGAAGTGAAGAAATATCCAGCGGCGGTGCTGCCAGGAAGAATTGCAATTGTCTAGATTCGTTGTATAATAGTTATTCGCACCTTAGCGCAGGAGATAGGGATGAGCATTCGAAGAGCTTCGATGTTGATAGCCGTCGTTGTATGGGCGCTCATGGATGTATCCGCGGCAGCGTACGCGCAGGTCAGTCGTGCCGACTCACGCGATAGCCGAAGACAAGCAGTGCCTTCTAGGGATAGTTATACACCGAAGGCGCCCAATCATCAGTCGCGATGGGCTCCGTCAAGACGGCCACAACCGGATATCTCCACGACGCAAGTGTTCGAGTATCGGGATTATTCAATGTTCGATTGGCGGCGATATGACCGGCGACCGCAATGGAGTCGAGATCGCTTTCCGCGTTTCTTCAATGATTTACGAGTCTTCGATCGCCGCCACTACCACGGAGAGACGTTCGGGCCCCATTATCGTCTCTGGTATCGATATGCGGGAGTTTGGATCTCGTTCTACTGGCCTTATGCTGTTGAGCCTCACAGTGGGTGCTCGACGTACTTTGTTCCATCACGGCGAGGTCTCTACACCGATATGGTGTCCGGAATCGATTACTGGGACTACACGGACTATCGAAGGCTCTATATTTGCTTCGATTGAAGCGTTGCCCTCGCCCTTGCGGTGAGGGTTTTTTTCATTTATCTTTTTTCCACGTTCTCTAACAATGCAAGGGAGGTGAGCCATGCGCGATTACAATGATCCCGTCATAACAACGTTTGAAAACGGTATGGAGATGGTCACGATTGCCAATCGACTTCTCAATACTTCCGCGATCGGATTTACCGTTGGCATGCGCGATGACCCTCCGTGGCTCGATGGCGCTGCTCACTTGGTGGAGCATCTCGTTTTTCGAAGAGGTGCGACTCATGATAGCCGAACCGTAAATCGAATGATGCGCAGGTTTCTGGGTGGCTCGGATGGTCCTGGCATGAATGTGTACACCGTTCACAGTCACACGATGTTCGCTCATCAGGATCTTCTGCGACGCAGCAATCTCGAGCACGTCTTTGGTATTACCGGTCGCATCGTGTGCGACAACTTGTACGATTTGCGACGCATGCGTTCCAGTAAAGATAGACCGCTCATCATCGACGATGCGGTGTACGATGTGGAGCGCGCTGCGGTGCATAATGAGGATGGTGAGTTTACCGATTCCTACATGCATGAAGCTACGAGACTCGCGTACGCAGAGCTCTACCGTGGTGGTAATCCCGCTGGCCGAGTGGGCACGGGTGATGAGGCGCAACTGCGGGGCACGAAGCTCGGTCGCCTGAAGCAATGGGCGCAGGGGAGATACGTCCCGAGTCGTCTTCGCATTATTCTTCTTGGGCCTACTGCGAACGATGGCCTTCGGCTCGTGCGTGGCGTTGGACTCAACGAATTGCCAGCGTGGCCGTCGCAGGAGTGTTCGTATCAGTCTCATGATCAAGTCCCGGTGCTGAGCTCTGTTCGCGAAGTTATCGCTACTCGCCCGCTCATCGAGATGTGCTACATCAGTCTCGTGTGGCCGACCGATATTGCGTATCGTTGCGATCGCTTGGCGCTCGAGGTGCTCGAGAGTGTCCTGAAAGATCGCATCGAGGGCGCGATTCGAGAAGAGAATCGATTATTTGACGGTGGCCTCTATCACCCGCACGTCGCGTGGGATAGCACCTCGAGTCACGGTGCATTTTCGATTCACGTGTCAACGCGAGGTTCATGGGCGTACGCGCGGACGCTCATCGATAAGATTCTCACCGTCATCGAGTACCTCAAGAGTGATACGACGAGTGATCTCGATGAAGACGTGAAAGACGCCCGAGAAAACCTGGCAGATGCATTTATCGAAGAGTACAAGTTCATTCCGGGCGCGTTGACAGATCGCATCATGGACGCTCTTTCGAATGGAGATCCGGAACTTCACAAGTTTAAGATCTACCATTCTGATGTGAGGCGGGTGTCAGCGAGACGCGTTCGCGATGTTGCGCATCAGTATCTTCACAAAGATCGGTTTGTATTGGCGGTCGTGCGGCCTTCCTCGTAGCGGGGAGGCCGTTTTTTCTTTCCCTGATGGGTGTGGTAGAGTTCTTGCTATGGAACAAAAGCAAAAATTGACCGGTGCACATTTTTATAAGTTTTTCCAATGTCCTCATTGGATTTGGTATGATATTTACGCAGATAGTGCGCAGAAGAAATCCGTATCACCGCTCCTGGATATTATATATAAGGGCGGTGTTCAGAATGGAGCGGAAACAATCCAAGCGCATAAAAAATTCGAGGAACTCAAGCCCGAGCAATATCGAGACCTCGAGGAGGCGTATCTGGCGACATTGGAACTTATGCGTCAGGGCAAGAATATATATCATGGAGTTCTCATGACAGAGGATTGGGTGGGTATCCCAGACCTACTTGAGGCTCGGCCTGGTACGAGCTCACTCGGAGATTTTGAATATGTTGCATATGACATTCAGCGCACCCTCGATTTAAAAGATGAGCAAAAGTTTCCGCTTGTATTTTACTCATTAATCCTCGAGAAAATTCAAGGCACGCGCCCGAAGGAGGCGTACGTCATTGATCCGAGTGGGAGTGAGCGCTCATTCGTGGTTGATGAATTCGTGGAGCAGTTTCATATTGTTCGTGGTGATATCGAGCGTATTTTGAATGGAGAAAAGCCTGCTCCATTTTTGAAATCGAGCTGCAAGAGGACGCCTTGGTATTCACTCTGCCTTGAAGGAGCAGAGGGCTGCAATGATATCTCGCTGATCTATAGGCTCTCTCAAGCCGACCAACGACGACTCTATGGCATTGGCATTAAGACGGTCGCTGATCTCGCGAATGCGAGTGGGGATGAGATGCGGGGGAAGCTGGAAGATTGGCAATACGACAAGATTGTTCGATTTCAAAATCAAGCCAGGGTTCTTATGGAGGGTAGCCCTCTCATATTGAGGAAGAGCACATTTCCAGAAGTGGCCACTGAGGTATATTTTGACATAGAATCCGACCCCACGCGGGGAACCGACTATCTGTTCGGGCTCCTTATTCGTGATGTGGCGAGTGGCGACGTAACGTATGAGCGTTTTGTAGCGGAGAAACCCGAAGATGAGGGGAAGGCATGGATTGCGTTTCTGGATCGCCTCGCCGGACTCGAGGATTTTGCGATCTATCACTATGCATTTTATGAAAAAATGGTGTTTGATCGACTGGCACTTCGCTATGGCGCTTCATCGCAGATATCGCAAAAATTTCACGAGCACAGTGTGGATCTTCACCAAAAGACCATCGATTCCGTTGTTCTCCCTCTCTACTTCTATACGCTCAAAGATGTTGCAAAGTTTCTCGGATATACGTGGCAGGATTCAGAGGCAGGAGGAGCAGAGTCAGTTGGATGGTACGATCAGTGGCTGCGCACGGGTGATCGAGAGTCGTTGAATCGTGTCATTCGATACAATGAAGATGATGTTCGCGCAACGATGCTATTACGAGATTGGCTCGGGCAGCAAAAGCCCACAAAGAAACGCGAATCTCTCGACAGCGAGTGATTGACATTACAAAAGTATATTGGCATTATAGACCCCGTATTTGACTACGCGTATGCAACGAAATACTAAAATTCTTCTCGCGATAATTCTTGCTTCGATAGTTCTGTTTGTATTTGTCGTACCCAGTGTGGTAAATCAAGCGACCTCTGCCCTCAATGGAGTGCTGCCGAAGTGGGCTGGCTCGGTGCCAGCGATTCCAGATCGACCGTTTGTCCTCGGCCTCGATCTGTTGGGGGGTGCGCATCTCTTGTACGAAGCTGACTTCTCTGGTTTGAGTGCAGATGTCGACCGAACGTCGGCGATGCAGGGTGTGCGTGATGTCGTGGAGCGCCGCGTGAATTTCTTTGGCGTTGCTGAGCCGGTAGTCCAATTAAGCGGTACTGATCGGCTTATCGTAGAGATCGCTGGGGTTAAAGATGTCAATGAAGCTATTAAGCTAATTGGGGAGACTCCCTTTTTGGAGTTTAAAGAGCAGGGTTCTGCACCATCGAAGGTGGTCAACGGCGCTGTTGAGATCAATACAGATCAACAGTGGGTTTCTACGGGGCTTTCAGGTAAGCAGCTTTCACGTGCCTCGGTGACGTTTGACTCGCAAACGCGCCGCCCACAGGTGAGTCTCGAGTTCAACGACGAAGGACGCGTATTATTTGCCGCGATCACAAAACGTAATCTTGGAAAGCCTGTAGCGATTTTCCTCGATGGCGCACCAATTAGTATGCCAACCGTGCAATCGGAGATCACCGATGGCAATGCGGTCATCACGGGAAGTTATGGCGCAAGCGAGGCGAAGCTGTTGGCAACGCGACTTAATAGTGGGGCACTTCCAGTTCCTATAAAGCTCATCTCGCAGCAAACGATTGGCTCATCGCTCGGAGCGAAGTCTTTGCATGATAGTCTTCGCGCTGGCTTGTGGGGCTTGGGACTAGTTGCCTTGTTCATGATCACGTTTTATAGACTACCAGGATTCACCGCGGTCATGGCGCTTGGCGTCTACACGCTCATCGTGCTGTCGGCATTTAAATTGTTATCCGTTACGCTATCTCTCGCCGGTATTGCAGGATTTATTCTCTCGCTTGGTATTGCCGTCGATGCGAACATTCTCATTTTCGCTCGCATCAAGGAAGAGCTTGATCTAGGAAAGTCATTGCCAGCTGCTCAGCATGAGGGTTTTCGACGTGCGTGGCTATCAATCCGTGATTCACACATGACGACACTCATTGGTGCCTTTATCCTATACGCATTCACTACGTCCATCGTAAAGGGTTTTGCTCTTACGTTAGGTCTTGGCGTTGCGACATCGCTCATCACTGCTACGATCGTTACGCGAGCGTTCCTCACTGTATTCACTGGCGTATGGGGCCAAAAGCATCTGTGGCTATTTCGCTAACTACCCGATATGAGAACTACTTATAACATTATGTTCGCGGTGAGTATTGCGCTTCTGGTGAGTGCGTTGGTGCTCTGGGGAAAGTTTGGATTGAATCTCGGTGTAGATTTCAGAGGTGGAAGCGTGTCTGAGGTTCAGTTTCAAGGCGCCCGTCCCGATATCGAAAAGATTCGCGCCGGCATCGCTGCTTCGGAATTTCGAGAATCGACGGTGAGCTTGGCGGGAGCTGATGCTGTTGTGATCCGTGGGGATCAGTTATCCGAGCCGCAGCATCAATCATTGCTTGGCCTTCTTCAGAAGAATTTCAAAGATGCCAAACCAGTAGAAACTCGATTTGATTCAGTTGGTCCTGCGATTGGAGATGAGCTCAAATCGCGAAGTGCGTGGGCAATCCTCTTAGTTCTCGTTTCGGTGTCTGCTTACATCGCGCTGGTATTTCGCTCGATGGGACGCGTCCTATCACCGTGGGCGATGAGCGCCGCAACGATGGTTGCTTTGGCGCATGATGTGCTTCTGCCGATTGGATTGTTTGCGGCTCTCGGTCATTGGTCTGGTGTTGAGATTAACGCAGTGTTTGTCGCCGCCATCTTGACCATTATGGGGTATTCGATCTCAGATACGGTCGTTATCTTCGATCGTGTTCGAGAAAATATACTTCGTGGTGTGAAGGGTGAGTTCCATGAGATTGTGCACATGAGTGTCATGCAAACGTTAGCACGTTCGATCGCAACGAATATTACTACGTTGCTTTCTCTTATCGCTATCTATTTCTTTGGCGGTGAGTCAATCAAGTACTTTGCCTTGGCTCTTATTGTGGGTATTTTCTCGGGTGCGTATTCTTCTATTTTTGTCGCATCTCCCATTCTCGTTTGGATGGTTCGCAAGAGGGTATAGGGGGGGCTTGACGAGATTTGTATTAACTGCTACTGTAAGTACTCATATAACCATAGGTAGCTTCATAACTCACTTCGAACGCGTATGGCAACCATCGACGTAAAAAATCTCACAAAGGCAGTGGCGCAGCTCGTAAAAACCCTCAACCCACGAAATCGGGATATTGTGTCTCGCCGTTTTGGCTTGAAAAATGGCACAAAAGAGACGCTTGAATCAATTGGCAAGGGATATGGCATTACGCGCGAACGTGTGCGTCAAATTGAGGAATTTGCCCTCGCACAACTTGCTAAGGTAACAACGGATCAACGCGATGTCTTGAAGTATTCTGCTGCTGCCAAAGAGCTTATAGCTCGTGAAGGCGGAATCATGAAGGAGCGCGCACTTTTTAAGGCTATTTCAGGAAATGAAAAGGATTCCGTTGCGAATGCTTCGCTCGTCTTCGCGCTTACTCTCGACCACGAATTGGTGCGCATGGCAGACAATGATCACGTACATGGATATTGGGCACGCGATTCCAAGTCGCTCGAAGCGTTTCGCTCCCAAGTTGCCACGCTTACATCGGTTTTGCAGGGCCATGGAACTGTAGTGCCAGCAACACAGCTTGCTACGCTGGCGCACGAGAACGGCGTCGTTGGTCACGATGGAGCGAAGTTTAATGATCGTCATCTCGCAACTGTAACAGCGATCTGTAAAGACGTCGGAACAAATATCTTTGGTCAAATGGGACTTACCACGTGGAGTCAGATCCACCCCAAGGGTGTTCGTGATAAGGCATATCTCGTCCTTCGCCAGGCAGCGACTCCTCAGCACTTTAGCCAAATTGCGAAGCTTATCAATGTCGCAAAGTTCGATGCCAAAAAGGTTAACGTTCAAACCGTGCATAATGAGCTCATTAAGGACAATCGGTTTGTGTTGGTGGGGCGCGGCATGTATGCACTCTCGGAGTGGGGATACAAGGCAGGAACGGTGAAGGACGTTCTCGTGGATATTTTGAAAAATCATGGCAAGCCACTTCCTCGCACAGAGCTCGTAGCCAAGGTTGGAGCTGTGCGTATGGTCAAGGAGAATACCATTCTTTTGAATCTACAGGACTCTGGAACATTCTTGCGAGACGCGCAGGGGCACTACCATCTTCGTCGTAAGTAATCTTCTGATTGTTCGCACTACAAACAACCTCTGACGAGGTTGTTTGTTTGTATGTGGTATACTAGAGAAGAGCAATGATTGAAACTTCAGCTGTTACTACAGCCCTGTGGAGGGGATTTACTCTGGCACTCGATTATTGGTGGGCCTGGTTTCCTTTGATTCTCGTTGATGTCGCATATACATCATGGCTGGGATATCAAAAAGAAAAATATCTTTCGGCGATGAAGTGGACGGTTCTGGAAGTCATCCCTCCCCCAGAGATTCTCTATAGTAGCCCTAAAGCGGCAGAGAGTTTTTTTGCGTGGTTGCATGCCAGTTACGGAGGTGGCATCAAGTGGAAGGATCAGGCGTTCGGCGGGAAGATACCCGATTGGTTTTCCCTGGAAATTGTATCTCATGGCGGTGAGACGCATTTTTACATTCGTTGCACGGAGGGGCAGCGAAATGGTGTTGAGGCGGCTGTCTTTTCTCAATATCCCTCTGCGGAGGTTCGACCTGTTGAGGATTATACTGCGCTCCTGCCAAGAGAATTTGATAACACGCAATTTGATATTTCAGGGAGTGATTTTGTGTGCACCCAGCCATCGGCGTATCCTATAAAAAGTTGGACTGAATTTGAGGATGCGGGTGGAAAGGATGAGTATTCACGCCTTGATCCATTAGCCCCGCTACTGGAGATTATGAGCGCATTGCGTCCCGGCGAATATTTGTGGTTGCAATATGTGATCCGACCCACCGGAGGTGACTGGGTAAAAGATGGCCAAAAGGTTGTCGACAAGCTTGCGGGGCGAGAGGTGAAGCCAGACGAACCGAAGCTCTTCGAGAAAGTGATCACTGCTCCGTTTCGTGGGATTGGTTTTATTCTTACCATCATTGGTGTTTTTCCGGTTGTCGAGGAGAAGAAGAAAGAAGAGAAGCCATTCAATTTATCAGCGCTTACGCCAGCTGATAAGGATGTGCTCGAGAAAATTCAGCAGAAGCTATCAAAATTGGCATTTAAAACGACAATACGAACTGTCTACATTGCGCGGAAAGATGTATTTAATGGTGCGCGGTCGTCGAGTGTCGCTGGTATGATGAAGCAATTATTTTATAATAATCTTAATTCTTTCAAGCCAGGAAATGGGACGGGTGATAAGGGGTCGCTCGCGTGGCTGTTCCCGAGTGGGAAGGGATTCTCCGCTGGCGAAAAAACACTCAAGAAGAAGAAGGCCATGTATGGCGCGTACATGAGCAGATCGTTTTCAGCTCCAACTGGTAACCCGAAGGATTATCAGCCTATTTTAAATGTCGAAGAGCTTGCTACGTTATGGCATCTGCCCGCCTTGAATGTGAAGGCGCCGCTCTTGCCTCGTGTGCAGGCAAAGAAGGGTCAGCCGCCTGCAATGCTACCAACTCGATAACACATGACATTCGAACCAGAAAACAATGTAGTGCTTTTCGGTCAAACTGAATTTCGAAATGCGATTCAGCATTTCGGCATCAAGCTCGATGATCGTCGCAGGCATATGTATGTGATCGGAAAATCTGGTATGGGCAAATCGGAGCTCCTAAAGATGCTTGCCATTCAAGATATTCGCGATGGCAGAGGTGTCTGTTTTATGGATCCGCACGGAGATCCTGTATATGATTTATTGGATTATATCCCTCCTGAGCGTGTCAAAGATGTCATTTTTATTAATCCTGCCGACATGCAGTTTCCAGTTGGATTTAATGTCATGGAGAGTGTGAGCTTTGATCAGCGTCATCTCGTTGCTGATGGCATGATGGCGGTGTTCAAAAAGATTTGGCTCGATGCGTGGTCGGCTCGTATGGAATACATCCTCAATAATACGATCCTCGCTCTCCTCGAGGCTCCCGGATCTACGCTCCTAGGCATCAATAGAATGTTGGCAGATAAGGAGTATCGAAAGAAGATAGTTGACCAAGTGACGGATCCGGAAGTGAAAGCATTCTGGACACAAGAATTCGCGAAATATACTGACAAGTTTGCGTCAGAGGCAACAGCTGCTATACAAAACAAGGTTGGTCAGTTTGTTTCCAACTCTCTCATTCGCAATCTAGTTGGGCAGGAGCGGTCTACCTTCAATATGCGCGAAGCCATGGATCAGCGCAAAATAATCCTCGTGGATATTTCAAAGGGACGTATTGGTGAAGACGCATCTCGACTTCTTGGTGCGATGATTATCACCAAGATTCAGCTTGCGGCGATGTCGCGCGTCGATATACCAAAGCATGAACGTGCGGACTTCACGTTGATTGTTGATGAGTTCCAAAACTTTGCAACGGGTTCATTTGCGAACATCCTCTCCGAAGCGCGTAAATTCAATTTGTCTCTGATTGTAGCTCATCAATATATTAAGCAGCTTGCGGAAGAGGTTGCCGACGCGGTCTTCGGCAATGTGGGAACGATCATATCGTTTCGCATTGGAGCAGAAGATGCTGAGTTGATGGAGAAAGAATTCGCCCCTGAATTTATGGCAACCGACATTGTGAACCTTGGATTCCGTCAGATGTATCTCAAATTAATGATCGATGGAGTCACGAGTCATGCGTTTTCTGCTATGACGATGGACACGCCAAAGAAGCTCGAGCAAAGTACTCGGGATGAAGTGGTCGAATACTCGCGCACTATGTACGCTCGGCCGCGAGCGGAAGTGGAAGAGGCGATCGCAAAATGGCGTGCGCCACTTGAACAGCCTCAATACGTGCCCCGAGCAGCGAGTGATAGGCCAGCAACGCCGCGCCGGGATAGTCCATTCCCATCCCAGTCCGTCGCACGACCGATGCAACAACCACAGCGTCCTCAGGGGCAAGGTTCGCATCAGCGACCGCCGTTACAAGCTTCGGGTCCTCGACCTGCGCCGCAGCAGACAGCCAGTCTCGATGCGCTGAAGGGGGGCGCTGTGGGATTCAATGGACGAGCCGTTGAAATCAAAGAGAAGCCACAAGCTACGACAACCGGTGTGGTGTCCACCTCAGATGACGAATTGAAAGCCCTTATTCGTCGTGCGCTCAATATGTAGCGCGCCTTGAAGGCACGTTAAAAACGTGGTATTTTATGCTGGTTCATAACCGCCCTTAGCTCAGTTGGTAGAGCTGCTCCCTTTTAAGGAGAAGGTCGCTGGTTCGAATCCAGCAGGGCGGACATTCTGGGTCCATTCACAATACGTTCTTGTTTTAGAATAACGAGGAGACATGATCAGATGTATAATAGAACGATTGACGTAACAAGTCAGGGTCATGAAGGTTTAGCGGGTGCACTGAGGCTGATCTGGCCGAATGCTCCCGGCGGGAAGGCAAGCCATTACAAAATGTTCCCGCTCCGATATGAGGTGGAATACTTTCAGAACGATGCTGGTGTGACGACGCATCATTTCGAACACATAAAGCAAGATAGCGGTGGGGTGCCGACGCGACTGCTGTTATGGTCAGCGGAGCGCGACGCGATAGCCTTGCCATATCCGCTTGATCTCGAAGGCGCTACGGTATTTGTCGCGGGCTGGTTGGATCAGGTGGAGTATGGTCGAGAACCGGATCAAGATGGATCGAATGAAAAGGGCTGGAGAGTTTTCACGGAGGCGTGGGGCAATGTGGCGGGACATCACTACAGTATTTGTGCTATCCAGCCGGCGTGGGCAATGTTCGGAAACTAGACAGCTGCTGCTACGTTCGTAGCAGCTTTTTAATTTTGAATTCACGGCGAAAAAAGAAAAGACTCCCTAGAGAGTCTTTGTGCGAACGCGCTTGAAGCGAGCGCGCGTATAGCCGGCATCTCGACAGAAGTACGCGATATGATCTTCAAGTCGCGATAGCATCTCCTCTGTGAGGCTCGATGATGATGACGTGACCTGCGTTTCCTTAACAAGTCCTTGTAGGGTTCGACGCGCGAGTACGATATCGATCCCTATGAGCCGGCATTGTCCACACATGAGGTACGGGAGTTCCCATCGACGAGCGGAGTGGCCGCGAGAAATAATTACACGTTCCGGATATCGCCTGGTATTGCATTTCGGACAAGCATACTGCATCGTCGTCGTCATGACCTCGTCTCATGCTCCGGTGGACGCTGTGGAATGCGGCAACGTACTCTACGATATCCCGATTGCGCGCAGATTCCGGACATGATCAGATCGAGATCTCGCATGACAATCGTGTACATATTTCGACAGCTCGGCACTCGCTTTCTGCTGTACAACGCGCGTCGCCATTCCGCAATCGTATTCTTTACGTGTGGAGGGTAGGCACCGATGGTGCGACACTCGCTGCACATGAAGTAAGGAGCTGTGAGACTGCTCATGCTGTAGGTTCGATGACCCACATACCATGTTGGATTCACTACGCGTTTACAACGCGGACAGTAATAGTAGTAATTATCAAAGTTCACAACTAGCTCTCCTGGATGACACCATAGCACAGTATTGTCATAGAAAAAATCGGGACCGTGAGGTCCCGATGAGCCCGAAAAATGAGAGCCGTTAGTTCCGGACGAGACGATCCAGTATAACTTCCAGGATTCTCGTCACGCCCCTCTCAAATCCTTGTGCTTCAGCATCCTTTTCACTGAGCGCTTCAAGATGGCCCTTGATTTGCTGCTTTAGAATTGAATTCTCAGATTCAAGGCCTTCAATTTTGCGCAATTTGATCTCTCTATCTTCTTTCACCGCGTCGAGTCGGTTCTTCGTTTCGCGAAGCTCGCGCATGAGGGTGATCTCTGCGTTATTGCGGGGACATTCCAGAGATTTCTTTTGTTTTGCCACGTGTTCTCCTTGGACAAGAATACAATAAAACAAGTCATCCAAAACGTCAATACGCCCTTGGCATTCTGACGTTGACGTGATAGGATGCACGTATTCTATGAAACAGATATCCATCCTCGAAACAAAGGATCGTATTGGTGAAGAAATTGAGCTTTTTGGCTGGGTCGTCAATCGACGAGACCATGGCAAGCTCGTGTTCGTCGACCTTCGCGATCGTACCGGCGTCATTCAGGTCGTGTTTGGGCCATTTACACCTTCGTGCTACGAACTCGCTCAGACGCTTCGTAATGAATGGGTTGTACGCCTGAAGGGGCTCATCAAAGAGCGACCAGAGAAAATGCGCAATGCCGATATCCCTACGGGTTCTGTTGAATTTGAACCTCGAGAATTAGAGGTTCTCAATGCATCGCAGACACCTCCAATGCCGCTTGATACTGATGGATATGAAATCGGCGAAGATACGCGCCATGAGTGGCGATATCTCGATTTGCGTCGTCCCCGTATGGCGCGCAACATGATGGCGCGACACAAGGGGCAATTGTTCATTCGCAATTGGCTTGACGCGAAGGGGTTTCTCGAAGTAGAGACGCCGATGCTCACCAAAAGTACACCCGAGGGTGCACGTGATTATGTGGTTCCAAGCAGATTATATGCCGGATCGTTTTATGCGCTTCCTCAATCGCCGCAGCAGTACAAGCAATTGCTCATGGTGGCGGGAATGGAGCGATATTTTCAATTTGCTCGTTGCTTCCGAGATGAGGACACGCGTGGCGATCGCCAACCAGAATTTACGCAACTCGATTTAGAGATGAGTTTTGTCGAGCGCGAGGATGTTATGGCGCTTAACGAAGCGCTTCTCATCGATTTCGTAACGAAGCTCTATCCTGAAAAACGCATTCAGCAAATTCCGTTTCCCCGCATGAGCTTCGCCGAAGCTATGGGAACATACGGGACAGATCGACCCGATGTTCGAGAGGATAAGAATGATCCAAATGTGCTCGCGTTTTGTTGGGTCGTTGATTTTCCATTTTTTGAGAAGACGGATGAGGGATGGACGTTTACACACAATCCATTTTCCGCGCCGAAGCCAGAGTTCATGTCTGACTTGCTTTCGGCAAGCAATATTGGAAATATTCTCACAAGCCAGTACGATATCGTATTAAACGGTTGGGAGATAGGTGGTGGCTCCATCCGCAACCATACATCCGACGGACTTCGCGCGGTATTTCGTATTATGGGATTTGAGAATTCCACTATAGATGAAAATTTTGGTCACATGCTGACCGCATTTTCTCATGGTGCTCCGCCGCACGGAGGGATTGCCTGGGGTTGGGATCGACTCATCGCACTCTTACACAATGAGCCAAACATTCGCGAGGTGCTAGCGTTTCCTAAGACGGGCGATGCTCGCGATCTTATGATGCATTCACCCTCTCCAATTTCCTCACATCAATTGCGAGAGCTGCACCTGAAAATTACTACGGAGTAGATATTTGTATGCGACGAGCGCTGTTATTACCGATACTCATTGCCGCGGTGCTGGTTCTTATGGGTGTCGCGACGAAGCCTCGCGATGGTGTCGCCACTGCATATCTTGCGGCAGCGGAGCCACAGACGAGATCATCTCAAGCATATCTGCTTCCCATCGCAGAACCAGCATATGCACCAATTCGCAATACGGCTATTCGTGAGCCCGCATTGAGTGCGGGAACGGCACTTCTCTTGGATGGCGACACTGGACGCGTCCTTATGAGTAAGAATAGCGCTTCACGTGTGCCCATCGCCTCGTTGACGAAGTTAGTTTCTGCTGTCGTGGCGACAGAGCGCTTCTCTCCTCAAGAAGTCGTGACGATTGCATCGGGTTCTGTGCGTGTTGATGGGATCAAGGCATCGCTCCATATCGGCGAACGTATGTCGGTGCATGACCTTGTCGTCATGATGCTCGTTGAATCCAGCAACGACGCCGCTGCGGCTTTGTCGGCGTACGCTCAAGAACGAGGCATTGATTTTGTAGTCGCGATGAATGATCTTGCTCAACGTCTTGGAATGGAGCAGTGTACCTTCTTGGATCCCGCGGGCCTCAATGACGCTGCATTATGTACCGCAGATAATCTGTCGAAACTCATACGATATGTGATGAAAGAACAGCAGCAGCTTCTTGCTATTACAGCAATCAAAAAAGCAACCGTATTTTCATCTGATGAAGCCTTCGTGCATGATCTTGTGAACACCAATGAACTTCTGGGTGGCGACGAGGGTGTTTATGGCGGGAAAACGGGCTTCACGGACGGCGCCCTGGGATGTCTAATTGCGCTGGTGAATTTACCAGGCAATAATGGTACACTTATATCGATTGTGTTGGGTTCACAGAGTAGATTTAGCGATACGAGTGCATTGATCGGTTGGGCACAGCGGGCATTCTTGTGGCAATAACATGTCGGAAGCATTTACCATCTTCAATGGAATTAGAGTTCTTGCCGTTGGTACGGCCGCTTTTTTTGTTGCACTTTTGATCGAACCGCTTTGGGTTCGATTCTTGCACTCGTATTTTGCGCATGGTAAGCAAATTACACGAGAAGACAAGCCAATCTTCAATGCATTGCATAAAAAGAAAGAGGGAACGCCAACAATGGGTGGCTTCATTATCTGGTTTTCCGTTCTGTTTCTTACGGTGTTGTTTTGGGGACTTCATGGAACAATCGATGGATTTTGGTCGAAAGTAAATTTTTTGTCGCGCGCTCAAACGTATTTGCCTCTCGCTTTTCTCGTGCTTGCAGGTGTCCTGGGCATGGCCGACGATATCATCGGGATTCGTCGCCGCGGGGGATTTGGAATGCAGAAGCGACTCGTGCTATTTGTAGGCTTGGCGATTGTTGGCGGTTGGTGGTTTGTTGAAAAGCTTGGCAAGGATTCTATCAATATGCCGTTTTTTGGTGACGCTCATATTGGCGCAGCTTGGTATTTCGTAGTTTCGGTCTTTATCCTTGTGGCAACTGCATTTTCTATGAATGAAACTGATGGACTCGACGGGTTGGCGGGAGGTACTTTTATGACGATTTTTGCTTCTCTTGGCGCTATTGCATTCGACCAGGGCCGCATGGATCTCGCTACATTTATGGCGGCTATCTTGGGTGCACTCGTTGCATTCCTTTGGTTCAATATTTACCCCGCGAAATTTTTCATGGGGGATACGGGTGTTATGTCGCTCGGATTTGTTGCGGGCGCAAGCGCCATGCTCTTGAACGTACCATTACTTCTGCCCTTCATTGCTATTATCCCTCTCATCGAATCTGCGAGCGTTATTCTTCAGACGATGAGTAAAAAGCTTTTTGGACGCAAGATATTTCTATCAACGCCTATTCACCACACCTTTGAGGCGATGGGGTGGCATGAGTCGCAAATTACGATGCGTTTTTGGGTGATTAACTCAATTGGAGCAACGCTGGGGCTGACGATATTCCTCGTCGATTCAAAGTTGCCCCCACTTTCTTACCAGGTGCTCAGCGACATTGTGCAGTCGGTTCTGAAATAGAATTTCGGACTTCTCTTCATTGCATGGCTAAAAGACTTTTTTGGCTTATTCTTGTACTCCTCGGACTTGGACTGGTAGTCCTGTCGTCGGCGAGCGTTGTGCAGTCAGCGAAACAGTACGGAGTCTCGTATTACTTTTGGCGACATCAATTGTTTTACGGCATACTACCGGGCCTTAGCCTGTTGTGGTTTTTTTGGCGGTTTGATTACAAGCATCTTCGTCGATTATCGCTGCCTATCCTTGGTGTCGCGTTTCTCGCCATGGTGATTGTTCTTTTCCCCACGTACGGTCGACAAATCAATGGCTCACGAAGTTGGCTAGATATTGGGCCAATCGTATTTCAGCCGGCTGAAATACTAAAATTTGCGTTGATTATTTATTTTGCAGCTTGGTTTGGAAATAAAAGTGATCGCGTGAAGAGCGGTGAGAGTCGGTTATTGCCGCTATTTGTTATCTCAGGAATTGTAGCGGGCCTACTCTTGAAGCAGCCTGACCTTGGCATGCTCGGCATTATTTCTTTAATCATCGGGGGTATGTTTTTCATCGCTGGTGGTTCGTTGCGTAGATCCATAGCAGCGCTACTTATCGCATGCGTTCTCATTGTGAGTTATGCGGCCACATCGCCTGTGAGGTGGCGGCGCATTACAACGCTTCTGCATCCAACGGCGGATGTGCGAGGTTCCGGGTGGCAGATTAATCAATCACTGATTGCTATCGGTTCTGGAGGTGTTATGGGGGTGGGGCTTGGACAAAGCACCCAGAAATTCGGTTTTCTTCCCGAGCCAATTGGTGACTCAATTTTTGCAATCCTTATTGAGGAGCTGGGTATGGTTGGCGGCCTATCGACGTTGGCGCTATTTCTTCTTTTCGCAGTATTAATGGCGCACATCGCGCGGAGGGCCCCAGATGACTTTGGCGCGCTTTTGGTTTCGGGCATGGCTTTATGGATCATGATTCAGGCGTTGGTGAACATGACTGCGGTTATGGGTCTCATGCCCCTCACAGGCGTCCCGCTGCCCTTTATTAGCTACGGGGGAACGTCGATGGCCGCTATGCTCGCTGGGCTGGGAGTCGCATTGAACGTGGCTGAGCATACACGCCATTCATGATATACTAGACCAGTGAACCGACCCTTTCTCCAAACGCCAGAATGGTTGGGATTTCAAAAGCATATTGGCCGTTCGGTTTGGCGTCTTGATGACGGATTTTTGAAGGCAAATATTATTCAACATACGGTTCGATTTGGTCAAAATTATCTCTATATACCGTATGGACCAGAGTTAAACCTGGAGCTCGCTCAAGATGGCTTGCGTAATGAGGTTCAGCATTTTACTCGCTATGTGCGCAATATCGCGCACCAGGAGCATAGTATGTTTGTAAAGATTGAGCCGATGCACGATATGGTCGTTGAGCTGCTCATCCGAAATGGGATGAAGCTTCGAACATCGTCGCGTCATGTGCAGCCGCAGAGAACCGTGGTCGCGGACTTGATGCAAACGGAAGATCAACTTCTCGATGCACTTCACCATAAGCATCGATACAATATAAATTTGGCGCAGCGTAAGGGTGTCACCATTGATGAGTCAAATGATGTCGATGTATTTTGGAAGTTACTGCAAGATACGTCTGGGCATGATGATTTCCGAACGCACGGGATGCTCTACTATAAAAAGTTGCTGCACTACTTTTCGGCAAATGGTAGCTCACTTCGGACGCGTTTGTTTTTGGCATCACAAGGGGGGCGTCCGTTAGCGGGGGCTATTATGATGGAGCATGGCACGACAGTTTCGTATCTCCATGGGGCCATGGATAGAACGTATAGATCTCTGATGGCACCGCATGCGTTGCATTGGAACTTAATGTTGCAGTACAAAAAAATGAGATTCGAATCATACGATTTTTGGGGCATTGATGCGAATACGTGGCCCGGAGTTACTCGCTTTAAATTGGGATTTGGCGCGCGCACTATTGAGTACCCAGGTTCATTTAATTATGTCATGAAGCCGCTTGCATCATGGCTGTACAAAATAGCCGGTAGGTAGCATACTCTTGGCTATGTTTACGCACGGATTTCTCGATCGAATCCTACGGGGAGTAAAGAGGTTTATCCCACGTCGCCTCTTCGGGTCGATTTCGCGTGTTTATCATCCGCTTCTCGCCTGGACTGGGGCTCTCTGGTATCGCTTTCCCTCGCGATCACTGAAGGTCATTGGAATAACGGGAACAAAAGGCAAGAGTTCAGTTGTGTTCTTATCCTCTGCAATCTTAGAAGCGTCAGGTCTGAAGGTCGCCGCGATTGGGTCTTTGGGTTATAAGATTCGCGAGCGAGAGTGGCCAAATGCGCTTAAGATGACGATGCCCGGTCGCTGGAAACTACAGAAGTTCCTTCGCGAGGCGGTGCGAGCTGGGTGCACGCATGTCATTATGGAGGCGCCGTCAGAGGGACTAGCCCAGGGGCGCCATCTCGGTATTTCGTTCGATTGCGCTGTGTTCACGAATCTGCATCCAGAACATATCGAGGCTCATGGATCATTTGAGCGGTATCGAAGCGCAAAGGGGATTCTCTTCCAGGCAACAAAGCAGATGCACGTCATTAATGCAGATGATGCGTCCGCTGAATACTTTGCTTCGTTTCCTGCACAAAAGAAGTTGTATTTTGGAATGCAAGGAGGGGAACTTCGTGCGAGTAACGTAATTGTGCATGAAGACCGAAGTTCATTTTCTGTCTATGGCACTCAGTTTGATTTAAAGATAGGAGGTCAATTTAATGTGTACAATGCCTTAGCAGCGCTTTCCATCGCTGCAGTCTATGGTGTTGATTTACCGACTGCGAAGCCCGCGCTCGAGTCGGTCCTCGAAATTCCCGGGCGCTTGCAGTGGATTCAGAAAGCGCCATTTGGAGTCGTTGTTGATTATGCCCATACGCCAGATTCGCTTCGCGCTGTATATGAAACACTTCAAAAGAGAGCGACCCGTCTCATCGCAGTCCTTGGAGCTGCTGGTGGAGGTCGAGATAGTTGGAAGAGAAGAGCGTTTGGCGAGATTGCGGCTGAGTATTGCGATCGCATTGTGCTGACCGACGAAGATCCCTACGAGGAATCCCCAGGCGCTATTTTGGATCAAGTGTACGCCGGCATTCCTGAATCGCGCCAAGGCAGTGTTCGACGAATCTTAAATAGAAAAGAAGCTATTTTTGCTGCAATTTCCGAAGCTGGCGAGGGCGACATCGTGGTAATCACTGGAAAGGGAAGTGAAACATCGATGGCACTTGCTGACGGCAGGGTGATTCCATGGTCCGACGTTGCTATCGTGCGAGATGCACTTCACAAGGAGTGACGTTTTGGTATGCTCCTACCTCTAGTTCTTTTCGAGGTGACATATGCTACCAAAAATTGACGCACCGGTATTCCATACTCCGAATGGGGTTCCGTATCTTCGAGGACCTGGTGCGATTATGATTGCTCGACCCATGGTCGATTTATCGGGAATGAAAGAATTCCTCGATGGCTTCGACCCAGCACTTTCGTTTGGCCTGTATCTTGATGATCCTGTTGAGTTGCCACCCGCCGAGGCACTCTCGAAGGTAGCCGGACAGCTTTGCTATCTGAGTTTCGGGCCAGCGCGAAGCATGAATGAGCGAGCTTCAGAGTATCTTGAACGCATCAAGGAGTCGAAGCATGGCTCCGTGTTCCAGCACGCTACCTTCTCGTTCATTCTGTATGGCGTCACGCGCACGGTGACGCATGACTTAGTTCGTCACCAAGCCGGAACGGGATACTCACAGGCGAGCCAACGATACGTTGACGGAACGAGATTGCGCTTTGTTGAGGCGACGCCGTTTCAACGTATTCCCGAGTTGCATGATCGCTTTATTCGTCGAATCGAGTTTCTCCACCGGGAATATCATGAGCTTGGTGAGATTCTGACAATACATCAGGCGCAAGGCATTCCCATTCTCGCTGGGGCAACAAAAACGGACAGACGAAAAAAAGTTCAAGAGACTGCGCGAGAATGCCTACCGAATGAAACAGAGGCACCGATTTGCGTGAGCGGTAATGTACGGGCATGGCGTCACATCTGTGAGATGCGCGCAAGCGAACATGCTGATATAAAAATACGCGCTGCAATCATGAACGTGTTTCGGTGCCTGCGGAAGGAGGCACCGATGTTATTTGAAGATTACGAAGTGGTGACGCTTCCAGACGGTACCGAGGCAGTGCGTACCCCTTATCTGAAGGTGTAGTGTGCTAACGACCTGAGCTTGCTCGGGTCGTTTTTTCGTGGTACGTTCGCGATAGAACTTTTCAAGGAGGTGACGTGAGGAGAACTTCCTCCCTGTATGCTCGCGCTCGCGAGCCGTACAAAGTAGCACACCCGAATGCGCGAATGCATCATATGGTACCGGTGAGTCGAGACGGAGCGGACACCGAATACAATCTATTTCCGTGGAATGAAGCGTCGCATACGGCGTGGCATCGCCTCTTTGGTGCCCTTACGGTTCGCGAGGTGTTTCATGCCGTGGATGCCATACATCGCACGCTGCATTCATTTGATGGAGCTCGAATTGTACGCACCTGGTGCCTTACTAGGTATTATCACGGTCGTCCGTCAAAGAAGCAGGATCTACTAACACCCCAGTCCGTAATCGAATTATTGCGGTGCTGGAGGGTGTGCTTTGGAAGTAGCGATCTACGATCCGCCAGGAATGTGCTTCGTTACATGATGCTGTACATGATTTTTGGCAGATACGCAGATCACTTCGCCACCGAAATTCTTCCGGAAGCGGTGTGCGCTTCCCTGATAGAGCTACGAGATGATCCTGAGCGTCTATGGGCATTTCGTGAGTGCTTTGAGACTCTCCCGGACGGTGCCTTTTTTGGGGACATAAAGGAGAGAATTCAAGAAATACGGCGCTCCGTTGCTCACATCCCGCTCCACTAGGACGGGATGTTTTTGTGGCATTCCAGGTGAGAGTGGTATACAATCGAATCATTCCATGGTGCAACATCCCATTGCCGAGCAGATTATGAAATCAGAAAAGCAGCGTGATCGCCCTCATCTATGGCCGGCAATTTTGGGCACCATGATTCTCATGGGCATCGCAATTATGCTCCTCGGTACTCGTCCGATTGAGGTACCGCTTGAGACTGTGACGCCCACAACTACGAATGACCGTGAATCAAGAGTCTATACAATCAGCTATCGGTATGGTGTATTTAGCCCAACGAATTTGCGTATTCATGTTGGGGATACGGTGCGTTGGAAGAATGAAAATCCTCTACCGTTGCGCGTGATCGCTCAGCTACAAGCTAGTGAATCAAATCCGCGATTTGATAGTGTTGGATCTATTCAGCCATCAAGCTATTTTTCCTATACTTTTTCTGAGATAGGCGTGTTTGGGTATTATAATTCTTCCGATGCGGGTGAGTCGGGGGTTGTTATTGTACGAGAATGAAAAGCGCGCTCCGTATGACAACTACTATCGTGGTGCTCTATTGTGCCATCGCGAGCATCTCGTTACTTTCTTCATGGGCTCATTATCAGCAAGTAGTTTCGACGAGCGTATTGCAGAACATCGAATCAACGCCAGAGAATGCTCTTTTGTTTGCAGTAGTATTCGTGTGCTTCACGTATGCGATGATACGTTTCTCTCGGGCGACACGAATCGCGTTGCCTGTTATTTTAGTGATTGCACTCGTGTCCGGGGCGCAATTTGTATATTCGGCATGGTTGTCGTTACCTGCAAGTATTGGCTTTGCTCTTGCGGGTGTTACAGCGCTTTCTGTGATACCGCGCGTTTGGATCCACAATATCATCACCACTCTCGGTGTTAGTGGTATCGCAGGACTTCTAGGAACTTCATTGTCTCCGCTCGTGGCGTGTGCGCTGCTAGCACTCTTTGCAATCTATGACATTGTTTCTGTGTATCGGACCAAGCACATGATCGTGATGGCGAATCATATGCTTTCATCTGGAATTATTTTCGGATTTCTTGTGCCTACAACGTTTCGAGGCTTATTGCTCAAAAAAGCAGATGCTCTTAACTCAAACCAAGTGATGATGCTTGGATCGGGGGATGTAACGTTGCCACTTATTTTAGCGATTTCGGTTCTTAGGCAGTCGACGGACGCTGCTGTGATTATCGTGCTGTTTTCTCTCGTCGGTGTTCTTGTCATGCAGTGGCTGTTCTTGCGTCAAAAAGAAGCAGCTCCGATGGCCGCACTTCCGCCTATCGCCCTTTCTGCCATCCTTGGCTACTTATGCTCAATCGTTCTCGGCTTGTAGGTGTATACTGATAGTATGAAGCTCACATTTTTTGGTGGCGCAACCCACGTAACGGGTGCAAATTACTTGCTTGAAGTCGGTGGACTGAGAATTATCATCGATTGTGGAATGATTCAGGGTTCTCGGTATGGCGATGAAATGAATTTTCAGGCATTTGGATACGATGCATCGAAGATCGATTATGTATTTATAACGCACAGCCATGTAGACCATATGGGGCGCATTCCGAAGCTGTATCGTGAGGGTTTTCGTGGCGTCATTTATGCTAGTGAACCGACGGCTTCGATTGTAGCGGTCGCTCTTCCGGATACGCTCGATAAAGTGGTAACGGAGGCTCGCAATTTTAATTATGCTCCAATGTATGATCGCGAGGATCTTGAGCGATCGCTCGCTCTATTTCGAGGCGTTTCCTACCGCCAACGCCTGAAGCTCAATGCAAGCGTCGTTGTGCAAGGCCACGACTCGGGGCATGTTCTTGGATCCACTGCTTGGGAATTTATAGTGCAAGATAACGGAGTTGAAAAACGTATTGTTTTTCCTGGTGATATTGGAAATCAGCCTTCGATATTATTGCAAGATATTGACTATGTTCGAGGCGTCGACTATATGCTCGTGGAGTCTGCGTACGGCAGTCGATTACATGAAGCGAGATCCGAGCGCAACACGAGATTACTTGAAGTGATATTGGAGACGTACAAAAGAAACGGCGTCCTCATGATACCTTCGTTTGCTGTCGAGCGAACACAGGAGTTGCTAGTGGAGCTCGATGCCTTCTTTGAGCAAGGAAAGCTTCCGAAGATGCCGGTTTTTCTTGATAGTCCGCTAGCAATACACATCACGAAAGAGTATGGTCGGTTTTCAACGTATTTCAATGAAGGAGCTCGTAGAATCCTAAAGGACAACCAGGGAATATTTAATTTTCCGTGGCTTACGTTTACGGGAGATGTTCAGCAGTCAAAGCATATCAATGATATTTCGGCACCTAAAATAATTATTGCAGGATCTGGTATGAGCACGGGGGGTAGGATTCTGCATCATGAGCTTCGATATCTTTCTGACAGTAGAAACACAATCCTCTTTATCGGATATCAAGTGCAAGGCTCCCTCGGTCGCCGAATTTTGGATGGAGAAAAGGTTGTTTCGATATTTGGGCAGGATGTTCCAGTGCGTTGCCATGTGCATGCAATTGGTGCCTACTCTGCGCATGCCGATCAAAACGGCTTAATGGAGTATATTCGTCAAGCAAACCAGGGTAGCTCCCTTAAGAAGTGCTTTGTCGTTCAGGGTGAGCTTGAGTCTTCGAACGCGCTTGCGGAACGCGCGAGACGGGAACTGCGCGTGGATGCGGTTGTTCCCACCTTGGGACAGTCATTTGAGCTATAAATGAATGGCTTTTATAGCTGGCACTCACTTGCGCTGAGTGCCAAAATTTGGTATCCTGCACCTCTATGAGTGAATTACGCACACATCCCACATCAAATTTGAGCGATCAGGTACCATTGATTGCGCTCAAGAATACGGTTCTATTTCCGAAGGTGGTTATTCCGCTGATTGTGCAGCGACCAAAATCGATTGCGGCTTTGGAGGCATCGCTTGCGTCCGATCGTCTAGTTCTCTTTGTGACGCAGAAAAATATAGAAGATGATATCGGTGAAAACGATCTATTTTCAGTTGGAACTGTTGGAAAGATTATTTCAGTCGTACGACTCCCGGATGGATCCGCAAAAGTCGATGTCGAAGGCTTGAGTCGTGCTCGCATTACTCAGTACGTTGGGTTCGCTCCATATATTCAGGTACGCGCGACGACGGTGGAATCGATTGATTCTATGGAAAGCCCCGAAAACTCCGCGTTGCTTCGGCGGGTCCTGGAGCAATTTAAACACGTCGCTGAAGTGAGATCATTTCCTGCAATTTTACCCGAGGTTGTGTATCTCATGACGCAACTTCGTGACGCTGAGCAAATTGTCGGACTTGTTGCAGCGAATCTTAATTTAGACATGCAACAGCAGCAGGAAATACTTGAGATGCGGGGTCACGGTGACGCGTTGCGTCAGCTCAATATATACCTCTCTCGTGAAATGGAGGTTCTGGAGGCAGAAAAGAATCTAGCAAAAGAAACGAAGAGAAAGATTGGAAGAATGCAAAAGGAATTCTTTTTGCGAGAGCAATTGAAAAGCATCGAAAAAGAACTGGGAGTCGATGAGGATCGCGATGAACTTGATGGGTTGAAGAAGAAAATCGAGGATGCAAAAATGCCTCAAGCTGTACACGAAAAGGCGATGAAAGAGTTTGGGCGGCTCACGAAGATGCCCCCAATGAGTCCCGAAGTTTCTTATATACGCACCTATCTTGATTGGCTCATTGAATTGCCTTGGAGCGAGACGACGAAAGATAAAATTGATTTAAAGCTTTCAAAGAAAATTCTTGATGAAGACCATGCCGGCTTGGAGAAGGTAAAGGATAGAATACTCGAGTATCTCGCGGTCCAGAAGCAAGTTGGCAAGCTACGCGGGCCAATATTATGTTTCTACGGTCCTCCTGGAACAGGGAAGACGAGTATCGGCCAGAGCATTGCAAGGGCTCTTGGGCGGAAGTTTGCGCGTATCTCTCTGGGTGGTATTCGGGACGAAGCTGAAATACGAGGTCATCGAAGAACCTATGTTGGCGCTATGCCAGGACGCATTGTGCAAGGGATTCATACTGTCAAAGTTCGTAACCCGGTATTCCTTCTGGACGAAATCGACAAATTGGGAGCTGATTTTAGGGGTGACCCGAGCTCGGCACTTCTTGAGGCGCTCGATCCTCAGCAAAATAATGCATTTTCGGACCACTACCTTGAGATGCCTCTGGATCTTTCCGATGTGCTATTTGTCGCAACAGCGAATTCATTGGAGACGATACCGGCTGCGTTACGCGATCGATTGGAAATTATTGATTTTCCAGGTTATACGGAGACGGAAAAACTCAACATTGCCAAAAATTTCTTGTGGGCAAAAGCACTCGGAGATCATGGGCTTAAAAAAGAGGACGTTCGTATTGCAGATGCGGTCCTGCTAAAAATAATTCGCGATTGGACGAGAGAGGCTGGCGTGCGCGAGCTTGCTCGGCTGCTCAATACCGTTGTTCGCAAAGTGACGCGTGCCATCGTGGAGGAGAAGAGGCAGAAAAAAACGGCCGTGCTCGTATCTGAGCTTGCTGATTTCCTTGGTGCTGAGCGTTACATGCATCAGCAGGGGGAGCAGACGGATCAAATTGGAGTCGTCACAGGGCTTGGATGGACCCCTGTCGGTGGAGAGGTATTTCCTATCGAAGTGACCAGAATGCCTGGCAAAGGTAAGCTTGTGCTTACAGGGCAGCTCGGTGATGTTATGCGTGAAAGCGCACAAGCAGCTCTCTCGTTTGCTCGAGCATGGTCGGCTCGCCACGGCGTTGAAGTCGATATGTCTCGTGAGGATCTGCATATTCATATACCAAGCGGCGCAGTGAAAAAGGATGGCCCCTCGGCAGGTATTGCACTGACCACGGCGCTTGTTTCACTCTTTATGGGCTGGCCTGTTCGTCGTGAAATTGCGATGACGGGGGAGGTTACCTTGCGGGGGAAGGTTATGGAGATTGGCGGCCTAAAAGAAAAGGCACTCGCGGCACTACGTGCTGGGATGAAGAGAGTTATAGTGCCAATGGAAAATAAACGGGATATGAGCGAGATGCCCAACGAAGTTAAAAAGAAACTTACATTTGAATTCGTTTCTCATGTTGATGAAGTGCTTGAGCTTGCGCTACGTAAGCGCAGTGGTGGAAAGAAGAGTTAATTCAAAAAAGGAGCGGCAATGGAGCCGCTCCTTTTTTTGTCAGGCGAAGTGAGGCGAGGTACAATGACGGCATGTCTACTCCGATCGGACCATCCCTGAAGTTCTATCAGGCAACAGCACTCTTGGTAAGTGCGATGATTGGCGCGGGTCTATTTGGTATTCCGTTTGCATTTGCGAAGGCTGGATTTTTTATAGGAACGATGTGGCTTGTTGCTTTGACGTTGCTCGTCGGCCTTTTTCATGTACTCCTTGCGGAACTCGTTCTTTCCACGAGTGGTGTGCACCAGATACCTGGGTACGTCTCAGTCTGGCTTGGTGAGATTCCCCGTCGCCTTTCCGTTGTTGTGCACGTTCTATCGCTCTTCGGTGCGTTGCTCGCATATTGTATTCTTGCGGGTGAGTTTCTCCAGACGATATTTTCATACTATATTCGTCTCGAAGCAGCCTGGTACGGAGTTGTGTTCGCATTGGTGCTTTCGACCGTTTGGTTGCTTCGGCTACGATCCATAGCAAGAGTAGAGCTAGTTGTCATTGCTGCGTATACGCTCGCAATTTTTTCGATGGTCGCATATGGAGTGCACAGTATCGATAGTGCAAACTATAGCGGCACGACGGCCCATTTTTGGTATCTGCCATATGGTGTGCTGCTGTTTTCTCTATCCGGATTTTCTGCCATTCCGCTTCAGCGCCAAGTACTTGCCGGAAGCGAGCGGCTACTGAAGCGATCGATCCGTATGGCGATGATATTTGTAGCGTGCATCTATTTCCTTTTCGCGATGCTTGTCGTGGGTGTTAGTGGTGAAGTTACGTCTCCGGCGGCGATAGCCGGCTTGTCTCATTTCTTAGGGTCGCGCGTGCTTGTTATAGGTTCACTGCTGGGGTTGCTCACCGTCGGTACGTCGTATATTGCGCTCGGAACGATACTTTTTGAGACATTTCACATTGAGTACTCCCAAAAGAAGGGCGCTGCCTGGGCTCTCGCCATCGTCCCGCCAATTGCTTTGTATCTAAGTGGCTTTAGAAATTTTATCGACATCATTGGTCTTGTTGGTTCGGTTGCCGTCGGTATCCAGACTGCATTGTTGCTGTTTGCATATCTTCGAGCGAGAAAAGCTCCGCAACGAAATCCTGAATTTGCCTCGACGCTCCCCAGCGGGGTTGTCATGCTGATCGCTCTAGTATTTATGGCGGGAGTGTTGATGGAGGTGCTTATTCGATGATGTTCAACGCTGAGCGTGCGGAGCGATGGATATGGTATGTTTTTTTAGGAGTCCTTGCGTGGCAAACTCGCGTCGTTCTTTGGCAGGCTGACACGGTGTTTCAGGAGTGGTGCTCGATGAGTCTGTACGGGACTGACATTCTTATGTTCGTCCTTCTCGTGTTTGCTGGAGCGAGAGGTTTCTTTTCTAGGCTAGTCATATCCTGGCGTACACAATGGCGTTTCGCATTACTGATTGCTGCGGCGTGCATTTCATTGGTCGATGCTCCTGTGCTTTCAATCGGTGTGTATCAGCTTACTCGATTATTGCAGGGCATTTTATTCTTTCTGTATCTTCGTCGATATGCATGGAATAGATTTAGCCATGATTGGTCCGCGCTTGCGTTCGTCATAGGGGCGATGAGTCAATCCATGCTTGGCATTGCACAGTTTCTTGCCCAGCATGACATTGGATTGCGTATCGTAGGAGAGACGTTGCTACGTGTTGATATGCACGGCGTTGCTGTATTTTACGCATCATCAGGAGAAAAGATATTGCGCGCATACGGGTCGCTGCCTCATCCGAATGTCCTGGCGATGTATCTCGTGATAAGTCTTTGGATGTGTATGTGGTTATGGATGCGACACGATTCTCATCGGCATCCGATGCGATGGGTTTGGCCCCTCGCGTATAGCATTTTACTTTGTGGGCTATTTGTTACCTTCTCGCGCACTAGTATTGCGGTTTGGATGCTGGCGACTACAACATTATTTGCGATGGTGATTCTCCGGGGTGGCAGTAAGGCGATTTCTCGCATCCTGATTACGACGCTCATATCGACTGTTGCGTTTCTGACGTTTGCTTGGCCGCTCGTGCTTGCTCGTGCCACGGTGCAAGGCTCGAATGAAGCGCTACAGATGCGGAAGTATTATGCAGTAGAGTCACTATCTCTTCACGAGCCGCTCACGGCAGAAGTCCATTGGATCGGCGTCGGCATCGGTAACTTTACAACGTGGCTTGCAAATTCGAATCCTACGCTATCACCGTACCTTGTGGCGCCTGTGCATAATATTTTCCTTCTGACGTATGCAGAGATGGGGGTGCTCGGTGTTATCGCTCTTGGTATTGTTCTCTTCGATGTTGTTCGAGCGCATACGGTGACGTATTCTCAGGGGGCGGTCGTCCGTAGGGGGCTTCTTATTCTCGTTGGTGCTGTGATGCTCACTGGCACCATGGATCACTTCTTTTTTACGATTCAGCAGGGGAGGTTATTGTGGTGGGGTGTCTTAGCGCTTGCTGCTGGTGCCTCAGAACGTTAGGATGTCGAATATGTACGTAGATCGGACTGAAGAGCTTCGAAAAATTAAAGAAGAAATTCTTGCGCTTTCGACTTCTCCGCTGTATGCAGAGCGCACCGAGAATAAACGACATCCTGTCATTGGGGAGGGGAGTCATTGGGCGCGAGTCATGTTTATCGGTGAGGCACCGGGGCGTAACGAAGCTGCATCAGGGAGGCCGTTTGTTGGCGCTGCCGGAAAGATACTTGATCAACTTCTTGCATCGGTCGAAGTTGATCGAAAAGACGTCTACATAACGAATATCGTGAAAGATAGGCCGCCTCATAATCGAGACCCGGTTCCCGCTGAGATTGATGCGTATGGACCCTTTCTTGACCGTCAAATTGCCATCATTCAGCCAGAGATTCTTGTTCCGCTTGGGCGATATGCCATGGGATATATCATGCAGCTGTTTGGACTACATGAATTGTTGCGACCAATCAGTGTCATGCACGGCCGAGTGTTTGAGGCAATGGCAGCGTATGGTCGCATCCGGATTATCCCGCAGTATCACCCAGCGGTGTCAGTCTATAATGCTTCAACGAAAGCGGTTCTTTTGGAGGATTTTTCGGTTCTAAAATCGTATGACTGCACTCCAAAGAGCGAGGAAGCTTAGTCAGTGGTGGATTGTTGCCGTGGCGACTTTGTGCTACTATACGGAAAGATATGAATAAGGGGATATCCTCACTTTTGCTAGTAATTACGGTATTTTTTCTCGCGCCAGGCATTGCTGTAGCGTCAGCCGGAGCTTCGAATCGTTACTATATAACAACGAATCGTGCTTTTTGGCGTAATGCAATGAGCGCTCGGCACGTGTTCTCCGATGGCTTTACCGCGGACTTAAGCGATCTTCAGGTTCGCATTGCGAAGCTAGCCGGATTGAAGCCCATTCCGGTAAAAAAGTATTACATTCTTTCAGACGTCCAGCCCTCATCTACACCGACTCCACGGATGATGCCCACACAGGGTGTGCCTTGGGGAGTGAGTTCTCTCATCGGTGATTCGGGCAAATCCTCTTCGCAAGGAGGTTCTGGGGTTTCTATTGCTATTCTTGATACCGGCGTTGATCGCGAGCATCCTGATTTGAAGGGTGTTATCGATGGATGTTTCGATGTCACTGACCCCGTGAAGGCGTTTCTTGATAATCAATGCGATGATGGTAATGGGCATGGAACGCATATGGCTGGTGTGATTTCTGCAAATGGTGGAATTAACGGCAAGGGCATTTATGGGTTTGCTCCTCAGGCAAGTATTTCTGCGTACCGCGTGTGTGCTTCTTCCGGTGTTTGTCTTTCCGATGATATTGCCGTTGCAATCACTCACGCGGTAGACGAGGGAGCAAACATTGTCTTATTGGGTATGGGTGGAGAGGCTCAGAGCTCGATGATATCCGATGCTATCGGCTACGCCACTGATCACGACGTTATGATCGTAGCGCCTGCAGGCAATGACGGTCCCTACAAGGAAAGCATTGACTGGCCAGCGAGGGATTCCCGAGTCGTATCAGTCGGAGCTATCGATTCCGATGATCATTCTGCTGAATTTTCCTCACGCGGTTTTAATGAAACCACGGAATCGTATGTACCTGAAAATGGCGATATCGAATTCGCGGCACCTGGAGTAAATATCGAGTCAACTTTTCGCGATGGGGGCTATGCAATATTATCGGGTTCCTCCATGGCGGCGCCTCATGTGGTTGGCTTAGCTGCTCTCGTATGGCAACGAAATGCTCGACTTGAGTCTCAGGCGACGCGAACATACCTTCACGAGCTTTCGCGGGATATCGGTCCGATTGGTGATGATAGCGCTACGGGGTGGGGTGTTCCTCGTCTGCCGTCCCGTTAGCTCCGGTTTCATACACAGTCTAGCCGCCACGATAGGCGGCTTTCTGATATACTAAGACCATATGCGTATTAGCCATACGATACGAATTCTTATCACAAGTGATTTCCTCATCAACGCAGGCTTTTCAGTTTTTGCACCGGTGTTTGCGGTGTATGTCACGGGTCAAATCAATAACGGCAGCATTGAGGTTGTAGGATTTGCAGCTGCAATCGCTCAAATTGTGAAGGCGGTTCTTCAGATACCTGTGGCGCGCTGGCTCGATAAGAATCACGGAGAGTATGACGATTACTACAGTATGATAACGGGCAGCTTCCTGATTGCGCTCACTCCATTTATGTATTTGTTTGCATCCGAGGCAAACCACATCTATGTCATTCAGGCGTTCTTTGGAATTGGTACAGCGCTCGCAGTGCCGCCGTGGTATGCGATATTTACGCGACATATCGATGCAATGAAGGAAAATGTAGAATGGTCGATGGAGTCCGTCGCTATTGGCGTTAGCGGCGCAAGCGCGGCCGCTATTTCCGGTATCGTCGTTACGCACTTTGGATTCGATGCTGCTTTTACGCTTGGTGGCGTCTTCGCCATTCTGGGTGCAGCCTTGCAGGTGCGAATATTTCACGATCTTCGAAAAGCCGTACCACGAGGCGGTGTCAAATCATTACCAGACAAGCCATGAGCAAACGTGTTCTACTTGTTGGTGGGGGCACTGGTGGACATATCTATCCGCTCATTGCAGTTGCGCGAGCGCTGGTTTCACTTGAGAAAGAAGTGAGTGTTTGCTTGATGGGTGATGGCCCACTACTCGAGCGTGCGGCTCGAGAGGCAGGTATCGGGTATATTCAGATCATTGCCCCTAAATTACGTCGCTACTCGAGCATAGGGAATCTCCTCGATATTTTTAAGGCGCCCATCGCTCTTGTTCAATCTCTGGTCCGGATGTGGCTCTATATGCCGGATGTGGTTTTTGCAAAGGGAGGGTATACGTGTGTATTTCCAGTCTTGGCGGCACGACTGTATAGGATACCGGTGTATCTACACGAATCGGACGCAATCCCGGGTTTGGCTAATCGCATGCTCGCCAAAAGAAGTCAGCTCGTCTTTACATCGTTTCCAAGTTCAGATGGCTATTTTAAGAAATTAGGTTGCTCCACGTTATTGGTTGGCAATCCATTTCGAACAGAACTGTGTTGCGTTGATCGTGGACTCGCGCAATCGGCGCTCAAGCTCGACCCAACTAAGAAAACCATTTTTGTGACCGGAAGTTCTTCTGGAGCGCAGCAACTCAATGACCTGATCTTAGAGGTGCTTGTTTCATTGCTTCAAAAAAACTATCAGATAATTCATCAAACTGGAGATAGGAATTTCGAGTCCGTTCGTCAGGCTATCGAAACGCTTATGAAAGAAGGGGAGAGTACGTTTGCTCCGCTTATTGCTGCGCACTACCGAGTCTACCCCTTCCTTGATCAGGGTCAGCTCGCTACAGCGTATGGGGCATGCGATATTGCCATAACGCGTGGTTCAGCGGGGATGCTTACGGAGCTATCATATCTCTCAAAGCCCATGATAATTATCCCGCTGGTGGGGTCTGCGAGCGATCACCAAGCTCGGAATGCTCAAGAGCTTTCTGGATTCGGTGCTGTTGTCATGGACGGCGCGAATCTGAGTGGTCAAGTGTTGATTTCACAAGTACAGCGACTTCTTGATCCCTTGGTGTACCCTGGTGTGGCGTTGCGGATTAAGGAATTTGCGCATGTCGACGCAGCACAGCGGATTGCACAGACGTTGTTGGGATAGTTTCATTTTGCTGTACTCGTGGTAGATTCAGTGTATGCAGTGGAGCGTCTATGGTCACACGCAACAAAAGAATCTGTTGGAAGAAATTCTGAAAAAAGGGAAGCTTTCAGGTGTCTATTTACTGAGCGGAGAGTCGGGAATCGGCAAGAAAATGTTTGCCCACGATGTTGCGAGACATGTATTGCGTACGGATAGTGATATTGCGAACAATCCCGATTACATGTTTTTGATGACCGGGACTAGTAAGGATACTGGCAAGATAACGGATATCTCCATCGACGATGCCTTGCGACTAAAACGGTGGGCATATCAGCGGCCGCTATATGGCGTGCACAAAATTGCCGTCATTGATGATGCTGAAAAATTGAGCGATGAAGCGGCAAACGCTCTCTTGAAGTTACTCGAGGAGACCCCACCGTATGTGTCCGTGTTTCTGATCTCATCGTTTCCGCGAGCGATTATCTCGACGATACTATCACGATGTTTTCAAATAGAATTTTCTCTGCTGCCAGATAATGACGTTCGTGAAGTCTTACGGGCTGCTCACCTTCAAGAGATCGATATCCAGCTCGTGAGTTCTATTGCTTTGGGGCGACCTGGATACGCATTGCAATGTGTGCGTGGCGATGTGATGCGTGACATAACGAAAGCCAGTGAGGAGTTGAAGTTGTTTTGCGCGCAACCCATTGCGGAGCGCTTGCTGTATACGAAGCAGCTTGCTGAACGTGAGCGAACTGGGGAGGTTATTTTGTGGTGGCTCACATTGGCACGGAAGAGAATGCTAGAGGATGCGTCAAGTGCTGTGCTTGTGCGCTCACTCATAAGCGTTGTTGCTCATCTGAGCGAGTCAAAGAATAATAAACGATTGGCCCTTGATGCTTTTGCGCTGGAATTACCTCGTATTTCATGGTAGTATTCATTGATTATGATTGAACAACTCATCAAAGACCGTCGTAAAGACCTTGAAGCGATTATCGAGTGGCTACAAAACGAAGCCACGTCAATTCGTACGGGACGTGCAAATCCTGACATGGTTTCTGATATTGTGATTGATTATATGGGGACTCCCTTGCGCATCAAGGAAGTCGCAGCCATTAGCACTCCTGATCCCCGAAGTATCGCAATACAGCCATGGGACAAGGGCGCTCTTGCGGCAATCGAAAAGGGAATCCGCGACTCGTCATTGCAACTTTCTCCTGTGGTTGATGGGGTTGCCGTCCGCCTCACGGTTCCGGCGCTAACACAAGAGCGTCGTCTTGAGTATACAAAACTACTCGGTACGAAGACCGAAGAAGCTCGAATTCGAGTGCGCCAATTGCGTGAAGATATTCTCAAGAAGGTGCAGTCCGCCGTAAAAGAAAAGACTGCACGTGAAGATGATGTGCACCGCGCAAAAGAGCAGCTGCAAAAAATAGTTGATGAGTACAACGGAAAGCTTGATGATATCGCTAAGAAGAAAGAGTCTGAGCTCATGAGCGTGTAGCATGTTCACCTTTATTGTATTTATTCTCGTTCTGTCGGTTCTTGTGCTCGTGCATGAAGCGGGGCATTTTATTGTTGCAAAGAAAACAGGGATGAAGGTAGAGGAGTTTGGGCTTGGATTCCCACCTCGACTGTGGAGTTTTCAGCACAACGGTACAATCTATAGCATTAACGCGATACTTTTTGGCGGATTTGTCCGTATCTTCGGTGAAGAGGGCGAGCAACGTACTGCACCAGGTAGTTTTGGATTTGCAGGATTCTGGTCGCAGCTCGCTGTCGTCTTCGCCGGTGTTGCAATGAATCTAGTGTTGGCGGCTGTTTTGCTCGTGATATGCAATTTCGGGGGTCTTCGAGTTGGGATCTTTGATGAGGACATGGCTGCTCGCGCAAGAGATGTGAAAGTTCAAATTATTCAAGTGTTGCAGTCGAGCCCTGCGGAGCGTGCCGGTTTACGTCCCTTAGATGAGATTCTCGGTTTCAAGCAAACCGATCGCTCTGTGCTAGAGCGAATTGCGACTCCGGAAGATGTTCAGAAGTTTGCATACAGTCACATGGATGCATCGGTGATCATCACGATTCGAAGAGGAGCTGATACCGTGGATCTCCCTCTAGCGTTACGCTCTTCTTCGAATCCAAACGAAGGACCCATCGGCATTTCACTAGCGCGTACTGGCGTGGTCCGATATCCGTGGTACCAGAGTATGTGGTTGGGTGTGGTTGATACGTGGCACCTCTTTACAGCGACGCTTGTTGGATACGGTGGACTACTAGCCTCGCTATTTCGCACCGGCAGTCTCGGAGCTGATATTTCCGGTCCTATCGGTATTGCCTCGATGACGGGACAAGCCGCTCGCGTGGGGTTCACTTATTTGCTTCAATTTATGGCGATGATTTCAGTGAATTTAGCGGTGCTTAATGTATTGCCTTTTCCAGCGCTTGATGGAGGTCGGGCGGTGATGATTATCGCGCAGAAGCTTCGCGGAAAATCATTGCGCGAATCAACAGAGCGCACCATTCACGCATTGGGTTTCATGGTGCTTCTCGTGCTGATGGTGGCGGTAACAATTAAGGACGTCATAAAACTATTCTAAAATGCCTACATTTGAAAAAAAAGCACTAACGAAAAAGAGTGAGAATATTGCTGAATGGTATAGTGACGTCGTTGCTCGAGCTGGACTCGCTGAATATGCTCCAGTGAAAGGGTGCATGATTATAAAGCCTCGTGGCTATGCCATTTGGGAGCGAGTGCAGTTAGTACTCGATAGTTGGTTTAAGGCTGACGGCGTGCAAAACGTCTACTTCCCACTCCTCATTCCGATGAGTTATTTACAGCGTGAGAAAGAGCACGTTGCGGGATTCTCACCGGAGTTGGCCGTAGTTACTCATGGAGGAGGAGAGGAGCTCGCAGAGCCTCTCGCCATTCGACCTACATCAGAGACAATCATGTACGCAACATTTTCGGACTGGATTCAATCATGGCGCGATTTGCCTCTGAAGATTAATCAGTGGTGTAATGTCGTTCGTTGGGAAAAACGTACGTACCCATTTCTTCGAACGAGTGAGTTTTTGTGGCAAGAAGGGCATACCGTGCACGCAGATGAGTCTGATGCCATGGAGATGGTATTGCGCGCGCTCACCTGGTACAGGCGGTTTTATGAAGAGGAATTTGCAATCTCGCCTTACATCGGCTTGAAGAGTTCAGCAGAGAAGTTTGCTGGTGCTGATAGGACGTATTCAGTTGAGATTGTCTTACCAGACGGAAAAGCATTGCAGGCTGCGACGAGCCATTATCTCGGTACTCATTTTGCTGAAGTGTTTAATGTCACATATCAGAATAAAGAAGGGGGCCAAACAACGGCGCATCAAACAAGCTGGGGTCTTTCGACGCGTTCAATCGGTGGTTTGATTTTTGTGCATGGTGACGATGCTGGGCTTATTCTTCCTCCGCGGGTTGCTCCGAAGCAAGTTGTTGTATTGGCTCTCGGCGGGAAAGATCAGGAAAAACAAGCCCAGGCAGTTGCGTATGCAGCGAGCATAGTCGAGCGCTTGGCGAGCGCTGGGGTTCGAGTACAGCTCGATGATGACTTCGAGCATACTATGGGTTTTCGAATTAATGAGCATGAACTTGCTGGTACGCCGATCAGATTAGAAGTCGGAGCTCGTGAGGCTGAAAGTCGAACCGTCACGGCTGTGCGTCGAGATACTTTTGCAAAGACGACAATTTCTGACTCGGACGTAGTCGAGCGGGTTCAGGCGCTTCTTACAGATATGCAGTCATCATTGCTTGAGCGAAGTGACGCAGCAAAGCTGTCGCTCACGAGCGATGTGGCTACTTGGGAGGAATTCATGGAGATTATGACGAATAAAAAAATGTTTATTCGCGCTCCATGGTGTGAAAATGCCGATTGCGAGGCTTTGATTAAGGAGGCTTCGAAGGCGACTCCGAGGGTGCTTGAGCTAAGTCGTATCGATGAGCACGTTGAGGCAACGTGTATAAAATGTGGCTCGGCGGCGCATAGACACTGGCTCTTTGCACAGAGCTATTAATTGAAAACAAAAACCCCGAGGAAACTCGGGGTTTGTTTATGCGCTTGTGCTAGTGCTAACAAGTAGGTACGTTCCAACCACTTGGATTGCGTACAATAGCGTAATACGCGTCCGCTGATCACGTTGCGCAAACAAGAAAATGGTGGTCGATGTGAGAACGGCGCATGCTAGTATGAAGGGCAGTCTAAATTCACCTTGCATACTTGCAAGACCTAGGCCGGACAACGCCCCAAAGAACGATATCCGATTACTCAGGAACCTTGCTCTGACCAGATGATTCGCTGTGTGATCAAGTCGGGACCGTCGGTAGAGTTCACGAACGAGGAGTATGAGTCCGCAGCCTACTGTCACCCATTGCAGTGAGGCGCTTACTGCGTATGCGAGAATCAGCGAAATGCACGCGATGAGTGCCGTGGTTTCGATCATCGAGTATGCTGCCATACGCTCGGTGAATTCAATGTCGGGTCCAAGCTGGAATTCTTCCAGTTCCGGTCCTGCTGTTGTCAATGAATATACCTCCTGCTGAGGTGTGAATATACGCTAAAACCATCAAAAGTCAACTTTAGATGATGGCCACTTTCTGGTAGGGTACAGTGTCGATATGTTCAAGAATCTCTTTGGAATGTGGTCAAAAGACATTGGTATTGATTTGGGTACTGCGAACACCCTTGTGTATGTGCGCGACAAGGGCATCGTGATCAATGAGCCAAGCATCGTGGCGCTTAACCAAAAAACGGGAAAGATACTTGCCATTGGAACTGAAGCTCGTCGCATGATAGGTAGGACGCCGGGACACATAACCGTGACGAGGCCGCTTGTGAACGGAGTCGTATCTGATTTCGAGGTTACTGAGCAGATGCTGAAGTATTTTATCGATCGCGTACATACGGGCGCGTGGTCGATTATGCCCCGACCACGTGTAGTCATCGGAATCCCATCGGGGGTTACCGAGGTTGAACGACGAGCTGTGCAGGACGCAACCTATAACGCTGGCGCCAGAGAGGTGTATCTCATCGAGGAGCCAATGGCAGCTGCTCTCGGCGCGCGATTGCCGATCCAAGATGCAGTACCCAATGTGATTGTTGATATTGGAGGTGGAACGACTGAGGTTGCCGTTATCTCGATGGGAGGACGGATTTCATCTCGTTCTTTGCGAATCGCTGGAGATAAGCTAACTGATGATATTATTCGTTTTTTGCGTGAAGAGAAAAACTTACTCATCGGTGAAGCAACGGGTGAAAATGTAAAAGTGTCCCTCGGCTCGGCATGGACACTGGAAGAGGAGCTGGAGTTGCCGGTGCGAGGACGTGATCTCGTGTCGGGACTGCCTCGGGAGCTATCGATCACGTCGCAGGAAATACGCGGTGCGATGAGTCGTTCTATAAAAAGCATCGTGCGCGCCGTGAGAAACACGATTGAGGAAACGCCACCAGAGCTCACTGCTGATTTGATAAACCGCCCCATAGCAATTGCGGGCGGAGGAGCTCTCATCCGAGGCCTTGATACGCTTATAGCGCGAGAAACAAAATTACTCGTTCAGCCGGTTGCGGATCCGCTAACTGCAGTTGTTCGTGGGTGTGGCATGGTGCTCGAAAATCTTGAACAACTACGACCTATACTTTTGGCGCGTCAGGAGGAGTCGTATCGTTCATGATGTTATATGGCGCGATCCACCTCTTTGCGAACAGCCGCTATGCTGATACTTGTTGGTGCGGTAGTTTGTAACGCATGGTTTTTACGTGGGCGTCTATTCTCCTGGATAACCGCGATGTCGAGTTCGGTAGGTTCCCATCTTTCCATGCGTGATTCACGAGTCGCTCAGCTGCTTGCGCTCCTTACGATGCGATTCGATGCCACGACGGTGCGACGTGAACTAGATGATGCACGGCGCGATCTTCTTGCTGCGAAGGCCCGAGAAGAGGCGCTCGAAGGTACCATCAAGAATCTTCGCGATGCCATAGTTCTACGAGAGCGGTATGCGCAACCATTGGGAGTGGGGAGTGTCTTCACGTACGCTCGTGCCGGAGGACGTAATGAAATAATTATCAACCGGGGAAGCGATGACGGCGTTGCTGTCGACGACATCGTTGTCACGCCACACAATGAATTGATTGGCACTATTGGTGCCGTGTATGGCCATTATGCAATGGTGACTGCGCTCGGGGATGCGAGCTTTCAAGTGACGGCAAAAATATTTCAGAGCGAGGTGGCGGGCTTAGTACGATCCACGAGCCCTCATAAAATCATTCTCGATCTTGTTCAAAAAGATGAAGCTATAGTCCAGGGTGCTTCGTTGATCACGAGTGGTGATGATCGATTTCCAGAAGGTATCGTTATTGGAACGGTCCATTCCGTGGATAGCGAAGCGGTAACATTATTTCAATCGATTCGCGTCTCACCTGCAGTTGCTCCGAATGTACGAGGGGACGTGTTCATCTTGAGACCATGATGCTGTCGCGCGTATTCGCTAAGTTAGCATGGAGCGGTGTTGTGGTAGGTGCGCTACTTTCTCCGTTTCTGCATCCGGTGGGGACATACGTCATAGTGAGCATTTCGTGTACGTGGTTAGTGTATCGAGGGTTAACGACAAATAGGCTGCTTACTCTTGTCGTCGGTGCGGTATTCTTTGAGGCGATTTATGGATTTCCCGTTGGCGTTATTTCTATGTCATTATTGGCAGTCGGTGGCCTGGTGCGAGTCATGCAGCGTTTTATCCATGTAGATGCTTGGGCGCTGCAGGGTGGGTGGTCTCCTGGTGCAGCTGCGATGAACGTGGCAGTGGCATATGTAATCTATGAGCTTACCCTGCTGGGTAGTATTGTATCCGATCGAGTGCTCTACGGTCCTTCAATGTTCGGGCTATACTTCAGTGGCGCATGTACGAGCGACGTGCTGTGGGTATTTCTGGTAAGTTCATCATGTTCGCTGCTCGCCATGCGTTGGTCCGACATTCCGTTCCGACGCATGATATCATATGGAATCTAGCTATGATATTTAGAAGGCGCGAATACAGGGTTAATCCTGAGCGCGACGATTGGGTCGCTCCCGAGGAAACACTCGTAGATGTGCATAGTATGCATTCTACGGTCGAGATACCCGTGTCTGATCGGGCTTTTCACGCGCTCACACTTGCCGTGGCGTTTCTCGTTGGCATTCTCATATTCTCGAATGGAAGATTATCGATTGGGCGATACGACTACTTCTCACTGATCAGTTTTCGTAATCGAACTGTGAATGTGACGGTGCCGCCACCGCGTGGGATAATTCTAGATCGTGGTGGCATCCCTCTTGTTCAAAATGTACCTAGCTTCGATCTCATTGCTATTTCAAGGCGTATACAGCGCGATGATTCAGGAGCCATCAGTGGATTAGATATTCTCTCGCATGTGCTCGAAGTTCCTGCTGAGCAAGTGGCGCTTTCTATCGAGGATGGCATTCGAAAAGGAGCGGTATTCTTTTTGGCGACGGACATCTCGCGCGCTCAAGTGCTCGCGCTATCGGGCAGCACGCCTGATGGTTTTTCCGTCATAACAAATACGAAGCGACAATATACTGATGGACAACAATTTTCACCTATTCTTGGATACGTAGGCAAGGTAAACAAGCAAGATATGACGAGCGATCCCTATTATCTGCCGTCAGACACAATCGGACGATTAGGAATCGAAGCCGAGTATGAAAACATATTGCGCGGCGAGCATGGACAGATCATTTTTGATGCAAGCACACAATCGGGAGGGCAGGGTGCGGTCGCAGGGAAGAACTTGGCGATTACCGTTGATGCAGATATTCAAAAACAGCTCTTCAGCGCGGTGTATAAAATATTGCAAGAATCAGGTCTCTCCGAGGCTGCGGCTATTGCACAAGATCCTCGGGACGGCTCTGTTCTTGGTATGGTAAGTTTTCCGTTCTACGACAACAACGTATTCGGTGCGGGGTATCTATCCACCGATGATTACCGAAAATTATTCCTGAGTACGAGTAGACCGATGTTTAATCGTGTTATTAGTGGAACGTACAATCCTGGTTCTACGATTAAACCATTCGTCGGCATGGTCGGCCTGCAAGAGGGAATAATGACTCCTCAGCAAATAGTGACCAATCAATGCGTCAGTATATCGATACCGAATCCGGCACACCCTGACGACCCATATGTGTTCAAGAATTGGCGACCGGATACGGGCTCATTTGATTTAAATCGCGCTATCGCGGATTCGTGCAACATCTATTTCTTTACAATTGCTGGTGGCAATGGATCGTTTGTGGGGCTCGGCGCGGAGAAATTAACGAACTATTATAAAGAAGGAAAAGCGGATGCCGTGCTTGGCATCGATATACCGGGCGAAATGAGTGGATTTGTTCCATCTCCTGCGTGGAAATATCGCACACAAAAAGAACAGTGGTATCAAGGCGATACGTATAATATCTCGATCGGACAAGGAGACCTATCGGTAACGCCTCTGTGGATTAACACCTATATAGCAGCTGTTGCCAATGGCGGTGCGCTTTGGAAGCCACGCCTTGCTGATCGGATCGTTGATGAGAAGAGGTCGACCGTATCCGTGTATTCACCACAACGGATTGGAATGCTACCATTTTCGGCGAGTGTCATCGAAGCAGTGAGAGTTGCGATGAGACATACCGTTACCGAAGGTACTGGGAAGATATTTCAGGATATACCAGTTGCGGTAGCTGCGAAGACTGGTACGGCGGAAGTCGTGAAGGGAAAGCGCATTAACTCGCTGGTTACGCTGTTTGCGCCCGTGGACAATCCACAAATTGCCCTCACGGTGCTTATTGAGGGTTCCGCGTCCAACCAGGGCTACGCACTTCGTGCCGCCCACAATTTCCTCAGTTGGTATTTTGGTTCTTCGAGAGCGGTTGTTTCGTCGCCAATTCCACCGACTCCAACATCGCCTCCCGTGCCAACGCCGGTATCTATGCCATAGCCCTTGGGTGGTTTGCGAAGAGCCGAGCGCTGTGCTATAGTGTCCCTCATCCTAATCATATAGAGCATGGTTGAACAATATTTCAGCAAGGAAGGCCTTGAAAAATTAAAACAGGAGTACGAACATCGCACCGGACAACTCCGAATCGATATTAGCGCGCGCATCAAAGAGGCAAAAGAGCAGGGTGACCTTTCCGAAAATGCAGAATATTCGGAGGCGAAAGAAGCTCAATCGCTGAATGAAGGTAGAATTGAGGAGCTCAAAATCATTCTCGATAATGCCGTCCTCATTTCAAAGCCAACTGTCGCTGGCGTGGTAAGTGTTGGGTCCCATATTCGTGTATCGTCATCAGGCTCGGATCGCGAATTTATGATCGTTGGTGCGTCAGAGGCAGACCCCATCAATGGCAAGATCAGTAATGAATCACCTCTTGGTTCCGCGTTCTTAGGTTCTAAGAAGGGCGAGCGCGTTAAAGTGCATACACCGAAAGGGGAAGTTGAATATCACGTTCTCGAAGTCAAATAGGGCGTCATCTGAAAACATCCCTCACATCGGGATGTTTTCATTTATTGCAGCGTTTGCTATCATCATTACACTATGTCACTTGAGGAATTTCGAAATGATCGCATCAAGAAGTTGTCGCTTTTGCGTGACGCTGGAGTAAATCCATACCCATCAAGCTCAAGCAGAACTCATAGAATTACTCAAATTATCGAGTCCTTTGACTCGTTCGTTGAGTCGCAACAAGAGATTGTGCTTGCCGGCCGAATCATCGCGCAGCGCGGTCATGGTGGATTGCTTTTCTTGGATATCGACGATGGTTCGGGGATGATTCAGTTTTTGTTGAAGCGCGATGCTATGGACGCCACATCATACGATTTTTTTGGATCTGTTATTGATGTCGGAGATATTATTGAGGCAAGAGGAGTGGCCTTCTTGACCAAACGCAATGAACGAAGCTTGCAGGTTGTCAGCGCGAGTATGCTATCGAAGTCCGTTCGACCATTACCTGAAAAATGGCACGGCATTGAAGATGCAGAAGAGCGACTCCGTAATCGTGCTGCTGATTTTATTTCCAGACAAGGGGAGCGTGAGGTGTTTATAAAAAAGGCGCTATTTTGGAGGGCAACGCGCGAATTTCTCACACACGAAGGTGGTATGGAAGTCGAGACTCCTATACTAGAATTGATACCGGGCGGTGCCGATGCCGAACCATTCCAAACGCATATGAATGCGCTCGATATTGATCTGTTCTTGCGCATTGCACCAGAGCTCAATCTGAAGCGGCTCATAACTGGCGGATTTGAGAAGTTGTTCGAAATTGGACGTGTATTTAGGAATGAGGGCATCGACCGCGAGCATCTACAGGATTACACGACTATGGAGATGTATTGGAGCTACACCGATTACGAGCAGCTCATGGAATTCGTGGAGCGACTTGTTAAGCACGTTATCCAATCAACGCTCGGAACATTGACGCATGCCTATCGTGGACAAACGATTGATTGGGGTTCACCTTGGAAGCGAATCGACTATTTCGAGGTGTTCCAGAAATACACCGGTCTCGATTTAGCGACTGCAACGGAGAGGGATTTAATCAGCTATGCACAGGAACAAGGTATTGATACGTCTCGACATGCTGGCCGAGGGAGGCTCATCGATATCATATTCAAGAAATCTGTACGTCCTGAGCTCGTCGAGCCGGGATTTCTCGTGCTGCCTCCTGTCGACATTGAGCCTCTGGCAAAGCGATACCCGAACGATCCGACGAGAGTTGAGCGATTTCAAATTGTTGCATGCGGTAGCGAGCTTGGAAAAGGTTTCTCTGAGCTCAATGATCCTTTGGATCAGCGGGAGCGTTTTGTGGAGCAGGCGCGCCTTGGTGAGGCAGGCGACAAGGAGGCGCAGCGCATGGATGAGGACTACGTCGCGACATTGGAGCTTGCGATGCCACCAACAGCGGGATTTTCGTTCTCAGAACGATTATTTGCTTTCCTTCTCGATAGACCAATCCGTGAAACGACCTTCTTTCCGATAATTCGTCCTAAAGAATAATTATGCTTGATATTGATTACATTCGGTCACATGTAGATGAGGTGAAAGAGAATTGCTCGGTTCGCAATGTTCGCGTCGATATCGATCGGATTTTGGAACTCGATGTCGCTCGTCGAACGAAGATTACCCAAATCAGCGAATATCGAGCGAAGCGAAATGAAGCTTCAAAGAGCAAGCCATCCCCTGAGGAAATCGAGGCTCTTCGCAGTCTCGGAACAACGATAACCACCTGCGAAAAAGAACTAGCGGAGACGGAGGCTGAGTACAACGTGCTCATGTTGCAGGTTCCTAATCAAACACATCCGAGCAGTCCTCGTGGTGGGGAGGAGGCGTTCGAGACTCTCTTCGAAGGTGGCACCATCCCAACGTATGCGTTTACCCCGAAGGATCACGAGGAGCTTCTTGTGGGGCAGGGACTGCTTGATTTTGACCGTGCAACAAAGGTCGCAGGATCAAAGTTCTATTTTGTGCAAGGAGACATGGTCCGACTCAATCATGCGCTATTGAACTACGCGATGGACGTTGTGACGCCATTTGGATATCAGCTCATGGAGACGCCGGATCTCGCGCGAGATGAGATTCTTACGGGCATCGGCTTTAACCCGCGTGGACCAGAGACGCAGGTGTATTCGATTGAGCAGTCCGATCTATCGCTCATTGGTACTGCCGAAATTACGATGGGAGGCTATCATGCCGATGAGATACTCGATCTTTCTGCAGGGCCAAAGAAGTACCTCGCTCTCTCGCATTGCTTCCGAACCGAAGCGGGGGCGTATGGCCGAGAATCAAAGGGTCTCTATCGAGTCCATCAATTCACAAAGCTCGAAATGTTTGCATTTTGCACTCCTGAACAAAGCGAAGCGCTTCATGAAGAAATGAAAGCCATTGAATGTAAGCTCGCTGAGGGGCTCGGATTTGCTTATCGGGTCATCGATATTCCGACGGGAGATCTTGGCGGTCCTGCGTATCGAAAGTATGACGTTGAGGCGTGGATGGTGATGAAGAACGGATATGGGGAAATAACCAGCTCGAGTAATTGCACCGACTACCAAGCCCGCAGGCTACGCATTCGGTATCGCACGGCCGATGGTGGCACTGATTTTGTTCATACGCTGAATGGTACTGCCGTAAATACAGCGCGCTGGCCGTTGGTGATTGCTGAGCAATATCAAAATGAGGATGGCACTATTACGATCCCCGAGGTGCTTCGTCCCTATATGGGCGGCAGGACCAGTATAAAAGGATAGTTCCGCATGGCAGTCACGATACGAAATGCGCAGGTGCCTCCCAATGCAATTGCACGGGCACATCGGCGAGCAAAACGAATACGCGCGTCAATCATCGGGGTTGCGGCGGTTATTACTGTCGTCCTTGGCACCTGGCTACTCTTTGGAGCGAGTGTGTTTGCCGTCACGAGCATTACCATCGAGGGCGGGTCGGATGTTGTGAGGACAGGCGTGCACACTGCTCTCGATGAGCTCTTTGGGCGGCGAGCGCTCGGCATTCTGCGTCCGACGCGCAACATCATCTTTCTGAATACAGCGCGCGTTGATCAATTTCTACGTGAGAAATTTCCTATCATACAAGAGATGTCTGTGAAAAAAGGATATCCTCACACGTTGGAGGTTGAGCTCCAGGAGCGTGCTGCCATCGGGACCTGGTGTGAGCCGGCACGATGCCAATATTTCGATGAATCAGGTGCGCGATGGGGCGAGGCGCTCCCGTCACGCGGGCCGTTGCTTCTCTTTGTGGAGGATCTTCGAGATCTCGTGGAAAAGGACTATCAGCGGGAATTTCACGCCGTGGTGACGGTTAAGAGGGATCTTCCTTCTGTCGGCCTGCACCCGCTCACTATTACATTTCCAAAGGAAGCACCTGGTGACATGACGGTCCGGGTCATCGAGGGGTATGATGTGAAGATTGATGCGCAATCGAGCGTCCAAGAGCAGATTGATACGCTGGGCGTCTTTCTCGCCGACAAGGCTACTGATACTACGTGGAAGCCACAGTATGTGGATCTCCGTACCAGCGGCCGCGTCTACTACAAGTAATGATTCTGGCGAGGTATTGACAAAAAGGAAGCAATTTGCTATACTTCTTTTATAAGGCTCAATACCTTATGTTCTTTCTATACCCACGGCTTTGCAAAAAGCCTTGGAATTAGCCAATAATCCTCTCGTTTCCTGCCTAGGCGGGAAACATCGAAGTCAGCATTCAGCCCATGAAATCAATTATCTGGGGCGTTAGAAGAAGACACGGCAGCTCTCGCAGCGAAAGCAAGCGTCAGTTTCTCGATTATTGGCTTATTCCAGGGCGTTTTACAGAACGACTTCCGAGTGAAGGCTGTAACTACCCTGGGGCTGTACCATTAGAATGATAAAATAAGCCGTACCCGGGGCTGCGCGAACGGCGTAACGTTAACGCACCCCCGGCCCTTACACAAGTCCATACTTCTCACGTACTGATTTGTGTCAGGGCTTGGACGGAACTACATCGGCGCCGCGGCGATGCTATCCTCGCTTTTACTTATTGCAAGTGAAAAGGGATTGTCCTGAATGGGATTGTGAGTGCGAGATGCAATCTCTCCGCGAACGGCGGCTCAGTAATGACTGCCACGTCGTAGTATGACTTTCCGGCGGAGCAGAGTTCTTCTCGCATCTCTGCTTCCGCCGGGACTTTTTACTGGAGACTTGAAATAGGAAGATAGCAGACTATCTGTCTATTCCAGGGCTCTAGGATTGCACGCAGCAATTCGCCTCAGAAAAGGTGCCCTTGGATTTCACGGTAGACAAAAGCGAGTACCGTGACAACTGCGTTGTAGTTCTTTAGCCGACGTGCTCGGGGACGGCGATTGTCTCGCTGATCGTTTCGCGCCCCGAGCTCCCCCTATAAACAGTTCATAGGGGTTTTAATTTGCCGTAATATGCCAAACGAAGATTGAGTTCCCAATTGCTGCTACGGGCTCGTAGTCCATAAGCCAGCGATAAGTGCTTTTGCCTGGCTCGGCTCGATTGGTTGCCTCTTGATAGAACGTTGCTGAGATCGCAATCCAACCATCGGTCTTGTTGCGTTTGATAAAATCATTCGCATCCTTCCAATAGCTACCCGTGGTGTACACGTATTTCGTTCCGAGATAGTACGTAGGATCAGACCAACCGAAGTAATCCAGCGCAACTGCGGGAATGCCATTTTGATCCATCCACAAGCCGAGTCGTTTGATATCCTGCCCCCAATCCAGATTGCTGTCTGCTACAAATCGGTGACCGCCTGCTGGACCTCCGGCAAGCTGGTTGAAGTATGAGAGATATGACGGCCAGACGCGCACTGATTCAAAGGTGTACCAGCCTAGGAGGCCTGCGATTACCAGGGAGAACCATTGTAGGCGTGGTCGATCATGGACGCGCAACCATTCGATCAATACCCCGAGCCTCCCGGCGATAAACAGGATAGTGAATGGATAGATTGGGAGGAGGTGTCGTACGCCAATATTAAGGGTACTGCGCATGCTAATCGTCCAATAGATGACAAGCCACAAGGTCCAAGCCCATTCTTCGGTATTGTCACTCCAGAAATGGCCCCGCTTATGATCCGTCGGTCGTCGCTTGTGATGAAACGCCAAGGCAGTGAGCGCCATGGAGAAGAGAATCCACCACGCAAGTGGTTCTTTGAGGAAGTAGACAGTTGGGAAATAGCCCGGTCCGCCGGCGGTGACAACGCTTCCCATGTAGTAGATGGTGTTGCCCCCAGCGCTGCGCTGCTGCACCATGGCAAGACCGAGCGCCCATTGCGCAGCTCCGCGAATCAGAGGTTTATCAGATGCCCAGAGAATCGAAGATTTGATGATAGACGATGGATGGCTATTGAGAATAGTAGCGGTGTCGGAACGCTGGCGCTCTACCGGATACGAAATGGTATGAAGGATGTAGACGGGCCACACCACTCCGACAAATGCAACCGCTCCCACGAGAGCTGTTTTGAATACAAATGTTGAAGCACGAAGCCATCCGTGTCTCCGATTCCACGCTCCGTCGAGACCAAAAAGAAACGCAACGAGAACGAAGTAGGGTCCTAGAAGGACCGTGTTGAATTTTGCCAATAACGCGAGTCCCAGGGTGAGGGATGCGAGCAGGAATGACGAGCGCGTTTGTTTGCGCAAATACGCAATAAAGAAATATGTAGACACTAAAATACCAGTTGCCGCCCCCATGTCGGTCGTCACGAGCCTGCCATGCCCCAGAATAGTCGGCGAGAAGGCAAAGAGAATGATCGCGATCAGGGCCGATGTGTCTCCATAGCGCTCCCGTGCCCACTTCCATATGCACCAGCATGCAACAAGGTACACGAGTAGCATCGGCATGCGTGCGGCCATTTTGATCGCATCTGGATTCACGCCTGAATGGAAGATCACGGATCGTCCAAAATTCCACTGACCATTCACGTCGGTCGTCCAGGGTGTCGTGGAAAAGGCGGGATTTGAAAAGCCAAGCAGTGGGATAAGCGAAAGGCCAGCTAGGTCTTTGATGAGCGGTGGGTGCTCGGGATTCAGTCGCATATCACCTTGCGTGACATAGGAGTATCCGGCTCCAATATGAGGCACTTCATCAACGATGGGAGCGTCATTGATGGAGCTGCTGATGGCAAGCGCCGTTGCGATGAGTACCAACGACAGTGCAACAAGTTCGATGCGTTGAGGTAATTTCATTTAATGGGATCTAAATCGAGTACGACTGCGTTACGCGGGTATTGGCGCTTCGCAAATTGGTCAGCAGTAATGTAGTAGATGTTTTTCTCTTTTTGTTGGGCGGGCATCCATGTGTCGGTGAGATACATGACCGTTTGACTCGACATCGGAACTCCGCGGACTAAGATGTCTCCCTTGCGTACGACGACGTACTTGAGTGCCGAAGGGGGTAAGGTCATGAGCCTCTGTGCGGCCAGTACATACCGCGCGGTGAATTCATCAGCAACGACGGAGCTTTGTGCCCACTCAACAAAATATCTTCGAGCGTCGACAATGCCGATGGCACCGAGCACCGATAGAACCGCAATGGCTACGATAAGGGTACTACGACCGACGCAAACGCGATGACCCCAGCTGCCCGGCATGAAGCGCAAGGGAAGACACACCGTTGCGTGGTCGTCACGCCCATACCATCGTTCCAGCCACACGTAACACCAGTGCAACCCAATAGCGGCCATGATGTAAACCGCTGGAGCAATAATGAGCGCGCGCAGCGCATGCGGTGATCCTTCCGTGGAAAGAAATGCAGGGAGTAGCCCCACAAAGAACCACGACAAAAGCATTGTCTGTACGAGTCCCGGATGACCCCGGTGCTTCCACGAGTGAAAGAATCGCCAAATAGTGTGCAGGAGTCCCATCGCAAAGAATGCAGCTACGGGCCACAAGAGTACGGGGTCGCCAGCCATGTTGTGGCGCCAATTGGAATCTCCCTTCACAAAGAACATACCCAATGTCTTCGCAACGTTCGTAGCGAGTGCTTGAGCTGGATGATCACTTGCCCAAACGGCGACCTGGCCGGTTCGCCCCGTGAAATCCTGAGGATTTGCATAGAAATACGAAACCATCGGAATAATTGTCAGGAGCATGACGCCAACCATCAATGCGACGCCACCTAATTGTTGATGTCGGGCAATGACATATTTCTCGTGGTGAAACACCGCGCGTAGTGAAAGCCAGAGCGCAATGAGCGTGAGTGCGATAGCTCCGGGAATCACGCGATACGCTATATAGGTATGGAAGCCAAGACCAAAAACGACGCCAGCCATAGCCCACGAGCGTAATCTATTCGTCTCAATGCCCCGGTACATATAATAAAAGCCCCACGTGGTGAGAAGGGGCGCCATAATTGCTCGAAAGCCAATACGGGAAAAGTTAACGTGCCAAAAACCTGTCGCCATAAAGAATGCGGCTATTGCGGCGATGCGCCAATCATCGAATAGCCTTCTCGTGAGAAGATAGGTCCCCAAGACAGTGAGGATACCCATCAATGCAGAAACAACGCGTAGTGCAAAAGGCGTGTTTCCAAGCAACTTTATTGACTGCGCTTGAATGTTAATGAAGAGACCCTCGCGACCGTTGTTATCAGGATAAAATGTTTTGTAGTCACCGGTGCGATTCGCCTCGAGCGCATTATTGCCGTTCATTGCCTCGTCGGGGTAGAGTCCAGGAGGTGCCCACGTCAATCCAGACAGACGCATCACCGTCGCTATCACAATCACCGAGAGAAGAATAAATAGTTCAGTACGTTTCATATCAACTATTGTAGCACAGCAATTAACACGCACATGAGCATCGCTGTGGTATACTTGGACATATGGTTGAAACAACTTCTAGTCTCGACGGTCAAATCGCACAGTTGGAAAAAGATCTGCAGGTGCGGCGAGCTGCGCTAGGCGTAACGGAGAGCGCGCCTATTGATCGCGAAGAAGTGCAGAAGGTGATTGGATCTAAGATTGAAGATGCTGTGCAGGCACATGCGCTGACGCCTGCTTCAAATTCCGACGACCTTCCTATTTGGGAATCACCTGATATTTCCGATCAAGTACAGGAGCTGGTCACGATGGCGTTTGGGCCATCCACCCATTCCGTCGAAGACGCGGTTGCGGCAGCGGTGCGCACGGGCAACCCTGCGATCATCGATGCACTTCATGATGTGCTTACCGATAAACTCCACGACGAATTGGTCAATCGCAACAAACTCAACTCCACGCCTTAATTCGCTATGACCTTCTTGGTTGTTATCGCGCTGCTCGTTGTACTCCTGATGCTTGTTGTGGTTGCGCTTATCGTTCTCAACTCGGTCAGAACACGAGGTTCGGTGCATCGCGCAATGGATCTGACGTTACTCTCCTTCACGCTGCCACGATTCTCGCATGGCGGACAACAGCAAGACGATAAAAAGCTTATCGGCGTCATGGAGCAGTTGTATTCATCAATTGCCACGCTCACCAGTAAGGGCTGGAACAAATTCCTCTACGGAAATCCGTCGGTTGCACTTGAAATGGCGGTGCATCATCAAGGTGAACAGATCCATTTCTATATTGCAGTGCCTTCTGCGTTCGCGCAAAACTTTGGGAAGCAGGTACAGGCGATCTTTCCTGATGCGAGCGTGGAGCGATCACAGGATTACACTATCTTTAGCCCGAAGGGGAGTGTAGCGGGCGGATACTTGTCACTCAAAGATAATTTTATATTACCTCTGCAGACATATACGGATTTGCCTTCAGATCCGCTTGGTTCGATCGCGGGTGCCCTTGCGCGTCTGGAGGCAGATGGGGAGGGCGCATCGGTGCAGGTTATTGTGAGGCCATCAAGTGACAAGGGATTGCGAAAGCTGGCGATGGACACCGCACGACATATGCAGTCTGGCGTTGATTTCGTTAAAGCTCTCAAGCTGGCAAAAAATCCTCCAAAGAAAGAAAAGAAAGATGAGCCTGACACGCTCATTCAGCCGCCAAAAGTAGCAACAGAATTCGAGAATCGGCTCATCAAGGCGCTGCAGACAAAGGCATCAAAGCCGCTGTTCGAATGTAACGTTCGAATTTTGGCATCAGCGGCAGATGAAGTGCGTGCGGGTCACATGGTTGCTGACATCGTAGGCGCGTTTGCGCAATTTGCAGCGCCCGATCTGAATGCATTCAAATACAATCAGGTACAAGGTAGAGAGCTGGAGCAGTTTACGTATCGCTACGCGTTTCGTCTTTTTGACGCGCGGCAATCAATAGAGCTTTCCAGTGAAGAGCTCACCAGTATTTGGCATTTTCCTGTTTCATCTGCCATTTTGCCGCGCGTTCGCTATAAGAATTTCAAAACGTCCGAACCGCCATCAGGCATCCCACTTGAAGGAGTGGTTATTGGCACCAATGATTATCACGGGAAAATAACTGAACTACGCGTGAGCAAAGAAGACCGTCTTCGTCATATGTATATCATCGGTCAGACGGGTACTGGTAAATCCACTACGATGAACCATATGATTTATGACGACCTCCACAAAGGAGAGGGCGTCACTGTCATCGATCCCCATGGTTCACTTGCCGATCAGGCACTGGCCTATGTGCCCAAGGAGCGCGTCGATGATGTTATCTATTTTGATCCATCGGATACCGAGTTTCCCATGGGTTTAAACATGCTCGAATTTGATCCCGCCCATCCGGAAGAAAAAACGCTCATTATCGATGAGCTGTTTGAGATCATGAGCAAGCTCTACGACTTGACCACGTCTGGCGGACCGCAGTTTGAGCGGTACTTCAAAAACGCCCTGTTTCTCTTGCTCGACAATTATGATCGACGAGTGCCCACGCTAGCAGATATGTCTCGAGTGTTTATCGATGAGGCATTCCGCAATGACTTACTGGAGCACGAATCTAATCAAATCGTAAAGCAGTTCTGGATTGAGGAAGCTACCAAGACGACTGGTGATCAATCATTAGCAAACTTTGCTGGATATGTGACCTCAAAGATCGACGCGTTCACGTCAAACGATTTCCTTCGACCAATCATTAATCAGACGACGAGTGTTATTAATTTTGCAGACGTCATTGAACACAAGAAGATTCTCGTTGTGAACCTCGCAAAGGGAAAGATTGGTGACTTGAATGCGGACCTCTTGGGAATGGTGATTGTTGGTAAGTTGCGTCGGGCCGCGATGGCGCGCGACACCAAGCGCACGGATTTGGCCCCTCACTACGTGTACATGGACGAATTCCAAAATGTGACCACCAAAAGTATCAATGTCATTTTGGCTGAGGCTCGCAAGTATAAATTGGCACTCATCATGGCACATCAATTCATAAAGCAACTTGATGAGAAAACCAAGGATTCAGTGTTTGGCAATGTGGGCACAATGATGGTATTTCGGGTGAGTCCCGAAGACGCAGAGAGCCCACTTATAAAGACCAAATTTGAGCCTGTGTTCTCGCCTGCGGATACATCAAATATCGACAATCAAAACGCGTATGTGAGTATGCTCGTCAACGGTCAAGTCGCTCGACCATGCAACATATTTGTATCCAAGGAGATTTACGCAAAAGCGCGGAAGAATGTTCGGGATGCACTTGTTGAAATCAGTCGACTTCGCTACGGGACACCACGAGCGACTGTTGAATCAGAGATTCAGCAACGGTATAAATCTAAATAAATTCGTATGCGTATCGTATCAAAAAAGGACATCTATTCCGGACTAATTACGGGAGCGACAACAGGATTTATCGGGTGGCGCGTATTGGATTTTTTGGGTAGTACCTTGCCCATGGGGATCGATCCCATCGTGTTGCCGTTGATCATACCGTTTTTATGGGTTGCCGGTGTTCAGCTGGGATATCTACTCGGACAATTCATGAAGCCATTCACGCAATTCGGACGCTTTGCATGCATCGGTTTTGCGAATGCCGCTGTTGATTTCGGCGTGTTCTACGCGCTTGTCGCTTGGGTTGGCTTGACGGCAGCCGCCGCGTTTTCACTCTTCAAGGCCATTTCATTTTCCTTCGCCACGGTTCATAGCTACTACTGGAACAAAACATGGACGTTTGAGGCGACGACAACGGCGGGTGGTAAAGCTGAATTTTTATCATTTCTGAGCGTCGCGGTATCTGGTCTCTTGGTGAATGTTGCAGTCGCGTCAATGGTCTATGCGGTGCAACCCGCATCGATAGCCGTCGAGTCATGGGCTGGTATTGCATCTATTGCGGGATCCGCGCTCTCGCTGATCTTTAGCTTCGTCGGATTTCGTGTTTTCGTTTTCAAAAAAACAGTGTAGAGTTCGGGCATGCTCAATCGTACGTATCGACCCACAACGTGGGATGAAGTAGTTGGACAAGATCACGTGGTGCGGACACTCAGGGGAGCTCTGGAGCAAGAGCGGTTTGGCCATGCGTATTTGTTTGCGGGGCCTCGTGGAACGGGTAAGACGACACTGGCGCGTATCTTCGCCAAGGCGCTCAATTGTACATCCAAAAAAGCGCGACCATGTGGCGCGTGCCAATCCTGTACCAGCATCGCCGATGGGCAGTCACTCGACCTCATTGAGATTGATGCAGCTTCCAATCGCTCTATCGACGACATGCGAGAGCTCAAAGAGACGATTGGTGTCGCTCCGACGTCCTCCACCTATAAGGTGTACCTCATTGATGAGGCGCATATGATTACCAAGGATGCGTCGAACGCGTTTTTAAAGATGCTCGAAGAGCCGCCAGCACATGTCATATTTATCCTGGCGACTACCGAGGCGCATAAGCTCATCCCCACGATACTCTCACGTGTGCAGCGGTTTGATTTTAAGCGTCTTACCCAGAGTGAGATCACCGAAAAGATTCACACGATTGCAACCGCAGAAAAGTTGGACATTGACGACGATGCGGTGAGTGCAATCTGCGCTGCATCCGATGGGGCACTGCGAGACGCCGAGGTGATGCTCACAAAGCTAGCATCAAGCTCGTCGGGGAAGATTGATGCGGTAGCAGTGCAATCGATTTTGGGCCTGGTACCCTTGTCGTGGCATGCCACGTTTTTACAGCATCTTGTATCAGGCGATCGTCGGGGCGCGTTGGCGTTTCTAGCGACGGTGACGCAGCAAGGTGCTGATATGGACCAGCTCGCAAAGGGTCTACTAGAATACCTTCGACATATTATGATTGCCAAGATTGACCCTATTGTTCAGCAACAAGCAAAGCTTTCGATGGCAGATATGCAGGCAAAGAAATTTGATGAGTTTGTGTCGACGATGGATGGAAAGCTGCTCGTCAGGATGATCCAATCATTCACGAACGCTCGCACTCAGCTCCGAACCAGTCCAATTGCGTCGTTGCCACTTGAGCTCACAGTTATCGAACTAACGGAACCTACAACACCATGAAAACAGTGCACATTCAAAAGCTCCACCCGGCAGCAACTGTTCCATCCTATGCGCACGTGGGTGACGCTGGTATGGATCTTTGCACGACACAAGCCATCTCGCTTCGTTCACAGCAAAGCGCCATAGTGCCCACTGGTATTGCCTGTAAGCTCCCACGAGGCACGGTAGGCCTCATTTGGGACAAGAGCGGACTCGCTACGAAGCATGGACTCAAAGTCCTCGGGGGTGTGATCGACGAGGGATATCGGGGCGAGATTATGGTTGGCCTTATCAATCTCGGGAAAAAGACAATCAAGTTTGAGGCGGGCAACAAAGTGGCACAGATGCTAATCCAAGATGTACAGCATCCCGTCATCAAAATCGTCTCGACGCTTGCATCATCCCAGCGTGGCTCCAAGGGCTTCGGCTCCAGCGGCAAATAAAAACCCGTCGGCGATGCTTGAGAGCATGCAGACGGGTTGTGAAGATGTCTAGTCGTCGTCCAGTATGTCGAGTAGCGACAAAAACAAATTAATGACATCCAAGTAGAGCGACAGGGCAACGTCGACGGCGTTGTCGAGCGTTGCGGGAATGTCGCTGGCGCGCCACATGTCGTAGCCAATGTAGAGCGCGAAAATCGTCGCTGTGCCCCACTGCACAATGCCGAAGGAGGCGATCTGAGGTACGAACATGCTCACGATGAGCACTACCATCAGCGTCGTAAGAGCTCCAAAGAGCACTCCGCCGATCGAGCGATAGAAATTCGGAAAGAGAAATCCCGATACCGCCATCACGCCGGCAACGACGGCGGTCAGGAGTGCGCACTCGGTGACGAGTCCAGGCTTTGAGATGTTGTACTGGTACAGCAAAGGTCCGAGTGTAGCTCCGAACGGAATCGCAACGAGATTGAATCCGACAAACGACAGTACTGCGCTGTCGGATATGCTGAGCAGGACGCCCAGCAGTGGAATTACGAGTCCCACTACGAGCAGCTCAAGAGCGCTCGGCCGCCACAAGGCGGTCATCGACGACACGATGTAGGTGGTGATGCAACCCCATGCAAGGATGGATCCTATGATGAGGTAGAACGGGCCACGGTTCATGTTGTCGTATCCGGTTCGATCAAACAAATCACTCTTTGGCATTGGTAGCACCTCGAAAGATGTAGAAATTGTAAAACAGCAATGCAATAATACAGCAATAATCTAAAGTGTCAATATCTCACCGTGACAGTAGTATCGCTCCACGAAACCCTCGAGCGGCGTAGTACGATTGAACGCCATTGTGGTAGACAAAGACAGCATCGTATCGACGGTCGCCAAATAGAGCGCCGCCACGTTCGCGAATGTTCGGTGGTGTCAGTAGCCAGCTAGAGGTAGTGGTATCAACGGCGTCGTAGGCCTGCAGAGCTCGATACTGTGCTTCGGTGGCCAACGTGATGCCCATCGCATGCGCAGCCTCCATCGCGCTGCTGGCAGGAGCGTTGGCTTTTCGGGATGTCCGTGCATTTTGATCGTAGCACAGGCTGCGGCGACCCTTGGGGCTTTCCTGAGAGCAATCTATGTAAACGAGATTGGAGTCAATGGCGATCACATCAGGCTCTCCTCCAGTTGACTCCATTGCCTGCAGTGAGCGTGCAAGATCAGGATTTGCTTCAATGAGCTTGGTTATGGCGCCCCACGCAACACCGCGATGGCGATGCATGTTATTTTCAAATCGAGACTTTAGAATAGTGAGTAATTCGCTTGAGTTCATGATTACGTATATTAGTATTATTGCTTTGGTACGACGAGCAAGCACTGCGTTGCTGCTTTCCGAATTACAATCCGTTCATCAGGACCAACCGTAAGCGCGTCGTCTTGATTATCTGCATAGATAACAGCAGTACCGCGCGAGAGAATAACTGTAATGGTGCTGTCATCACGGAGTACGATGTGATCGGATTGTTCGGTGCTGTTGTTGAACGCCAGACCAATGCCAACCTCGAAGTAGCTATCGGTGATGCTTCGATAGTATGCCGTTGATCCAAATGGTGTCGCAACCACTACGCCATCGCCAATGATCGTTTGTCCAATGGGGCGATCGTTGACGGCAAGTGAATACCGAATCGCATGACGAGGATCCTGATTGTGTACGGTGATGTCGTTGATTGCCGTCAGGGTACGACCGGCCACTTCGACCTCGAGTTTGATGAGTTTCTCGATAGTGTATGCTCCCGATGCTACGCGACGGAGAACTTCGGCGTTGGGAAGATGTGAGCAACGCTTGCAGATCTGACTATTTTTCAGCACAATCTTTGGAATGCCGGGATGGCTATATTCGGAGTGAATCAGCGTACCATCGCCACCATAGCTAATAACGAAATCTGGATCGCGCTCAACGATATGAAAACCCGCCGCTTGCACGGCAGATACAATCACTTCGGTCTCTTTTCCGTAGAGTAAAACCTTCATTTCTTTGTCTCGCATTGCTGTATTCGGAAACGAACGATGCGACGAATGAGCGCAGTGGGCAGCTTTGCATCGAGTGAGAATTGAATGGTCCCCTTGGACACTTTAAATCGTGTGAGCTCACTAACAAATGCAGAAATGCCAGCCGCGCCTGGGAAAAAGCTCACATGATCTTTGAAGCCACCGAAGTGGACAAGATTCTTCTTCATATAGCGAAACGTCGGAATACCATAGCGCATTGCCTCTTCCGCGGCTGGAGCAGTTGCCGTGATGAGAGCGCGCAGCTGCTTCAGGTATCGTTTGACGTTTGCTGGGTAGCGAGCGATATAGGCGTCAATTGGTTTCATGAACGTGATGCGACGAGTACTCACTCTTGTCGCGCGAGGAACTATCAAAGGTATGATTCTTGAGTATAGCGACAGCTAGTAGGGTTGTGATAGGTGATGCGATGACCAGGCCAATACTTGCCACAAGAATGCGCACAATTTCAGTCGCGATGACCTCTGAATTAAGTGTCTCAGCGATGCTTGCGTTTTGTGAATAGAAAAGAAGGAGAAGCGGCAGCGACGAGCCTGCATACGCAATTGCCAGCGTATTGACGAGTGCTCCAATGTGCTCTCGACCGATGCGATTTGCTCGGGTGAGGAGCTCTCGCGTCGACATCGACGGTGAAGCTCGTCGGAGTTCTTCAACGGATATCGCCTGGCTGATGGCGATATCATACAGAATACCGAGAAGACCGATCAAAATACCACCGAGCAGTAATCCCGCGATATCGATGGCTGCGCCTGAGGCACTGGATGTGAGGTATAAGACTTCTTCACTTTCGAAACCGGTGAGCCGTGCCATAGAAACTGCATAGGAGGCGAATAGGCCAACGAGGATAACGGTTACGATCATTCCCACAACAGCAGCGAGCGTGGTGCGATTGAATCCGTGCGTAATAAATGATCCAAAAATGATGATGACTGCCGAGACGGCAATGCTCAAGCCGAGCGCGGATACGCTATTGAGAATTCCTGGCAGAAGAACGAAGATGATGAGCACAAGGCTTCCGGCGAGACTCGCGAGACCGCGAAGGCCAGGCATACCCCCGAAGAGGACTACGAGCACAATAAAGAGGCCAAGTAGCATGCCAAGAGCTGGAAGTCGATACACTCCCGCAAAGCCAATTCCAGTGATGAGTGGCTGGCCTGATTCATCGGTAGATAGTGCGATGTTGACGCGGTCGCCGACTTCTAAGGGGGAGATATCGTTTTGCACTCGCACCGTCGTACCTTTCCATGCGCCTTCAAGGATACGAACGTCCAGTTCTTGAATTGTTGAACTGAGCGTTGTTCCCTCGACCACTTCTATGCGTTGCGAGGCAATTTGCACGATTTTGCCAAGCGTGATAATGACGTCAGTCTCAGCATGCGTGGCGCTGAAGCTAGCTGCAAAGAGAATGACTGAAATGAGTGCGATCTTGTGATACATGCGCTGAATTGATTGAGGATATTCTACAGGATTCCATGCATGTATAGAAGGAGGCGTGAGATGCGCAAAAAGCCCACCTCGTGAGAGGTGGGCGCGGTGCGGGGCGAGGAACTAGGTGTTGCGCGGGATCGCTGCGGAGTGCGACATCGTGATCAACAGCGAGGTAGTTTCCGGAAGGAGTGCGATTGGCAGGCGGAGCTCCTCCATGGTTGGAGCCTCCTCTTCGAATCCAAGTGCATACACCTTGTCGAGCTCTTCCTGCGGAATCTCATCCCGATGGAAGGCAAGATAGTGGATGCATAGAGAATTCGTCTTTATGTCGGCGCTCCCGACGAAGTGGATCCGGTTGTCGCTAGCAACGCCGCAGCGACACAGATGTGTTCCGCGACATGCCGATTCGGACACCCGTCGTCGTCGCCATGCGGCTGTCATCATCCTGGTGGCCGAATCGATGTGCGGAGCTGCTGAAGTCCACTTCGAAGGCTCAACCATGAGGATGCCTTTTGGGTTAAACATCTCTCTCCTGAGTTGATAAATGTGCAGTACTATTATAGCACAGAAGATCGTATATGTCAATACTTACCAACAGAAGAATGCTTAAACCTACGAGCGTGAGGGTTACGCGCTTTTCTTGGATTCAATAACCCATTCGATGCCATATCGATCTCGAAACATGCCGAAATAGGTTCCCCACGCACTGTCGCTCATAGGTGCTTCTACCTGCCCTCCATGTGAGAGACCCTCGAACAGCCTGTCGGCTTCTTGCGTGTTGTCTGCGGTGACGTGGATCTTACTGCGGTTCTCCTGCTCGTTCACAACTCCCATGAATGAAGGCACATCATTGCCGATGAGCGTATTGGCGCCGGAGATGGGGAGAATAATTTGCATGATTTTTTCGGCGTCCTCTTGAGCAACGGGAAATTCTGGGCTTGCAAGATCTTTGAGTCGAATGATACTCGTAAAGTCGCCGCCAAAAACAGATTTATAAAAGGTAAAGGCTTCTTCGGTATTTCCATTAAAGTTGATCCAAGGGCTCAGTGCGATCATGGTGATGTGGTTATAGTTACTACGTTAGCTAATTGCAGTATACAGGAGGCACTATCTATGAGGAGCTCTTCATGAGTGCGATGCTTCGTGTAATAAGTTTGCGTATCAAACCTAGTGGTAATTTCTCGGTCATTGAAAAGCTAATAATCGACTTGGTCGTTCGATACCCTGCCACGTCGTCGGCGAAATCTTGGATCGCTGGCGGCCGAACGTGCAACCGAACACATGGTTTTTTATAACTAAACCAGGCAAACATACCGTCATAGTTGTAGCCATGATCGAGCGAATAGCCGGGCATATCAAAATAATCCATGCGCTCCCTCGCAGAAGGTGCAGCCTTTTTAATGGCAGCTCTCATTGCATTCAGCAGAGGCTGTACATCCTTGGGGCAGGATGCAATGTAATCGCGAACCGACTGTCGCTTGGGTGTATCAGGCATGGAGCTATAGTACCAAATAGTGAAGTTGAATTCATCTACTCAAATGGTCTGTGGTGTGTTGAAAAAAATCCCTCACGGTGCACGTGAGGGATGAGGGGTGGCTGGCTATCGGAGTAGATTGAAAGGGAATCGCAACCGACTGTGTCTGTTCAATTCTGCTTCGTGCCAGAAGGCAACGGTCACGTGAGGATTACTGGCGCCCACGCCGATGTCATCGAGGTAGCGCTTGGCTGAGGTAGCTTCAAACTCCGACACCACAACAATGTCGAAGTGGATGCCCTCGGCTACGATGCGCTTGAGCCAGTCGGCGTATTTCCGTACGCATTCGCTTCGAATCTTCAGAAACTCAGTCTGAAAATTGTATTGCTTATCCGCCTGCGCGACGTCCATGAAAGCTCCTTTTGAAATGGCAATCCATATTATACGTCTAAATGCGCGATAATGTCAACATCCGGATACAACACCTTGTATCCATAAAAAAATCCGCACCGGTGATGGTGCGGAGAGTGCGCTGTCGGTGACCGCTTACTTGTAGAGATACGATGTTCGCGCCCAGCCCCAGCCAGCCTGACGATCGCCATGTTGCTCGAAGTAACGGAGATCATGGCCTGGCTTGAGCGTGTGCTCTGAGCCATCATGAACAACGACGGTCAGTAGCGGGGCTTCGACTTCTTGAATCGCAATGCGTCGAACGACTTGGTCTCTGTCTGCTTGTGTTGGTTGCAGGTTGAAGATTGAAACCTCGCCCCACCCTGGCTCGAGAGCGTGCGAGACGTTTTGAAATCCGTTCTCTTGGAGAATCGCTACCACTTCGTCAGGCGTCATGTCGCGTAAATCGATTTTGATTCGTCGCGCGTCAGTGCCAGATTCGTTGGGCTCACTATCCATGGCTATACTCTCTTTCTCTGCACGCACAGTGCCGTAGCCGAAGGTGAGAAGTCGAAGTTGCCCGACTCGTCTATGAAGAGGACGAGACGCCGATGCTGTCGTTGCGGTAGTCATCCCAGTAGTAGCGGACGTGGAGACCGTTGTCATCGAAGTCGCCGACGTAGACACGGTCACCGTCCGAGGCCACGTCGCTGACCCTCGCGTAGATGTTCGGCAGGAGCTTCAGACCCGTCGCCAGGAAGGTCAGGATGACCGTGTAGATGAGCACGCGGGCCGTCGGGGTCTCGTCGTCCTTGCCGAGCAGGGCTTGCTGTTCCTGCCACGTCTTGGACGTCGTGTTCGGCACGATGTCCTTGCGGACGAGATGCCAGCCCGCCTGTCCCTTGTCCTTGGCGAACGCCTGGTTGCGATACCAGGCGTCGTCCTTGGCGTAGAACAGATGCTTGGTGCGCTCCCAGAGGCCCATCACGGACATCGGGAGCACGGCGACCAGGACGTGGGTGTCCTTGCACGCCTCGAGCACGGCGTCGCTGAACGGGACTTCCTCGAGAACCTTGAGGTCGGCCTTGGACGGCGTGACCTTCAGATACTCGATGGACTTGTCGACCCCGATGTAGTTGGGGCCCAGGATGGCACGGGCCGTCTTCTGGCTCACCGTCGGCTCGTAGCCGCCCGTACGGATGAACGTCACCAGCTTACGGGCAAGCTCGTTGCTCTTGGAGTCGATGACGAGTTGTGCCTCGGCATTGCCCAGACCAGCGGCTTCCAATTTTCCCAGGAGCTCGTGCTCTTTGTGCACTGACAGCGTTCTGGGGCTCACAATGTCCTTGGACATCGCATACCTCCACGTACGTTGCTACCCGATACGCTCGGGCGCGGTGCATCTCGGATTGAGACGAACATTCTTGAAGCCAGTAGTGGTGTCAAAAACGTTCGCCTCAATGCCTGAAACAATGGGAATGAACTAGTGATACATTATACCAAAAACACGCATATATGTCAAATAACAAGCCAACCTGAATATCCTGCCATTTTATAACAAATTCTCTACTCACAAAATCCACGATTGCTGCGGGGTCTGGACTCGAACCAGAATAAACGGCTTCAAAGGCCGCTGTCCTACCATTAGACGACCCCGCAATAGAACCGCAAAGACGTGATTACTATACGGCAGAAGAGGTCTTTTGTCGATTCAGATGTGGGGAGTTGCGATTGATGCTGATTCGGGTACGATGAAGATATCTATGTCTGAATTCTATTCTGCAAAGCGGGGAAGTGCGTGGAACTACGGGGGAGCCAATTGGAAGCTGAGTCGATCGAAAATTGATCTGTTCATGTCGTGCGCGCGCTGTTTCTATATCGACAACAAGCTTGGGATCAAGCGTGTGCCAGGATTTCCATTCAACATCAATAGCGCTGTCGATCATCTCCTGAAACAAGAGTTTGATGGCTATCGCGTGCGTGGCGAGCAGCACCCGCTCCAGATTGAGTATGGCATCGATTCCCGTCCCATGGCGCACGATGAACTTGATGAGTGGCGGCGCAATTTTGGCGGTATCACGCATCGTCATGAGCCCACGGGACTGCTGGTGTCGGGCGCCATCGATGATTTGTGGATCAACGGCAAGCAGGAGTACATCGTGGTCGACTACAAGGCAACCGCCAAGGAGCAGCCCGTGACCTCGCTCGATAATGCATGGCACGATGGATACAAACGACAGATGGAGATCTATCAGTGGCTCCTGCGTCGCAATGGTCTCACCGTATCGGATACGGGCTACTTTGTGTACTGCACCGGCAAGATGGATCGACAGGCATTTGATAAACGGATTGATTTTGATGTGCATCTCATTGCGTACACGGGAAGCGACGGGTGGGTGGATGGAGTATTGGGACAGATCAAGGAGTGCCTCGAGGGTGATGAGATGCCTGCGTCGGGACCATCGTGTGACTGGTGCGCCTATACACATGCACGTGGACAAGTGGAACAAGAGTGAGATAATACGCGTATGATCAAAGAATACATCGCGCATCTCCGTGATAACCCACAACGTCTTTGGTTTAAGCGGAAGCTCTACGGATGGGGGTGGACACCCGCCACGTGGCAGGGATGGCTTGCGGTGGCGCTCTACATCGTTGCAATTACACTTGAGGCGCGCTCGTTTTCGGCGGGCGATACGGTCTCAACGGGTGCATTCATTGCGCGTATCGTGGTTGCGACATTTCTCTTGATCGGTCTTTGTTTTGCGAAGGGTGAGCGTCCACGATGGCAGTGGGGTCAGCAGAAGGAGTAGTATCGTAATTATATTGCAATGCACAAATCAACATCCGGTGGCGTCTACGGAGTGGGTATGGTCGGAGCAGCGGTATTTTATATTCAGCAAGCAGCGACGTTTGGTGCCGGTGTAGTCGGTTTTTTGAAGGCACTTGTATGGCCTGCCTTTCTCGTGTACGGCTTGTTGAGTTTCTTGGGGTAAATGGCTGATTGTATTTTCTGCAGCATTGTCTACGGCGAGTCGTCAGCGCACATCATCTGGCAGGATGAGAAGCATCTGGCGTTCTTGTCTATCTTTCCGAATACGGAGGGATTTACGGTGGTCATACCAAAAGAGCACTATCCGAGCTACGCATTTGCGCTGCCTGATGCTGTGCTCGCGGATTTGGTGCTAGCCGCCAAGAAGGTGGGAACTCTGCTCGACGCGAAGCTTGATGACGTCGGACGCACGGGGATGATATTTGAGGGGTTCGGTGTCGATCACGTGCATGCAAAGCTCGTGCCGATGCACGGTACAAAATCACCCGATTGGAAGCCGCATCATTCCAATGTCTCAACGTACTTCACTGCCTACGAGGGATACCTCTCATCGCATGACTCAGCTCGTGCAGACGATACGAAACTGTCGGAGTTGGCAGTAAAAATAACATCCTAATTCGCATATGTTCGACCAAATCAAGCAGTTGATGGAGATGAAGAAGATGCAGGAGCAGATCAAGAGCCACACGGTATCGGTTGATCGTCAGGGCGTGTCGCTGACGATGCGAGGGGATTTTGAAGTGACAAGTCTTCAGCTGAGCGAATCACTCGACGTCGCAACGCAATCATCGGTCGTGCTCGCGCTCATGCGTGAGGCACGTGAAAAGCTTCAAAAGGTCATGGCGCAAACATTTGCAGGCGCGCTCCGTCAATAACTGTTATTTCTATGATCGTGCCACTGTACGCACAATTACTCGTAGTCCATATCATTTCCATGGTGGTCGGTATGGGTGCCGTGCTTGTCGTTGATACGTTTGGTCTACTCTGGCTGGTGCGGCGCGCTGAGCTCGCATTTGTGATGCGCGTCGCAGAGGTGACACAAAAATTGATCTGGCTCGGTTGGACGGGTTCGGTGGTATCTGGCACAGCTCTCTTGTTGCAAAAGGGATACGTCGACGAGCTGACGATGATCAAGATTGCGCTCGTCGCTGCACTGGGACTCAATGGCATTGCTCTGCACATGCTCAAGGGCGCGCTCTCGCGAGTGCGGGGCAATGATGTGCCGCTGCGTCTTCAGGTGCGTATCGCACTTACCACGATGGTGTCCCAAGTAGGTTGGTGGGGCGCCATCATCATCGGTTGGCTCCATAGTCATGTGAGCCACGAGATCAATTACCCTTCACATCCCATCGTGGTGATCGCTGTCGCCTGTTCGGTGATCCTTGTGATAGTGCTATGCGAGCGCATTGTAGTTCGGTACATGAGCAAATCATGATAGGATACCCGCTATGACTTCTTTACTTACTGTAGGACAGCAAGCTCCGGATTTTGCGCTTCCCAATCAAGATGGCGTTGAGTGCCGACTCTCATCGTATCGTGGATCGTGGGTGCTCATTTATTTTTATCCCCGCGACAACACGCCCGGCTGTACCCAGCAGGCGTGTGGTATTCGCGACTCGTTTCCCGATTTTTCAAAGAGCAAGGTGACGGTGTTGGGGATTAGCACCGATTCAGTTGGATCGCATAAGAAATTCGCAGAAAGGTATACACTGCCATTCAATCTACTCGCTGACACCGAGAAAGAAGTCGTACGGGCATATGGCGTCTGGGCACCCAAGAAATTTATGGGACGTGAGTTCTTGGGGGTGCAACGCACATCGTTTCTCATCGATCCTGCTGGTGTCATCGCAAAGATCTACGAAGGTGTGAAGCCTACCCTCCATGCGCAGGAGGTGCTTCGCGACATGGAGGCACATGTCTAAGCATGACATCACACAACTGCGCCTCACCAGCCAGCTCTTATCGAGCCACACGTTGACGACCTGTTTGGATGTCGTGACGTGGATGGGCGCCATGCAAGCGCAAGACTATGCGGGGTCAATGTGGGCCATCGGTGCGCGTCTTCCCAAGGGGCACGTTGATGATGTGGCGGATGCGTTTGAGCGCGGACAGATCGTGCGCACGTGGCCGATGCGAGGCACACTCCATATCATCGCAGCAACCGACGCGCGTTGGATGCTGACGTTGCTTACGCCACGGGTGCTTTCAGCGTACGGCTATCGTATGCGTTACCACGGCATCACGCAGGATGTCTACGCAAAGGCACGCAAACTATTTGAAAAAGAATTTCAGTCCGGAGGTTTGCGCACACGCGAGGAGCTCTATGCTGTTTTGGAGCGAGGCGGCATTGCAACTGCCAATAGCTTGGGGCTGCATATTATTGGTCGCATGGCGCTCGAGCAGGTCATTTGTGGAGGTCCACGGAGAGGCAGCCAGCCAACGTATGCTGCCTTTGATGCGTGGATCCCCAGTGCACCTACCAAAACGCGCGACGAAGGGCTCCATGACATTGCAATGCGCTATCTACGCGGTCACGGGCCTGCACAGGCGCAGGATTTATCGTGGTGGGCGGGGCTGAGCTTGGGCGATGCGCGACGCGCAATCACGTTGGCGTCCAGCGAGCTAGAATCGTTTACCCACAAGGAGCGCGTATTCTATCACTGCCCCATGCCATCGGTGGGCCCCATGCCCTCGACGCTACTACTCCCGCCATTTGATGAATACGTCGTGGGATATAAAGATCGATCCGATTGTATGGATCTTGCGCATGCTCCGTTGGTCAATCCGGGAGCAAATGGTATGTTGGGTGCTGTTGTGGTTGATCACGGCCATCTCGTGGGTACGTGGAAGAAGGCGGTCAAGAAATCAGACAAGCCCATCATCGTAACTCCGTTTGAGCAGCTATCGAGTAGCGTTGAGCGCGGTATCCCGAGTGTCGTCGAGAGATATCAAGCATTTATAAAACACGCATGAACATAACATCGGCTACATTTGCCCGCGGTATTATCGGTACCGACGACATCATCTACGATGGCAAGCGCCAGATCGCTTTTGTGGGGCGATCAAATGTGGGCAAATCAAGTCTCATCAACGCTCTCACGGGGCAAGATGATTTGGTGAAGGTGGGAAAGAAGCCCGGCAAGACCACCGAGATCAATTTCTTTTTGATTAATTCGACGTTCTATTTTGTGGACCTTCCGGGATATGGCTATGCGCAGCTGGCACCCGTCGAGCGCGAAAAAATTCGCAAGCGCATGCTCTGGTACGTGATGGAATCGGGAGCGCATCCGAGTTTGGTGGTGATTGTCCTTGATGCTCGCGTGGGGTGCACGGAGTTTGATCAGGAGATGATGCAGGTGCTGCGAGATCAGCAGCAGCCGTTTGTGATAGCGGCAAATAAGATCGATAAGCTCAACCAGAAAGATCTCTCGCACCAGCTCACTGTCATCACTGCCAGCGCTCAAGGGGCGACGGTAGTTGCGTGCTCAACGACGCACGAGAAGGGTATCCGTGAGCTCCTTGGTGTGTTTGACGCGGCGCTGCAGTAAATCTGTACGAGATACAAAATTCGTGCTATAGTTACTCTCTTTTTGATTGCACGATGGCACCCGGAGAATCTATCATTCGCTTTGAAGATGTGTCGTTTGAGTTTGGACACGCCAAGCCCATCCTAACGGAGGTGAGCTTTTCGATACGACGCGGCGCGAAGCTCACGATCATGGGTCAAAATGGTGCAGGCAAGAGCACCTTGTTCCAACTCATCACTGGCGATCTAGCGCCTGAGTCGGGGCAGATACATCGAGCGGCGAATCTTCGTATCGCTATTGCGCGTCAGGTCATTCCTCGCACGCAGTTGGACCTGACGGTGCGCGAATTCTTTGAGGCGTGTTTTACACAAAAGGTATACGACATTGATCCTCGCATCGACGCCGTGCTTGAGGTGGTCAATCTCCATGCGCCGCACGATAGAATCGTTCGCTCGTTCTCGGGTGGGCAGCAGGCGAGACTACTTTTGGCGTCTGCACTTATTCAGGATGCTGATGTGGTGCTTCTTGATGAGCCAACCAATAATCTCGACGCAGAAGGTATTGCGCATCTGCGCACGTTTCTCATTGGATATCGCAAGACGTGTATCGTGATATCGCACGATGCGGACTTTTTGAATGCCTTCACACAGGGCGTGCTCTACTTGGATCAGCGCACGCGAGCGATTGAGCAGTATCAGGGAAACTATTTTGATGTAGTAGATCAGATCGCTGCTCGTATCGAAAAGGAAAATAGTAAAAACGCACGTCTAGCCAAGGAGGCCATCGAGAAAAAGGAGAAAGCCAACTTCTTTGCGATGAAAGGTGGCCGACTGCGTTTGCTGGCAAAGCGTATGCGTGAAGATGCGGAAGAGATGGAGAGTGAACAGGTGGATGTACGTAAAGAAGATAAGACGATCCGATCCTTCACGATCCCGGCGCAGGAGGGGATTATTGGCGACGTACTCCGACTCACCTCAGTGCAAGTTATTCGGAATCACACGCCTCGACAGCAAGCGGTAAAGATCATTCTTCAAAAGAATCGACACCTGCTCCTTGCTGGCCCCAACGGTATTGGTAAGAGTACACTCCTAGAATCATTGGCAACTCAAACAGCGCCCGGGGCGAAGGTAACGCCAGGGGTCACGATTGGGTACTATCGGCAGGATTTTTCTACATTAGACTTCGATGATACGGTATATGCATCGTTGAAGTCGGCTGCTCCTGAGCACGACGAGCAGCAGTTGCGTTCGATTGCGGCTAGTTTCCTCATTGAAAAAGATTCATTTGGTACAAAAATCGGCAGCCTGTCGGAGGGACAAAAGGGATTAGTTGCATTTGCCCGACTGGTGTTGCAGCGTCCCGGACTACTCATCCTCGATGAGCCAACAAATCACATAAACTTTCGCCATCTTCCAGTGATTGCTGCGGCGCTCAACGAATATCGGGGAGCGATGATTCTCGTGAGTCACGTGCCGGAATTTGTCGAACAAATTCGCATTGATGAGGTGCTCGAACTCTCGTAGTGGTGGTGTATACAGATAGCTGAAATAGCTGTACGATACTCACTAGAAAGATTGCACCTATGAAGACTCGTCGAGCTTCACCCTGTGTAATAGCGCGGTAAACTAATACAACCACAACATGAACACAGGCGTTATCAAGAAGAAGATGGAGGGTAAGGATTTCGGCTTCATTTCGATGCCAGGCAAGGATAAGGATTTCTTCTTTCACCGAAATGAGGTTACCGACCCAGCAGGATTCGATGGTCTCAATGAAGGCGACAATGTTACCTTCGACACCCAGGAAGATTCCAAGGGTCGCGGCATGAACGCAGTCAACGTCAAAAAGGCGTAACGATTGCGCCGTCGGCAGCCAAGGGGCGGTGAAAGCCGCCTCTTGGCATACAACATAACACATGGATTACGACGTACTCGTTATTGGTGGAGGAGCATCCGGCATGATGGCTGCTGGGCGCGCTGCAGAGCGTGGTCTTCGCGTTCTCCTCATCGAAAAAAATACACACCTTGGGCGTAAATTATCGATCACTGGTGGTGGGCGCTGCAATATCACCAATGGAGAGCCCGATGAGCATCGACTACTCGATCATTACGGCGATGCAAAGCCTTTTTTATATTCTTCTTTTGCTCAGTTTGGCGTACGTGACACATTTTCCTTTTTTGAACAGCGTGGTCTGCCGCTTCGTGAACAAGCGCATCGTCGCGTCTTCCCTGAGAGTGAGAATGCCGAAGATGTTGTGCGGGTATTAGATCAGTATTTACAGACGCATCACGTCGACATTTGGTGCGGCCGAGCGGTTGAGCATATCCATATCATTGACGGTGTTATAACCGCGGTCAGTGCTGGTGGGAAGCGCGTGACAGCGACATCGTATGTGTTGGCTACGGGTGGCTTCTCACATCCTGAAACGGGATCCACTGGTGATGGTTTTTCATGGCTCAGTATGCTGGGTCATCGTGTACATGCTCCGACGCCTACGCTCGCGCCACTCGTGGTTGATGATGCCTGGGTGCATGCTATGGCGGGCACCACGCTACGTGATGCTCGCATTTCGTTCTTTCTTAACGGAGAAAAGAAGAACAGTGTTCGAGGTGACATACTCTGTACGCATGTTGGTATGTCGGGTCCGTTGATTCTTAATCAAGCGGGTATGGTTTCCGACTTGCTCCACGAGGGGGTGGTCACGGCTCAGATAGATGCATATCCCGCAGAGGATATCGGAGCACTTGATACAAGAATAGTAAGCGTCTTCGACGCCAACAAAAACAAATTGCTCAAGAATGTGTGGAATGAGATAGCGCCATTGGGCAGCGGGGCAGCGTTGCCGGGGTTGCTCACGGGTCTATCGCCTGAAGAAAAAGTACACAGTATTACCAAGGAACAGCGCAGGAGTATCGTGGATCTCTTAAAGGCGCTTCCAGTGACTATTCAGGGATTGATGGGGTACGAGAAGGCGGTGATCGCTGACGGAGGTGTGCTGTTAGATGAAATCGACATGCGTACGATGCAATCGAAAAAAATACGCAATCTCTATGTAACGGGGGACTTGCTGCATATTCGCAGACCGTCAGGAGGGTACTCATTGCAGTTATGTTGGACGACTGGGTTTGTTGCTGGCAACCACGTTGGGAATATTGACAAATAACATGAAATAATGCATACTTAGTAGTACGTAATATATCTCATGAACGATTTTCAACGAACACCTCGGTTTGGCGGTAAGCGATCTGGCGGATTTGCGCGACCACAGGGCCAGGTCTTTCAAGCAACGTGCGCGCAATGCGGCAAGGCGTGCGACGTTCCTTTTCGGCCAAACGGGCAGCGACCGGTGTATTGCCGAGATTGCTTTCGAGGCGTAAACGCGACGAGCGATGTTCGACGTCCACAAACGTCGATGCCATACCAAAGCGCACCTCGTTGGCGAGCGCCACAACCTATGCCGGCAGCGATCCCGGCCACTCGCGTGGTTGAACAGAAGCCCGACCACAGAATCGATGAGATCATTCATAGTATTTCAAAGATTCAGGGCAAGCTCGATAAAATACTTCTCGAACTCGCAGTCAAAGATGCTCAATCGAAGGTGCCAGCTATCGATGCAGTAATCAAAAAGATCGCCAAGCGAAAATAGGAGTATACTTGAAGTATGAATGTTGTCTCACTCCTTCGTCAGTACAAACTAGGACCCTTTAGTCTGTTTGATTTTGCGGCATCACTCATCGTGGTGTATGTTGTCGCGCCCTATGTGCAGCGGGCGTTTGCGCGAATCAATATTGGGATTACGCGCGAAAGTCTACTGTGGTTTACCGTGCCAGTGAGTGTGCTAGCGCACATCGCCGTACAAACACCAACGCCACTCACGGTTATGGTGCTCGATACTCATGGCGGCGTGGTTGCAAAAGTAGCGATGCTTGCGATGCTGTTCGCTGGCGTGCGTGGCGTACGGTTCCTGCGTTAGCTTGTTTTTGCTTGCGTGAGTTCAGCGTAGATATCCAAGAGTGCGTACAAGAGCGAGACCGTGATGGGACCCAGCAGTACTCCCATGGGTCCGTAAAAAGATACACCACCCAAAATTCCCAAGAGCATAATCAAGGGGTGCATGTGCATGCCGCGTGCCATAAGTTTGGGGCCCAAGAAATTGTCGAGCATACCCACCGCGAGCGTCGCCCAGAGCGCCGCACCGAGCGCAGCAGTCGTGTGACCGGATAGTGCCAGAAAGAGCACTGCTGGTACCTGAATAAGCGACGTGCCAACGGTTGGGATGAACGCAGCTAACACGACAATCGAACCCCAGAGAGCTGGATTTGGAATACCGAAGAGCATAAACCCTATTCCCGACACGAGTCCCTGTAGGAGTGCCATGACAAACGAACCTCGAACGGTTGAGGATATTGCCTTTCCGATGCGTGCCGCAATTTTGTCTTCTTGGCTACTGGCCATCGGAGAAATTGTCTTGAGGCGCTCGTACATTGATTCGCCATCACGCACCAGATAGAAGTAGAAGAGCAATAAGAGGAGGAAGTTGAGCACCAGCGAAGCGAAGCTTCCTAAAGCGGTGCCGAGATTGCTCACCAGCCACGCAAATACAGATCCCAGCCGCTGTGTGATGCTCGCTGAATCAATCTGTACTCCGGGGAAGTAGCGATCAAGCGCGGATTGAAGCTGCGTGAGACTTTCAGTGATGCTTGTCTGCGTTGTTGCGTCGCTGATGTAAGAGTACATTCCCGATGCTTCGTACGTGATACGAAGTCCCACCAGGGTGAATGGCACCAGAAGCGTAAGGAGTACCAAGAGAGTCATGAAGAGCGCGGTCAGTGAGGGTGAGCGTAGTTTTCTGAGTACTATGCCATAGATGCTGGACGTCAGGTACGCCAAAATGCCTGCGAGCGCGAGAATGTAGAGAAACGGTCGAAAGAGCATGAATACAATTGCAAGGGTGCCGATGAGTATTGCGGTGAAGAAGAGTGGTTCAATGTGGCGTCGTTCCATGGTTGTAGATGATTATAATTGCTACGGTATTAATAAGAACATAAGGTCGCTCACGTTCGCACCTGTCGGGCCTGTGACGACTAAGTCGTCGGTAGCGGTAAGAAGAGGATGCTCATTGAACGCTTGCAGCGTGCTCGCGGTGTCGATGCCAGCAGCACGCGCACGCACAACGGTCGTCGCATCAACAAGAGCGCCAGCGCTTTCGCCGTTGTCCAAACCATCAGATGCAATTGACGCAAATAGTTGATCTCCGGTGATGTGCGTGGCAGCAGTGAGGGCCACGTGCTGATTGCGGCCACCATCTCCTCCCGGCGTTGTAATGGTGAGCCGAGACTCGCCTCCGCCAAGAATAACAGTATGGGGAGCTGATCTGCTTAGGAATCGTTGAGCGATGACCTCGGGCTCGTCGTACATATCGGATGCAATGATTTCCGAGCCATACCCAAGATGTTGGGCTGTCTTTGCCATAGCTTGCAACGACGCTTCATTGGAGACCAAGACAAAATTATCCACGTTCTCAAACCACTTCGGCTCTTTCGGTGTTTCGAGAAGATCAAATGATCCCAATTCAAAAGTATCAATAATCGATTGCGCTTCAGCCACGGTGCTTGCATCAGGATAGGTGGGGCCCGATGCCACCATGTCAGGTGCATCTCCAGGAACGTCCGAGAAAACGATACCAATCACTTTTGCGGGGTACAGCATCTTAGCAAGTCCACCACCCTTGAGTGCGGAAATGTGCTTTCGAATGATATTGAGCTGCTGGATGGTGAGCCCCTTTTTGTTGGCGGCGTGATAGAGGCGTACACCTTGCTCGCACTCACTCGCAGGCCAACAGAGCATTGCGGAGCCTCCACCCGACACGAGAACAATCACCAGGTCATTGGCGGAAATCGTTCCGCACTCATCAACTAACGATTGAGTATTGGCAACATTTTTGTCGGTGGGTAATGGGTGTGTCGATTCGCAAATCTTCACCGTAGAGCACACTGCACTTGCGCTGCGTTTATTCGTCAGCGCGATCCCTGAGGCGATGCGATTTCCCAGAATTTGTTCGAGGGCTGATGATGCTTGGCAGGAAGCCTTTCCAAAGCCAATAACATGAATGTGTTCGTAATCGGCTAGATTGTACGATTGGTGCGCAACGGTAAGTATTTCGCCGTCCAGGCGTACTTTTTCATGCATGATTGCTTGTGTATCGATGGCCGCAAGGCCAGCCTCAATAATATCCATAGCGTCGCGTCGTGATGGTGTTCGAGCGTGAACTTCATAGTTGCGAATACGATGGGTCATAGATATGTTTGTTCTTTGTGATCGATAAAGTTGGTAATGGATTCAGCGGTAGCGCGATCAATCTCGCGAACTGCTTCGACGGTTTCAAAAGCGATATGCGGAGTGACGATGACATTGGGCATATCGATGAGCACGTGATTAGCCGCCAAGAGGGAGTAGTCAATGTTCTGTGCGTCAGGTCCGACCGCTGTGGCCTCGTCATGCAATTGTCGCTCTCCTTCAAGCACATCGAGTCCAGCTCCCCAAACCGTGCCGTCTCGCAGAGCGGCGACAAGGGCGTGGGTATCGATCACTTCACCGCGAGAGGTATTAACGAGGATCACACCTCGTTTCATAATTGCAAATGTCTCCTTGTTGATAAGGTGATGCGTCGTCGGCGTGTATGGTACGTGAAGTGTGAGGATATCGCTCATGGCGACCACGTCAGCCAATGGAGCGTAATGAATTGCACCATCGTGCTCCAACGAGAGATCGGGGTGTTCGTCAAATGCGAGCACGTCCATGCCAAACCCCCGAGCAATCGAGATGACATTTTTGCCGATGCGGCCCGTTCCTAGAACGCCAATCTTTTTACCAAAAAGCGTATAGCCTTTTAACCCCCGAATATCAAAATTAGATCCGTCGCGGAGTTGATTATATGCATGGTATAGGCGACGCGTTACTGCGAGCAGGAGCGCAAAGGTGAATTCTGCCACCGGGTGCGATGCATAGGTGGTTACATTGCGTACGTGAACACCCCGAGCGTTTGCCGCGGCGATATCAATATGATCAACTCCCATCGAGCGCGTGGTAATAAGCTTGACCGTAGAGAGTCGCGACAGAACCGATGCGTCGACGAGAGATTTTACAAAGACAGATACTATGTGAGCTCCCGCAGCGAGGTGTGCCGTGGATTCACTGAGTGCCTCTTCGTGAAATTCATACGTATGGTCGTGGGGGAGTAACGATACAAGCGAGTCTTTCTCGCCGGGCATTATTTCGAAAAACACAATCTTCATACCACTAGTATAGCTCCATTGCGGTGGTATTGGAATACACACAGTGCTCTTGTTGGAACAAGTACGCGTGCTACAATTTTTCTATGGATGACACACACATCGGCACATCATTGGACTATGAGAGTCGGAAGAAGCAGCGTCTCGTTGATAGGCAGTCATCGCAGGGAAGTTCGCGCATGCGACGCCGATTCATGCTGTGGGGCGGGGTTCTCGTTGTTCTGGCGCTCGTTGCGTGGGGAATGATTCAGCTTTCCTCCAATGTTGTTTTGCCCACGAAAGACGGATCGCTTACCGTTCCCGTATCGCAGCTCGACCATGAAACGGGTCCTGAGAATGCCAAGATAACATTGGTTGAGTATAGCGATTTTCAGTGCCCGGCATGCGCGGCATTTTATCCAATCGTAAAGCAGCTCCTCGAGGAGCCTGAGCTGAAAGATGCTATTCGCTTCGCGTATCGATCTTTCCCTCTTACTGCGATTCATAAGAATGCACAGCTTGCAGCGCAAGCCGCAGAAGCTGCAGCAATGCAAGGCAAATTCTGGCAATTTCACGACCGGTTGTTCGAGCAGCAGCAATCCTGGGCGGGCCTATCAGAGACCGGAGCGCGTGGAGCATTTCTTGAGTATGCGAACGCTGAAAATCTCGATGTTGAGAAGTTCAAGCGCGATATCGATTCCAGCGCTGTTATCTCACGTGTGAAAGAACAGGTGGCGTCTGGAGTGAGCGCTGGCGTCAACTCGACACCTTCGTTTTATGTGAATGGCAAAAAAATGCCGCAACCAAACAGTTACGATGCGTTTAAGCAGTATGTAATGAATGCGCTCGATGCGAATTAGTCGCACTTTATTTGCGGTGTGTATTGTGTTTGCATTGATTGGCTTTGCTGATAGTGCATTTCTGACGGCCGAGCATGTGCGTGGCGTAATCCCTCCGTGTGGGACGAGTTCGCAGTGCGACACTGTACTCACGAGCGCATATGCAAGTGTTGCAGGGGTGCCGGTTGCTGCGTTCGGCATGATCTACTACGGTACGATTATCCTTTTGCTGATCGCCCATGCAGATACGGGCTCGCGTACGGCGCTCCATGGTGCCGCGTGGGTGATATGTCTCGGAATGCTCGGCACACTCTACTTTGTATTCGTTCAGGCATTTATACTGCATGCATGGTGCTACTACTGTTTGGCATCTGCAGTTTCAACTGGCATACTATTCGTGTGTGCGATTCGTAGTATGTGTATTGATTAATTTACTTCGATGCTTTTAGAATTCTACGGTACAGAGTGCGGCCATTGTTTGGCAATGAATCCGTTGGTTGAGCGCCTTGAGAAGGAGACGGGTGTTTCTGTTGAGAAAATAGAGACGTGGCATAATGAAGAAAATGAGGCAAAGCGGCAACAGTATGATCAAGGCGTTTGTGGGGGTGTTCCATTTTTTATTAACACGGAAACGGGAGCTACGCTCTGCGGAGAGGTGGGCTATGACGCACTCAAGTCGTGGGCAACGCACGAGACGAAATAATATATACTATCTACTATGGACAATGAATTACCCCCAGCACAGCAATCAGCAGCATCTCTCGTCACGAGCACTCCCTTTGCGATTCTCGTAGCCGCAGCAATGATATCGGGATCCATATTGTATTCAGGATTCGGAGCATCACCAACGGCGACAATATCGGACGCAAAAGCAAACGATACGCAGGTGGCTGCACCGGTTGCCGAGATTAAAGATCCTGGCGTGCTTCTGAGCGGCAAAGACGCGGTTCTCGGGAGTAATTCTGCCCCAGTGACCATTGTCGAATTTAGCGATTTCCAGTGTCCGTTTTGCAGAAGCTTTTTTGAGGGTGCATACGCGCAGATAAAGAAAGAATATATAGATACCGGAAAGGTGAAGGTTGCGTTTCGTCATTATCCACTTCCATTTCATAGCGCTGCTCGTCCCTCGGCTCTTGCAGCGGAGTGCGCCGCTGAGCAGGGTAAGTTCTGGCAGTTGCATGACAAGATGTTCCTTGAGCAAGCAAAAAAGGGAACGGGCACCATTTCGTATGGCACCACCGAGCTCAAACAGTGGGCAGCAGAGATCGGCTTGACCGCTTCAAAATTCAACTCGTGTCTCGACAATTCGAAATATGCGTCGAAAGTTGACGCCGACATGGCCGATGGAGCGAAGTATGGGGTTTCTGGTACGCCAAGCTTCTTTGTAAATGGAAAACAGCTAGTTGGGGCTCAGCCATTTGAGAAATTCAAAGCCCTTATTGATTCCGAGCTCTAACGTACGTTCGTATCGATGGTTGAATGCAACTCCTCTCGCAGGAGTTGCATTAGTTTTTGACGGGCACGGTCCGAGAGGTTGCTCAACGCGTTGAGCGCAGACGCTGTGTAGTAAGATGCGAATTGCTGAACATCCGATCGCTGCGAGAGAATCGTATCTCGCGCAGCGTCACGATACGGTGATTGCCACACAGCTATCGTCGCGACTACGAGTATAAGCAGAACTAATTTGATCATATTAGAAGTCACCTGAAGCCCCGCCGCCTCCAAAAGAACCGCCACCACCTTGAAATGGAGTGGGCGGGGTTGGCGAAGGCGTTCTTGCGCCGCTGAATAAGCCAGAACGGTTCGTTGCAGCGCCAGAGGTGTTTGTGGCACCTCCTCGTACAAGGTCGCCGCTTATGGAGTTGAGGATGGCATAGGCCGACACCAAAATGATAAGACCGATGATCGCATTTTTTATGATTTCCGTTGGGTCCCCGACATATCCTTTTATGAACGGCACCATCTTCGCGAGTCCAGCAAGCACAAACATAATGAATACAGAAATGCCTGCGACACGAAGCGCGTACTGATACAGTAGCGCTGTTTGTTCGCCAAGCGGCACGGGTTCAAGTTGCGAAGTGGCCAGCGCATGCGAGGCGATGGAAAGAAGGGCTAGCGATACAATTAAAATCTTTAGTGGGCGATTCATACCGATAGTATACACCGAATAGTATGAACTCTAATATCGAGTTGTGTACTACTGTCGCGATAGACGGCATTTGGTATACTTATATCTATGATCTTCCGGCTGATATGGCGGCCAATAGCTGTCTCGATTGCTCTTGGCGTGTTGTGTTTTCCTATTTCTACACGAGCAAGTATTGCGGATGATATTGTTGCAAAGCAGCATCAAATTGAAGAGCTTCAACGGCAAATCGATGTGTATCAGCAGCAGCAACAAGAAGTGGGACAGCAATCCAAAACGTTACAGGGCGAGATCGCGAAATTGAACGCTCAAATAGGGCAAATTAATGCGCAAATCAAGCAGCTTAATACGTCAATCGATCAAACAGGGTTGGAGATAGGCGTTACGGTGTCAGGTATCACTGAAGCGGAGCGAAAAGTCGCATTACATCAAGAGGCCCTATCGGAATATATACGATCGACCAATAGTACGGACCAAGAGAGTCTTTCGGAGATCATTCTTCGAAATAATGCATTTTCTCAATTTTACGACTACGTACATCAAATTCAGGTTACGCAGGATAAGTTGCGTCAATCCATTTCTGATATACGAGCATTACAAAATGAGCTCGGTGATAAACGCGAAGAGCTCGAGGGAAAAAAGAACCAGTTGGAAAAAATGAGATCGCTTACTGCTCTCCAGCAACGCGAGCTCGCATCAGCGAAAGGTGAGAAAAGCACTGTCCTGAAGGTTACACAAGGCAAGGAGGCAAAATACCAGGAGCTCATCAAGAAAACAAAGCAAGATCTCGACCGTATCAAGGAGCAGATCTTTTATCTTCAAAAGAATGGCATCACCGTAGAAGATGCGGTGAAGTATGCTGAACTTGCGGCTCTGGGTACAGGAATACGTCCAGCTTTTCTATTGGCATTGCTGGAGGTAGAGTCGCGACTCGGTCAAAATGTTGGTACGGGTAACTGGCAAGATGACATGGTTCAATGTTACGTTCGTCTGTCCAAGCTAGCGACCACCACAGCACGCCGTGATACGTTGCTCAAGCGTGCCGAGACTGAAAAGAATGCTTTCATTGCGATTACATCCTCGTTGGGTGTCGACCCGAATACGGTCAAGGTTTCCAAAGAGCCATCGTACGGCTGTGGCGGCGCGATGGGCCCTGCGCAATTCATCCCATCTACGTGGCTTTCCTATGCGCCCGCAGTTATCGCGCAGACAGGCCGTTCGACGGCAAACCCATGGAATACGCAAGATGCGTTTACTGCCGCAGCTATCAAGCTTGCGCGAGGAGGCGCTTCCAGTAAGACAAAGGCAGGCGAGGTTGCTGCTGCAAAGGCATACATAGGTGGGAGTCCGAATTGTAGTCAGGCGATTTGTATCTCATATGCCAATACCATTCAACAGAAAGCGGCAGCAATAGAGCAGAACCTCTGATGACTTTACGTATGTGAGTGGTATTCTCTAGGGAGTGCCTTAGCAATGGAGTGATCCTATGAAGAACTTCACGTTTATACTACTACTGTTTGTTGCTGCGGTGCCACCTTCGGTGTCCGCACAAAACATGGCAACCGATGTTTCGGGCTATCGATTTGTACCGCTGTATCTCGATCAGATCATGCGCATTGTTCAAGAGCAAGGCGCTGGTAGAGCTGTGAACTCGACTTCTATGGCCTGTGACATCGCCGGTAAGCAAAAAGAAGCGAGAGTATTACTGGAGAGCGTTCCCCTTGCCATCAGCAGTGATATATACCGCTACACAGAGCGCCGTGCGGGCTTAATGATCACTTTTCGTGATCCAGAAAAGACTATTGCTTTGGCGCTCATGGATTTGCAAACGTGTGCCATTGAAACAACGCTCATAACAAAACGCGGTAATCAGCTCATCGCGGAGACGGGCTATGACATCGAGCCGATCGCGAGAAGTAATGGCATTCAGTGGAATAACTGGGCTACTGAATTTGCGATTCGTGCTCCACTCCAGCGGGTAGTTATTCTGCTGAAGTATCCGTATGTACGAGAAGAGCGCGTAGCGAGAACGATTGCAGTGCGTGGAAAGAAATCGCGTATCGTGTACGACACAAAGAATGTAGTCGTCCCGATTTTCTACACTCCGTATAGCCGGCAACTGCATACGCCCGAAATCGTTCAGGGTGGAATTGGCTATCTGTCTCAGCTTGCAGCGCGGGCATACGCTGACTTGAAAGAGCGTGGTGTTGTATCGCTGGCGGTACCCGATAGTCTAGTTGCCGATGTTTCTGCGTTGAAGATGGAGTATGTCATGCGACTTGCTCCGATCGAGCATATGGATCTCACGGAGTTTTTGCTTGATCCGGCGTGGACCTCGGACAGAATTCACGTAGTCATTGGCGTCAATGGAGACGCAAGTGCAACGTATACGTGCAGTAAGGCGAGCGCGTGCGGTCTTATGCAGTATACCAAGGGCACGTATGATTTTATCCGCAAACTTTATCCGCGTGCCGAAATTAATCCAGATTTTGATGCGGGTGCACGCGATCAGTTCAATGCGATGAAAGCGGCTACGCTTTTGCACGACTACAATGCGTCGCGACTCGTTTCAGTGTTTGGCGAAGAGATTCTTTCTGATCCGAATTTGGAGGAGTACCTTGCAGCCGCCTACAATACTGGCATTGGTCGTGTACTCTCGGTTGTTACTATAGCGAAGAATAAAGACTTGCTTGACTGGACTGATGGCAAAGGCACAAAGAAAGCTACTGCGTTGCTTCCAGAAACAAAAGGGTACATTGCGAAGTTGCGGTACCTGCGAGATCAGTGGATGAAAGTTCCGTTAGCGCAGGTGATACCCGAAACCCCAGACAACTAGGTCTGGGGTTTTTCTTACCTGCATGATAAAAATGAAAGAAGCCCCGTAGGGCTTCTTTCGGCAGAAGACGAGCTTACCTCTTCTTCTTCTTTGCTGCAGCCTTTTTCTTCTTTGGGGCTGCTTTCTTTGCTTTCTTTGCCATGTCTGGATGGTCGGCGAACCAATGTGTAGGCACCGCGGTGCATACTCACTGACTCGAATTCCTCCTTATGGTTGTAAAATGACGGGCGACCCACAAAAATAAATTTCTGTGTATCCGTCATCGATACCAATGTGAATGACTAACTACGTACATTATAGATTCGTATGCGATGCTTGCATAGAAAAAAAGTGGATAACTGTTTACGAAAGAACAAATAATTTTGTGCGTGATGTTGCTCCCATGACAAGTGAGATGCGTGACGTCGAAATTTTAAAATGTTTTGACAATGATTTCCGAATTGCCTCGTTTGCTTTTCCGTGTTCCGGTTTTTCTCGCACCGATATCGCGTAACGATTCTCTTCAAGCATTCGAAGGGAAGGTGCGCTATTTGTTTTTGCGATAACCGTGATTCGCATACTATGACGTGCGACGACGCTTGATTGCGGCGATGAGTTGCGCGCGAGTTGAAGGGTCGCGAAGGAGATGATAGATACCCGGACCAATAGATGCAATTATGATAATCAGCACAATCGGAATGAGATATGCATCGATACCAGGAATTCTGCTACCAAGAAAGTATCCAGTGAGTGGCAAGCCAAGCCCCCACAATACGGCGCTCAAAACGCTATACATAAAAAATGTTCGATAGTGCATGCGACCTACGCCCGCCATGGTAGGTGCAAGAGTGCGTATGACGGGTATAAAACGTGCCAGGAGTAGAGTTTTTGAGCCATACACTGCGAAGTATCGCTCTGCACGAGTAAGATGCTGGGGATCGAGTAAGAATGAACCCTTTTTCGAAAAAACCGAACTTCCGAACGTTCGTCCGAGCCAGTACCCCGTGTTATCTCCAAGCATTGCGGCAATTCCAGTGGCACAACACAATGTGGCAATATCGAGGTATCCCTGAGAGGCTAAGAAGCCCGCGGTAAATAGGAGAGAGTCACCAGGCAAGAACAATCCTATCAGGAGACCGGTTTCCGCATAAACGATCCCAAACACGCCTGCATAGCTTGCGCTCTTAATGAGTGCTACAAGATCAAACATGGTATGAGTATATCCTACTTTTTTCGATTTCCGTAGGGAACATGCGGCGCCTGTCCTCGAAGTTGGATGATCTCCGCATCGCGGATGTCATAGATCACATCCTTTCTTTCAACGATAATTCGCCAACCCTTTGAGCGCGCCTCGAGCGCGAGGGGAAGTGAAGGATTGAATGCGATGGGATTACCAACGATTGATAATAGTGGGAGATCGCCTTCACTGTCCCCAATCATCACCGAGTTTTCTAAATCAATATTCAGTCCGCTTTCTTCAGCAAACCGTTGCAAGATTTTAATTTTATCCATCCATGCTCGACCAGGACGCTTCTTTCCGTTTAAGAGGCTGTTGCCCGTGTACACATCGTCGACTACTTCGAGGATGTGGCCAATGGCGGTGTCGAATTTCATCATGGTAGCAAAGCGTTTGACCATCGGCTCTGGTGAGTTCGAAATCGCCATAATGAAATAGCCTTTCTTGCGCAGCTCTTGAATTAGGTGACGGGGGTATCTATGCACCCGATCCTTTTGCCGTCGAATGACAGCGCGAATGGCAGGCTCGATTTTATGCACCGAGCAACCAGCGAGGTTGTCGTAAAAAATATTTACGACGCTGATCATGTAGTCGTTGTAATGGCCCTTGCGGTTCAGCCAGGCAATGTATTTTCGGTCGACATCATATCGCGCGGTTTCGGGAAACACGCCGCGGCGCAGGAGCTCATTGAATAGCTCAATGAGAAGGCTGGAGCGAAAGATGGTGCCATCGATATCGAAAATCGCAATTTTGAGCGGGCGGGACGTCGTGCGTTTGGTGCGTGTGTTCATAGTGTCGTTGCCGCATCGTACGCTCGAGTCCAGTGCATTGCAATCATTGTCGAAATTACAGAACTGTGACATAATATGCGTCTTATGACGAGAGGAACGAAGCAGAAAAAAGTATTCATAGCGATGTCGGGAGGCGTGGATTCATCCGTCGCCGCTCACTTGCTGAAAAAGCAGGGTTTTGACCTTGTTGGCGTATACATGCGCCCGTGGCAGCCTGAAGGTTTTCCGTGCTTGTGGGAGCAGGACCGGTCTGATGCGCTTCGAGTAGCTACGCAACTTGATATCCCATTTGAAACGTGGGATTTCTCACATGAGTACGAACGTCTTGTGTCGGGTCCCATGGTACGTGATTATCGACGTGGTATTACTCCGAATCCTGATGTCGAGTGTAATCGTCATATTAAGTTTGGCTATTTTTACCGCGAAGCACGAAAGAGAGGAGCCGACTTTATTGCGACTGGGCACTACGCGCGCATTCGTCGTACGCATGGGGTGGACCGACTCATAACTGCAGTGGACACGTCGAAGGACCAAACATATTTTCTTTGGGGCCTTTCAGGGGCGCACCTTTCGCACATTCTCTTTCCTTTGGGTGGGTTGCAGAAAACGGAAGTACGTCGCATTGCTCGAGAGCAGGGGATTATCACAGCGGATAAAAAGGATAGCCAAGGTGTTTGCTTCGTGGGGCCCCTTGATATGAAATCATTTCTTCTTTCGCAAGTTGCATCAAAAAAAGGAGTAATCAAACATGCGGACGGTCGCGTGCTCGGAACGCATGATGGCGCGGCCTACTATACTATAGGGCAGCGACATGGGTTGGATATCAAAGATGGAAGTGGTCCGTATTTCGTTATTCGAAAGAATATTCGTACAAACGTCATTATTGTCGGAAGCGAGCGTGATTTACTTGCCACGACTGCCGCTATTCGCTCGATTCATTGGATTACGGAGCCACCTGCCGCTGGCGCGCCGTTGCGAGCGAAAATTCGATATCGAACACCAACTGTGAACGTGGTTATTGAAAAAAACGGCATCCGCTTCTCACGTCCTATGAAGTCGGTAACTGCGGGGCAATCCATTGTCTTCTATCAGGGTACACGGGTGCTGGGCGGTGCCATCCTGTGCTAGGTTGCCTGTCAATCATTACTCTGGTATAGTTGCGACCAGTAATGTAACTAGTCACAGAAGAGCCAATGATCCTCACGCACGCACCATTATTTCCAGTCATCGAGCGCGTGATCACCAGCGTAGGTTTTTCTGCGCACATAATGCATGTCATTGACACTATCAATTCCGGCAATTGCGGTCGGGTTTCTCATAGGATTCTTTCTCAGGAAGTTTCTCGCCGGTCGTAAAGCAGCGCAGGCTGAGGAGCGCGCGCAAACCATCCTCAATGATGCAAAAAGCAAAGCGCAGGATGTGCTTTTAGATTCCAATAATAGAGCACTGAAAATACTCGAGGATGCGAAATCGGAGGAAGCAGATCGTCGTAAGCAGCTCGATCGCATCGAAAACCTTCTCACAAAGAAGGAGACGGATCTTGATGAACGAACAAAAGACGTCGCACGAGAGCGCGATGCATTGAAGCAAAAGAATGATGAGGTGACCCTGGTCAAAGCAGAACTTGATACGGTGCGAACGCAGCAATTGGCTGAACTAGAGCGAGTGAGCGGTCTCGGGCGTGAACAAGCACGCGATCAGATGCTCGCCAAGGTCCAAGAAGAATATCGCGAAGATCTCTATCGTCAGCTCAAAAAGCTCGATTCCGATAACCGCGAGGAACTCGAAAAGAAAGCGCGTGAGATTATGACGTTGGCTATTCAGCGCTATGCTGGCTCGCATATTGCGGACGCGACAACGACGGTGGTGTCGCTGCCTTCAGATGAGCTCAAGGGAAAGATTATCGGTAAAGAAGGTCGCAACATCAAAACTCTTGAACGACTCACTGGCGTCGACGTGATTATCGATGATACACCGGGCACGATGGTTATCTCAGGGTTTGATCCGGTTCGTCGTCAAATTGCGAAAATTGCCCTTGAGAAACTCATCGCCGATGGGCGCATCCACCCGACGAAGATTGAAGAAAGCGTGGAGAAAGCACGCGTTGAAATTAATGAAAAAATCCGTCAGGCAGGTGAGGCTGCATTGATAGAGTGCGGCGTGGGAATGGTTGATCCGAAGCTGGTGTATCTCTTGGGTCGTCTTGCCTTCAGAACTAGCTTTGGACAGAACGTGCTCATCCACTCCGTTGAGATGGCACACGTCTCAGGCATGCTCGCTGCCGAGCTAGGAGCGGATGTGATGGTCTCTAAGAAAGGCGCACTCTTTCACGATATTGGAAAGGCAGTCGACCATGAAGTTCAGGGCACGCACGTCGAAATCGGTCGCAAAATCTTGGCCAAATTTGGCATGGATGACAAAGTGGTAAAGGCAATGGAGGCACACCACGAAGAGTACCCCTATAGCTCACTGGAGAGTCGAATCGTGCAGGCAGCGGACGCTATATCAGGTGCACGTCCAGGCGCACGCCGTGATACTGTCGAGATTTACCTCAAGCGCCTCGAAGACTTGGAGCGCATCTGTAACTCCTTTGATGGCGTTGAAAAGTCATATGCGATTCAGGCCGGCCGTGAGGTGCGTGTCTTTGTGACGCCCAACAAGATCGATGATCTGGCTGCACTCCAGCTCGCACGTGATATTGCACAGCGCATTGAAGCGGAAATGAAGTACCCCGGTGAAATCAAGGTCAATGTCATCCGGGAAACCCGCTCCGTCGAATACGCTCGCTAAGCAAAAAAAGGCCCCTCTCATGAGGGGCCTTGTGCTCGCGTTAGCTGCTCGTAAAACTTCTTGGCTCGAGATACTTGCTTAGCCGCACAATGAGAAGTGTCGCGATTGCGAAAACCACACAACCAATCGCGATACTTTCGCTAACCGCTCCCGCAACTATGCTCACCATGAGTGCGCAAAGATTCGTCACGATTCTCTCCATCGCCAGCAATGATTCGCCGTCAGTGCCTAAGATCAAGGCGAGCATAGTGGTCATCGCAAGAAACGTGATCCCACCGGGCACGATGCCGACGACAGCACCACCGATCATCGCACCAATCGGGTCGAGATTATCGGCCCAGCCATGCGATATAAGGTAGAGAAACGTGATGGCAAACCCTACGACGTAGACAAATCCGGCAGCGATGAAGGAGATCCTCCTTCGCTTTTCGCTGTCCAATGCGAACCTCCGTTCAGTTGAGGTCATTTAATCTCCTGGGTGGTAGGGACCGCCTTGAGAGCGACCCGAGCAATTAAGAATGCGACGGCTCCGCCGGTTGCTCCGAGTGAGCATCCGATTGCCAAGGCGACGAGCGGCCCGAGGTATTCGCTCATTCCGTGTTCCAAGACGAGGATAATTGTCGTCCAGACGGTGACGAGTGCGAAGACAATCATCCAAACGAGGGCGGATATGAGGCTCTTCTTCTCGTTGGTCATTTGTTAAGGCTCCTTTAAATAAGTATAACACAAAATATTGTGTATTGTCAACTTTGGCGTAAAACCTAGAGTTTTCCACAGGGCTATTGCAAAACCCGCATAATAGGCCGATACTTCACACATGACCGCAACGAGACCGCCGTTTCATGCGGACTTCCATAGAATGGGGGTGCCCGCATGACAATCAAGAAAACACAGTTAATTCAGATGTTGGCTGACAAGTCTGGCCTTTCAAAGAAAGACCAGTCAGCACAACTCGATGCTTTCGTGGAAACCCTTACCGGCCTTCTACGCAAAGGCGAGAAGATCAACATCACTGGCCTCGGTATCTTTAAGGTAGCCGACCGTAAGGCACGCGAAGGACGCAATCCTCGCACCGGAGAGACCATCCAGATCAAAGCATCCAAGAAGCTTCGCTTTACTCCTTCCAAGGTTCTCAAGGAAGCAGTAATGAACAAGTAGTCTTACGGATACTTCGTGGTTCTAGAACCAATCATAAAACCGCCTTCCGGCGGTTTTATGATGTGGCAATTCTTAAAAGCCAAGCAGAGGAGTGTGACCGAGAGACTCCTGCCAGATGATTGCAAGGGAGAGGATAATCCAGGGGATGATAAAATCAAGAATAAATGATAAGCGTTGTTGCGATATTGTAATCCCTAAGCGCTCAAGGTAATGATGGTGAAACGACGAGGGTGGTGTCAGGGTGCCAAATTCGAGCATCGTAAGAACGCAACATCCGATAAGGATGAGCTGTACATAGTACAGAGCAATCAACCATATAATCGTACTCCATGACACCAGGAGGGGTGATGTATACACAAAAACAATAACCGCGGCATGGAGAAGAAAGAACAATGTAGTGCGAAATTGATGCATGTGCGGTGCAGCAACGTGAGCGGGGTACGGGAATCGAACCCGTGCGTCGACCTTGGAAGGGTCGCGTCATACCATTAGACCAACCCCGCAATTGAAGCATAGTTTACCCTAAAAAAGCTGAACAGACAATAGATTCCAATGAAAAGAGACCCGATCTCACGGGTCTCTAGAGTTTACTTACTCTTTCTCAGCTGAGGATACGCGGATGCAATATAGTTGGAAATTCGCGTCTCCATTTCCTCGGGAATTGAAGGAGCTGCGCCCAGTGGAGATAGGGTTGGAATCGAGCTATTATCCGAATAGAGATGAGCAAAGATTGAGCGAGCTGATACAAGAGCGAGGCGTCCCCCTGAGGCGCCTTCGCCAAGACTCTGCGTTGACTCATCGAAGCCCATCCAGATGCCAACCGTGACGCCATCGGGTCCATACGTTGAGCATGTCGCTCGTGCATCTGCGAAGCGATTGCTTGTTCCTGTTTTGCACAGGAGGGGTATATGCGTAAGCACGTTCATGGATCGCGCGGTACCGGATGGCAGTCGCACCGAACCACGAAGTAGCTCCTGCATGGCAGTAATGGTGTCTTTGGAGCCACTATACCTTTTTTGAAACGGGATGACTCGCTCTAGCTCTTCGCCGAACGAATTCGCTACTCGCTCGAGCGCATGCGGCTTTGCGATGATGCCGCCAGACGCAATGGTTCTAAACGCGTTGGTGAGGTCCATGAGAGAGACGTCACCTGCGCCCAGAATGATTGCGGCCTCATCGCGAATGGGGCTGGTAATGCCAATGTCGTGCGCAAGGCGGATGATTGTATCGAGAGATGTGTATTCGATGCCAATGTGCATCGCTGGTACATTGCGAGACTGGGCGAGCGCTTCACGAAACGGCATCCAGCCGCGATAGTCACTCGTGTAATTGTGCACGTAATGAATCCATCCACCGCCCATGCGAATTGGATAGGGCCCACTATCGCTCACGAGCGAATCTGGTGTATAGTTGCCGCTTTCTAATGCTGCAAGATACACAAAGATTTTGAAGATTGATCCCGGTTGTCGAAGGCTCTTTCTTGTTCTATCCAGGTTTGTCCAGCTATTTGGAGTGTCACTCGTGAACCCTCCAAACTGAGCGAGAATTGCGGCGTCACGATTGCGAAGCACTGCAATGGCCATTTGCGGCGTCCCTCTTGCGTTGCCGAACTTTTCCGTGTACGCATGTAATCCATCACGGGCTGCAGAATTAACAATGTCCTGAATGCGCATGTCTACAGTCGTGTGAAGGCGTATCATCCCATCAAAGAGCTTACGATGTGGGAACCCAAGTGTGACGACTTCTTCGAGTGCCGTTAGCACGCTGGCGCCCGCTTCTGTGCGTCCACCGGGTACACGACCGACAAAGCGAATGGGAAGTGCGCTATATGCGGCCACCTCATCTTTGCAATCGCCTCGAGGTAGCTCAGCCTTGAAAAACCACCGCAAACTATCCCAATATGTTTCGGGACGACCGCAATCAAACGCGGTATACAGAAAACCCTTTGTCCCCATTCGTTCAAGAACGCGGTTGCGACGGGTTACCTGCTGTGCTCGAACCATGGGTGATGCATGTACCTGCGCGAAGACGCTTGGCGCTGGCTCAAAGCTCGCTAATGTTGCGGCTTGAGGCGCTGTTAACTCGTGAACAGAGGAATTGAAGTAGAATCGAGCTGCACTATCAGGACCATACATGCTGTAACCGTAGTACACGGTACTCAAGTAGCGAGCCAGCAAAATCTCCTTCGAGCGTCGTTTCGCTAGTGCATGTGATTGATACAAGCGCTGTGGCCACCAGAATCCCTTAGCCTTCATCTCGCTGGCAATACTGCGTTGCGCAAACTCACGCATTTGACGCTCGATGTGTAGCGCATATTTCATCTCGCGTAATTTGCGCATTCGACGATTTACCCATTGAGGACTCTTCAGTGAGGCAAGAAGTCGCGTGACTGGGTTATCGACTATAAGCGCGGTTGTGCGTTCTTGCTTGAGGATATCCGTGAGGTAGTGATTGCGGGCTAGCTGCATCGTCAATGTGCTACCACCTTTCCCCGACATCCATCGCCATGCAAGCTCCACTGGTAGTGGCAGGCACGATTGGCCTTCGATAAATGGCAGGGTGAGGCATAGGATCGGAATGCCATCATGCTCATAGAAGTCTTTGTCTTCGGCCGCAATAGTTGCCTGCTCGATTGGGAGGCTTAACTCTTCATAGGCGAGTGGCTTACGAAAGACATTCGCCAGCTCAACCATGACTTGTCCACGACTGTCGTAGACGTATCCGATTTGTGGTGGCGCATACCGAACGAGCTCCATGACGTCGGGGATATCCTCGGTATCCCAAAAGAAATACCACTGGCATCCAATTGCCAGAATGACGAGTGAGATAAGAGAGATGGCGACCAAGACCGGCCTCCGAAATCCCCACGCGCGCGCGAGTACATCGCGAGCAAGTAGCGCCATCTGATGAAACACCGCAAATACAAAGGGGATGCCATGACGAGCAAATGCTCGAAGGGCTACGAGAATGAAGACGCCGCACAGTGATGCAGCAACAAGCGCCATAACGGCCGACCATATTCCGATGACAAGCTGATACCAATACGGGATCACGCTGGATACCTCCTAAGTTCTTAAGGAACTCGTTGAGAGTGGTATATCACTAAATTGTCGGGCCGCCCAGAATCGAACTGGGTCAACGTGTACCCAAAACACGTGTACTACCGGTATACGACGGCCCGTAGTTTCTTTATAGTAGCACACACAAAGAAGATTCGCCAGTAGCTGAATTCCGTGGTAAAATATCCCCGGCCTCGTAGTTCAATGGATAGAACAGGAGACTTCTAAGCTCTTGATCCAGGTCCGATTCCTGGCGAGGCCACATCGTTATGATTAAGTACTACTTTAGAACAAATCAGTCTTCAAGCGTGCGCGAGACAGAGCAGCTATTGGACTCGTGGGTGTACGTTACAGATCCAAGCGATCATGAGCTTGACGAGCTTGTACGCGTTAACGGGCTTGAGCGTGATTTATTGCAGGATGCCATTGACCCGAACGAAGTTCCACGCGTTCAGCAGGAGCATGGGGTCACGTATTTTTTTGTTCGCGCTCCGGTCGGCTCCGGGGATGCTGCCCACACGGTGCCGTTGTTGATTGCTATTTCACCGACGTTCGTGATCACGGTATCTCGCCAATCGTTTCACTGGCTGGAGCATTTTTTGCACGGAACGTCCCCGTATAGCACGCAATGGAGAAGTCAGCTCGTCTGGAGAATACTTTTAGAGCTTAATGCGCGGTACGCAGCAGCTATTACTGATATTGCTCGTCGAGTGCGAGGCAATATCGGTCCGAACCAAAGCGTCAGCAATGCTGATATCTTGCGTTTGGTGGCCTATGAGGGGATTTTGAATGATTTTTTGGCAGGAATTCAACCGATGAATACCATACTTTCTAATGTACTCGCGGGGAAATATATGAAGTTGTATGACGAGGATAAAGACCTCATGGAAGACGCTCTCCTTGGTAACACGCAGGTGCTTGAATCTGGACGTGCACAATTGCGTACCACGATCAATATGCGGGAGGCATATTCAGTGTTGGCGACCAACGACCTCAATCGCGTTATCAAGCTCCTTACTCTCGTGACTGTAGTACTCACCGTTCCGATGGTCGTTTCGGGGCTGTACGGCATGAATGTGAAACTGCCACTGAGTGATGAGCCGTACGCTTTTTTCATGGTTGTTGGAGTGACGATTATGGTTATCGTCGGCCTACTGCGGTATCTGTGGGTGAAGAAATTACTCTAAGAAAAAACCGGATGCAATGAAGCATCCGGCGGTTCAACTCCGATTAATTGCGAGGGAGGGGGACGGTCACGACGCGAATGCCGTTGGCCTCGAGCGCCGCGACGAATTCCGCAAAAGGATCAGGAGGAAGCAGTACAACGCCTTCAATCCGAATCGCCATCGAAGTAATCTTCGACTCGGGATACACCTCTTCGAGGATTGAAGTAACTAGCTTCTTGAGATCCGAGAGTAGAGCGTCCACTCTTTCGATTTCCTTTTCGAACTCTGCGCAGGCAATCTTATTGTCGAGCGACTCAACAACGAGCGACTCATCTTCAGGATGAAGTTCATTATGAGCAATCCGTTTTGCATTAAAACGGGTAAATTCGAAGTCGCCTGCTCGAAGCAGTTGGGTGACCTCTTGGGGAGTGGGTCCCAGCAGCTCCTCATTCGGTTTCATGGCAACGAGCTTGTACGAAGTCTCATAGTCTGCAGGAATTGAGTCCAGGAAATCCTGTATATCCTTCGGAATCAGCATGTATCACCTCATGGTAAAGTACGAAAAAAGATTATAGCAAGATAATATTGAATGTCAATATTCAGAACGTGGTCTATGATGCTATAGTACGTGCGAATGCAAACACTAGAACTTTCATGGTTGAGATGGAACGCAGGAGAACTTCAAAACGTTGTTGAGGCTGTTTTGGCAAGGAAAAGCGCAATGCTCGAGGGGGTTATCGGAATTTCAGAGCAAGAGCGCACATTTGAAAATACTATTGCTGCGCTTGCCCGGGCGGGAGACGAGCTCGCTGATCTGCAGCAACGGTTGGAGTTCTTACTTGCGGTGCATCCAGACGCTGCTTTTCGGGAGATAGCCCAGAAGTCGTCGCATCAAATCGAAGGCGCTGACGTCATCATGGAGTACGACAGGCGCTTGTGGGCTGCTGTTGTGGAGTGGCAGAAACGAAATGAGCAGCTCGATGCTGTCGATGCAAAGCTCGCAGAAGATACTATTCGGGATATGAGACGCATGGGATTTGAGTTGAAAGACGACGATTTTCGTCAGTTAAAGGTGATCGTTACCGATCTCAAGAATCTCGCGACGGCGTTTGAAGTCGCAATTAACGAGTGGGAGGATGGAATTGTGGTGGCACGCGATCAGCTAGCTGGTCTCCCGGAGCGCTATATATCGGGATTGGCACGTGATGGTGACGGGTATCGAGTTACCTTAGCGTACCCAGACTATTTCCCATTTATGCGCATGGCGCACGATGGTGTAGCTCGTCGCGAGCTCGCAACGAAAAATTGGCAAAAGGGTGGTCGCGAGAATCTCGAGAGGCTTGCTCGCATACTAGAGCTCCGACAAGCTCATGCGCGCCTGTTAGGATATGCAACTCACGCGGATTACGTTACCGAAGTTCGCATGGCAAAAAGCGGTGCTGCCGCAACCGCGTTCATCGAGGGAATCTTAACAAAGCTGCAATCAGCATCCCGATCTGAATTCATCGACCTCATAGAAATAAAAAAGAAACAGCTACACTTGGAGAAGCGATCGCCCATACAATTTTATGAGATGGGGTACTTCAGTTATCAGTTGCTTCAAGAGCGCTACAGCCTAGACGAAGAGAAGGTGAAGGAATATTTTCCGCTACTCATTGTTGTGGATCGTATGCTCGCTATGTATCAAGAAGTATTGGGTTTGCAGTTTACTCGCATTACAAATGCATCACTCTGGCATGAAGATGCCGTGCTGTACGAGGTTACCAACGAGGGGTCTCCCTGCGGGCACTTCGCGCTCGATCTTCATCCACGAAGTGGGAAGTATGGACATGCTGCTGCTTTCCCGGTCACCCTAGGGCGCGTTGATGATGCGGGTGCTCAGCTGCATGGCTTCGTCGCCCTTGTATGTAATTTCCCTAAGAGCACACCCGACGCACCCTCGCTATTGTCACACGAAGAAGTCGAAACCCTTCTGCATGAATTTGGTCACGTCATACATGCATTACTCTCCTCTGGTCGATGGCAGCGACAAAATGGCTTCGGTGTCGCTCTGGATTTTGTGGAGACACCAAGCCAACTCTTTGAAGAGTGGGCGTGGGATGCGCGTGTTCTTTCGCGCTTAAGTGCTCATTACAAAACAGGTGAGTCCATGCCAGAATCTATGCTGGCGTCCTTGCTAGCAGCGCGCTACCACATGAATGCCACGCAATACCTTCAACAGGCAACGCATGCATTATATGACTTGCAGATTCACTCGCAGCCAACAGACACGATTCAAGCTCCGCAGGCACTTGCGGACACATATCGGGCGCTCAAGCTGCAACACGAAACAATTGAGCTTCCCGATTCGTCGCTCTTCCCGGCTGGATGGGGACATATGAGCGATTATGATGCGGGATACTATGGTTATCTCTGGAGTAAGGTCTATGCTCTCGATCTTTTTTCTCGATTCCAAAGCGACCCACTTAATGTAGTTATTGGAAAGCAGCTCAAGACTCGCCTTCTCGCGCCAGGAGCAAGTCGAGATGAGCTAACGCTCGTCCGTGATTTTCTCGGACGTGAGCCATCGTCGGAGGCATTTCTTGCTTCACTGCTGTCTCGTGGGTAGCAAGAATGGGGTAGCTCATGTACACTACGGATATGTATACGAATGGTGCTCAGGGTTTTCATGATTTTGAACTGCTCGATTCGGGAGACGGCTACCGACTTGAACGATGGGATTCCTATCTTTTAGCACGCCCCGATCCTCAAACTTTTTGGATGCGTTCGGAGTCTGAGAAACTCTGGGAGAGTGCAAATGCGATCTTTCGTGATGACGCGTGGCAGGTGAAGGATGAATTACCTGAACACTGGGATCTCGCATTTGAAACCATGAAGCTCCGTGTGAGGCCAATGAACTTTAAACATACAGGGGTATTTCCCGAGCAGGCATTTCATTGGAAGCTCATGTCCGAGCAGCTACGAGGTCTCGATAAGCCAAAAGTACTCAACCTCTTTGCATATACAGGCGCCGCGTCGGTGTGGCTTACGCAACAGGGTGCGTTTGTGACACATGTCGATGCATCGCGTCCTGCTATCGGGTGGGCGAAAGACAACCAAGAGCTCAACGGACTCGCTCCCGACTCCATTCGATGGATGCTGGAGGATGCGGCAAAATTCGTTAAGAATGAAGTGAAACGCGGCGCTCAATACGAAGGCATCGTTATGGATCCACCGGCATTTGGGCATTCGCCAACCGGCAAAATTTGGAAATTTAATGAACATATGCCGGCGCTCATTCAAGATTGCGTTTCACTCCTATCACCGAATGCAAAATTTCTGATTATCAACGCGTATGCCACAAACACTTCAGAGCTTGCCATCTACAATCTCTTGGAAGATGCAATACAATCTCGCGCTGGCAATCTCGAAGCTGGACAGTTGTGCTTGCAGCAGAAGAGCGGCCGCATGATATCTACGGGTATATTTACGCGTTGGCTTGGCTGATGGCATTTTCATATGGCTTACGGCAATCATTCATTGCTTTGCGCTCAACTCTACCGACGCATACTAAAGCCGATAGCATTTCGTCGTAATCCAGAGGACGTCCATGACGCGGCGACAAGGCTTGGATCGCTTCTTGGCGAGTATCGTCTTGGGAGATTCGTAACACGATGTGCATTCTCCTTCGACCACCCAGCCCTCCGCTCAACTATCGCAGGTATCAATTTTAGGAATCCAATTGGTCTCGCTGCCGGCTTCGATAAAAATGCTCTCTTGTGCAACATCCTTCCCGATGTCGGGTTCGGATTTGCGGAGATCGGATCGATTACTGGTCAGCAATGTGCTGGCAATAGCAAGCCTCGACTGTGGCGCATGCCAAAGGAGCAGGCGTTGCAGGTGCATTATGGACTTATGAATGATGGGGCTGATGAGATTGCGCCGCGATTCGCCGGCGTGCAACAACGCATTGCCCTTGGCATCAGCGCCGCGAAGACCAATAGTCCGTTCGTAGTATCACGTGAGGATGCTATCGCGGATTATTGCAAGGTATTACATGCGTTTCGTGATTCAGCCGCATACTTTACGCTGAATATCAGTTGCCCGAATGCATTTGGCGGGCAGCCATTTACGGACCCGGTACTTTTTTCGGAGCTGCTCTCTGCTGCTGATGACCTAGACTTGCGCCAGCCCGTATTTGTAAAGCTTTCCCCAGATCTTGATGGCCGAGAATTAGAGCAGCTCATCGAGCGCTCTTCAGGAAAGGGTGTTACTGGTTTTATCTGCACCAATCTGACGAAAGCTTACAAAGGGAGCACTCCGGGTAGAGGCGGAGTATCAGGGAAGATCGTCCGGCCCCTCGCCGACGCACAACTAGAACGTATCGCTCGCATAACTCGCGGCGAAAAAGTGCTCATTGGCGTTGGGGGCGTATTTACAGCAGAGGATGCGTACAAAAAGATTTGTCATGGTGCTTCCCTGGTTCAACTCATCACCGGCATGGTCTATCGAGGGCCGCAGCTTGTCGGTCAGCTGAACTATGGTCTTGTTGAGCTTCTGCACCGTGACGGCTATGCATCCATTGGGGAAGCAGTAGGACGTGACCTGAACTAATACTTGTGGGGGATTAACGGGAATCGAACCCGTGACCGCGCTGCCACAGAGCGCTGTGATAACCGCTTCACCATAATCCCCATGTAAAGCTTGCTAATCCACTGAAATTATAACAGAATTCCTTCATCTTCGCAATGACTCCAGAACTCCTTACATATTCTCTCAAGGTGTCACTTGGTATTGTCGTGGTGGGGTGCATGCTGTGGTATGGTCTGTCGACCGTTCCAAATATATCAAGCTCGATGGGCGTCATTGAGGGATCGACAAATTATCCGGGCGAATACATTCCGGAGCAAATAGTGTGCGCCGAAGCAATTGGTTCGAATAAGCAAACATGCGTCACCGTCTCGGCGGGCGATGCAGAAGAGCTCATTCCGCAATGGAGCCTTAGCGTCCCTGAAGGGGAGTATTACGTGTACGCTCGCGTCCGTGATCCGCAGTCGCTTGGTAGTGACCTCGGCGACTATCGTGCCTACTATTCGAACTACGTCACCTGTGGGCTGGCTGCGCATTGCACGGATCACTCCCGTATATCGGTCGAAGTGACGCCCAAGTCCACGACGACTGGTATTTTACCGTACGATTGGTACAGTCGCTGATATGGCACTCGCCGATGATGAAAAGAAATTTGCGCGGTTTTGGATATTCATATTCACCTCCGCAATCACTTGCTGGGTCTTCGTGTTACACTGGCTATGGGGCGTCGTGTCTTCGAACCTCCCATAACTATCACTATGAATGGATTTATTGAATTCGTCAGAAAACAAGGAGTTGTCGGACTTGCTGTTGGTTTTATTCTTGGAGGTGCTGTATCCAAGTTTGTAAGTGCTTTGGTCGTGGATATTGTAAACCCGATCTTGGGTATTTTGCTCAACAAGGTTGGTGATCTCAAAGATGCAACTTGGTCGTTGGGTTCCGCGATAATTAAGTGGGGAGATTTCGTTTCGGTGAGCATCGATTTTGTCGTCGTATCCGCCGTTGTCTATATTGGGGTGCATCTGCTTGGTCTGGACAAGCTTGACCAGAAGTCATAATTGCGGTAACGTATTTTAGAAGGAGCGTTACCCGTGCCACTGCACTATTGGATTCGTTTAGTGATGACGTATTTCAATCCGTTTGCTTGCAAGGAGGATATTGAGGATATCTGCGAGGAGTACAAAGCGAAATCCGTTCCCGTCACCGCCACCATGGGAGATGCACGAGGCGCGCTGCGATATCACTTCCTTTCCCGAGTTGACGGATACGGTAAGCGCGGCCTCGCGGCGATGCGGAATGCTTGGAGTAATCATCTGCGCATTCATTCACGGGCGTTTGGCTGTGATGCGTGCACGATGCGATACCCTACGTACGTACTTCGAAACGTGCGGAAAGCGAACAGCCTGGTCACCTGCGATGGCTCAGACAAATACGCGCACTCCCTCTACGCAACAATGGAGCGTTTCCCGGGATTGCGCAGAGTAACCGTTTGGGCGGACGTGACTCCGTGGCGAGGGCAGGCACGGATTAAGGATAACTGTAGTCATACGTATGTTCGTATGATTACATGGAAGTTATGGGGTAGGTTCATCGGCAGGTCCGTCGAGTACGCTGGGACTAGTCGTGGCAGCATCATCAGAATCTAAGTGGGTCGTGCATACTCTCTCTAGCCGGAGGGAGTTTTTTGTTGTACGATACGCTCCATGACACATGCAGAGCTTCGAAAACTCTACCTCGACTTCTTCGTCTCCAAAGGTCACACTGTGGTTCCTTCGGCACCTCTTGTACCCGTGAACGATCCTACGGTGCTCTTTACTACCGCCGGCATGCACCCACTCGTTCCGTACTTATTGGGCGAACCCCACCCAGCGGGAACGCGGATAGTGAATGTGCAGAAGTGCATACGAACGGGTGATATCGATGAAGTTGGCGATGCAACCCATTTGACCTTTTTTGAGATGATGGGCAACTGGTCGCTCGGCGACTATTTTAAGGAAGACGCGATTCGCTGGAGTTTCGAATTCCTAACGTCGCCGCAGTGGCTTGGAATACCCCAGGAGAGATTAGCTTTTTCATGTTTTGCGGGAGATGAGACGGCTCCAAAAGACGAGGAGTCTGCGAATATCTGGAAATCCTTGGGTGTTTCTGCTAGCCGCATTGCATTTCTTCCACGAGAGAACAACTGGTGGGGTCCAGCGGGACAAACTGGACCCTGCGGTCCTGACACGGAGATGTTCTATTGGATTGATCATCAAACCCCCGTACCCGAACAGTTTGACCCAGCGGATTCCCGATGGGTAGAAATTTGGAATGACGTGTTTATGCAGTATCGCAAAACAGAAACTGGCTCCTACGAAAAACTATCCAAACCAAATGTTGATACCGGGATGGGACTTGAACGCACATTGACCGTATTGACCGGAAAGCAATCAGTATTTGAGACTGAGCTTTTTGTGCCTCTATTACAAGTTGCGCGGCAGCACGTGATGATACAACATTCTGATACGGAAAAAATGCTACGTGTCATTGTGGACCACATTCGTTCGAGCGCATTTATTATTGCCGATGGTGTTGAACCCGCAAACAAGGATCGTGGATATGTACTACGCCGATTGCTGCGCCGCGCACTTGTTTTCGGGCGCCAGCTAGGGATGCATGCGGATTGGCACGTTGCAGTGCTATCCGCTTGTGTCGAGTGCATGGGCGATGCATACCCTGAATTGCAAGCGAGCGAAGAGACCATTCGACGCATCATCGCAGCGGAAGCGCAGAAATTTATAGCCACACTTGAGAAAGGACTCCGTGAATTTGCAAAACTGGAGATTGTCGACGGTGAGGCAGCGTTCAATCTCTATCAGACGTTTGGGTTTCCATGGGAATTAACCTATGAGCTTGCACGCAACAATGATAAGCACCCGGATCGTGCTCAATTTGAGCTTGCCTTCACAAAGCACAAAGATCTTTCGAGGACGTCATCAGCTGGAACTTTTAAGGGCGGCCTTGCGGATCACTCTGAAATCGTCGTTCGATATCACACTGCCACTCACTTACTACACAAGGCGCTACGCGACGTCTTGGGAGCGCACGTTATTCAGAAGGGTAGTAATATTAATGCAGAACGCACTCGATTCGATTTTTCGCATACGACCAAAATGACGATCGAGGAGTTGGCTCACGTGGAGGAGCTCGTGAATGGATGGATTGCTCGTGATTTGCCAGTCAATCACGAAATGATGCCCAAGCAGCGCGCACTGGATCTCGGAGCACTAGGTGCGTTTGGTGAGAAGTACGGCGACACTGTGTCGGTGTACACCGTGGAAGATCCTCAATCGGGATTGGTTATCAGCAGGGAGTTTTGTGGTGGACCACATGTTACTCACACTGGTGCCATCGGTCATTTTAAAATCACGAAAGAGGAGGCGGTTTCATCTGGCATTCGAAGAATTAAAGCCGTCATTGAAGCATGACTGTAGTTCCCCAATTTATCATTGTGTGTCGTGAGGCATTTCTACAGGAGGGGACGAATAACTTAAACTTAATTGGTATTTTTACGCATCTAAATGCGGCAGCGCTTCCATTCGTGTATCCACGCTTTGCTATCGTCGTAAACTTCGACATCGACGTGTCTGGCGAGCATATTCTTCAGGCGGATATCCGCGACCCCAATAATGTCCTGGTGACACATGCAGAGCTTCCTGTGCGTACCACATCTGGTAACTGGCAGATCATCGCAAACTTCGAACAGGTCAAATTTACTGCATATGGGGCATACTCCTTTCACGCATCGCTCGACGGGGTAGCTCTGGGTTCGCGACGCATTCAGCTTCAGCCGAATGCTATCTCAGGGAACGGTCGTGGTCCTCATCTTGCCTAATATGACGGAGCATTTTTGGAAAGATCTTCGGAAGCCATTTTCAGTTTTAGCCCCAATGGCGGATGTCACTGATAAGGCGTTTCGCTCCATTGTCTCGCGCTGTGGACGACCCGACGTATTCTACACCGAGTTCGTGTCTGCTCATGGGTTAGCCTCAGAAGGTCGCTCGCGTCTCTTGCTTGATCTTGCTCGATCTGAAAATGAACGTCCCATTGTCGCGCAGTTTTTTGGAACAAATCCCGAGCACCTATTTCAGGCAGGTACTCTTGCGAGACAACTAGGTTTCGATGGTGTTGATCTAAACATGGGCTGTCCCGTCCGGTCGATACTAAAACAAGGAGCCGGTGCGGCACTTATTCGCAATCCCTCGCTAGCGCAGGATCTTATAGCGGCAACAAGGGAGGGGGCGATTGATTTGCCCGTTGCGGTTAAGACTCGTCTTGGCATGCATGATCTTGGTGAGATGGACACATGGATACCTTCCATTCTCAAAGCACACCCCGATGTACTGATTGTCCACGGACGCACGGTAAAGGAGATGAGTAAAGTTCCTGCGCATTGGGATTATATCGGACGTGCAGCTGTGATGGCGCATGACGCTAACATCCTCTGCGTCGGCAACGGCGATGTGTTGTCAGCGAAGCAGGGCAGGTGTTTAGCTGAGCAGTATGGCGTCGATGGATACATGGTCGGGCGTGGTATATTTCACGATCCCTGGCTATTTCATGCGCTCGATAATCAAGCGCGGACACCTCGAGAACGTCTGTACTTACTCCTCGCTCACACGGACGCATGGATTGCGCAGTGGGACGGCATTAAGTCATTTGATCTGATGAAGAAATTCTACAAAGTGTATGCGTCAGGCTGGCCAGGTGCGGCAAATCTGCGCGCGAAGTTAATGGAATCAAAAACAGCACATGAAACCCGACTCATCGTTGAGCGCTACCTGAGCAATGAAACGCTCGACGCATCGCGCACCGATACCAGTGAGCACCTCTAGCACACGCCTCGCTCTCGACTCCTCTGATACGCAACGTACGGCGCGTTCGCGTTGATGTATATAAATATGTACAATTGAGCATATGTCGAGAACTGATGCATTTGACGCACTCTACGCTCAATTAAATGATCGCCAACGCGAGGCTGTCGATGTTATCGATGGTCCAGTCATGGTAATTGCGGGACCTGGAACGGGCAAAACAAAAATCCTCACACTTCGCATTGCTGCGATTCTACTTAGAACGGATACGCCCCCTGAAGCGATTTTGGCATTGACGTTTACGGAGTCGGGGGTGGCTGAGATGAGAGGTCGTTTGGCCGCTATAATAGGCACTGACGCGTATCGCGTTTCAGTGACGACGTTCCACGCGTATTGTAATTCAGTTATTCAAGAGTACCCCGAAGCGCTGAGCGTGCTTGCAGGCGCGGCATCGATTACTGAGTCTGATCAGGCGGTACTACTACAGGAACTGATTAATACGACTGCAGGTATTGAGCTCTTACGACCTGTCAATGCTCCAGATTTGTATCTCAAAGCAGTTATCAGCTCCATAAATAGACTCAAGCGGGAAGGAGTGGGGTGCGATCGTGTGGTAGCGGTGGCTGCCAGCGAGGAGAGCGCGATCGTAAACGCGGTTGATTTGTATCACGAAAAAGGAGCTCACAAAGGAAAGATGAAGGGCGCATATCAAGAGCAGCTCAAGCAGATTTTGAAGCTACGAGAACTCGCGATTCTCTACGAGGCATATCAGAAGATGCTTCGAGTGCAGCGCCTGTATGACTTCAATGATATGATAATGGAAGTTGCCCGCGCACTCGATACGAATGAAGAGCTTCGCTTGATTCTGCAAGAGAAGCATCAGTATTTACTCGTCGATGAGCATCAGGATACGAATAATGCGCAAAATCGCATCATCGAACTTCTTGCTTCATTTTGGCAACGTCCGAATCTGTTCGTTGTGGGAGATGCAAAGCAAGCAATTTATCGCTTCCAGGGAGCATCACTTGAGAACTTCCTCTATTTTAAATCCTTGTATCCAGATGTGAAGCTTATTGCGCTACGAGATAACTATCGCTCAAGCCAGCTTATTTTGGATGCTGCTGAGGGGATTCGCCCAGGTGAAGACGGAGCTCTTACGGCGCAGGCTGGTCATGATAATGCCTTGGTTCACGTGCTTGCATTGAGTGGACCAGATGTCGAATATTGGAGCATAGCCGAACATATTCGATCTCGACTGCAAGCAGGCGTGAAACCTGAGTCAATCGCCATACTGACTCGAGATAATTCGGATGCCGTCGCAATGAGTGAATTCTTGCAGAAGCTTTCAGTTCCTTATACGCTCTCTACGCAACAGGATCTGTTGGCAGATCCATATCTTCACCAGCTCATTCGCATCATCGATGCAATTCGAAATTTTGGCTCTCCTGGACCCCTCCTGGTTGCGCTTCACGCTCCGACGCTTGGCGTGGACCCACTCGACATCTACAAACTCACCGAGTTTTGTCGGCAAGGGCGCAATCCATACGATGTTATTCGCTCAAGCATGTTACTTCGTGACGCGGGCATCGAAGGAATCGAAACACTGACAAAGCTATCAGCCTATTTTGCGTCATGGTCGCGAGACGCCGAACAACCAGAGGCGGCGCAGACTCTCGAGCGAATTATTCGCGAAACCGGATTACTGGGAGGGATCATTTCGAGTGCTCGAGCACCAGACACGCTCGCGAGGCTTCACGATCTGTATGATTTGCTCCGTTCAAGAATACAGCGCGACCGCACTATCACACTTCGGCAATTTGCGGAGCACATTGATTTCCTACGCGAACACGGTATTGCCCTCTCGTCGCATACTGGCACATCCCTCCCGGGTCGTGTTCGCGTCATGACCGCTCATAAGAGCAAGGGCATGGAGTTCGATTATGTCTATATTATAGACGCTATCGATGGTCATTGGGGTTCGCGACAGCGTCGAGAGCTTCTTCGTCTTCCCGTGGCACTTTTCCAAAAACAACGCTTCGACACCCCGCCAAGTTCTATCAATGACGACGAAGAGCGAAATATCTTTTATGTCGCCCTCACCCGTGCGAGAAAACAGATAGTGCTTTCGTATAGCCTTCGCGACAGTGCGGGATCAGAGTCGCTCCCAACACAATACATAGCCGATATTAATCCAGGACTTCTCGCATACATTGATACCGCAGAGATTGAGGGTCGTTGGCTTGAGGAGGGGGCAATACGGTATCAGGCGTCACCCCCGACCATACCGCTGGGAGCCGACAAGGAGTTTCTGAATGAGTTATTTGCGCGACACGGCTTGTCTGTGACGGCGCTCAATAACTATTTAAAGTGTCCCTGGAAATATTTTTACACCAATTTACTTCGGATACCTGAAGCTCCCGCGTTCGCCCTCATGTATGGTAATGCCGTCGATCGAGCTCTTGAAGAGTTCTTTAACCGCTTCGCGAGTGGCATGACTGGCACTCGCGAAAGTCTTGTAGCGCTTTTCGAAGACTTTATTCGGCATCAGCCGCTTCAAAAGCCACAGCTCGACGTTGCACTTTCGAGGGGGCGCGCAGCGCTGGAAGGCTACTATGATACGTATAGTGCTACATGGAAACCCACCGTGCTGAATCAACTTCGTGTCCCTGCCGTTGAACTTACGGAGGGTGTGCTCATTAATGGAAAGATAGACAAAGTGGAGCTGATTGACGCATCAGGAAGTGTAATTGTTGTAGATTATAAAACCGGCAAGCCAAAAACAAGAAATCAGATTATCGGTGCAGTGAAAGATGGAGATGGCAACTACATGCGCCAACTCATATTCTACAAACTGCTACTCGATCGCTTCCAGGGAGGGAAGTATCGCATGAGCGAAGGAGTGATTGATTTTGTTGAACCGGACGCTAAGGGGAAGTGGCATCGCGAGCGATTTGCGGTGACTCCTGAAATGGCTACTGTGCTTGCAGCGGACATCGTCAGAGTCGCCAAGGAAATTCAAGCTCTTTCATTTTGGAATCAACGATGCAATGATTCGGAGTGTAGCTATTGCGAACTGCGCGCCTTGCAGTTGCACCACTAGTCCACATGAGTGATGTACGCAGGCGTGATTCGGGGGTATACTTAGGTTTGAACTCACAGCAAACTCGATGAGCGTTAAAATAATCAATGTCCTAAAGGACGACTCATTCAACGATATTCTCGAGCTATTTCGAGACACAACAGCAGATGAGGTCATTTTAGTCCTTCCTAAAGTCGGAAAGTTATTTAGAAATGAGGATCATTTTGCAGCGTTCGCGTCAGAGGCGCTCGGTTCAAAGAAGTCGATTTCAATTCTCACTTCTGTCACTTCCACCGCTTCGCTCGCAAAGAAATACGGATTTAATGTGATGTCAACGGGCAGTGAGCGCTCCTCGAAGTCGTCTCAGCCCAGGGCTACAGCAGCCGCAGCGATGGTTCCTACGGATTTTGACATACCGAATTTTGACGACGCAGCTGATCTAGGTGATGTCCCGCTAACCTCTGACCAAACCACGGGTAGCACCGGAGACGATTATGATGAAGAGGATCCGCTGCGAAACATGCACATCGAAGACGACGAGGGAAATATTGTCGATGAGAAGGAAGCAACCGGCATGGAGGATTCACTTGGGGATGAGGTGCTTGCGACAGCCACTCTTGCTGCCGCATCTAAGTCGAATAGCCAGAGAACACCGATAATGAGCGCGGTGGATGGAGTACGCATCGGAGTGCCATCAAGAACTTTCACCCCAATAGCAAAACCCGAAAAGCCAGCGAAGATTCCTGTTCAGCGTGGCTTGTCTGCGGAGGAAGCCGCACTTGCAGCAGGATCGGATTATATCGACACGGTTTGGAGGGGGATGAAAACAAACACGTCCCCATTGCAGAGGACATTTTCGAGCGTTTCAAGAGTTTCATCCAGTGCTCGTATATCTAAGCGCGTCGCAATCAGTATGGTCGTGACTGCAGCGGTCGTATTGGCTAGCGCTGTGTATCTCATGACTGGATCGGTTCGTATTGCGATAGTACCCGTTTCAAAGCAAATTGATACTACGATATCAATTCAGTCGTCGGATGTTTTTTCAACCATAGACGAGGCATTTGCAAAGCTTCCCGGACAATTAATAGAAGTTTCGAAGACCGCGGAACATACAGTGCCTGCAACAGGTCGTCGTGATGTTGCATCGAAGGCAAGAGGTAAGATTACGCTCTACAACGCATATTCGTCGACGGGGCAGCCGCTCGTTACAAACACAAGACTTGCCACGTCGGATGGCAAGCTATTTCGAACATTACAGTCTATTGTTGTTCCTGGTAGTACGATGGTCGCTGGCGCTACCATACCAGGCAAAGTTGTCGTTGATGTGATAGCCGATGCTCCAGGAGCCAACTACAACATTCCGCCATCGGACTTCGTTATTGTCGCATTCAAAGAAAAGGGAGATACGAGCAGGGCAGCTGCCATCTATGGCAAGTCTGACGCTGCGATGTCTGGTGGAGCATCGGGGCCCTCATCTGTCATCACGCAGGCCAATTATGATGAGGCGAAAAGCACTGCACTAGCGCTCGTAAAGGAGCAAATACAGACTGCCATTTCCGCTCAGGGATCGGATCTACAGGTCTTGAACCCGGATTCTCTCGTGATTTCAAGCCTCACAAGTTCAGCGAACGCTGATGACGCAGGTGATTCAGTTACGGTTTCAGCTACGGGAACCATTAAAACTATTGCATTTCGTAAAGCAGATCTTATGGACTTACTGGAGCGCATAATTTTAAGAAATGAGCATGTATCAGCAGAGGCCGACGATCTATCAGTGACGTTCAAGGAAATTGCATACAACAAGGACTTGGCGACGTTGAGTTTTAAAGTCGCGATGAAGGGTGCGGGTTACGCGCCGATAGATGCATTCGCCATCACGCAAGACATTCGAGGTTTGTCGAGCGCTGGAATTTCCAATTATTTCAAGGCACGTGAAGATATTACTTCAGCATCCGTGTTTTTTTCACCCTTTTGGGTGCGTTCAGCTCCACGAGACGCAGGTAAAATCAAGCTTGAAATCAAGCACTCTGCGGAAGAGCTCAACGGCCGTTGACAGCGCAGGTACCATCTGCTAGTATATATGGGCTTTACAAGCTCACTCATTGAGCGCTAAGCACAGCACCCTTGATCGACCAGAAAAAGCAAAAAGTCACCGGTAGCGTCATTGAGGCACTCCCTGACACTACATTCCGTGTCCAGCTAGAAGATGGCACTGTTGTGCTTGCTTATTTAGCGGGCAGGATGAGACTGCGGCATATCAAAGTTATGGTAGGGGATAAAGTCTCCATGGAGGTGACTCCTGACGGCTCTCGTGGTAGGATCGTGTACCGCAATTAGCGCAGTACTGACCGGGACGGGAAGGTTATCATTTTATCAATAATGAAGGTTCAAGCATCTGTAAAACCAATGTGCAACAACTGCAAACTAGTACGACGCAAGAAGCGTTTGTATTGTGTTTGCAAAATTGCCAAGCACAAGCAGCGTCAGGGCTAATTCGATTATACTATTTATGCCACGTATTTTTGGTGTTACAATCCCGGATAACAAAAAGATACTGTTTTCTTTGCCGTATTTGTACGGTATCGGCCCGACAACTGCTGCTATTATTCTAAAGAGCGCCGGGATTGATTTTGATAAGAAGGCATCGGACTTAACTGGTGAGGAGCTCGGTAAAATTCAGAAAATCATTGAACGCGCCTATAAAATTGAGGGTGATTTGCGTAAAGAAGTCGGCCAAAATCAGAAGCACCAGAAGGAGACCGGCACATGGAAGGGCTCGCGCCTTTCTCGGCGACTTCCAGTAAAGGGGCGTTCTAAGACGAACAGCAGAACAACTCGTGGAAACGTTCGAAAGACTATGGGCTCTGGAAGAGCAAAATCATCTGAAAAGACTTGATACTATGACTGACGATCTAAAGAAAAAAAAGACGGTTACTTCAACAAAGGCAAAGCCTGAGGTTTCACCAGTAAAAGACGTCGCATCAGCGAGTGTTGCCGAAGTTTCCGCGGGTGAGGCCATCTCATCAAAGAAGAGCTCTAAGAAGCTCGTACTGAACGGTGTCGTAAATATCAACATTTCATACAACAACACACTTATTGCGATTAGTGATCTCGGAGGAAATGTTCTCACATTTTCTAGCGCTGGACTTTTGGGCTTTAAGGGCTCCAAGAAGTCAACTCCCTACGCAGCCAATCTTGTAGCAAAAGATGCGGTCGAGAAGGCAAAGCGGTTTGGCCTTATGAATGTACGTATCGTGGTAAAAGGCGTTGGTCCAGCCCGTGAAGCAGCAGTACGCGGTATTGCTGGAACCGGTCTCAATGTAACTTCAATTATGGACAAGACGCCAGTGCCTCACAATGGGGTTAAATCTCCGAAGCCACGACGCATCTAATAGCTACACTCATCTACTATGGCAAGATATACTGGACCACGAGGAAAAATTGAGCGACGTATTGGAGAAAACCTCTCCTTAAAGGGTGAGCGTTCAAACTCACCAAAGTCAGCGATAGTGCGGCGACCATTTCCACCTGGTCAGCACGGATCGGGACGCAGACCTCGAAAGCTTTCTGAATTTGGAACGCAGCTACGTTCAAAGCAGAAGGTACGTAATGTCTACCGGCTTCTCGAAAAGCCTTTCAAGACATATGTAAAACGTTCTCTTGAAAATGCGAAGCGTGAATCTCCTTATATTGCTGTAATTCGCAGCCTTGAGACACGCCTCGACAACGTCGCTTTTCGTATGGGCTTGGCACAGTCACGAGATCAGGCGAGACAGATTGTTGGCCACGGTCATGTCACTCTCAATGGAAAACGAGCAAAGACTCCATCAATTGTGGTTAAGGTCGGTGATGTAATAGGTGTGCGCGAAATTTCAAAAGCATCTCCGTACTTTGCAACATTGATGCCTCGCTGGATGGAAGCGACAACCGCGCCTTCCTGGCTTGAGGTTGATAAAAAGAAGCTCACTGCCACTGTTAAGTCGTTGCCGACGGTAGAGGAGAGCGGAATACAGACCGTCGATTTGCAGGCAATTATTGAATACTATTCACGCTAATTAACCCATTGCTTACGCCGCGTATCCTACGAGCCACCGACCACCCCTCCTCCTAACCTCGTATAATACCGCTACGTTCGCGATTAACTGTAATGATCCAGCTCCCAGAGGAAGTAAAAGTAGTAAAGAAAGAGGGCAACAAAGCGATTTTCGAAATCGGTCCTCTTATGCCAGGGTATGGAGCGACTATTGCAAACCCTCTTCGTAGAGTATTACTCTCTTCGCTCGAAGGTGCCGCCATTACGTCACTCAAGATCCATGGCGTTGAACATGAGTTTGGAGCGATCGCGGGAGTGCAAGAGGACGTCATTGAAGTACTTCTAAACTTGAAGCGTCTCCGTTTTCGCAGCTTCTCTGAGGAGCCGGTGGTTGTCACCCTCAAAGTGAAAGGCGAGCACGAGGTGACGGGCGCTGACATTCAACTCTCGTCCGACATCGAACTTGTGAATGCTGCGCAAAGAATTTGCACAATCACTGACAAGAAAACTGAGCTTGAAATCGAGCTGACTATTTCGAAGGGACGAGGATATGTCGCAGTCGAGACGAGACAGAAAGAGAAACTACCGATTGGTGTTATTTCTGTTGATGCTGCTTTCTCGCCGGTGCGCATGGTAAATTTTACAGTTGATGATGTCCGCGTGGGTCAGAGAATCGACTTCAATCGCATAACAATGGAGGTGGAAACGGATGGTTCTATGCAACCTGAGCTCGCAATGAAGCAAGCGGGGCAGATTCTCATGGATCACTTCAGCATGGTATCTGCTATTGCGGCTCCCGAAGAGAGTGCTAAGGCTCCGAAGAAGATAAAGAAAAGTAAAACCGAATAAACTGGACGCAACGTAGTAACTGTGATATTATCTGAATCCCATGAAACGAGGCAATAAGAGAACATTTGGCAGAGAGCTGCAGCAGCGTAAAGCCTTTCTGAAAGGTCTCTTAACTTCGCTCGTATCTCATGGCAAGATTCGCACCACAACTGCCAGGGCAAAGACATTGAAGACCATCGCCGACAAAGCAGTAACGCAGGCTAAGCGCGGGTCTCTTGCGTCGCGTAGATTGCTTCTTCGTTCGGTAGGATCTGCGGCTGCAGAAAAGCTGGCCAAGGAAATTGCTCCGAAGTTTGCTGATCGCGCTGGCGGCTATACAAGAGTGATCAAGCTCGGTCGACGCAGCTCTGACGGCTCACCAGTTGCAATAGTTGAATTTGTTGCATAATACTATGAAAGTAATTGAAATCGACGCTACAAATCAGTCATTGGGTCGCATGGCAACGAAGATTGCTATGGTTCTGCGTGGAAAGGACGCAGCTTCCTGGACGCCGAATATTATCCCTGACATTCAGATAGTTGTTCACAATTTGGATAAAATCATTTTTAAAGGTACGAAGGCGGCGTCGAAGGTGTATTACACGCACTCAGGCTTTCCTGGCGGTATGAAAGAGAGGACTCTTGAAGAGGCGTGGTCTCGTGATAAGAACCAGGTTCTACGAAAAGTAGTTCGTGGCATGCTTCCAGAGAACAGACAGCGAGATATTTTATTGAATCATATCGTCATCAAATAATATGGCAACAAAGACTGCATCAAAATCCGGATCACGTACCATGACAAAGGCGCTCGAAGAGCCGATAGTCTCTATGCCAACCTCATTCGTTGATACCGTGTCTCGTGAAGACGAGGACATAGACGCTGCGCCAATCGTATTGGAGGAACTCGCCGATGGAGCGAAGGAGAAATATTACGAGGCAGTGGGTCGCCGCAAGCGATCAATCGCGCGCGTACGACTCATGACGCGTAAGGCGGGTGATAAGCTCACTGAAGACGCAGCCCTTATGACCGTCAATGGTAAGGACTATTCGGATTATTTTTTGGATAAGAATTTAATGATGCGAGTTGAAACACCACTCAGACGCTTGAAGTCTCTTTCACGATTCAAGGTTTCGGTTCTAGTAAACGGTGGTGGTATCGCGGGTCAAGCCGATGCTGTTCGACATGGTATCTCGCGAACACTCGAATTGTTCGATGCAAACTTTAGGAAGAAACTCAAAAAGGCTGGCTTCCTCACTCGTGATTCACGACGTGTCGAGCGCAAGATGCCTGGACTTAAGAAGTCTCGCAAAGGTCCACGCTGGGCAAAACGATAGTAAGCAGCTGCAAAGAAAACCCTCGTCTCAATTGGCGAGGGTTTTCTATTTACAACAACTTTCTTAGTTCGACTGCATTCGGGGAGTATATCTCACCGTGCTCAAGCGAAATCCTTTTTTCCAGAATGAGTTTTGCAAGCGAATGATTAAGAGTAATCATATGCTCATCGGCGCTCATTTGAATCACCGAATCAATGGAATACACTTTGCGCTCTCGAATGAGATTCCTAATTGCTGGGTTCATAATCATTACCTCAGAAGCCAACACGCGCCCTCCTTGTAAACTAGGAATGAGCCGTACCGAAATAATAGCGACTAGCGTTGTGGCAATTTGTGTAATGACTTGCTGTTGTTGCGCTGGTGGAAAGGAGTCAATGATGCGATCAATTGTTTGCGATGCAGAATTTGTGTGAAGTGTGGAGAATACCAAGTGCCCCGTTTCGGCAGCCGTCATGGCAGCTGCAATCGATTCCGAGTCGCGCATTTCTCCGACCATCACAACATCTGGATCCTGACGCAAGACAGTTTTCAAGCCATCCGCGAACGACGCGGTATCGCTACCGACCTCTCGCTGCGACACGATGCCGCGTCCTTGATTGAATATGTATTCGATAGGATCCTCTATCGTGATGATGTGCGCGCTTCTCTCCCGATTAATCTCGTCGAGAATGGCTGCGGTAGTTGTGGATTTTCCGTGACCCGCAGGACCGACAAGCAACACAAATCCCTGGTGCATTTTTGCGAACTCGTGTATGACCGCGGGAAGACCTAGCTCATCAATCGTTCTAATTTTTGCTGGCACGAGTCGCAATGCAGCTGACCAGCTATTTTGCTGTATATATGCATTGACACGAAAGCGCGTATTATCAGATAAGGCATATGCAAAATCCAGCTGATGCTCTCGAATGAAACGCTCGCGCTGATCCGGATTCATTAACTCTGAAATTATCGCCTGCGCGCTTTCCTCATTGAGCGCCTCCTCATCCTCAAGCTGAATTAACTCACCAGCGACTCGTATGATTGGTCGTCGCTTTACCGCGATATGAAGATCACTGGCCTCACGCTGAACGGCCGCTGCCAATAATCGATGAAGAGTAGCTGTAGGATTCATACCGTTGCGACAGTGTTATAAGTATATCACGCAACCTCAGAGCTTGATAACATTCACTCCACCACGAGTATCAAGCTCGAGGATGCGATAGCTTGCATTGCCGAGATCTACTACAAGATGTTCGTTATCGCGGAACCATGCGACCCCTTGAATGGGGGATGAGAATCGCGTAATGGACTGCTGCTCATCTTCAATGCGATAAGGCTGTTGATCGGTGTTGCGAAACCACATGACCCAAACTTCGTTTCTCGTCCACCAGACCACACGACTCTTGTCGCGCGTGATGGTAAATCCCAGCACACGATCGGAAAGCATTGACGCCGATGATGTTCTTGCGTCATACAACGCTGTATCGACAAGGTAAAGCGCCGGGTCACCCGACTCCACTCTCATCTTTTTTATGGGTGACCCGCGGAGTACGTTTGGCTCCTGCATTGAGCTCGATGCCTCGCGGCGTAAGCTCGAAAGACTATCAGGATCAATCGGAAGAATTAATACATTTGGAAAATCCGTCAGTTGCCCCTCCTGCACAACTACATTCTTCTTCCATACACTATGTTGATCGCGAGTAATCTGAATGTTGTAGTAACCCGGCAATACACCTTCCTTGCCAACTCTGTTTCCCAGAAAAGAAGTGTCGCCAACCCGGATCGTGTCTATGTAGAGTGAAGCATTCGTATTCACCGTGGCAGCAATCGCCCCGGTCCGAACAAATGTGCGCGTGCTAAAATCGTACGCATACCCTTGCGCGTAGAGAATTGCGGCCCACGAGGCCACAACGAAGACGACTGCCGCAAACCAGAAAAGCACGCGTCGTGTTCGTTTTTGCATATCCAGTATTATACCGCAAAGACTCATTGAAATACAGTAGTAATTATGCGATATTCAGACTCTATGTCACGCAAGATTGGTATTGATTTAGGAACAACTAACACCGTAGTCTATACACCGAAGAAGGGCATTGTTATCAACGAGCCATCCGTGGTTGCTGTTTCGGTACTCGATAACCGGATCCTTGCTGTAGGAAACGCCGCTAAGGACATGATCGGTCGGACGCCTGATAGTATTACCATTGTTCGACCGCTTATCGACGGAGCAGTCGCTGATTATCGCGTAACGGGCGCCATGCTTAAGTACTTTATTCGACGAGCGAGTGGCGCCTTTCACTTCATGAAGCCGGAGGTGCTCGTATCGGTTCCCGCTGGTATTACCAGCGCCGAAAAGAGAGCGGTTATTGAGTGTGCACTTGCGGCGGGGGCGCGCTCCGCATTCCTCGTGAAAGAGCCAGTTCTCGCAGCAATCGGTGCACAGATACCGATCAATAGCCCCATTGGCAACATGATATTGAATATTGGCGGAGGCACTACAGAGCTAGCAGTAATTTCACTTGGCGGAATTGTGTCGGCTCAGTCCGTTCGTATCGGAGGTGTAAAATTTGACTTAGCGATTGTCGAGTACATCAAAAAGAAACATGGACTCGCCATTGGTGAGCGCACTGCAGAGCTCATTAAAATTAATCTTGGAAGCGCACTCCGAGGAGCCCACGAAGACTCGTTGAACATAAAAGGGCGCGACTTGACCACGGGCCTTCCAAAGACGGTACAGGTCACAAGTAACGAAGTCACCGAAGCATTGAGCGAGCATCTACGCGAAATTATTCAAATCATTAAGGGCGTTCTCGAGATAACACCTCCAGAACTTTGCTCTGATATCATGGACCGAGGCATCGTAATATCAGGTGGTGGCGCGCTGCTGCGCAACATTGATGAATTGATAACCAAAGTGACGGGCGTGCCCGCGAGAATCGCTGACGACCCACTCTTTTGCGTGGCTCGTGGCACCGGTAAAGTTCTTGAGAATTTGGAAATATACAAAAGGAATGTCATAGCAAAACGCTCGTGAATGAATATCGCGCTTGTTCATGATTGGATAATCTCGTACGGTGGGGCTGAGCGCGTGCTCGAACAGCTGCACGCTATTTGGCCATCGGCACCCATTTATACACTACTGCACTCGCCAACTATTTCAGCGGCATTACTGCCCTCGGCAGATATACGTGCGTCGTATCTACAATCGCTGCCGAGAGCATCGTCGATGCCAGCACTGCTTGGTCCTCTTATGCCCACTGCTATGGAGTCATTCGATCTCTCTGGCTACGACGTGGTACTTTCCTCTTCCGTTCTTTTTTCGAAAGGGATTGTTACTCGACCTTCAACACGCCATTTTTGCTATTGCTACAGTCCATCACGATTGCTCTGGGATCGGCATGCTTCCTATGAACGGTCCGGAATGGTATCGCAAATATTACGACATGGTTTTCGAATATGGGATTTCGAAGCTGCGCAAAGACCGGATCACATGATTGCGATCTCCTCCACCGTTTCCAGCCGAATCACAAAATATTACCGCCGATCATCGACCGTGATTCCGCCACCAACGAGGGCAGCGGGTCCGCTCGATCATTCGCTTGTCCCGAACGTTCCATACTATCTGATTGTGGCGCGAGCTGTTCCGCACAAGCAGCTTCAGATTATGATCGATGTTTTTGCTAAGTTGCGAGAGCGACTCGTGATCGTTGGCGTGGGCCCACTGTTGGCGAAGCTTCGCCGCAATGCACCTGATATTGTTACCTGTACGGGTTGGATTAGCGACGCTCAGCTTGATGCGCTCTACGAGGGCTGCATTGCTGTGCTCATAGCCAACGATGAAGATTGGGGACTAACTGCAGTTGAAGCGATGCTTCGTGGTAAACCAGTCCTCGCACTTCGGAGGGGTGGCGTTGTAGAATCCGTACTCGAAGGAGTCACCGGAGAGTTTTTCGATGATACAATTCCTGAAGCGATCGCCGACGGCGTACACCGCTTAACGAGGTCGTACGGAGGCTATCATAGAGAAACGATACAATCTCATGCAAAGCAGTATGATATCAATCACTTTCAGCGCCGTATGGTGTCGCTCGTAACGTCGCAAGCATGATTTCCATTGTTACAATCAACTTCAATGCCGCGAACGTCACTCTGAGGCTCATACGTTCGCTGAGTATGCAAAGCGATTTAGATTTTCAGTTGTACGTAATAGATAATGACAGCGAAGGTTCTGACCGAAAAGCACTTCATAAGGCGATCAGTGACTGTCCCATCGCTATTGAGCTGATAGAATCTGATATCAACGGCGGTTTTTCGGCGGGGAATAATCTCGGCATTCGTCGCGCAATGGATAACGGTGCGCAATGGATCGTCTTACTCAATAACGACGCAGTTGTATCGCGCGATTTTATAAAATGTCTTCGTGAACAGCTTCCCAGTGATCCCGGTATTGTTGGATTGCCCGTTCAAGAGCGTGAGCGCATTGCGCGTTGTGGACAGGTTATATGGAGCGCGTTTACATTACCTCACGTATACGCTCCATCGCCAACTCCCAAGCAGGCGTATGCGATTGGAGCCGCGCTTGTCGTGCATCGTGATGTCTTTTCACGAATCGGGCTCCTTGATGAATCCTATTTTCTCTATTTCGAAGATGTAGAATTCTCGATGCGCGCTCGATCACATGCTATTCCAATATCTTTCGTATCGTCGCCAATCGTATTCCATGAACCCCAGACTTCAACCTCCACTATGGGGCGCGCACTATTACTGCGATACCATATACGAAATGCGATTCGCTTTCATCGAGCGTACGCACCGATACTGCAATTACTTCGTTCAAGCATTGTACTTGCGATATTTGCCTGCAAACAACTGGGCAAACTTCTGATTAACAAGTCACCATTGGAGACAACTTCGCTTCTCAAGGGTATTGTCGACGGATTACTTTCTAGAACGGGCATGATTTCGTACCGCCCGATCATTGCATTCGAGTGTGAGTCCCTTGAAGATACCTCATGGGGCACCGCACGGCAGCTCCGCGGTCTTCTCACGGAGTTCGTAGAGCTACCGGAGGTTCGAGCAAAATATGAAGTACGTGCATACTTTAAGCGCAGCGTACCTGATGAACCCTGGCTCAAGCATACCCACGTTCGTGGGATTGTGGTTCCGCCAGCTCGATGGCTATCCTCATCTTTTTCAATATATTTCTACGTCATGTTTCCAATTCGGTGCTGGTTTGATAGGCCGCAGGTGACCTATATCGCAAACTACATGTTACCTGTCATTTTTATTGGAAAGAGCATAGTTATGTTAACGGAAGACGTCTGGTACGAAATGAAGGGATCATTTTTGCCATTTCGCTATCGAATTGCGTATAGAATATTTTCTACATGGGCAGCTCGACATGCATCAAAACTCATGGCGATCACGCACGCATCCGCGCATCGCATTCGCGAGCTTTTTGCAATTGATCCCGATCGCATATTTGTCAATGAACTCGCGGTATCGGAACCCATCGTCACTGAGCCAATAGCCAGTAACTACATAGCTTATATTGGACAAGGATTACCACGGCGCCATCTACGAGAAACATTACTTGCATTTGAGTACCTAGCGCAATTGCATCCTGGCCTCTCTTTGCGTATCGTGGGCCCCGATAAGTACCAACCGCACATAGTTGCTAATCTTGTAGATAAAATCAATACAACCTTACGTCGAGAGGCCGTTCATTGGGTTGAGCGCGTCAACGATGTTGAGTTGAGAAGGGAATTTGCCGGAGCGAGATTATTGATTTACGTTTCTGACATGGAGGCATTTGGCTTGCCCCCACTAGAGGCTCTAACCTATGGAGTGCCCTCGGTGCTCCTTGATGCTCCGGTGCATCGGGAAATCTTTAACGATGCAGCGTTTTACACCTCTAGCACATCTCTTCACGACATTACAAATGCAATCCAAAGAGGACTTACTGATGCCGCTCACCGAGACTATATTCGGCACCATGCGGAGCGCATCACTTCTCGCTATACCTGGAACCGGCATGCCAAGCGAATGCTTGCTGGAATCGAATCAATTATATCGTAAATCAACATGAAATTTCTACGACTTCCCGACGCTCGTGAGTTCTACGCATTCTATACTGTTATTTCTCTCTTAGTTGTAGCAGGTGCGTTGCCTCGTTTTTTCATACTTATGATGTTTGCAATTGCTGCGCTCTGGTGTGTAACTCGTCCCATCGAGGATGGCGTACTCTTTTTCGTCGAATCAATTCCGCTCCTCATTGCATTGCCGCTTACTACCTCATATGACAATCTCACCATGTGGCGTCCACTCGCCATTATTATTGGAGCCCGCTTCTTCCTTGTGCGAGATCAGCACGAGCATATCCTCGCATCCCTACGTTCACTACTTGCCACACCGCTTCGCTGGGCGAAGGAGCGACCAATCGGATGCATGATGTTCGCACTCCTCTGTCTCGCGCTGCTTTCATTGACGGTTTCAAGTCACCCCATTGAGGGGATAAAGCGCATAATCTACTTTAGCAACCTAACCATAGTTCCGTATGTGCTCTACGCTCTGCTGCGTCAAGAGCGGATTACGAACGAACGCGTGATTTGGTCAATCATCAAACCAGTCATCCTCGTTGTTATAGTCGGATTCGCACAGTTACTTTCTACATACCTTATCGACGTCTATGCATTCATGAGATTCTGGGGCGAAGGGATCGAGGCTCGACTCTTTGGAGCCCAATGGTCCTACATTGCTGTTCACATCGGCAACACATGGCTTGCATATTACGGTGACCAACTCTCTCTCCGGATGTTTTCGTTGTTTCCAGACTCACACTCGTTCCCAACATTTGTCCTCCTTGGTATGCCAGCGCTTCTCGCTGTTGGTGCTCGACCAATTCTCATCGCCGCTCAGCGGTCACGATTGCTCCAGCTCTATCGAACCTATGCATCGCTGTGGATTGTCGCTGTGCCGATATCGTTTCTTGCAGTTATTGCATCAGGTACTCGTGGCATATGGTTATCAGCGGTTGGCGTCGTCGCCTTGTTGCCATTGTATCGTTACGCATTCGCAATTCATCGCATCGACGTCCTACGACGAAGGATGTTCGCATATGGCGCGTCATTTCTTGCTACGTTCTTTTTATTGTTTTTTGTGGCGTGGCCCATTTTTACATCACCACAATTTCTTGTCGGCAAAAGCGATCTCAATCTATTTGGCCGACGTCTCAGTAGCACGCTTGATTTTGGTGAAACATCCAACGCGCTTCGAATCGTCATCTGGAAATCGACACTCGAATCAATATACAGCCACCCTCTCCTGGGTATAGGAATCGGAAATTTTCCGGTTATATTGCATCAAAATATAACCCTTGCAAAAGCCGGCTCTACGGCTCATAACCTGTATTTACATGTCGCCGCTGAGATGGGAATCGCTGCTGCCCTTATTACTATCGCGCTCTTTGGCAATTCACTCTACGCGGCATGGCGTTGGTTTCGGGTATCGAGCGGCATATCGATACTATACTCCGGCAGCTTACTCCTGTATCTGCCATGGATCTATGCATACGTCCTTACAGATCCTATATTATTCGACGAGCGAGTGTATCTTCTCTTCGCTTCAACACTAGCGATTATTTGGTCGCAATCACTCAATGAGCACGCCTAATTCCGTGGTTATACAAGTCGTCGTTCGAAATGGTGAGCGATACATTCGCCGATGTCTTGATGCTGTGCTTCGCCAAACGCACCGCCCCATTGAACTTTACGTTCTCGACAATGCTTCAACGGACACAACTGCAGCGATCGTAGCGCATGAGTATCCTGGCGCACACCTCATACAAAGCAATACCAACCACGGAATGTGGCCTGGGCAGGAACTTCTCTTATCACTCACATCCAGTGAGTTTGTATGCGCACTGTCTGTGGATGTTATCATCGCCGACGATTTCGTGGCACAGTGCGTCCGTAGTAGCATGCAAGACCCTTCCATCGGAGCAATCCAAGGAAAGCTCTTCCAGTATACCGTAGATGACTTGCTGAATAGCACACGGGGAGCTCTGCCAAAGCTCGTCATTGATACGTGTGGGTTTTCACTCTCACGAGCTCGCACTGTGGTGAATATTGGACATGGACAATCTGATTCGCAGGCACTTCAACACGCGTGTGATATCTTTGGGGTCGAAGGTGCTGTGCCATTTTTCCGCAGATCCGCCCTTCAATCGTGTCGCGTAGGAAAGCGGATTTGGGATATTGATTACTTTTGGTACGGCGACGATCTCGATCTAGCCTGGCGCATGACACTATTTGGATTTCGGCAAGTATTTGAACCTACCGCCATTGCCTGGCACGATAGATCAACGACGAAGGGAGCTGCCAAAGTACCAATCATAGATCATGTTCGCCGTAGATCGATTCGTTCTCGCATTCCTCTTCAGAAGCGGCGGCTTGATTGGTCAAATACGAGGTTTACAATCATTAAAAATGAGTATATTATAAACTTTCTGCGAGATGCGCCGTACATCCTACTACGCGAAATGGGGGTGTTGCTGTACACCATCCTCTTCGAACCAGCGGTGTTACTCGAATTACCGAGGTTCATTCGACTTCTGCCGAGAATGATTTCGCAACGGAAAGAAGTACAGGGCCGTGCGACAGTGAGCGCGGACGCCTTATACTCTTGGTTTCATACATGATGATCGATTACGCATCAACCACGCCATCGCGCACTCCTTGGTCAAAACGAATCCTTTGGCTCGTATTATTTTTATTGGTCATGCTTGCTGGACGCGCCGCATTGAGTAGGCTTGGCAACGCGACGCTGCTCATCGTGAATCGTATCTCAGATACAATTTCGAATGACGACAAATCGGGTAAGCAACTCTCTATTGCGGATGACCCCGAGTATGCACTGCCGACAAATTCGAATGACAGATTGGATGTGCTCATTCTAGGTATCCGAGGCAAGGAAGATGTCGAAAATGGGGGACTCTTAACGGACACAGTTCTACTACTGTCTATCGATAAATCCTCCGGTCGTGCATCGCTCGTATCTATACCACGCGATCTTACCATACGCATTACAGATGATCGTGTCGGAAAGATTAATACGCTGTACGCCCACTACGGTGTCTCCGAGACAAAGAAGATGTATAGTCGAATACTCGGCGTTGGAATAGACAACATTGTCGTTGCCGATTTTGACGCGTTTGTATCTGTTGTCGATACGCTGGGTGGCATCACGGTAACGTTGGATAAGCCGTTTCAGGAGTCACAGCAATGGGGATTCCCATTCTCACTTCCTGCTGGTAAGAATAATTTAAATGGTCAGCAAGCATTGTATTATAGTCGAAGTCGCTATTCCTCTAGCGATTTTGATCGGTCCCGTCGGCAGATGCAAGTTCTTATGGCAATCAAGGATAAAGCCACCTCGCTATCGCTTCTTGATGAACCAATCAAAGCGCTTTCGTTGATTACAGAAATTAGAAAACACATCAACACGGATTTAAATATATTTGATCTTGGCACAATCAAGGACATTTTGTTGCAGCAGAAGAAATTAGCTACCATTCGACGCTATCAGTTAACTACTGAAAATGTGCTCTATGAAACGAAAGTGAATGGAGTGTACGAGTTACTACCACGCGATGCCACACTCAAGCACATTAAGGATTTTATAGTGTCCATTACGGGCGCGCAGCCGCTTCTTCCAACGCCGGACATCCTGCCTGCATCTCCATCAGCAGCTACGCTACTCCCCACAACAATGCCATGAAGCTGTCGGTAATTATTGTAAATTTCCGGAACCCAGCGCTTCTTCGACTATCGCTCACCTCACTTCGACGCGCACTACCTGCTCAGCTACGACATGAAGTAATTATTATTGATTCAGAGTCAACCCCTGAAACGCGTACTATTGCAACACATGACTTTCGAGCAACCTTTGATGCGCTAACGTGTGCTCCATTCGCTGAAAATATCGGGTATACACGGGGTGTCAATGAGGGCCTCCGCCGTGCGTCGGGAGAATTTCTCCTCATTCTGAATCCAGATGTAATTATTCTCCCTGGGTCCCTTGCCACCATGATCCAGTTTCTATCAGAGCATCCGTCTACTGGTCTGCTCGGGCCCGGGCTTCTCAATATTGACTCCACGCGCCAAGATTCATGCTTCTCATTTTATACGCCCGCGATCATGATCTCTCGGAGACTGCCACTACCAGGCTCGTCACGATTACTTGATGCTTTTTTGCTCCGCTCACGCGATTTAACCGAAACGTGTGACGTCGATTGGGTTATGGGCTCCGCGTTAATGGTTAGTCGCACATCTCTCGAACGCGTTGGCATGATGGACGAATCATTCTTTTTGTATTTGAGCGAAGTTGACTGGGCACATCGCTTCTGGGAAAATGGTCTGTCCGTCACATATCTCCCTTCGGCAAAGATGTATCATTATCATCAGCGTGAATCAAAGGGACGGTTTGGCATTCTTGATATTCTTTTTAGACAACAAACGAGATGGCACCTGAAAGACGCACTTCATTATTTTCGGAAACACGGAACCTCGGGGTTACGCCCGGGTCAGAGCGCAACGATGTAGCAGAAACTAAATCCATCATGAAAACCCCAAATAGATTCATCTTTATTTTTTCGATACTCATTGCTCTAGGGATTGGTTATGGAGCTGGGTATGCATACTTTCAGAAACAGAATACCGCTTCAGTAGACGCTATTATCAAGCAGGTTATCAATAAGGATCAAGGAAAAAGCGACGCGGTTGACTTCAATCTTTTTTGGCAGGTCTGGGACAAGTTGCATGCTCGCTTTGTCGATAAAGACTCCTTAGAAACGCAAAAGTTGGTATACGGAGCGATTTCGGGGATGGTTCAATCCGCTGGGGATCCGTATACGGTGTTCTTTGAGCCGGTAACGAGCAAAAAATTTCAAGAACAAGTTTCTGGTGCTTTTTCAGGTGTCGGAATGGAAATTGGCATGAGAGACAATCTGATCACCGTTATATCACCATTGAAGGACTCCCCAGCAATGAAGGCAGGCATTGTGTCGGGTGACGTAGTCATCAAAGTGGATGCTACTGACACAGAGCATCTTACCGTTGAGGAAGCCGTTAATCTTATTCGTGGAAAGCAGGGAACGCATGTTGTCCTGACGATACTTCGTGAGGGAGCAGACGATAAGTTAACATTCGATATTATCCGAGACACCATCAAGATACATGCCGTCGAGTGGCGAATGCTAGACAACAAAATAGCGTACATGCAGATCACTTCATTCAATGCCAATGTTGATGAAGAATTCGTTCGTGCCGCAAAAGAACTAAGTGAGGCCGGAGCGGAGCGCTTGATTATAGATGTTCGCAATAATCCAGGTGGCCTTTTGGATTCTGCTGTTAATATTGCGGGCTGGCTCCTCAAGAGTGGCAGCGTTGTAGTAAGTGAGCACTTCAGTAATGGCACCATAGACGAGATGCGCACCAGCGGTAATAGCAAGCTAGCCACGATGCCGACTGTGCTACTTATGAATGGCGGCTCCGCCTCCGCGGCTGAAATATTAGCCGGTGCGCTTCACGATGTTCGTAAGATAGATTTAGTTGGCGAAAAATCATTTGGGAAAGGGTCCGTTCAGCAAGTCGAGGAATTCTATAATGGCTCATCCCTCAAAGTCACGATTGCGAAATGGTACACTCCGAATGGTGTAAATATATCAAAAATGGGGATTGAGCCGACGGTGGTCGTACCTATGACACCCGCAGAATACAAAGAGAAGGGCTGGCAGTTCGGCATGGTTGGCAAGGACCCTCAGCTCGACAAGGCCATTGAAGTCGTAAACAAAACGCGGTAGGATATCGCACTATGAAAGTCGTACTCCTAACCAACATCAAAGGCATCGGACGGGTAGGGGATATTAAAGACGTCAATGACGGATACGCGAGGAACTATCTGATCCCACGAAAACTAGGGAAGCCGGCGACGACTCATTCGCTAAAGGAATCCGAGCTCATAAGGACTCAAAAGCTTCAAGCATCGCAACTGGCCGAAGCTGAAGCACAACAGCTCCTCACAAAACTTTCTTCAGTTACAATATCAATTCCCGCCAAAGCAAGTGCGAAGGGAACTTTATTTTCTAGTATTTCGAAAGACGAATTAGCGCAACGAATCAGTATTGTAGCAGGTGCGCGTATCTCAGCTTCCTCCATCGAAGCTGATGATCAGCTAAAAAAGATCGGCTTGCACACAATTAATGTGAGACTCGGCGAGCATCTGGTTGCGCACATCATGCTCGAAATCACTGCAGCAGAATAAAAAAAACGCCCCATGTGGGGCGTTTTTTATGCTTCGACTGATACTTCCTTAATAACTCTTCGAGAGCCATTAAATGACTGTTTGTTCTTCGTCGAAAAACGCACGACACCATCTCGAATTGCGTAGAGCGTATAATCAGATCCCGTTCGGACGCCATCACCAGCAACCATTGAACTTCCGGTTTGGCGCACGATGATATTCCCGATTATGACCTTCTGACCATCATGAATTTTGACTCCACGATACTGAGGGCGACTATCTCGTCCTAGCTGCGTAGAGCCTATAGCTTTGGTATGTGCCATGGATTGGCGTAGTTAAATTATTCTGGTAAAACAGTGTAATCACGGGGATGTCGCACTTACACGTATGGCTATCATAGCAAGAATAGGGGACTTCGTCAAACACCACAAAGAGCTGCTTTGGCGGGCTTTTATTATGCTCTGTATTGGCTGGTCAGCGTACAATATTGGACTTATTGAGGCGCGGCGGGGTGTACAACCCGCGCAGTCCTCTGCGCTTCTTCATACGCGTGAATCAATTGTTTCGCAGACGCCGACAATAGGGGAGCGAACCACGGTTAATAAGAGCGATACGCGCGTAGTGACTTCAAGAAACTCTTCGAGTAAAAAGTATCACTATAGCTGGTGTGCCAGTGGCAAGCGTATAAAGGAGACTAACCGCGTATGGCTTCCCTCAGAACAAGACGCACTTCGTGCTGGCTATACACTTGCAGGCAACTGCCTACCGTAGCTCCGCAGTGAGCTGACGGATATACGCTTGATGCTCCCACTGCCATAATTCCTTTGAAGCGAGAAAGGCTTTAAAGTTATTTGCAGCATCATGCATCTCTTCAAATTCAAAAATGCCTTGCATAGGAAGCCAGCTATGCGTGCAGCCCTTGCCTCCTGCACTGACCCGGAACATACCACCCTTTGTGCGTAGCGTGACCCCACAAAGGACACAGGTTCGGCACTGGTCCAACCGTAACACCCAACTCGTTGTAGGAGTAGGCACATCTGACCTTTGCGCAACGGCCTGTACGTAGGCGGCAGTTTGAATGCCGTAATCGCGGTACATCCGTTTTCCTGTTTTGATATCAAGCACACCGACGGTTCCATTGATTCTTGCGACCATATCTACAGTACCTGCATATCCATACTGCTGGTGAATAACGCGCTCTTCGATGAGAATCGGTTCGACATTGTTATTTCGCAAGAATTCATGAAATGCATCGACTGATGGTCGCACGAGCGGGTCAACGATCACATCATGCCGTCCAGCCGCAATAGCCGCAACTGCTTCATGAACCATCGTACCTTCGCGAGCGCTCGCTTCCTTTGCATCATCAGCAGCCTTAAAGCTTCTCATGCCCCCGTAATAGCGTAAAAGTGCGGGCTTGGCTTTAATTGACAAGATCGCGGTGACTCGAGGATACCAGACACCCTGAATCGTATACCCAGCACGCTCCCGAAATGTCTCGACGGAGTCGTACTCCATGCTAACGAATATTGATATAGGTATTCCAATACTCAAACAACTCCGCAGTGGCACGTATATCATCAAAACAGTAGCGCGCAATATCGATATATTTACCTTCCTTGAAGTATCGTGGAACCTCGTATCCATTAATGGCGCCCGATTTACTGGATCGAATTCCGAACGCCTGACACCACATATGCAAACTCATCGTCCGCCGCACTGCACCAAAGAAGCCCAGTCTATCGAATAGATCGATATGATCATCACCATAGCGATACGGGACAAGATTCTTCGTTGGTCTCACTTTGTTAACCGCAGATCGTACCATGAGATATGGCCCATCGAATGAGCGGCCATTAAACGTAACGACCTGTTCGTAAAATCCTATGGCACGCCAAAACTTCTCAAGGATATCTGCCTCAGAGCCCGATGCATACAGAATACCGTCTTCTTCGAATTCACTAGGCGCGCTATTAGGCGCCTGATAATACACAGCGCCCTTCTTTGTGTCAGGATTGAGAATGGCGATCGCTACAATCTGACCAGTCAATGGAGAGAAGCTCAGTGTCTCCGGAACCGCATCTTTTTGTTCTGGTGTTAAAGCGTGCTTGAGCAAGTATTCTTGGGCTTGCGCGTCGAGCGATGTAAACTCAACGCCGACAGTTTCAATATCTATAACGACGCGCGACATGAGGGAAGTGTACCCATACCATACTAGAAGGGCAAGACGCGTGGGGACTTTATGCATGGGATGCATCTGTGTCCATGCGGCCCTTGCGCTACAGGGGACTGCCATGTCGAACTGATTTGATCTGTCGTACAATGTGGATTATGCGTCATTATAACCACGACAAATCCCCTGTTAATGCTCAAAAATGAGCGGTTGCCATCTTATCGGTTTTTATATTTATACGCGTAATCTCACGCGCTCATACATGAATCACGTAGCGATCCACGTCCTCTCTCGTGTCACTCAAGGATTGTCCGTCACTCTTCGAGATCGACGCAACGAAGCAAATTCGAATACAAGTTTTTATCAATTACTATTTTCAGCTTTTTTGAATATTCATCGAAACGTTCAGCCATTTTTGAAACAACTCGCGGAACGTTTTTTGTCGCGTGCTTGTCATTAATTCACGTATCGTGTTTTTAGTGTGCGCCTCCCCTATTCTTGACTCTGACGGCATTCGCTGGTAAATCAAGCTTGGGGTATGTATGAAACAAAATGTTGATAGTAACGGAATCGCGCTCCAGTCTGTAAGCGTGGCGGCGAAGGAGTTGGATCATATTGTCCGCACCATGGCTACACGAATCGTTGAGCAGCTCGCCGAACATCAACTCAGTGCCAAAGTTGAAATCACAGTTGCTTGCACGATTGCTGGCGTCAACGACGAGATGCGTGACATTAATGGCAGAGCGCAGCTTCAGCAGTCGTTTCTGATCTTGCCGCAACCTGTACCGCAGGACCAAGTAGACTGATGCGTGCACAAAGGGGAGCATCGCTCCCCTTTTTTCTTACACAAATCTCAATTGCTACATGTAGTTGAGAGGATTGAGCGTGCCATCGAAGTAATTGAAGTTGAGCTGACCATTGGCATCTTTAATATACGTAAAGAAGTCCTTGTACAACGAAAGATGCAGATGCGATCCGGTTGCTGCGCCAGTGCGTCCTTCATAGCCAATGACTTGACCTCCCTCAACAGTTGCCCCAACAGACAGCCCCGCAAACGAGCTCATGTGCCCGTACAATGAAACCATATTATTCGTGTGTTGAATCGCAATCCAATTGCCCCAGCCACTATTGTTGAGTCCATTGGCCACAATCTTTCCTGCGCCAATTGCTTTGATGGGACTTCCATAGCCAGCGGCATAATCGACGCCATTATGCGGGGCGCCACCGTACGGCCCTCGCTTGTTATTGCAACGAGCATACTTCGTACAGCCATAACCCTGCGTGATATATGCACGGTCCTCTGGTGCCGTAAATAGTTTTGTACCCTTGGCGGGGACGGAGCTAGCCGTAATATGCACGATGTAGAGCCCGCCGGAAACCACCTTTAATTCAAGCTCGCGTAGCTGCATAAAGTACGCAGATTTTTGCTCTTCAATTTGCGCTAACTGCTTTTGGTATGTTGCTTCTTGGCCTTTCGTGACGGTAAGCACACGAGCTTTTTCGCCCTTCGCACCAGCGAGTTGATTGGCTCGTTGGTATGCTTCATCACTTAATTGTTGTAACTTGTTTTGTTGCGCCTCGAGATCGCTTTTATCTTGCTGAAGCGATTCCTTCGCGTCTTTGATATCCTTGATAGCATTCATGATTTCATTTTGCACGCGACCAAGATCATGCACCTGCGCAACGAACTCAGAAAGATTTTCGTATTTAAAGAGATTTGCAATAACGCTATCCTGATCCGTCCTATCCAAGTAGAACACCATCCTCCCAATGGTCTCACGCTTGCGAGTCATTTCAGCGCGCTTATCAATGATTGCTTGCTCAACCGATGATATCTGGATTTTTGTCTTATCGATTTTCGCAGCAGTCGCTGAAAGTTCGGACTGCACCGCGGCAATTTGATTCTGTATCAATGCAATAGCTTTCTTGAGCGAGTCTTGCTGTTCATGAGTGGTGGCAATAATCGCGCGCTTCGCTGATGCCTCACGCTCGAGCGTATCGATTTGAAATTGCAACTCCGCCATGCGCAACTCATCGGTCGTTTGCGCGTGAATGACACTTTCACCAATCAAACAAACAACCGTTAGGAACGTTAAAAGAAATGCGAAACGTTTCATGAGAGCATGGCAATCGCAAACTCAATTCGCTTGATAGTTTCATCTCGTCCAAGTGCATTTGCGATATCAAGAGGAGCAGCGCTATTTCGCAGCCCGGAGAGCGATGTTCGAAGAGGCCAATAGACACTCCCTTTCTTTGCGTCGAAGGATTGCACAGCAAGTGCATCGAGCTGCTCAAGATGTAGCTCATTATTCAGTGCGAGCTCAAGGCATGCCTGAAGAGCTCTCACTGCGGTCTGACGGGTATCTTCCTTCCAGAGAAGGACTTCCGGCTCATACTCAGGTCGCTTCCAAAGATATGAGAACTGTTCGATATCAGACAACTGCTCTAATCGTTCCGTCATGATAGCAACGGCAGCATCGGAAAGCTCAGGCATGCCAATACGAGCACGAAAGGCATCGGGAGCCATCCGTTTGATGTACTGCGAATTCGTCCAGCGCAATTTTCGGATGTCAAAGATTGCACCTGATGAGTGAACTTTCGAGAGATCAAATTGCATCGCCATTTCATCCTTATCCAGCAATTCCTGATCATATGTATACCCAAGTTGACCCATAAACGACACGAGGGCGTCGGGTAGGTAGTCCTTTTGATAATCATCCATATTGGTCGCGCCGTCACGCTTTGACATCTTACTTCGATCTGACCCCAAAATAAGGGGCAGGTGCGCGAAATGCGGTGCCGTCGCACCCAATGCCTCGTAGATCAGCAGCTGCTTGGGAGTATTGGAAATGTGATCTTCACCACGAATTACGTGCGTAATCTCCATATCGATATCATCGACTACTACGGCAAAGTTATACAATGGCGTGTCGAGATCTTTGGCGAGGACAATTTGGCCGATATGCTTACAGCGAACGGAAACATTGCCACGGATGATATCGTCAAATACAATCTCACGCTCGGGATCATTCCCATCGACAAGAACAATTACCTTATCGCGCGCAGCTCGTCCCGCTTGCGTCATCTCGAGTTGTTCTGCTTCCGAATATGTACGCCATGCTGCAGCGCCGCTAGCAAGCATCGCTTCGAGTCGAGCGCGATACGCAGGCAAGCGCTCTGATTGACGAATGAGCTCAGTGTTATCCCAATCGATACCGAGCCAGCGCAAACCACTTACTATATTATGCTCAAATTCCTTCTTTGAGCGCTCGACATCTGTGTCTTCGATTCGAACAATAAACTCACCACCGTGATGACGCGCAAACAGCCAATTAAATAGCGCCGTTCTAGCAGTGCCAATATGCAGATGTCCCGTTGGTGACGGGGCAATTCGTACTTTTACGTTCATAGAGTAAAGCATATCAGGTATTCGGGGATGAAAAAAGGCTCACCGCATGAGTGAGCCTTGTGTTTACTTCGCGTCAATCGCATCGGGCGATGTGTGCCCTGAAGGCCTTACGCTGCCTCTGCACCTCCGACGGCCAATGCGTTCTCACATCTTCGATCATCGCGAGTGCGGTTTTCAGATCAACATCACAGCCATAGAATTCCGTATTCGTTCCACGGGTAGTATCGGATACGCAAAATCGCAGAAGTCGCAGCTCGCTTGCCTTGCGTCCATTTGGTGTGCGTGAAAATGTAATGCGAACCTCTCCGTCAGCGACGTACGTGGTAATCGCTGTTCGGCCAAATGTACCGCGCGACTCTCGTGACACACGCGCGTGTTGTCGCACAAGCGCATAGAGTCCCTTTCGGTACACCGTTCGAAGAAAGCCATCGAAACTGTGCCTCAAAGCATACAGAGGCGTATTAATATAGCGCTCAACGCGCACTGCAGCGCTTTGCCCTGCAGTGTCCTCCACGAATCTCTCGATAATTCGAATGAGGTTTGAACGAGCGAGACTCGTGGACTTTGGATGGGTAGCCTCAAGACCCTCCAATGACACAATAGGCAGTCGCTGGTGTAGTGAATAGAGATACCTCAGGCGTTCACATTCCTTGTCTTCGGATGCCGCCAACTCCTCGATTCCGTCGTACAGAATCGCGGGGAGAAGGTTTTCGGTAAAACGGCAATCCGTACTTCCCTCACACAAGAGGGCAGGGTCCGCCTCAAACCGTGCGAGGTACCCACTAAAGAATTGAGCGAGGACTCTCGCGGCACGATCCGTGGGGCTATCGACAACTGGCTTTGACGTCGATAGTTTTCGCGTTTTTTCGATGAACGTTTTCAGACTCATGGCGACTCCTTCGTTGTGAAATAACAACATCTTATAACGCAATTCATTGTTTTCGTCAATCCGCGCGCAGATGCATTTTGACGACAATATGCTTCAATGAGGTTATGTATATCGTCAGCGTCACTCCCCTCATCAAGCTGCCCGCCAACGCACCGAGCGTGCTTGATTATTTCTGCAACGATGAGCTTCCCCGAGGTAGCCTCGTGCGGGTGTCCATAGGTCGCAGAGCCGTCACCGCACTCGTACATGAGACACGTGATATTCGAAGCGCGAAGATGTCAGTGAAGAAGTCCGACTTCTCATTGAAACGGATCGTGACGATTGTCGCGCTATCACCGCAGCTTTCTCATCATCAGATTGAGCTGGCCAGATGGCTATCGAATCACTATGCGTGCTCACTCGCAACGGCGCTTACTACGATAGCTCCACTCTCCATTGGCAAACGCGGCGCCTCCATCGATCACAGTCCGCTCAATACAAATCCAGCGTGTACCGCACCTCCGAAAAGCGACCTCGCGGTTACGAATCCCGATGGAGTCATTCGTCGAATCAATGCAATTCACGCATCATCGTCGGGTCAAACTCTCATCCTTGTTCCTGACCGCATCATTGCCGAATCACTCCAGCGGAAGATCACCGCCACTACAACCCTAGTGCGCTCCGGACTTCCAGCGACTGAATTAAAGCGCATCTATCGTGGCGTTCTCGATGGAACCATCACCAATGTGATCGGGACAAGGAATGCCCTATTTTTACCGTGGTCATCATTGCGTCATGTGATTGTCGAAGATCCGCTCAATGAACTCTACAAAAGCGACATGACGCCTCGACTGAATGCATCCGACACTGCACGCCATCTTGCCCTCTTGCATGGAGCTACGATTTCATGGCTCACATCAGCGCTGAGCACCGTGCAATTTCATCTTCAACAAGCCAAGGCGCTACCCGTGACACTCGATAAACCAGCGTGGCCTGCGATTACTATTTCAAGCGCGCAAGAAGAAGAAACTGCGGGGCATCATGGTCTTTTTAGCCGACAGGCAGAGCATGCCATTCTCGATGCCTATGAGCGCGCAGAGCCTTTGCTCATCTACTCTGCTCGTCGTGGGTATGCTATGACAGCGCGTTGTCGTCGATGCCACCACAGCGTGGAGTGCCAAAACTGCTCTTCTCCCATGCGATGGCATCGTACCAGCGAGAATATGCTGGTGTGCTATCGATGCGCCGCGTACCAATCCGTGCCACCTCAGTGTCCGACCTGCAAAGCGGGTGCAGTGGCACCGATGGGCTCGCCGGGGAGTCAAAAGCTTGTAGAGGCGATACAGACGCTCCTTGATCGGTATGGATATCCGAAACCGAAAATCCCCATCCTAGATTCTGATCTCATTCTTGAATCAGATGATGCGAGCCGTACGTTCACCGAGCTGGACTCCTTACTACAACCAATTCTGGTTGCCACGAGTATGGTGCTCAGCTACCGCTACGTACGAAATTTCTCAACGGTCATTGTTCCTAATCTTGATTTACTTACATCCAATCCTGACTATCGCGCACAGGACCGACTCGTACTCACCCTCGAAAAGCTTGCTGATTTTCATCCTGAGCGACTCATTTTGCAAACATACCAGGATGACGGCCTCACGCCCTATATCGAGCAACGACGATGGAGCGACTACTTTACCGATGAACTCTCTATCCGCAAGCAACTTCGTTGGCCCCCATACTCAAGAATCATCAAGCTGACGTTTAGCCACCGTGACCGCTCCGCATCAAGTCGTGCCGCAGCAGTGGGAGCTGACCGACTTACCCGCGCGATCGCGCATCTAAAAGCTCGCGGCACTCAGCTGCTAGGACCCGCTCCGACGCTTGTCGAAAAAAGTGCCGGCAAATGGTCAAACACAATCATCATCAAGAGTACACTCCCCTCCGCTCGTTTGTCTGAGCTCTTAGCTCACCTGCCCGATGGATGGTTGGTGGATATTGACCCGCGAAGCATCTCGTGAGATAATATTCGTATGGAGCTCACGCACGTCCCTCATCCTATTCTCTCAAAAATAGCTAAGAAGATTTCTGTGACTGACATTAAGGCTGGCGTATTTACGGAACTCATATCCGACATGAAGGTTGCTATGCTCGCCAACAACGGCATCGGCCTCGCCGCCAATCAGGTTGGTCGTCCGGAGGCCCTCTTTATCATCGACGAGAAGCTCGCCACGGAACATGGCGTGCCTTCCGCGTATGTAAATCCCGAGATAACTGAATACGGCATTGAGCGCGACGAGCTCGAGGAAGGATGCCTTTCGATTCCTGGCTTTTGGGTGAATGTTGGTCGCCCCAAAAAAATTATGTTCAAAGCCATCGATGGTAACAATGGCGAACGTGTAAAATTCAGAGCGCGTGGCATGCTTGCTCGGGTGTTGCAACACGAAACCGATCACCTCCGCGGCACCACTATTCGAGAGCGCAGTAAAATGGCAAAATAAAAGAGGCCAGAAGGCCTCTTGAGGGAGCGACTCGCTAGCTACAGAATCTCGGGATACTGCTTGCTATCCTCCCATATGAACGTGATCGCCGCGAGGGCCATAAGCCCGAACCCGATCGCAAGGAATGTCACCGAATACAACAGATCAGCGATGACAATGCAAACTACTCCCGCGATGCACATCCGAACGAAGATGCGCGGCTGCCACAAAAACGAAAAGAACTTGTCCATGGAGCCTCCAAGCTCGTAGGTGAAGCCTCATAGCTTCGTGAATCAATTATAGCATATTTTTCTAATAATGTCAAACATCGTTTTCTTCGGGACACCGTCCTTTGCTCTACCCGCGCTACGTGCCTTGGTAAATTCGCCCTATCGGCCAATCGCCGTGGTTACAACCCCCGACAAGCCTCTCGGGCGCAAAAAGACGCTCACGCCAAGCCCCATTGCCCTCGAGGCGGAGCTGTTGGGCATTCCAGTGCTCAAGCTCCCAACCCTTAAAGATGATGCTTCCTGGGCCCAATTTGAGGCTCTCAAGGCTGATGTATGCATTGTTGTAGCCTACGGGAAGCTTATTCCCCAGAAATACCTCGCCTCTACACGTCATGGGTGGCTTAATATCCACCCATCGCTACTTCCCAAGCTTCGCGGCCCATCACCCGTGGCAACAGCGATCCAGCGAGGCATCTCCGACTCAGGTGTCAGTATTATGTTGCTTGATGACCAGCAAGACCACGGACCGATCCTCGCCCAACGAGCCTGGACCATTGCTCCCACCCTTGCAACACCCGAAGCAGAGCGTGAAGTCTCTGAATTGGGAGCGCAGCTTCTTCTAGACGTACTACCTCGATACCTGACCAGTGAAATTACTCCGCGACCTCAAAACGACACGGAAGCGACGTTCACGAAAAAGTTTACGCGAGAAGATGGTCGCATCAACTGGAATCTTCCGGCGCAGGACATACTGAATCACATTCGCGCACTAGGCTACAATCCTGGAACCTGGACAACGTGGGATGGAAAGACGCTCAACGTCGTGCGCGCACACGTATCACAGAAACCGGCAACGACGCCCGGCAACGTTGATGCACGTGGACCAGAGTTAAGGATTTCCTGCGCTGATACGCACATTGCCATTGATGAGCTACAACTCGAAGGCTCTACTCGGCAAAACGCTGCCGATTTCTTGCGAGGACGCTCGGCAATTGATGGGGCGTGTATGGTCTAAGGTGACGTGTGAGATGCTTTACGAGGCAACCCTTTTCTGGTAGAATCGTTCCGTTCAATTAACTTCAACCCTATGTCACTCGGAGTCAACGACCTCAAGCCAAAAACATATTTCATCTACGAAGACGCGCCGTATATCGTGTTGGAAACCCACCACCTCAAGATGCAGCAGCGACGTCCCGTCGTTCAGACGCGCATGCGCAACCTCCTAAACGGGAAGGTTCTTGAGCGTAACCTCGCACAATCTGATTTTTTTGAAGAAGCCGACGTCGAGCGTAAAGAGGTCAAGTTTTTGTACGCACATCGCGACAAGTTTATGTTCGTCAATCCCAAAGATCCATCGGATCGCTTTGAATTGAGCAACGAACTTGTGGGTGAAAGTGCGCAATTTCTCAAACCAAACACGATTCTTGAATCACTCAATTGGAATGGCGATGTTATAAATATCTCGCTGCCGATTAAGATGCAGTTTAAGATTGTAGAAGCACCTCCTGGTATCCGTGGCGACACTGCAACGGGTGGCACAAAGCAGGTGAAGATCGACACCGGCGCAACGCTCAACGTTCCGCTATTCGTCAACGAGGGCGATGAAATTATCGTCAACACCGAAACCGGTCAGTACGTTGAACGTGTCAAATAAGACGCAGTAAGGAAAGTATATGCCCGTTGGACGTCGGCGTACGTTTATAGCTGAACAGGTGCTGTTCATCACAACACGCCTTCCACAAGTATCCGCCGAGAAAGTGGTACTCTATCTTTCTTCCCCGGAGCCAACCTTTGATCAGACGCATTGGTTTACATCTCGACAAGAGATCGCACTGGCACGCATCGGCATGACACCAACCGGCGAGTCGCGACTACCAATTTCCGTGAGTGACCCATCGGTAGTTGCAAATTGGTATCACCTCTGCGACTCACCTCGAGAGGTCTGGGCGCTCTATTATCAGCTCGGATCCGAGCAGTTGGCAATCTGGCGCCTCGCGCACATGTGGGAAGAACTTCAGTAGTCACGCATTACCACGACAACGTGTCGTGGTTTTTATTTGCGCCGTATAGTGACAAGCAAATCCCCCGCTGGCACTCCCTCCAGACCCGCGTTGCCCTCCATGGGAAATGCCATGAGATACCGATCGGGAATATCCTTTGGTATATGCACTTCGATGGTCCGCTTTCCTTTCATGCGCCCCGCTCCCGAACAGCTCGTACACATCGACTCTGGGACCCTACCATCACCGCTACACTGGGGACAGACAACGGCCTGCGCGAACGTTCCGAACGGCGTTCTCACCGCTCGCTGCAGTCGGCCTTGACCCTTGCATTCACTACAGACAGAAAACTTTGCGTTCTTCGCACCTGTACTCTCGCAGGTCGTACAGGGTTGAAACGCCTCAAACTCATACACCTTGCGCTTGCCAACATCCTTCGTATCAACGGTAATATTCAAATGTAAATCCTCACCCTTTTCCGGACGACCTCGCTGTTGGGCACCAGAGAACATATCAAACATGGATTCGAATCCCGAACCACCCATACCTCCGAAATCAAAATGAACATCTTGGAAACCCCCACCTCCACCGAATCCGCCGGTCTGCTGACCAGCATCGCCATACCGATCAAATCGCGCTTTTTTGTCGGGATCTGAAAGCACCTGATATGCCTCGTTCACCTCTTTGAAGCGCGCCTCATTGCCCCCCTTTTTATCAGGGTGATGTTGATGTGCCAGCTTCCGATACGCCTTCTTAATGTCGTCAGCAGAAGCGCTTGGCTGTACGCCGAGAGTTTTATAGGGGTCATTCATAGTGAATTCAGAGCTCGATTACTTCCGCCTGGACGCTACGAGTGGCAACCTTCAAGAATCCAACCGCCTTGAGTATTGCAAAGATACCTACTCCACACCAAATCGCGCCTTCACGATAAATGAATAACACTGACCAGAGAACTAAAAACAAACCGAAGGCAAGGAGCGGTGGAAGAAACGATCCTAGTGGACCCAGGTACTTCTGAATATACATCTCCACATTTTTTGCGATATCGGACTTCACCTGCGCACGCATCGATGCAGGCAGTTGATTGAGCTGAGCCGCAAGCACGGGATTGGTGTATGCATCCTTGAGGTAGCCCTGCACGCCAACGCTCACTTCTTTTACGCCAACCGTGTGGTTGGATGGAAGTAAATAGAAACCTAATGAGATCATAAGGAACGTGCCCAACATGAGCGGAGTTAAGCCTGCACCCAGAGACGTCGACACGCGAAGCGAGTGGCGATCGCTCATATCGGAGCGGATTCTTTGTGATGCCAGATACCACAGGCCAGCAAAGAGCGGAAGCATACTGATATACCAAAGGTCAGGACTCCAAAAAAGGATAAATGAAGCCCATGAAGCAACAATTGCGGAGACTCGCTCAATGGGACGCTCTAACAGCATCCACGTTATTGCAGTAATCGCCGAGGAGAGAATTAGCGCAATCGATGGCCAGATGATTACCGTATAACTGGCAAACCGCATGGGGCTTTCAAGCCATGGCTTCGCTGTCGCCCAAAGCAATGCGGAGGAAAGTGCAACGGCACAAATGAGAGATATTCTTTTGAGTGGGATTGCTTCCATAGAGGTAGTGTAGCACGGAATAACAGACACAGAAATTGACGCCTCTCCTGATTAATGCAATAGTAGCACTCGTTACCGAAGGAGGTATCCGATGTCTGAAAGCACATTCGCAACACGCCTCGGAGAGGGCATTGAACTGCCAGCGCTCCCGCACCGAGTGAACGAAGCGAATATCAGCGAGACCCAAGAACTCGTCGAGGCCCTATACATCTCGATGACGGTGATGCGCTTCTTTCAATTCGAAACCCCAAATGCCCCTCGAATTGCTCTTTACGAGGTGGAGGGCATGCCTCATGAGACGGTCGGCGAGGTCATTGACCGCACGGCTCGCATTGTAAAGCTTGTGGACCAATTCTTTAAGAGCAGGAACATAGCACTAACTCCCTCGGTTCGGCCTAACGGACAGCTCATTAGCTTTACTGCATAGCGACCAAGACGCACTCCTCATCCTCGGCATCACTGCCGAGGATTTTTTGTACCCATTACTGCTTTTTCTCCTCCGACTTTGCTTCAGTTGCCTCTTGTGCTGCAGGCTGTCCGTCAGCTGGTGCAGCTGCAGCTTGTTCCTTGTACAATGCAGCGCCAACATCTTGCGCCTTCTTACTCAACACTTCAGCGGCAGATTTCATCTTCTCTTTATCATTTGCTTGAAGCGCAGTTTTAACTTCACTAATTTTTACTTCAAGATCTTTTACGTCTTCCTCTTTGAGCTTTGCCTTGTTATCGGCAATCATTTTCTCCGTGGTCCACACGAGTGTCTCGGTTGCATTGCGCACTTCGGCAACTTCTTTCTTTTGGGCGTCTTCCGCTGCGTGCTCTGCAGCTTCGCGAATCATGCGCTCTTTATCTTCCTTTGAAAGGCCCGATGATCCCTCAATGCGGATGGAGTGCTCCTTGTTGGTGCCCTTATCGCGCGCTTTCACGTGCAAGATACCATTGGCGTCGATATCAAAACTCACTTCAATCTGCGGGACACCACGTGGTGCTGGCGGTATGCCATCGAGGTTGAATTCTCCAAGTAGCTTGTTGTCAGCAAACATGGGACGCTCACCCTGCGCAATACGGATCGTCACTGAGGGTTGGTTGTCAGCAGCGGTGCTGAATGTTTGTGTCTTACTGGTTGGAACGGTTGTATTCTTTTCAATCATTGCTGTCGCCACATTTCCCATAGTCTCAATGGACAACGATAGTGGCGTAACATCCAGGAGTAATACATCGTGTACATCGCCCTGCATGATAGCTCCCTGGAGCGCAGCACCCATAGCAACGACTTCATCTGGATTGATATCGCGATGTGGCTCCTTTCCAAACACCGCCTTCACCGCCTCGATGATTGCGGGCATGCGCGTCTGCCCTCCAACCATGACAACCTCGTTGATATCGCCAAATGAAAGTCCCGCATCAGCTACGGCTTTCTTGGTCAGCTCAATGGAACGATCAATCAACTCCTTCGTGAGTGATTCAAGCTGCGAGCGCGTGAAGGTCATGCCGAAGTGCTTGGGACCCGAGGCGTCGGCGGTTAAGAATGGAATATTGATTTCTGTCTGCGTTGTGGTTGAGAGCTCGTGCTTCGCTTTTTCCGCTGCGTCCTTCAAGCGCTGGAGCGCAAGCTGATCTTTCGAGATATCAACGCCCTGCGATTTCTTGAATTCGGAAACCAAGAAATCAATAATGCGCTGATCGATATCATCTCCACCCAAGTGCGTATCTCCTCCCGTTGCTTTCACCTCTATCGTATCGGCGGAGACTTCAAGGACCGAGATATCAAACGTTCCACCACCAAAATCATACACAACGATTTTCTCGTCTTTCTTCTTGTTGAATCCGTACGCGAGCGCAGCGGCGGTTGGCTCATTGATAACCCGCTTCACTGATAGCCCAGCGATTTCACCAGCGTCTTTTGTTGCCTGCCGCTGCGAATCATCGAAGTACGCTGGCACCGTAATGATTGCCTCAGTAATTTTTGATCCAAGCTTTGCCTCTGCATCTGCTTTGAGTTTCGAAAGCACCATCGCGGAAATTTCCGCGGGCTTATACCACTTGTCCCCCATTTTCACCTCAACGGAATCACCGGCACCCTTTCGGATTTCGTAGGGAAGTAGCTTGAGATCGCGCTGAACCTCGTCATCCTGCCATCTGCGACCAATGAGACGTTTTACGGAATAGAGCGTGTTCGTTGGATTGGTAACCGCTTGGCGCTTTGCGGTCACGCCGACATAGCGATCCCCGGTCTTACCGGTGGCGATAACTGACGGAGTCGTGCGCATGCCCTCGATATTTTCGAGAATGCGCGGCTGTCCGCCCTCCACAACTGCCATTGCTGAATTCGTTGTTCCTAAATCGATTCCTAGTATGTTGCTCATATGTTGTTGAATGTTATTCGTTCCTCGGCGCTGGTGGCGAACTTGTCGACACCAGGGGCCGAGGCGCCAATGATTACTTTACCTCTACTTCAATTGTCTTCGGTTTCGCTGATTCGGCTTTCGGCATGGTGATCTTCAACACGCCATGCTCAAAGGAAGCTTTTGTGGCGCCCTCGTCGACCGTTATTGGCAAAGACAACATGCGAGAAAAGTGACCACGATAGATCTCGCGACGGAAGTACTCTTTTCCCTTCTCTTCCTGCTGCTCAGCTGTGCCCCCTTCGACTTTCAGGACGCCATCTTCGACGGTTACCTTCAAATCTTTTGGAGCGATCTTTGGCACCTGCATTTCAACGACGAGATCGTGTTCTGTCTGATACACATCCATTGATGGCTCAATGGAGCGACGCACCGCCGGAACGAATCCGAAGAAATCATCATCCATAAGTTTTCCGAAGTCTCGGAATGGATCGTATTTGATAATCGGCATAATTGATACAAGATCGCTCGCTCGTCGTCGTTTCCCCGTGGGCAACGCTAACGATCGATGGATCAATGCTACGTTATTGAGAAGTAAATAATATGACGCGAGCCGGTCGAATCACTCGATCGTGCAGCATGTAGCCAGCTCGCAGTTCTGATTGCACAGTGTCTGGCTCTCCACCAGGCACTTGCGAAATCGCCTCCATTGTCGCTGGGTCAAAGAGCTTGCCCACACAGTCAATGCGAACCACACCATACTCCTTCATCGTTTCATGAAATTGCTCATCAATCTTTTCAAGACCATGGAACCATTCGGATTCCTGCCGCACCGCTTCAGTGGCATGCGCCATAGCATGATCCATCAAATCAATAACATCAACCATCTTGAGCACCACGCGTTGAATACCGAACTTGCTCATTTCAATCAACTGCTGGTCCATGGCTTTTCGGTAGTTCTCAAAGTCCGCAGCAAGGCGATAATACTGCTCCTTGGGTACGGCGTCTGATTGCTGAGCAGTTGGCTCCGCCGGTGATTGTGGTAATTCGTCGCTCATGAAGTTCGTGATAATTGATTTGCTACTTGGGCTACATACATCATCAGTCCAATGTTCTTTCGGTAATCCATACGCATCGGTCCAACTAATGTGAGTGTCCCTTCTGCGCCGCGCGGGAGTCGATAGCGACTCACGATCATCGTTTCATCCTTGATTCGCTCGTCATCGTTTTCGGTACCGATGAATATCTTCACATCATGCGTGTCGCCACGATCCCACATATCACGATGCAAATGCTCCACCATCTGATCAAATTGGTCGAAAAACTCTGTGAGACCCAAGATTCGGTCGTATTCCCGAAATTCCGGAGCACTCATGAGCTGGGAAAGGCCAATTTTGAATGAATCCGGACTTTTGCTGACGTTTGCCATAACGAGCGCACCCGACAACTGTCCCACCATACGAGCCAACACCTTATTGAGCTCCTCTGGATCGCGCGTGTCGCTATCGGCAAGGGCTTGGTCGATGCGAAGACGATGTGCAGTACGGATGACAACCCCCTCACTTGCAAGCAAGTTGTTCACATAGAGACGATATGCACTCGCCGTAGGAATACGGCCTCCCGACGTGTGGAGCTGCTCGAGATATCCCATATCTTCAAGATCACACATTTCGTTGCGTATCGTCGCTGATCGTACTTCAAAGGTACCGCTGGCGGCAATGGTCTTACTCGATACTGGCTCTGCTGTCTCGATAAATTCTTCAATGACCTTTGCAACGAGCTGGAGCTGTCGCGGGGTCAGCAGTCGTGTCATGACAGTGCTAGTCTATCAAAATTGGCACTCGTGCGTCAAGAGTGCCAATTGTCCACAGACACCAACGTGCATGTTGACTTTTTGCTCATTTCATGATATTATTAATTATCTTTTACAGGAGGTGCCCATGGAAACCGATCCGCTTGTTGCGGAGTTCACGCGATCGATGGTCGCATACGCAAGCGCCCAGCTGAAGGATCTGCCAGCGGAGCTAGTCGCTCTGCGCAGACGACACCGCCAGTGGTTGCGCCATCCCGTCCCCTTCACGCTTCAACGCGGTGATGGCCGCGATGAGCTTCTCACGATGATGAAGACGAAGTTCGAAACGGCCTTTATCGCGGATGGGCTCGCTGGTCCGGAGATCCACTTTCTCTGATCACGCTGGCCTGAACGCTCCCGAATCAACGGGGGCGTTTTTATTTGCGCATGGTATACTTATACACAACATGTCACTCACGCGACGCATCGCCGGCTTCTGGAAAAAACTTGGCCCAGGACTCATTACCGGCACCGCAGATGATGATCCGTCGGGCATTCTTGCATATTCGATTGCCGGAGCGCGATACGGATTTGCGACACTCTGGATTCTCATTTGGATACTGCCCTTCATGGTGGCCATTCAGAATATGTGCGCTCGCATTGGAGCGCTCTCGGGATGCGGACTCGCTGGCAACATGAAGCGTCACTATCCCGCATGGCTTTTGGCAATTGTGGCCATCTCTCTGATCGGTGCAAATGTGTTCAATATTGGTGCTGATATCTATGGTATGGCAGGTGCACTAAACCTGCTCATCCCTGCCTCTATTCACATGCTTGCTATCGTTACCTCCGCGGTCATCATCGGCATTGTTATCTTTCTTCGCTATCGGCAGATTGAGAGAATCTTCAAGTGGCTCGCCCTTTCACTGTTTGTATATGGCATTGCGCTTGTCATGATTCGACCCGACTGGAGCACGATCGCGTGGCATGCCATCGTACCGACGCTACATATTGATCGTGCATTCTTTATTACACTTTTTGCGATCATGGGTACGACTATTTCACCGTACCTCTTTTTTTGGGAGGCATCCCAAGAAGCAGAGGATATTCGCCAGGAACGACCTCACATTAAGATCTGCAAATACCGCACAGTACATCCTGGCGTACTTTCTACTATTACGCTGGACAATCGCATTGGGATGGTTACATCGAACATCATCTCGTTCTTTATCATCTCACTAACTGCATCTACTATCTTTCGAGCTGGTGGAGCTGACATCGTAACGCTTCGAGACGCCGCGCTCGCACTTGAGCCGCTCGCAGGTCACTATGCATTCATCCTGTTTGCCGTCGGATTAGTGGGCTCTGGATTACTAGCAATTCCAGTTCTAGCCGGCTCAGCAGCGTATGTTGTGTCCGAATTAATGGGATGGCCGGCTTCGCTCGATAAACCATTCAACCGTGCTCGCCAATTCTATTTGGTGATGGTAGCCGCGGTAGCGTGTGGCATGCTCCTGCCATTTTTAGGCATCTCCCCCATTACGGCACTCTATTGGTCGGCCATTCTCAATGGCCTGGTCGCTCCGCTCCTTATCATGCTCATCGTTCATATGGCCCGTAATCCTGCTATCGTTGGTCCTCACACCAGTAGGCCTATAATCCAGATTCTTGGCGTGATCATGCTTTTTCTCTTATTGACCGGCTCGTTCTTCGTGTTACTTTCATAGCTCCATGACTATTCGTCTCTACAATTCACGTACGCGCAAAGTTGACGAATTAACTCCGCGTAACCCCGGGCACCTTGATATGTTCGTCTGTGGCCCCACGGTCTATGATCGTGTCCATCTGGGCAATGCACGCACATTCACGATCTTCGATGTTGTGGCAAAATGGCTCCGACATCGAGGCTACGATGTGCGGTACATCCAAAATGTCACCGATATCGACGATAAGATTATCAAGCGTGCAGCCGAAGCTGGCGTGGAACCCCTCGAATATGCCCGAACATATGATGAGTATTTTCGCGCCGACATGCTGTCGCTTGGCAACACTGCTGTCACGGAATACCTCCGAGCGACTGACCATATACCCCAGGTCATCACGCAGGTTAAATCACTTCGAGATAGGGGCAACGCTTATCTCATAGAAAACGACGGATGGTATTTTGACATCTCGTCATTCCCTGACTACGGCAAGCTCTCTGGTCGCACTGGCGTCAATGCGAATGACGCGGTCTCGCGCATTGATGATTCCGACAAGAAGCGAACATCAGGAGATTTCTGTCTTTGGAAACTCTCAAAACCAGGCGAGCCTACGTGGTCAGATGCGGAACTCGGTGCAGGACGACCCGGCTGGCATATTGAAGACACGGCAATAACCGAAAGCGTCTTTGGACCTCAGTATGACATTCATGGTGGTGGTATGGATCTGAAGTTCCCTCACCACGAAGCTGAAATCGCCCAGCAAGAGGCATCCTCTGGTCTCATCCCCTTCGTCCGATATTGGATGCACGCTGGCTTTTTAGAAGCAAACAGCGAGAAGATGTCTAAGTCCATCGGCAACTTTTCTACATTGCATGAAACACTCCAAACTGTTGACCCAGCAGTTTTGCGATTTTATTTTTTGAGCAATCACTATCGATCTCCGCTCGAGTTCAACGACACATCACTCAATGCGGCACACGCGGCAGTTGGTCGTATTGGTGAATTGGCACGCAAATCTGGCACCATAGAAAACTTCTCGCTCGATTCTGTAGAGGCTGCAATGGATAATGACTTCAATACAGCGGAGGCATTCGCGGCAATTTTTACTATCATTCGTGATGCTAATTCCCGGAATGTCGTGCCAGCGCCCGCATTTTTTGAGTTTCTCTCATCTATATTTGGAATAGTACCTAATACCCACACGACTATTCCGGCTGATATACAATCAAAAATTGATGCCCGACAGCAGGCTCGTGATGCAAGAGATTTTTCGACGTCTGATCGTATTCGCAGCGAACTTTTGGCACTTGGCTATAGCGTCGACGACACCCCATACGGACCCCTCGTGAAGAACATCTAGTAGTGTGAGCTAAGTTCTGCACAATCCGTCCACAATTCATTTGCGGAGGTTTCTTTTTTTGAGGATACTACATGCACTCAACCACCCATGCCAACATCGCTGCCCGACAAAGGTCCTCCACAAAACCTAGAAGCTGAGAAATCACTCATAGGATCACTCCTCACAGATCGCGAGGCGATCAATCGCGTGGTTGACATGGTCTCTGCGGACCACTTCTACCAACGCAGTCACCAGCTCATTTGGGCCGCGTTGACCGATCTCTGGGAGGGCCGTGAAAACATAGACATCCTGTCAGTGAGCACTCGCTTGAAAGATAAGGGCCAGCTCGACGCTATCGGAGGGTCTGCGTTCCTCACGTCACTTGCGAGCGAAGTGCCAACATCTGCACACGTGCAAACATATGCGCGCATCGTTCAACGTAAGAAGAGTCTTCGCGACCTCCTCGACGTATCCAATCGGTTGCAGTCGCTTGCGCACCGTGAAGACGAGGACATTGACGCAATTCTGGGTGAAGCTGAACAGCAACTCTTCGCAGTCACCCAGAAAACACTTTCAAATAAGTTTGATGCACTCTCCAGCGAGCTCGATCGCGCGATGGACCGCATCCAGACGCAAGATGACGGGCGCCTGCGCGGCGTTGGCACCAATCACATCAAGCTCGACCAGACACTGGGCGGCTTCCAGAAATCGGACCTCATCATTCTTGCTGCTCGACCGTCAGTTGGTAAAACGGCATTCACCATCGATTTAGCGCGTCGCATCGCGGAGCAGCAAACGCCTGTTGGTATTTTTAGCTTAGAAATGAGCGTCGACCAGGTCGTCGACCGTCTTATATCTTCGAAAGCCAAAGCGTCGTTGTGGAAATTGCGCACAGGCAAGTTGAGTCATGACGGTGAGTACAATGATTTTCTTAAAATTACGAACGCCATATCATCGCTACGCGATATGCCAATCTTCATCGACGACACCCCAGGCCTCAACATTATGCAAATGCGAGCAATGGCACGACGGCTCAAAGCCGAGCATGGACTCGGTATTCTGTTCATCGATTACTTACAGCTCATGAGCGCGCGACGCAACTACGACTCCGCCGTTCAACAAGTCACTGAAATATCTCGCGGGCTCAAGGGTCTTGCCAAGGAGCTCAATATTCCAGTCGTTGCCCTGTCTCAGCTATCGCGTGCCGTGGAAAACCGCGAAGTTGGGGCACGCCCTCGACTTTCAGATTTGCGCGATTCGGGTTCCATCGAGCAAGACGCAGACGTCGTTATGTTCATTCATCGCGATGACAAGGTGAATTTCCAGCGCGCTCAAGAAGAAGGCAAGGCGAACATGGCAACGCTCATGATAGCCAAACACCGCAATGGTCCAACCGGTGATATTGATTTTCACATCAATCCTGAAAACCTTGAGTTCTCGGAAATTGATACAGTACACGCTGATTCTGACTTCCTCTAATGGATCCTCTCTTTTCATCGGTCGCAAAACTCTTTCAAAAACTTCCTGGCATAGGACCTCGGGCCGCTTCACGTATGGTGCTTGCACTTTTGGACCGGCATCAATCGGAACTCGATGAACTCGGTGACGCGATCCGTGAATTAAAGACGCGCATTAAGAAATGCCCCGAATGCTTTAATGTCTCCGACGGCGATCTCTGCTCAGTGTGCCGAGACAATCATCGCGATGCAAAGGCTATCATGGTGGTTGAAATGATTACGGATCTGCAGTCGGTCGAGCGTTCAGGCCTCTGGAAAGGCCTCTATCATGTCCTTGGCGGCTCAATAGCGCCCGTAAACAACATTGGGCCTGAACACCTCCGCATCCGTGAGCTAGCCGAACGCGTCGATCGCATTGCACGAGAAGCCGGCACCGTTGAATTAGTACTAGCAACAAATCCGACCTCAAGCGGCGAGATGACGGCGATGTACCTTCGCGACCTCTTCCGCTCCATCCCAGTGGTACGCACAACCAGACTTGCACGCGGTCTTTCGACAGGTACGCATCTTGAATATGCCGACGAAATAACCCTCCGTCACGCACTTGAGAGTCGTAAATAAAACACCCAAGCGGGTGTTCTATTTTGCAGAGATAGCTTCGATTTTAACTTTGGTGAATGGCTGGCGATGACCCTTCTTCTTCTTTGAGCGAGTCTTCGCTTTGTAGCGAAATACCATCTTCTTTTCGCCCTTACCATCTTCGATCACGGAAGCATCAACGGTAGCACCCTTGATAACAGGCTGCCCAATGGTTGCCTTTTTTTCATCGGCAATCAAAAGCACCTGATCAAAGGTAACTGATTTACCGTCGTGGACGAGCTTTTCAATGGTCACAACATCGCCCTTGCGGACGATATATTGCTTGCCACCAGTTTTGATTACAGCGAATTGCATACGAAAGTCTTGAAATACTAGCAAATACCGGTAATTCTGTCAACTTGGTAGCCTCGACGGGATTCGAACCCGTGTTACTAGAATGAGAATCTAGTGTCCTAGACCGGGCTAGACGACAAGGCCATACGGTAATGTAGTATAACCCATGAAAGGGCAGGAGGCAAGAAAAAGCCCCACACAGGTGGGGCGCGCGACTAAATGTGATTTCTTCCCGGGGTCCAGTAGGAACCACGGGCCTTGCCCGCATTGTACGGATCGCCCTTGCGTTCCTTCGCCCAGAAGATCCGTCGTTCAGCCGCTTTCAGCGTAGCCAAGTCTGCATCGCTCAAGTCTTCGCTCGTGCTGTGCAGAACTCGAGATTCAGCAAATGTCATCTCGCCTATCTTCACCGGACCGAATCTTTCGCGAATTCTTCGAATTTCACCCTGTCGACGCATTCGCTCAATGTGCGCGTCATCGAAACCATCATTGCAACCCATGGGCTACTCCTCGCTTTTTTCTCGCAGTGCGCGTTGACGCTGGATTCGAATCTCTGCCTGGCGCAATAGCTCAAGGTCTTCCACTTCGAAGTGTGGCCTGAACTGGAATTGGTCGGCCAATGCAAATCGATTGATAACGAGTGCTTCGGCGAGTGTGAACTCTCCCATCGGAACATCGCCTAAGCGCTCAAGCATTTCCTCGAATTCATCTGCGTATTGATCCTGTTGTGCCTCAATAGCAGTTCGCATTCTGCCGGTCTCTTCTGGACTCATACTACCTCCGATGCTCGACAATTCTGAAACGAGCTGTACTATAATACAGCAGATTCGCACTTTCGCAAGCCAGGAGCACTATGAAAATTATATTTCTCGACATCGATGGCGTTATGAATTGCCAGCAATCAGCTGCGCGCACGCGATTTGATGGATTCGATGAAATCCCCTCCCAAAGCCTACGTCGTATCGTTGAAACAACGGGTGCCAAGATTGTCGTGACTGGAGCGCTTGGGAGAACAATTTCGGAGCATGAGCTACGAGTCTTGTTCCGCAATCGTGGCATCGCAGACGCTTCCGTAATCGGAGTTACTCGCTATCGCGAGCCTCGCGGTGATGCGATCACCGAATGGCTCAATGAGCAAATAGCACCCGTTACGAATTTCGTCATTCTTGACGATGCAATCGGCGCGCACCTTACCCCGTATGGCCATCGACTTGTCCGCACAAATTGGCGAACTGGCATGACCGCGCGAGAAGCACAGCAAGCGATTTCGATGCTCAGCGAATAGCCAACACGCCACCAGAAATGGTGGCGTTATTTTTGCAACCAGGATGCTGACTGCCGCACCAACAGTCGCGAGGACTGCTCAGGTCGCGCCATCACCTCTTGCACGATGAACTCCATTCGCACTCCTTGCGAACCCTTCACGAGCACCAAATCGCCTGTTCGCAATAGCTGCTGGACAAGATTCGCTGCCTCACGAGAATCCGACGCTCGATGGATGTGCTCATGGGGCATACTCGCTGCTGCCGCGTCAGCAATAAGAGCTCCTTGTGTGCCTACGCAGACTAATACTCCCGCGTAATCGGCAACCAGTCGACCGATTGCCTGATGGGCGTGCGCACTATGCACCCCTAGCTCCCGCATATCACCAAGTACAAACACGTGTCGTGAGGCAGGTATAGCACGTACGGTATCAATGGCCGATTGCATCGCCGCTGGAGATGCATTATAGGTATCGTCAATAATTGTGGTCCCTCGTATACCATCGAGAATACGCATACGCCCAGCAGGCGTGGTCATCTGTGATAGCGCTTCAGTTGCCTCAGTGAGCGTCATGTCCATAGCCAACGCGACCGCGACCGCTGCTGCACTTGCCTTCGCAATGCCCACACCGAGAACACCAGAAATCATTACTGGCATACTATGCTGATGCGTGGTGATATCAAAACTCGTACCCACTGGCCTGACGCCATCGAGCCTGGGGCGAAGATTTGCCAATCGTACATCTGAGCCCTCGCCGGATCCAAACGTCACCACGCGTCCTCGCGTGTGCGATCTCATTTCGAGCACAACGGGGTCATCATAACTGAGCACCGCAACACCCGTAGGCAATAATCGAGAAATGAGCTTCGCTTTTTCATTAGCCAATTGTCGGACCGATGCAAAATTCTCTACGTGAACAGGCACCTCACCCACATGAGTAACCACGGCTATATGCGGCGGGTACGCAGAGACCAAACGCTCAATATCGCCTGGTCGATCGGCTCCATACTCCAGTACGAGCACATCAGGATAGCTGTCATCTCGCACAAGAGCGCCCAGTCCCATCCACACGACGCTCAGCCAAAACCAGAATGGACTCGTGGCGCGATAGTACGATTCAGTAAAGTCACCAATGATCGTCAGCGGGACTCCCAATTCATTGTTAAGATTCCCCCCCGTAGCACGAACGAAAAACCTCGAGCGAAGAACAGAATATACTGCATCCTTCGTCGTTGTTTTACCAACATTCCCTGTGATGGCTATAATGATCGGCTTTTTTCGAGCAATGATTGCACGTGCAATCTTGCGCACTATAAATTGAAGCAGCGTTTTTCTCATCGGGTAGGAGGTATATTCATGTAGTCGAGGAGATATTTTGCCATGTCACGAAATGCGGGACTCAAGCTGTCTGCAGCAAACGTGATCCCTTTTGGTTTTTCCATGCGAATGAGAATAACGAATCGCGGATTGCTCGCCGGTGCAAACCCCACGAAGCTATGATTGTACTGATTCTCAAGATAGCCACCTGTGGGGCTTGCGATTTGTGCAGTACCGGTCTTACCAGCGACATCGTAGCGCGGGATACGTGCTTTGTCGAAGCCATTATCCACCACTGACGTGAGCATCGCTCGAAGTTGCGCTGCAGTTCGTGGAGATATGGGAGTACCCATTACTTTTGGTTGCGTTTTTGTGACGACGCCATGTGCGTCACGAATAGCATCGACAATATAGGGGCGCATTAGTGAGCCGCCATTTGCGATAGCGCTATAGCCCGAAATCAATTGCAACGGAGTTACGGTAATACCCTGTCCAAACGAGGCTGTCATAAAGTATATTCGATTCTCCCTGTAGAGATTACTAATATCGCCACTCGACTCCCCTGGCAAATCGACGCCGGTCTGCTGGCCAAAGCCAAAGTTCACCGTAAAATCTCGAAACGATTCATTGCCAACCTTTTGCTGAACCCACATCACGCCCGTGTTAATACTCTTTTCAAGTATGCGCGTCATCGTCACTAATCCGAAGTGACCTTCGTTGTAGTTTTTTATATTGTATCCATCCACGACCACGTCGCCACTATCAAGAAACGTAGTCTCAGGAGTGATGAGTTGTCGCTCAAGTCCCATAGCTATGGTAAATGGCTTCATAGAAGAGCCGGGCTCAAACGGAGAAAGCGCTCCAATGCGGAACGACTCCGTTGTTGCACCACCGTATGCATTTGGATTATAGGTCGGATTATCCGCTAGAGCGAGAATCTTTCCCGTTTGCGGATCCTGCACTATGAGTGTGCCTGAAGCTGCTTGATACTTCTTAAGAACATTCGTTAATACCGCTTGAGCATATTCCTGAATATTCGAATCCAGCGAAAGGATAAGATCATTCGGGCTATCCTCGATCACCGTACCGTCATTATGAAATCCAAAATACGAGAACAGCTGCTCCCAAATCTTCCACCTCACTCGAGATGCCTGCGGCGCATGCCCCGTCAGCTGCTCCTCATAGGAAGACTCCACGCCATACTGACCAGACCTGCCCGTCGAGCTGTAACCGAGAAAGCCAATTGCGTCAGCGGCAAGCAACCCCGAGGGATACGAGCGATCAGTCTCGTAGCCAATACTCACACCAGGGATACGGAGCATCTCTATTGTCTTCACCTGTTGATCGGTCAGCTTTTTTTGTACGACGCGCACACCCGAAGCACCGGATGTCACCGCAGCAGAAATAGCTTCAACGCTAGCACCCGATACGGATGCGAGTTCCGCGATCGTGATGCGTGAATCCTCTGAACTGAATTCCAAAGGTGCAATCAGCAGCACGGGAAACTTCTTATTAGTTGCCACGAGTCGCTCGCGTCCATTACTGTCGGAGAGATAAATATTTCCTCGCAGCAATACGTTTCTCACTCCTTCAGATTGCGATCGCGCAATTTCCGCATACGTGGCGTGTTGAAACCAACTCAACACAACAATGCGCCACGCAACGATTGCGAGCGCAAGCACCATACCACTCAGCACGAATACAATTCGTTGTTTGGGTATCGTATTGGGCACAACTCAACAATACCAAAATACTGCAGAGATGCTATCGCGCTGCCACGGATGTTGCCTCTACGAGATACACTAATCCACTATCTACAATCATGCCTGATGCAAGCGCAAACGATTCTAGTCGAGTACGGTCCTCGAGAGCTGCCTGCTGATCGATAAGTGCATTACGCTCATTAAGTCCTTGCGATAATTGACCCTGCGTCTGGGCTGCCTTCCATGCGTGAGAGGCGAGACTGTTCGCAGTAATCAAATAGAATGCAAACGCCGCCACAATAACCAAGCTACACATGATATTAAACGCAGCGACATATGAGTTCTCACTCGTCACTGCCGATGCTTGTAGTGTGTTCATATTTTTTGAATTATTTTCAGTTTTGCGCTTCGTGCTCTCGGGTTCACCTTTGTCTGTGCCCATGTTGGGCGAATCGTACTGCGAGTCACCCACTCAATGACACCCTCTTTCGCTGCTGTTTTAAATAGTTCTCGAACAATTTTGTCCTCTGCTCCTTGAAATGAAATGACGAGCAGTCGACCACCTGACTTCAGTACACGAATTGCTGCTGAAACGCCCTTCGTCACATTATCAAGCTCTTCGTTTACTTCGATGCGCAGTGCTTGAAATGTCTTTGTAGCGCAGTGGATCTTGCGATGTCGATACCATGGCGGAACCACCGACTCAATAAGACTCACCAGTTCAGTTGTTGTACGAAGAGGGGCAGCTCGTCGGGACAGAACGACCGCCGCGGCGATCTGGCCGGCGAACTGCTCCTCACCGTACACGGACAACACTCTCTCCAGCTCTTCTTGATCGTACTCGGCAAGTATGCGACCCGCCGTGCGTGGATTGGTTTCAGGATTGAATCGCATATCGAGCGGTTCGTCTCTCTGAAATGAAAATCCTCTACCACTCGAGCTATAGTGGAGCGATGAAAGTCCTAAATCAAATAGGATGCCATCTGGATGCATATCATGCTCTTGGCAAATTCTCTCAAGATTGACGTAGCTGTCATTGATGACGGTAACCGCATCGCGTAGCTCGGGGTGGTGGTCAAAGAACGAACCAGCAATCACGGGATCCCATTCAATTCCTAGAACACGCGCCCCACGTCCTACAACAGCGGCGGCATGACCACCACCATTGAGCGTGCAATCAAGAATCATCGAGCCCTCCTTAGGCTGGAGATACGTAATAACTTCATCTAAAAGAACCGGGGTATGTCGTTCGTTGATCATCTATATAGTGCCCAGATCCCCCAACTTCTGAGCAATTGCGTCACTATTTTTTTCTAACACCTTCGAATAATCGCTCCATGCTTGCTTATCCCAGATTTCCAAACGACTATGGACACCCGCAACAACTACCTCACGAGTCAATTTTGCATATTGCTTCAGGTAGTCAGGAATGAGGATGCGGCCAAGCGAATCAAATTGCACCTCAACCGCCCCTGAAAGTAACAACCTCGCAAACGATCGACTATCGGCCTGCGCCATAGGTAAGCTCGCGATACGTTCTGCAAGTTGCGTCCACTGCGATATCGGAAAGAGCCAGAGACAGCCATCCAACCCGCGTGTTAGCACCGCCCCATCTCCGAGCTCCTTTCGAAGCTTTGCGGGAATGGATAGGCGTTTCTTTGGATCTAGATTGTGTGAATACTCGCCTATTAGCATCCGCACGAGGTTCTGAAGCATTACACTTTCCCCCACTCCATAACACTCTGTATGTATTATATCCCACCACTGCCAACTCGCAAAGTGGATAATTACGGCGCAAAAAAACGGCTAAGGTGGTCGTCTTAGCCGTTCAAATCTAAAGCAGAGACCCCAACAGTAAGTCCTGGAGCTCCGCAAAACTATCCACCAGAAAAGCTGGCCGCGCCCTTACCAGACGTCGTTCGGTGTTGTATCCAGTTTCGTGAGCAAATCCGACAGCGATGAAGCCAGCTTCGTTAGCCGCTTCAATATCATCTGCAGTATCACCCACGTACATCGCGCGCTGAGGTGAAATCTTTGCCTTGCCAGCAAGCTCCAGCAGGAAGGGTGCCTTCTTCGGCCATGCAGACCCCGTGATCATCGACGGAGCGAAGAAACGATGGAGGTTCGCTCCAACCAGAAAGTCTACCAACGTTACATGCTGCTCAGCTGAACACATAGCAAGCTGGACAAGCTCGCCCCGCAAGCTCCGCAGTAGTGGCAGGAAATCGCGTCGATATCGTGCCTGACGATTACTCGGAGCGCTCATATTGTCCACGTAGTATTTTCGACGAATTACGTTGAGCTCATCACCCGACACAGAGCGCGGAATTCCATGCTCCCAGTAGAATTGCATGAAATCGGCAGTGATTTCATTGCGATACGAATACAAGCTTGGCGGCTCAACGCCATACGCTCGAAAGATTTCGCAGACACTGCTGTACGCAACATACAGATCATCTAGGGCGGTGCCATTATTATCAAAGACCACCAGCTTGATAGGTCCATGCTCACTCCATGCCATACTTCTGTTCCCCTTTTTTGTAAATGTGAAAGTGGGTGATACTGGATTCGAACCAGTGACCTTTGCAATGTGAATGCAACGCTCTAACCAGCTGAGCTAATCACCCAAAGCGCCGCTCATTTGTATCACAAAAGAACGCGATAGACTAGACGTGCGCAATGGCTACATGTCGAGCTTATTGATGAGCTTGCGATGCGGTCCCTCCAAGAGTACCCGCAGGAATCGATCAAACATTTCAAAGCGGTATTTGAATTCGTCTTTTTCCATGATGCCAAAGCGAATTTCTGTACCCATGTCGGCTTCCAACGATTTAAGGAATTTTGCTAGCTTAGCGCGATCAATATCGTCCCCCACGAGAAACAGATCAGCCGGTGTCTCATACGTCGTGTCATCATTTTGACTCACAAAGATACCCGCAACCACCGCAAGCTTAATCTTCCCCAATGTGTTGATTCTTTTAGTGAGCATGTCAGTCTCAACGGGCGATGGCTTGAGAATGAGACTCTTCAGTTCTTCAAAATAATCGAACTCCTCCCGCAGACCAAACCGTTCAGGAATAAGCTTTGAAGCTCGCTGCTTGGCAATCAGTCCAATCTGCTGAAGTGTCACAATTTCACGCCGGACGATGAATGCCGGCTCTTGCACGCGCACAACTAAATCACTCATTGCAACGAGCGCCGGATGCTGGCGATAAAAAAACTTCAGCAATTTAACGCGGACTCGTGAACCAAGCAAATTGTCCAGTATTGATTTTGACATTGATGGAGTAACTCGCGTACACTGTAAGAGAAGTTACATCTCGTGCGACAAACCCTACCGCACACCGACGCTGTTTGCAAGTCACACTCACCCATGGAAAAACTCACGCTTACATCTCATGAAAACGAAATTATCGTCAACAACGGCGCCACTGAAGGTGCCGTTGATTTGTTTTGCTATCGACCCGAGGAGTCCGTGTCTCGCCATCTGGGATCGCTCTATGTAGTTGGTCACCGCATAAACGAATCAAGCAACATGGGGTATATGGTCAGCTTGATTGCAGCGCTCGCTCGTCGAGAATACTACGCACAGCCTGGATCGCAACCCAAGGAGGCATTCAATCGAACGCTTCGAAAAGCGAATGAAGTGGTCGAGGAATTTTTTCGATCAGGCGACATCAAGCTCTCAGTCGGTATCCTAGCGATAACTGGTGGCCAAATCATGGTTTCGAAACTTGATAAGTTCAAGATCTTTTTGGCTCGCGAGGATCAGGTTATCGATATCATGAGCAATGTCATGTTATTTACGAAGGAGCATTCCGACCGGCAACGGTTTTCGAACATCATTCATGGTTCGATACAAGCCGGAGACCGCATTCTTGCGTTCGTTCCGACACGCGGAGTTACGTCTCGTGAAAAAAGTGTGAAGAATTGGTTTTTACAATTACCACAGCATGATTTTGCACAACGCATTTCACGCATAGGCCAACAGCACGCGACCTTCGCTACAGCGATGCTTCACGTCGCCATCGATCAGATATCCGAACCGGCTCTGATGCCCTCCACGCAGCCCCATGAGTTGGCGCAGCAAGTAGAGCCGCTACAAGCCCCTCAGCTTGCCACTTCAGAGTCGAATTCGAATCCAATCTCATCGCTCGCCTGGGCGCCTCGTCAACAGTCATTCGCTCCCCAACATCCACCCGCCGAAATCGCAGCGCTCTCCGCCTCTCAGAACTCAGATCATCACGCAGCTGAAATGCCGCGCATTATTTCATCTGAGTTTTCTCTCGGTACTCGTCGTACTCATATCTCGCGCGTTCTCGCACGACTCAGCTTTATTCGCCTTGATGGAAGAGGGAAAGCGTTCATGCTCGTTGCTGTGGTTGCCATTATTACGGGCAGCTTATTGTTCGCAAAGAGCGTGTTTGTATCGAGCCCCCAAGAACAAAGCGCCAAAGCAACAGTCGTCGAACTGCGCCACGCGCTCGACGAGGCATTATCGCAAGCAAAGAATGGCAATACCACGGTCGCGCGATCGGTCCTAACCAAGGCCATTTCTTCCGTCGCAGTCATCGCCCCTCACACCGATGACGCCACTGCATTAAGCTCAGCGATGCTAAGCGCACTGGATACTATCGATGACGCTCAGCCTGTTGAACCAAAACTCATCGCGACATCAGATGACGTATCCGGACAAATCTCCATGGCAACATGGTCTTCCAGCTCGCACGAGATCGTTGCCATCGGTCTCGATACGCAAAACATCGCCTGGCAAGGCATCGTTCATGACACGGTGATTCAGAACCGCTCAGTAATCCAAGGACCACTTCCCGATCGCATACTATCGTGGGGCTCCAGCACCATCATCGTACATTTTCAATCGCATAGCATCACTCGCATGCTCGATTCGAAGTTAGTATCGTATGTAATTCCCATACAGGACGAAATAAGAGATGTTGCAGTATTTGGAGATAATGTCTATGTTCTCACGACAACATCTATCTTGAAGATTTCAGATTTAGATACGGAAAAAGTTGTTATGAAGCGATGGCTCGAGACAGATGATCAACTCACACCCAATGCCACGCGCATTGTCGTTGATGGATCAGTATACACGATGACCGATGATGGCGTACTTACGACATACTACAAAGGCAAGCGCAGCTCTGTGGTGACCACCCCCGTCACTCCAGCCGGTGTGTGGCGATTGCTTCCCACCACTCATAATGAGCTCGCCGTCGTCGTTGGCGATACTCGTCGCGTCTACCATCTCAATGCGCACGATGGCAGTCTGTCGCACGTAGAAAAAGTCGACTCAACCATTCCCTTTAGTTCAATTGCACAGGGTCAAGAGGATGCCATTCTCTTTGTAACAAGTGAAGGAAAGCTCTGGGAGCTGCGATAACAAAAAACACCCCGTATGGGGTGTTTTTTGTTGAGCTGCTATTACTTGAGCTCCACAACTCCACCTGCCGCTTCAATCTTCTTCTTCCAATCCTGAGCATCGGCTGTTTTAACGCCCTCCTTCACAACTGAGCCCTCTTTGTCCGTCATGTCCTTAACCTCCTTGAGACCAAGCCCGGTAAGCTCACGAAGCACTTTAATAACCTGAATCTTCTGCTCACCGGCCTTTGCGAGGACAACGGTAAACGCATCCTTCTCTTCTGCGGCAGCGGCACCACCGGCTGCTGGAGCCGCTGCTGCGAACGCCGCGGCTGAAACACCAAACTTCTCTTCCAATGCCTTCACGAGTGCATTGAGCTCGGAAGCTGTCATTTTCTCGACTGCTTCGATAAATGTTGTTGAGTCCATATTCAATATTATTGTGTTACTACGTCTTCTGCGGTTGCTGCAACTGGCTCTTCGACGACTGTCGCAGGTGCTTCTGCCTCAGCGACCGGAGCAACCTCCACTGCTGGAGTCGCCGCATCCGCTCCCTTCGCTAACGCAACCTGATTCAGCACCACCGCCAATGAAGAGAGTGGGTATTTCAACATTCCGAGCAATCGAGCAAGAAGCTCATCACGGCTAGGAAGTGTTGCGATATCAATCAGCTCGGTATGCGACACGGCATGTCCATCCATCCACGCTGCATACAGCTTTAGAGCAGGGTTCTCCTTTGCAAAGCTGTAAAGGACCTTAGCGACGGCAAACGCGTCACCATGACCCAATACGAGCCCCATGGAGCCATCCATGCCAAACACGTCGACACCATCGTAGTTGAGATCAGTAAGCGCCTTTTGCACCAGCGTCTTCTTCGCTACAACATACTCTCCATCTACCTTCAGAAGCGCTCGCTTCAATACTTCCATTTGCCCAACGGAAAGCCCCGACTCCCCTGCGCGAGCAAAGGTCGTAAAAACTGTCATCGTAGAGCTAGGAAGCGCCTTGGCAAGCGCATCGATCGCAACTTTCTTTTGTTCTTTTGTTTTCATAGTTGGTTTTCGCAATTTTATAATAAAAAACTGCGTATTCACCGCAGATCGACCAGAGTGCGCCTTATAAAAAGGCATCCACCTCGGCAGGAATTACGGGGTTGAACCCCACCTGCTGTCTACGGTTATAGGTATACTATATCAGGTTCCCTTTCAACTGTAAAGCACTAGAGCCCCAAATATATCGTCCTGTTTCTGTTGTGCTCAGCAAGCGTTGTTGAGTAAATAATCCGAGAGCCGTCGCGTGTGGAAAGATAATAGAGATACTCGCTCTCTTGAGGATTCGCGGCCGCTTCGAGCGATGCAATGCCGGGACTTGATATCGGCCCTATGGGCAGTCCCAACCTCGTATAGGTATTATAGGGACCATCTCGTAGTATTTCTCTTGCAATCGGGGCATCGGTCACATCGCAACCCGCTGCCCGGTCGACTCCCTGCCACTGCCTCATGCACCAACCATAGGCAACTGTAGCATCAAGTTGTAGTGGCATCCCAAGCTCTCGTCGATGAGCAATAATACCAGCAACTAACCGCATGTCTTCCGTCGATTTTGCTTCCTTTTCAAGCATCGATGCTATGACAATCTGCTCACGCGTAAACCCGCTCGCCTTGTCAGTAAATGCCTCCTTCAAAGTGTCATGATACGTCCTTACAAATTCATCAGTACCGCTCTTACTAGCCACCCGCGCATCAAAACGATATGTATCCGGAAATAGATAACCCTCATCAGTAAGGGCTACGCGAGCAAACGCACCGCGTGGAATCAACGAGCGCCCGGCAAGCATAGCGTCAACCTGCCAGACATTCATGCCCTCCGGAATAGTAACTTCAATATCATTCGATAGAGAGCTGCCCGCAATGATGCGATCCAAAATTGCTATAGTAGAGTCAGCCGACGAAAGCTCATAGGTGCCCGCCTTCAAGGTTTGCCCTCGATAGCGCAGTCCCATAACTAGCATCATTGCCATTCGTGAGCGGATAATGCCGCCACGATCGAGCTCAAGTGCGACACGCGAGACACCCCAACCACTTTCAATTAAGAAATGTGATCGAGGCGCTTGAACGCTACGGGGTAGTACTTGGACGTACAACCAAAAAAACGCCGTTGTAACAATGGCCGCCATGAGTATGGCGGCCATTGTCATCTGACTCGAGAGAGTGCGCTCCAGGTACTTCACCTCATCACTATACTACTGAAGTGGTTTCGTTTCAATCACCTTGTTTGGAGGGATTTGTCGTTGTCCAGCCTCGAGACTCGTGATCTTTGCCTGAAGCTCCGCATTGTCAGAATTACCTTTCGCGACCTCACGGAGCTGAGCCAATGCTCCCGCAATGTCATTTTTCTCTTCAAGTAGTAATGCGAGATACCATCGCGCATTTGCATATTGTGGCGCAAGCAAGACGGCTCGCTGTAGCGCTGCAATCGCTTTGTCTTTTTGACCATCACGGATATAGAGCAAGCCGATTTCGAACATCAATGTTGGTTGATTCGAATTTGAGGGAGCAATCTTCTCTAAGTCCTCAATCGCACCCTTCACATTGTTCTGTCGATCTTTTACAGCAGCTCTATTGTAGATCGCCAATCCGTACTGTGGTGACTTTTCAATTGCTCGATCAAAAGCTGCCTCAGCATTCACCAATGAATCCTTCTGCTGCTGCTTCAACGTTTCAGCATTCGCGCCGGTCGCCTTGCTAACCACCTGCCGAATCAAATCAGAACGGGCTAACCACATTTGACCAATAGCATTGTCAAATGAAGGATCCCCGGGACGCAATTCACTAGCCTTCTTAAAGGCATCCTCAGAGAGCTTCTCAACGTCATCAACGATTCCCGTCATTGATTGATACACCTGGCCGAGGTTGCTCCAGTTCAGCGATTCCTCTGGATTTATTGCGGCAGCCTTCTGGGCCAGCTGTATACTGGATCCCATCAGATTCTGAATGCGCTGAGACTGCTCATCGCCACCTTCTTTCTTGGCGACCTCTTCCCGAAGTAAGGAGAGCGCAACTTGAGACGCCTCGCGCACATATCTGTCGCTGGAAGCATTGAGATTAATAGCAGCCGAAAGCATCTCCATGGATTTCGCCGGCGTTTCCTGACTTTTCGCAAGTGCAAACTTTACATCACCGAAATAGCGCACCGATGTGAAATACAATCCACTCAACACGAGTATCAACGCAACGATGAATCCAAGCGATGCCGCCAGGGAATACATGGGGCGCTCCTCGATATCAACCGTTCGCGATTCATCACCGGAAATAACAAGAGAAGCCAACGCCATCAACACGAAGAACACGAACCACAATGTTATGTTCATCGGATATATGAACAGTGTGACAATCATGGCAATGAGCGCCGCCAACGTACCGGTCGACTGGATGGCGAGCGATGCACCCTCGCCACGAGCCACTGAATCAGAAATGGCGGTCCCGAATCGCATGAATACCTGCACTAAACACCACAACAAAAATCCGAATGCGAGCAGACCAACCAGACCTTGCTGAGTAAGCACATTTACGATTTCGTTTGCGCCATCAAAAAATTGCGCATTGGCAAATTGCGTGTTCGCAAGACTCCCCGCTCCATATCTATCGAAAGCTAGCGAGAAGTTCTCCGGTCCCCATCCAAAAAGCGGCTTATGCAAGAGCGTCTCTGAGGCAACATCTAGAGAAAGCCCATATGAAGGAGCCACCTCGACGGGGAACTGCCCTTTTACGGATTTCAGGTCGAATTTAACTAGAAGCAAGAACGCGCCCAACACGACAACGAGCATAGGCACCACAAATCGTGACATTGCGAATCGATTCTTTTTTGATCCATAGTCATTCGAAAGCTGCGTCGCATTCAAGCTATCGAAGGCGATCATTGCAAGCATCCCACCGAGTGCGATCACCCAGAGGACCCACCAGTTGAGAATACCAAGAATCATAATCGCAAACGTAACGCCCGCGATCGCGACTCCGAACATGTATCGATTCGTATTTTTATAGATTGTCTTTGCAAACAACGATAATGCAACCGCTGCAAGAACACCTAACGCGTTAATTGATCCGACAGTGTTAAATGCGCGCGAATTCGTGAAGGCACCTGGCAGTACATTAAACGAAATCATCTGGAAGAGCCCGAGTAGCAACGTAATAGAAAGTGACACCACTAAAGCGGAGCGAAGCATGCGCCCCCTATCATGGAGCGCGTTTACGCACAAGAAATAGAAGAGCGCTAAGCCAATAACACTTAGAAGTGATGAGCTAAGCGACGTTCCGACACCGAATAAAGACTTCAACGGTGTCAACGAGAATACAGTTGCTATAACTGCAGAAACCAACAAACCCAATACCCCCTTATCGATAAGTGACGTACGTATCGTCAACTTTCCACTAATAACCGCTCCAAGAAGCCACACCACGAGACCAATCGAGGACACTCCAATAAGCAAGAGCTGCTTATTATATTCGATGTAGCTACTCGTCCACGGCAAATAAAATAGTGGGATGAGAACAACTGCTACATACAACAGGACCTGTACGATTTTGTCATACATTGCCCCACCAATCCCCCACTCCGAGAACTTCACTGCAGTAAGCTGTGCGGAAATGGCCGCTTCAGCTTGCCCCTGATCGATCTGTATCGCTTCTGGGGACTGGGCATACATGCCTTCCATAGTGCATTCATACTAGCACAGCCGTATTGCCCACCATGTGGATAGACTACATGTTGACCACGGGGTGACGCTCAGGTACTGTAACGGTACCTTAGAAAACCCTCCTATGCCAAAGAAGTATCTCATGGTTCAAGAAGTCGCACGTCTCATGGGAGTCACGCCACTTACGGTGCGCAATTGGGATGCAAAAGGAAAGCTGGTTGCCTATCGCAACCCAATGAATAACTATCGCATGTACAAGACCGAGGATATCGAAGTCCTTATGCGCGGAATCGAGCTCTCCCGCGACAAGCCTCGCGCCAAAAAGATTGATATCTCAAACTAAGAAATGCCCCTCACTCTCGTGAGGGGCTCTGCCTACTTACCTGGCTCAGTGGGAATCACTTCAGGCATCTTTACACCAGCCCGCTTGCTGTCATCGAACAAAATGGGTGCCGTAATCGTCCGACCCTTCTTTCGATCGATGAGAAAGAAAGCCTGCTTCGGTGGCTCGTAGTCTGCCTTAATGCTCAAGGCGAACCCATTGTATCCGATCAGTGAGCCATTTGAGATGAAGTTGCCCCCATCTTTCATCTGATGGAAGTGGCCAAACACATCGAGATCAGCCCACGTGATTTTATTCCACTGGTTGATGGCCTTATTGACAGGAATATGAATTCCGCCGACGCCACCCTGAAACTTCACCATGTGCCCATGATGGAATCGAACCGTCTTATCGTAGACACGCAGATATGAGTGATAACCGTCTGAAAGAACGAACTTCACTCGAGGATCATGGCGGAACGTCATCTGCAACAAGGTGTACAACAAATACTCGAGAGAATGGCCGGCCTCAGTCGAGATGTGCACCTTCTTCGTCGTACGACCGTGATTCCCTGAATGGCAGGGCACAACAATTTCATCGAATCCACCCTCGTCGAGCAGGAATTGGATTCCAGATGCAATGAGAGAAGCGGCGTACTTTGTCGCCGGAACGGGAAGAAGCTGATTTACTTCAACGAGCTCATCGTGAATATCACCGGAGATGAAGTCTCCGAGAAGCGCTAGAACGAGGTTCTTGATGGACGTCGCCTGACGGTTAATCTCGATGAGACGAAGACCGTTGACGAAGAATTGCTCAGCACGGCTCTTTGCAAGGGCCAAATCGTAACGATTCTTCCCATTCACAATTGCGGCACGAACTTCTTCTTCCACATGCCAATCGCTAGCAACCATGAACGCAGTTGCCTCGCTATCGCCAGATGGAGTCTTTGCAGTCAGCTTAAATGTTTCGATGGGGCCTCGGAGACCCATAACCGCGTCGATTTCGCGTTCGCGAATAATGAGCTGGCCAAGCGCGGCATTGTACTTTGCCTTCAGTCGCTTTGCTTCCTTGCTGACCTTGTCGAGTTTGAGCTCAAGACGGAGCTCGTCCAGTGCCTTCAACTTCTTGCGCGATGCAATTGATTCATTGCTCGATTTCTTTTTCGATGCCATGATGCACCTCCAATCCGAAAATTGTAAACGACCTTGGGCGTACTCTACAGAACGCACATCAAGAAAGCAACGAGTGTTACGAACATCTGGCGTGAGTGCATAATTCGTGGTATTATTCGGCGACAATTGGGGGATTCGTTCAGTGGCAGGACGTCGGTCTCCAAAACCGATAACGAGGGTTCGATTCCTTCATCCCCCGCACACGCACAAAGAAAAATGACCACGCAAGTGGTCATTTGGGTTCTCACTCGATAATCGCTTCTCGTCGTCGAATACTCTCGTACCACGCCCATTGCTCCGGAGTAGATGGCCGCCCATTCGTTTCCTCAAGAAATACATCCACCTCCGCTTCAAGTTCATTTCTGAACTTTTCACGCTGTTGTTGAGTATATCGATGCTGGTGCCGCGAGCGACTTTCATCTTCTTCGCGTCGCCATCGTTCAGCGAGACGATGTTCTGAAGACAAAGGAAGATGGCTTACAATCCATGCAACTACGTCACGAATCCGTTTCATCGTAACCTCCTGCTAGTCGGAAAACCCACCAGAACCAATAAACTTTGCCTTCGTGATGTCGACCACCTGGAATCGACCGCGGTTCGGAAAATATGCGGTGCAATATGCTTGAGCAGTTGCCGCCGCTTCTTCAAACGTTTCAAACCGCCAGACATCGCCATTCGGTGTTTTTCGTAGCACGTCCTGCCAGCCACCACGCGGACATTGCGAATCAAATACGAACACGATATACGGTTGCGCCATCGTACACTCCCTTTGTTGATCTCTCTTCAGCACGTACAATATGTCACATACCAATCATTGTAAACCTTCCAAAAAAGACCCCGGGAAATTCCCGGGGTCTATCGTTTACGCGAGCGTACTCTCGAGTTCCAGTAGGTGCTGAACCCCATGAGCCATAAGCTTCACCGCTTCAGCCTCACTGACACCAAGACGACGCTTGTTGGAAATGTCATACACGCCACCCTCGCTCTCGGAGTGCTCCCCGTGGATACCACGCACTGACAAGCCGAGCTTTGCACATTCTTCCTTGAGCGCGTCAGTTGCGCCAAGCTTTGGTAGTTTCACGTGCACACTCGCGCGCATCGCGGTTCCAAGATTCGTGGGACAACTCGAGAGGTATCCATGACGATCATCGTAGGCGAAGGTGAGCTTCTTTTCGAGCTCCCCTATTGCAGTCGACAACCGCGCGAACACCTCGCGCACATTTCCACCAGGTTGCATGGAGATGATGCGAAGCTGGTCTTCTTCATTCACCCACACCAAGAACTGCTTGTTTGCAGAATGAAAAATACCACGGGCACTCGGCCAATCGCGATTCGCTCCGGCGCTCTCGAGAAAACGGTCGCCCTCCTTAAAGAGGAAGTGATCAGCGATAAGCTTGGATGCGGTCTCTTCGCTCATGCCACTCAATGGGTAATAGGTACCCGCAAGCTCACCGGTAAGACTCGAAAGCGCAGCGACCACCTGTCGCTCGACTTCTTCGCGCGACTCCTTGGTAATCGCAGGGGCAAAAGCAAAGCCCTTGAGATTGCGTCCAACGCGAATACGAGTGGAGACAATGCGCTCGCCACTCGGGTCCAAATCGTGCACATCCCCGAGACTCTCGACAGAAAGGTCTCGCTGGTGCGTATCCTCAGGACCATGACCGTGGTAGCTCTCGATCACCGGATCTAGGAGCGGGGCAAAGGCCTTATACGACTCTTCATCGCCGGCATACACTCCAACGCTACTATCAGGGTTTTGCTGCCCTGAACGGACGACATCAGCGACTGTGAATCCATTCGCCGTGCGAACGCTCGCTAGCTGCGCTTCTATCTCTGGAGTGAAATGCTGCGCGAGAAGTGACTTTTTTTCCATGGTGGTTTCCTTTTTGTTAGTTATACGAATCGACCGAGTATATATCCTACAACACGAATCAAGTTGCACAATCTTGTCATTGTATTAAAGTTCATTCTAATACTTTGACATTTGTTATTATTTGTGCCATCATTTCAGTAGTATTTCGACAACCAAAGGAGATCGCATGGCAAGTAACATGAAAGTACGCGAATCGATAGTCGGCGTATCACAGCAAGACGCGGCTGGACTCTGGCATTACCACTTCATGCAAGGAACTGGTACGGTTGACCTGGCGGCACGTGATGCTCTGGATAACCTACGCAATTACCCCGCGTGGTTCTGGTTCAATGACACGCCATGCCCTATCAATGAAGGCGACACCGTAGCCACCCTCGTGCGCCGCTACTTTCACTGGCGCAAGAATATTCAAAGCGACCCCGTGTGGTTACTCAAAGCGCTACATAGTCTCACGCCCGGGAGGAAGTCTGATGCACCGCGTGAGCGCTTTTGGCTCTCCGTCTGCGGTCTTCCATGGCAGGAGGCGACACAGGAGCAGTATATCGAGGCGGAACGGAGTTGCGGCTTCTATCCGAATCGAGGATGTGGACCCTTCGCTACCTCCTCCTTCGGAGCTCGCGGAATTCAAGGAAGACGCACCTACGGACAAATTGACGCATCCATGGGCTATGACCCCGAGTTCGTTGCCATCGCAAATAGAAAGTAGCAATTCGAGACCGCATGGCTCGCCCAGCGGTCTTTTTTTACCAAAAATCCCCTTTCGGGGATTTTGTGATTAGCCTGTCATTTTTGCTTCTTTGTGGGGAGTTGTCTTCCGGCACATTTTGCAAAATTTCTTATATTCCAGCTTGCGCTCCACCTTCTTTTTGTTCTTTGAGGTGTAGTAGTTTGCGCTCTTGCACTTTTGGCATTTCAATCGAAGAAGATTGTCTTGGGACATGGTGTTGATTTAGCTTGTGCACTCTAGCACGACTTTACGATTCTGACAATACTGGAGCCGTTGGTGAGAATCGAACTCACGACCTGCTTCTTACCAAGAAGCTGCTCTACCACTGAGCCACAACGGCATCTATGAAACAAGCTGTAACTTCTGCTCATGACTCATCTGTTTGACCGCATATTCACGCTTCAGCGCATCGGATCGCGTTGCTACGGGCTCGCAATAGACAATACTCTCGGGTGGATGCGCACGCGTGAAGCGAGCGCCCTTGCCTCTCTGATGCTGCAGAAACCTCGACTCGACATCTTTCGCGATACCCGTGTAGAGCCTCCCTCCTCTACAACGCAAGATATAGACGTAGTACATCGATGTTCTCTTCGTGAACATGTGGGGGCGGTAGGATTCGAACCTACGTAGGCCTAAGGCCGACAGATTTACAGTCTGTTGTGATTGACCACTCCACCACACCCCCGTTTTGTGAATCCCTGAGCCGGCGGTCAGGATTGAACTGACGACCTACTGTTTACAAAACAGTTGCTCTACCACTGAGCTACGCCGGCGTGAAGCTAAACGCTATCACACGGATAGCTACGCGATTATACCTGAAGAACGAGAAATATCAAAGACTCTCGGGTGACTGAGCGCTTAACTGCTGCTGTAGCAACTCACGAGCACGCTTGAGTCGCTTCTGGATACTCGCCTCGTCAGGGAGAAGCTTCGCTGCGGCCTCGAATGCTTCGATAGCGTCTGCGTACACCTGTAATCGCATATACACTCGCGCAAGACGGATAATCTGCTCTACGTCTTTGGGATTCTGTGCAATGGCAACAATCAGCCGCTGCTCTTCTTGGCGAAGCTGGTCCGGATCATCCAGATCGATTTCGTCTGGTTCTTCCGCGAGTCGGGCTTCCTCCTCTTGGCGATGCGCCACGATGGCCTCGTGCTGTTTGGCTGTTTCAATGTGGACACGTCGAACTTTGCGAATGACCGTATCGGATGCACGATCGATTGCAGACATCAACAGTCGCCCCTTGCGAAGCAATTTCTCAATTTCAACGAGCGCATTGCGCATGTACTGCCTCCACGGAATACTCACCGCCCAATCTACAACCTCAGGTGCGTATTCATGCACGATTGTTTGCCCAGCCGGGTGGGACTCGGGAGCAAGCTTGCGCAAATATGGCATCTTGCGATACACCACAAACGCCATAGCGAGTAGTGAGACCAACGCAATCAATAACGGAAGAATAAGAAACACAGATTATCCGATTACGAGCACCGAAACGCCGACGAGCTGAATATTCTCGCCAAGTTTGGCAATCGCACGGTTGATAACATCCTGAACGGTTATCTCTGGCTCTTTGACGAACTGCTGTGCGAGCATCTCCTCCGCAGACTCAGGTCGCATTGCGCTCGCATGCATCGCCAAATCCTTCGCAAGCGCCTTGAAGTCGTCATTGCGAGCAACGAAATCAGTTTCGCATCCGATGCTCACCATTGCACCAACCTTTCCGGTGCTATGAATATACGAACCGATCGCTCCGTCTTTCACCGCGCGATCAGATTTCTTTGCCGCAGCAGCACCGGCCTGACTCTTGAGCACTTCAAGTGCTTTCGCCTTGTCGCCTCCCGCTTCAGTTAACGCGGACTTTATCTTGTCGAACGAAAGTCCGGTCTCGTCTCGAAGCTCCTTGATGATTGCAACGTCACTCATGATTATATCAATTAGTATACTACACTCTCTCGCTTACGCCTTTGGCTGAACGTCAACGTTCTTTGTGATAGCACGAATAATCAAATCAACTGACTTCTTCGAACGATCATTGGCAGGAATGACATTCAAGAGACCGGCAGGATTTCCGTCTGTATTGGCAATTGCGATGATTTTCACGCCCATCTTCTTTGCCTCATGAATTGGGAGTGCTCCTTCTTTCACGGATGCGACAAATACAACATCCGGCATGCGTGTGAGCTTCTTGAGTCCTTCAAAATTACGCTTCATTTCCGCCATCTCACGATCAAGATCGAGCTGCTCCTTTTTGGTGAACTTCTCCCATACGCCAGCTGCCTTCTCTTCTTCGAGCTGGATAAGACGCTTCACGCGGCTATTAATGTTCTTGAAATTCGTGAGCGTACCACCAATCCAGCGGTCGAGCACGTACGGCATATTGGTTGCATCAGCAAGCTCTCGAATTGTCTCCTGTGCCTGCTTGGTAGGCGCCACAAACAGCGCCAAGCCGCCGCCCTGAAGTACCTCGCTCAAAGCAGCGATGGAAACGCCGAGTGCTTCCTGAGTCTTGAGCAAATCAATCAAGCAGATGCCATCGCGAACGGAATACACGTACTTGCCCATTTTTGGGTTAAACACAGTACGCTTACGACCGAAGTGCATACCTGCCTGCAACATCTCCTCATACGCTATCAATTCTGAATCTGCCATGAATAATTCGTGCTCGATGCTGTGCTTCCCTCGCGGGGGTAGGCGCGTCTCTGGGTCCCAAGGGGCCCCACACACCACACTATCGAACAAATCATTGAGTTTTATACGTTTCCAACGCCTGTCGAGGGCAATTGAAAGCCCGATGAGAATACCACATCTACGCCCAAAAGAAAAGCCCCGAACAAATCGGGGCGTGGAAGACCACTACCCTGTGCATTTCACGTACAGAGCCACGCAACTAAGAATCGACAGAATGAAGACGAACTCTTTCCATGGCGAATACGGGCTCTCACTCCCAACCGGATTTCCCTCTTTCATACTTAGTACCTCTCAACGACTATACTATCGGGACGGCTTAGCGTCAATGCACTCGCATCACGTCCTAGACATACCGCCGAAGACCTGCTATACTGTACAGACTATGAAAGCTGATATCCACCCAACCTATCATCCCGAAGCAAAGGCGGTTTGCGCATGCGGCAACTCCTTTATCGTGGGTAGCACCAAGGCAGAGCTCAATGCAAGCATTTGCTCGAGCTGCCATCCGTTCTACACAGGCACCGAGAAAATCGTAGATACTCGCGGTCGCGTCGATCGCTTCAAAAAGCGTCTCGCGAAGAGCACGACGCCAGCAAGTACGAAGTAAACGGCAAACAACCGCCTTGGGCGGTTTTTGCTTTGCATCACCATGGAGGACATCGATCCAAATCTTCAACAGGACTGGCGATACTGGGCAGAACAGGCCAAGAAACAAAAGGGTGGCGGCTCATCTGCGCCTGGCAATGAAGCTATTGTCGAGATCCGACCAGGAGCGGGTGGTGACGAATCCGCCCTCTTTGCGATGGAATTGTTTCAAATGTACAAGAAATATGCCATTGCAAAAGGATGGAAGTTCTCGACGATCGAATCAAACGATACGTCACTCGGTGGACTTAAGTATGGATCATTCGAAATATCGGGGACCGGCGCCTATGACGCGATGAAAAATGAATCCGGCGCCCATCGCGTGCAACGCGTTCCTGAAACAGAAAAGTCCGGCCGCGTACACACCAGCACCGCTACCGTTGCCGTACTCAAGAAAGCAACCGAGCAGGAAGTCTTTATTAATCCAAGCGACATCGAAGTCACATTCTCTCGCGCAGGAGGTCCCGGAGGACAGAATGTCAACAAAGTCGAAACGGCAGTACGTGTCCACCACAAACCCACTGGTATCGTTATCTCCGCGCGTGCTGAACGCTCACAGCTTGCCAACAGAGAACAGGCGATGGTGCTTCTGCGCGCCAAGCTTGCCGAATTGAATCGTCTTGAACAAACAGGAAATGTTTCAGAAGAGCGAAGAAAACAAGTCGGCACTGGCGATCGTAGCGAAAAGATTCGCACTTACAACTTTCCTCAAGATCGCATAACCGACCACCGCATCAAAGAGAGCTGGAGCAACATTCCTAAGATTCTTAATGGTGACCTTGATCGAATCATCACCGCTCTACAGGATGGACTCAAAGACTCTCCGCCCACGACATGAACTCACTCCATCCACGCCAGGACCCCACCGGCGCTTCACTTCCCGGTCCTCTATTCACGCCTCGTCCAGGATGGGGAGGCCAGTTGCATACGTGGCTTCGCTCACATAGCAACACGTTGATAACAACAATTATTCTGATTGCTATTATTGCGCTTACAGCTTCAATTCTTTGGGACCGGCTCCCCGCACGGACTGACTCGTATGAGACTCCTCGCGAGACACCCGTTGCCGCTTCCATCGATGTGCTTGCCCTACCGGGTGACGGGGTCTATTCCTTGTCGTCGCGTGCGATTGACCTGTACTGCGCATCAAGCGACCCCATTATCAAGCTAGACGGCATTGAGCGCGTTGCGGCTGCCTCAGCTCTCGCAAACGAAATTGGCAGTCGCAATCTCGAGCCCAATGATGTGCTATCGTTTCCAGTAAGCAATCTCCAAGACGCGATATCGTCAGCGCAGCATCTCTCCCCTCGCCAACGAGCTGCATGGGGAAAGCTCCTACAATAGAAATGCTCGAGAGTACAACAAAACCCCTAGTTACAGGGGTTTTGTTGTACTCATGGCGGTGTTTACTCTTGAGGTGCTGCGGCTTCGCCATCAGCTGACTCACCCTCATCCGCTGGCTTCTCTTTCTTAATCTCTTCGACTGCAGTTACGTCGGTCGTTGGAGCGGCCAATTCTGCTTCGAGTTCGGCTTCAGACTTCGGCTCCTGAACCGTTGCAACAACATCACCTGCTTCTGCAGTGAAGGCCACATCGGCGACCGCAAGGTCAGCAATCGTTATCTGGTCTCCGAACGCTTTCAATGAACTGATATCAACGGTAATCTCGTGTGGCAAGTTTTGAGGAAGCGCCTCTACCTCGAGTTCATTTGCAATACGCACAAAGATAGCCTTGAGATCCTTAACCGCAAGACTCTCTCCGATAAACACAACAGGTACCATTGCCCTGATCTTCTCCGTGAGAGACACCTTATAGAAGTCAGCGTGCAGGATTGCGCCCGTCAAGAAGTTACGCGCAACATCCTTGATAATCGTGGGGTAGGAATCTTTTCCGACATTCAAGTAAATGAGTGTCGATTCACCTGCCTGACGAAATGCCTTCTCAAAATCACGAACTGGCACCTGAAGATTGAGAGCTTCCTGGCCCTTACCATACAGTACAGCTGGGAGGATACCCTCTGCTCGCATGTGCTTCACGCGACGCCCGACAACTTCACGTGGCTCCGCGGATATTTCTAACTTTGTCTGAGATTTTGCTTTTGCCATCATTGCAAGATCCTTTACTTTCTTCGCGGCTCCGAAGTGCCGTGAAGACCATAAGGTATCTGTAGTAAGTCCGCATACTATACTAGAGAACCAGCTAAAAGACAACCCCCGTAATGGGGGTTGTCTTTTTTAGGATTACGACTTACGAGGCACCGCGACAAGCCAGCTTGCACCTCCCATGATTGCCGGCATCCAGCCAAATCCAAATGAACATATCTGAACAGCCCAGAGTGCCCAAATGACAAAATACGCAAGAATGAGTAATGGATACGACCCACGAGTTCGTCCAAACCACATCAAGAATATAGCGAGTCCAAACATAGTAATCCACCACATCGTCTGTCCGGCACTCGAGCACACATCAAGACCCAAGAATGTACCGATTGCTGCTGCCTGATCATTCGATGGCTCATCAGATCTTGATGCTTCTGGCGTGGGTGTGAGAGTTACTCCTGATGACTCATCACTCACTCGCCCCGCATCAACGCGCTCTCTTGTAGCTGCACGTGGAGCTGGTGTAGCCAATGGTGTCGGACTGGGAGTCGGCGTTGATTGGATTTCGCCTGGATTAAAACCGCCGACTGCTAACGTATTAGTAATCACACACGTAGAAGTCTGCCCCAGTTCGACAGTCACCACGCCGCCTACATCACAAGAACCGGAATATGTCACCTCAAATCCCTGAGTAACGACCTCCTGAACGGTATACTGACCGGGAGTCAGGCTTACGGCATTCGTCCCATCCGCCTCAAATTGTTGCGTTTGACTTGCTACCGTGAATCCAAATTCAGTAAAGCTTGCGGATGACAATACGATGATCTTTTGGACCACCAATGTCCCTACTGGCTCGGAAGATGCTTCCTCCTGCGATTGAGGCGTGCTTGGGGCGACTGGTGACGCTGGCGCAGGCGTTGCGATTGGATCACCCTCCTGCCAAGTTGCATATGTGTTTGTAATCACACACGTGACCGCTTGACCTTCCAGGACACTTATTTGGCCTTGTTCGTCGCAATCTCCACCAAACGTTGCGGTGAAACCCTCTGTTGGTGGCTCGCTAACAAGGTATGTTCCAACTGCACGCACGTATTCATTTCTGCCTCCGGAATTAAAATGATCATTCTCTCCGCCTCCAAAGACAAATGCAAAATCCGTAAAGGTCTTCGTGCCACCTCGTATCACCTTCTCTATGATAAGCGTTCCATACGCCATACGCGATCCCGGCAGAGGTGTTGCGGACGGTGAAGGAGTGGGGGTGGGCTCATCACTCGGTGTCGGCGTCGGAGTTGGCTCATTACTCGGTGTCGGCGTTGGCGTTGCAATCGCGTATCCAGAAACGGTGACGTCATCAATTCTGACGAAATCATTCGAGCTATTTAAGTTTGCCAGGAATCGGATTCGAAACGCAGCTAGATTCTCCGCATCAACAGGAAGAGAATGCGTGTTGTGATGCCACGTATTGTCATCAACGGTGCTATTAATGGAAAATAAGGTATTCCATGTATTACCGCTATTGGATGACCATTGAGCAAATGTATAATCTTGTGATTCTAAGTCATTCGCTAAATACCAATAGTCAAATGATATGCCATCGTAACCGACGGTCGAAACATTCTTGCGTAATTCATTCGGATTTTGCCCGGTATCACTGCTTATGCCCGCTCTTCGAGAGCCAGTGTGCGGATTACTACTAGATACGCCCCATCCACTACCAACTGATGTCCAGTTGTTTAAATTATTTGATTCGAAACCATCCGTAAACAGTGTAGTCGCAACAACAACTGCTTCGGAGCTAGATATCCCACGCAAAAACGGCATGACAATCGTTATAACTATCACCGTTCCCGTTATGACTGATCTCCAACCACGAAACGACGTGCTCATGAATTATAGATTTATTTGTATACAGACTCATCGATGCGACGCCAACGATGGCTTAGATCGCATAAGAGTTCGAACGAATATATCAGACCTAAGAGCAGTGTAAACTGTGGGTAACTTTACAGGAGTAGCTACGAATTACTTTGCATAAAAACACGAGTCTTCTGCGCGACGAGATCGCGCACGTGCTGATCGGCGCGAGCGAGTAACTTGTAAGGAGTTGTTTGGTCGGGTTGCGCTTCAATCGTCTCCGCAATACCTCTTTGATACGCCACGCGAAGCTCTGTGTTGAAATGCACGTTAGTTATTCCGCCCCGTATAGCGTCCACAATCATATCATCAGGAATCCCTGATGCTCCATGCAGCACGATCGCTACATCAGGGACCGCATTCAGCACCGTGCGGAGGTGATCGAGATCAAGTGATTCTTTTTGATCCGTTACAATTCCATGAATATTTCCAAAGACTATAGCTAGACGCTCTACTCCCGTGCGACGCACAAAATCTTCAGCTTGCTCAGGCTTTGTGAAATCACTCGAGCTAATAGCGATGCTCTTTTGCATTTCACTTGAACCTCGCATTACGCCGAGCTCGCCTTCTATCATATAGCTCCCTCGCTTTGACTGTGCATACTGCCACAAACGACGCGTCTCGATCACATTCACGTCATAGGGCAGCGAGGCGCCGTCAAACAGCACCGTATCGTACCCCGCATCAATAGCGGCTCTGCAGGCATCAAACGACTTAAAATGATCAGCATTCAGAAACACGGGAAAACCCGAAGCTTCTCGGATTGCCCGCACGAGAGCTACCGCAGTATCAAGGCCAAGAAATTCGGCCTCGCCCGGGCTCGTACCAACCATCACGCATGGCGCTCCGCCAATCTGCGCTCCTTCCACAATTGCACGCAACACATCTGCTGTCGCAAAGTTGAAGTGGCCGATTGCCCAGCCCTCGTGTCTCGCTTGCAAAAAATATTCCTGAAGTGCTTTCATGACAGATCTATGAAGCCAGTAACCAAATTCTCTTCGATCAGTGAATGCATGCGCTCTCGCCCCATGTATTCGACAAAGATCTTGTTCCAGAGTGATTCCTGTTGATGATACAAAAATTGCGAGTTAGACCCATGCACGACAGTCATAAGAAGGTCGATAAGATCAAAACTGATGAGCTCTGGCCTCCCCGATGCAACACTCATTATTTCCGCGCCAACAAAATCCAAGCCACTCCACCAGCCTAGATCAAGCTCCCCCGTATGCGTCCCAAGGATTCGCGAGAGCCTTCCGATATCTTCCTCCGCTCGCCACCAGTGATCGGCCTCCGGATTCACATGAGGCTCGAATAGTCGAAAGTCATCCGGATTGTCCTTGGTAAGATAGCGCTGCACAATGCGCCACGTCATCTTGCCATGGTCGGGCGCGCTTCCCGATGGTACATCCCCCCGAAGCAAGCTTTTGAATGTCGTGGCAAAATCCTTTTCGTCGCGATATCTTCGAAATAGACTAGCGTAAAACGGCACCTCATGAAGATAGTGCAGAATGAGCGTGAACACTTGTAGGGTTGCTCCCGGTTTTGTGATATCAATTGGCACAATGAATATCACGCCAAATTCTTTGAGGTGAGATACGTTGTGATACTTCTTCGCCATATATTTTTCGGCTACATGAACCCATTTTTCATCCAAGATTAGATGCTCAACATCACGCTCCTCAAAATCACTTGCCGTGAGCTCTCCATATGCAACATCGAAGAATTGGTGCATCCACTCCTGCGTTTGAGAAAATCTCAACGACGCCATCACCGAAGCAAAGCCTTCCTTCTCAAAAAGCTCAGCGATACTCGAGTAGCCAAAGTGATCCAATAAATTCTTAGGTGGATATTTTTCTAGCATTCGCATCGCTACCTCGTGTTTTATAAAAAGCCCCTTGGGCGGCGTGAACACCTTCGAAATAACGGAACAGAGTTGCTGGCACGCCACGGTCGGATTTGATAAGTCAGGCTTTCCGAGCATTCGATAGAGGTGCCCGTCGAGGTGTGTCGTTCGCTCCGCAAGCACACGCTTCACATCTTCCGCTGAATCGTTCGATGACAAACCCAACCCAGCAAGCGTTCGCTCAACAGTGATCTCGATCTGCCGCTGAATATCGAACAAAACGCCCTGTTGCCCCGAAATACGGTTCATCTTACGCTCCATCGCTTCGAGAACTTCAGGCTTTGTGCGGAGTAGCCTTCCTAGTTTTTGGTGAGGAGAATCCATGGCGATTTGATTTATACCAACCTCTTTTTATGCACCATCACGAGAGGCGCCGGCCCGATATCATTCTTTCGCAAGATTCCCTTTTTAGCGCCGTAGAACAATACAACCGATGTCGCATTTGCCGTTCCCATTTGAATTGCTTTCTCAATCGAGCCAGAACGCATAAATTCTGCGATAAACGCTGAATGAAACGCGTCCCCCGCCCCGGTGCGCTCGACGACATCACGATTAGGAATGCCAGCTGAATACAGATAATGTCCGTCAGAAACCGTAATACCCTTACTCCCTTTTGTCATAATAAAAATACCACCAACGGCGTCGTCCATTTTTCGAAAGATTGCCTCTTCACGATCATAGGGTAAGCCCGTGAGCTGCGCTGCCTCTTCCTGATTGACCCCCACGATATCAAAGGACTTCCAAAGTGGTGCCAGCACGTCTAACCCCATCTCAATCTCTTTCCCGCCGGGATTGGTTGCAAGGTGTCGACCCGTCTTTTTTGCCTCCAGCACAATTCGCTTCAACAATTCCAGGTTGCCACCAAGAGAATTTACATACATCCATGGGGCGACTAGCATTTCCCATGCGATAGCGTCGACGTCCCAATGCGCCCCTTCACCAACGTACGCCAACACGGTTCGTTCTCCGCTTCTGGTCACCAAAATAACAGAATATGCCGTCGTATCCTCGTGACGTAGCTGAACATACTTGGCATCCACGCCCTCTCGACGCAGCTCGTCCAAAATCATTGCCCCGTATGCATCGTTGCCGATACTCCCGAGACATGCAGTTCGCAATCCTTGGCGCGCGAAAGTGACGGCGGCATTCGTGCCTCCACCACCCGACGAGAACGAAATACGCTCTACTCGTATTTTTCCGCCCAGAGGAATACAAATTCCCTTCCCAGCAATAAACTCATGACTATCGAGTATCTGAAAGTGCTCAGCATTCAAAAAAACGTCGTGCGTTGCAGACCCGATTGAAATGATATCGTAATTCATCCCTCCAAGTGACTTCAGTATATCATATCACCGCACCGCTTCCTCGAGCTCTCGAAGCGCTCGCAAGTGATCGGCAGATCGCATCACAAAACTTCCTGAGACAACGTGCGTCGCTCCAGCGTGCACGCATTGTGAAATAGTATGAGGGTTAATCCCGCCATCCACCATAATGTGTATCTCCGGTTGCTGTGCATGAAATTCAGTTACTCTATCAAGCGATTGAGGCAGGAATGTGCGACCTTGCGCGCCAGGATGAATCGTCATGAATTGCACCATATCCACATGAGGAAGCACGCTCTCCAGGCGACTCAATGACGTTTCGGGATTCAGAGCTGCCACGAGTTCTTTCCGCAGCTGGAGTGTTTGCTCTCGTAACTGCGGAAACAGCTGTGTTGTTTCCACGTGAACAATAAATCGCGATATATTGGATATGTCACACCACCGAGAACACTGTATTTCTGGCTTCTGCACCATAAGATGCACATCAAATTGGAGACTCGTGGTGATGCGGCGGAGCTGTTCGTGACCCAGGATGGTCTTCATGCGAACAAAAATACCATCTGAAATATCAAGATGTACGCGTTTGATTCCACTTCGCTCTAAAAGATGAATGTGGCGAACAAACTCTTCATCCGACTCGGTCATAATGGCAGGAATAATCTCCACCATACCAGCGATTAATCGAGCTTCGCTAACCGACGAACATGGCGCTCTTCCGGCAAGAAATCCGTAGACAGAAACACCTGCACCGCTTCACGAACAATATCAACATCGATCGCCACGCCTTCAGCGATAGTATTTCCTGGCGAGACACCCAACGCAAGAACATTGGCGGCATTATGAAGTCTCCCTAGTCGAACAATTTCGATCGGTCCGCCATAGAATACAATGGCACGCACGCCTCGTCGTCGATTGGCAACCATTGCCTCTCCTTGTCCCGTTGCTCCAAAAACAATACCTCGATTATTTGTCGGGTCCTCGGCAATTTTTGCAGCAGCAAGCCCGATGAAATCTGGATAATCATCATTCTCATTGTACGTCACAGGGCCACAATCAGCATACTCAGCCTTCATTTCATCAAGCCACTCCTTCACCTTTTTCTTCATTTCAAAACCACGGTGATCTGATGCAAGATAAATCATCCCTTTATTATATTCTTGTATTTCAGACACGCAATGTTATTGACAATTACGATTACTACGGTATTATTAATTTACGTTTCTTGAAAGGTGCATTGTATGAAGAAATTTCTTCGTGCTCCGTCTGGTTCACGCTGGGCCGGGGGTGTCTGTGCGGGTCTCGCGTACATGCTTGGCATTCCCTCTTGGATTATTCGCCTCGCGTACTTTCTTTTAACCTTCGCCTGGGGGATCGGAGTCCCGATCTACTTACTTCTCTGGGTATTCGTTCCTGAATGGCGTAAGCTGCCAGATGACTTCGCTGCTCGTACCGAACCGTAAGCTCCACGCCCTACTCTCCAGAGTAGGGTTTTTTGTTACTGCAGGTATATTGACATCTAGTCAATTATTTGTTATATACGTTTCTACTGTGGGCATTCGCCAGCAGGTCAGCTCTCTGACAATTCGAAATGAGGTGTTGTATGTACAGTATGTTGGTAGCTGAAAGCGCCCTCGGGCGCCTCTACCTGGAGTTCGTGTATATCGGTCTGGTGGTGGTTGGTCTGGTAGGATTGGGATTCTCCCTCCTGTTCGGCGACCATGACACAGATCACGATACCGATCATGATGCGGATCACGACAACGACCATGATTCGAGCGGCCATGGCAACATGAGCCTGCTCTCCATCAAGGTTCTGTGGTGTTTTCTCGTCGGTGGCGGTGTCGGTGGCTACTTCGGCGCTCTCAACGGCCTAGGCAACCTAGGTTCGATGATTACCGCAGGATTTGCGGGTTCAGTTATCGGCGGCATGGGGTATGCCGTCATCAATACGTTCTATCGAAGTCAATCCTCGGGAACTATTCGGAACGCGTCACTCATCGGTCGTTCCGGCGTCGTCGAGACAGCTATAAGCGCAACGGGTACCGGACGTGTGACGATCTCACTCGACTCCGGCTCGACGCTCATGTTGGCAGTATCCGCAACCCGCACCGCACTCCCTGAGGGAGTAGCAATCACCGTATTCTCCATTCACGGTTCCACCGCTCATGTCGTGGCGCATACCGCGCCGGATGGCAACGCCATCAAACCCTTCAATCAGTAAGGTAACTCTCATGCAATCAATTCTCCTAGCTGCCACTACCAATGGCGTGGTTGAAACTTCAGCCGGAGGCTTGGAAAAGCTCCTGTCTGTCATCGCAATCCCGCTCATGATGCTCGCGCTCGTCCTCGCCGGACTCTTCCTCGTAAAGAAGATGGCGAATTTGTACTACAAGGTACCGCCCAACAAGGCGTTGGTGGTATTCGGTAAGGGCAAACAGCAGATCGTCACGGGCGGAGCCAAGTTGTTGGTTCCCCTGCTCAATGATTGGTTCGAAATGGACCTATCTGCCTTCCAGGTCACCCTGGAGCTGAAGAACGCGCCCAACAAGGACCGCGTTCCAATCAACGTCAAAGCCGTCGCCACCGTCTGTATCGGTGAAGACGAAGAACTTCTCGCCAATGCGGCGCGCAAGTTCGGTCGCAAGACGCAGGCTGAAATTCAGAGCATCGCTCATGCAACGCTCGAAGGTCAGTTCCGCCAGGTCATTTCGCAGACGGACATGGAGACCATCCTATCGGAACGCTCCAAATTCAATGCAACGACTCAGGAGACAGCCGGTAAGGAGCTCGCCCACTTGGGCTTCAAGCTCCTGATGCTCAACCTGCAGGAAATCACCGACGACAACGGCTACATCATCGCTCAGGGCAAGCCGAAGATCGCCGAAGTGAAAGCCGAAGCGGAAATTCGTACCGCAGAGCAAACTCGTCGGCAGACCGTCGAAACGTCGACCGCCCAGCGAGAAGCTGCGGTCACGAAGGCAGCCAACGACGGACAGACTGCTGATGCTGAACGTGAACTCAACAAGCGCAAAGCCGTCTACGATGGTGAGGTTGCCACTGAACGAGCGAAAGCTGAACAGGCGGGGCCTCTTGCGACTGCCGTCGCTTCACAGGCTGTGAGGGTTGCAGTCGTCGACTCGGAAGAAGCGGAAACCAAGGCGCGCATCAAGCTGCAGGGCTCGGTCGCTGAACTCACGGAAGCCGAACTCAAGGCAACGGTGATCAAGAAGGCCGAAGCCGACGCACGGGCAAAGGCAATCGAAGCTGATGGCGTCAAAGCCAAAAAGATCATCGAAGCCAATGCTGAGGGCGAAGCTCGAAACATCGCCGCTGACGCGGGAGCCAAAGCCGCCGCGAAGGAAGCCGAAGCGTCTGCCTCGAAAATCCGTACCGTCGGCACCGCTGAATCCGAGATGACTGCCATGAAGGGACAGGCTGACGCCGACGCCAAGAAGGCAAACCTCCTGGCTGAAGCAGACGGCGAAACCGCAAAGGCAGGAGCGCGCAAGGCGCTGCTGCTCGCAGAAGCGGAAGGCGCAACTGCACAGGCGAACGCCACGAAGGCGCGCCTGCTTGCTGAAGCCGAAGGTGCGCGGGCGCTCAACGAAGCGTATTCGAAGTTGAGCCCCGAAGCGCAGAAGTTGTTCCTCGCGACTCGCTTCATGGAAACCGGCCCTGCGCTCATCGCAGCCGTCGGAGAAGCCATGCAGAAGGCGCTGGAACCCATCGCACAGTCGCTCACCTCGTCGCTCGGCAGCATCGACAGCATCACTGTCTATGACGCTGGCAGCGGGAAGGGCGGAGCGCTCGACCGAGCAGTTTCAGTGGGACCGGACATGTTCTTCAAGCTCATCACGAACTTGAAGGCAAACGGTCTCTACGAAGGTGCCGTCGCCATGCTCAAGGCAGCCACGGGTATCGACATCGATAACCCGACTCCGGTGATTGAGGCAGAAGCAACTGCGGTCACTGAAGAGGCCACCAAGAAGGAAGCGCCGATTAAGTCGTCGCGGTAGTACTCGACCGGGCGGGAGCAGCTGCTCCCGCCCATTTTCTTTCCACGAGGTTCACCATGAAACGCTTTACCACACCTGATATGCCCTCTCTTTCGCTCGATGCCGATGAGGTCACCGTCCTCCAGGACGAGGTGACCCCCGCCGATCAGAGGGTATACGACCTGCACGAAGAACCGACCGATGCGCTTGTCGTGTGTTGCGCAGACAGTCGCTTCTTGAGCGCTATCGATGACTTCCTCAAGGACATCGGCATCACCAATCCAGCAATGATCATGGTGCCGGGTTCCGTCAAAGCAATCGGACTGCAAGCCATCATCCCGAAACAGTGGCACACGCTTCAGCATCAGTTGGAGTTGATGGCGACACGGAACGCTCACGTTCCTCGCGTTATCCTCTTCACTCATGAAGAATGTCGCTCATACGCGGCATCGGCAAAACTACTTCGTGGCTTCACACGAGTCTCGGACGCACAACGCGATCACCTGATGAAGCTGGCACGGTTCCTCATGAAGGAGTACTTGCCCAGCGCCAAGTTCGAGCTGTATCATGCAGCTATCGTGCCGCGAGGCACGACTCGCGGCGTCCAGTTCCGCACCATCAGCGCCTAACGGCGGACCCCACTCTCTCGAGTGGGGTTTTTTCTTTGCACTAGTTTATCGGAAAGGGACAAAACAGGTCAGGCAGCGCAATCGGAAGCGCTTGCTGCGATGGAGAGCACCAGCCCTGATTACTTGCGTACCACAGGAGCACACCGAAGAGTATCCAAAAGAGAATGTATGGCTTGAAGACCGGACGACGGCGCGCTCGATGAAACCAATACATACCCAGCAGACCCGCCACAAACAGTGATCCCCATAACGCTAACGGCATATCAAAAATAATCGAAAGCGCACTGTACGCACATGCCACAACAATCATAACCACAAAAACCTTGAGAGCCCCCTTCATGCGATTAGAGTCGATTAATATATTGTACAGCCGATAGCGCCGCCGAAGCACCCTGTCCCGCGGCGATAATGATTTGCTTATGCGCGCTGTGTGTGACATCACCCGCCGCAAACAGACCCGGGCAACTCGTCGCCCCATCAAGCGAAGTCTCCACATAGCCAAACGCATCTTTGCTGCACGCAGCAGGTACAATTTGAGAATTGGGAACTTGTCCGATATGTACAAACGCTCCTTCCATTTCAATAGTCTGTTCACGCTGATCCACATCCAGATACGTCACCGCTCGTGCAAATCCTTGTTCATTACCAAGAAAGCCGGTCGTTTGTCCATTGAAGACGACCGTTATCTTCGGATTGTTTTTCACCTTTTCAATGAGTGAAGCCTCCCCTTTAAATGACGCGTTTTTATTAATGACGGTAACCTCTGAAGCGATCTCGGCAAGCATCAATGCGCTCTCAAGCGCAGAATTACCTCCGCCAATTGTCACCGTACGCTTCCCCTTGAAAACCGGACCGTCGCAGACGGTGCAGTAACTCACTCCCTTGAGTCGAAATGTGTCTTCTCCGGGAACCCCGAGTAGTCGTGAGTGAGCACCCGTTGCAAGAATAATCGCCTTCGCTCGACGCGCAACAGCATCATCGGTCGTCACGGTAAACATGCCATCCTCGTCTTTCGTCAACGAACTCACCACATATCCCTCTATAATTTCGGGTTTATAACTTTCGATATGCTGACGAAATAACTGCGACAGTTCAATGCCCGTCGTGTGCTGAATGCCCAGCCAGTTTTCGACATCGCCCGAGAGAGCAACCTCTCCTCCAAGATCCTTGGCGATGATGCAAAAATGGAGACCACGGCGAGCCGCATACACTCCTGCCGATGCCCCCGCCGCTGAGCCACCAATAATAATCAGATCGTACATAGGTTTTCAGTATACCAACCTGTGTTAGAATAACCAAATATGTCGTGGTCATTCTTCACACAGCGTCGCATCACGATCATTCTTTTTGTCCTGAGCATAGTGGTCCATTTTGCGTGGCTGGGCACACCCAATAGCGCAGTATTCGATGAGGTTCATTTTGGTAAATTCTTTACCGCCTACTTCACGCACCAATACTATTTCGACATACACCCACCGCTCGGCAAGCTCATCATAGCTGGATGGGGTTGGCTCTGGGGTTTTCATCCCGGCTTTTCATTCTCGTCGATTGGTGAAGTATACCCCGATCATTTCTACATCATTCTTCGCACGCTTCCCTCTCTCGCAGGTGCACTGCTACCGTTAGTCGTCTTTGGCATTGCCCGTCGCCTGCGTATATCGCTTCGCGCAGCGACACTGGCTGGTATATTTGTAGCGCTCGACAACGCACTTCTCGTACAGTCGCGCTTGATCTTGCTGGATTCATTCTTGCTACTGTTTGGCTTTACGGCAATCTATTGCTATCTGCGATGGCGCGACTCTTCCGCGACATGGACACTCACTGCTGCCGGCGCGTTCGGTGGTATGGCTATGAGTATCAAATGGACAGGGGTCACCTTTCTGTCGCTCATCGTACTTCTCGAGATTATTCGTTTCTTTCGCACTCGTACAATGCCGTCCTGGATTGCATTCCTTCGACAATCAGTTGCGCTCATAGTCATTCCACTGGCGATCTATGTCGGAGTATTCGCCATTCATTTTTCACTGCTCACTAAATCGGGAGCTGGCGACGCGTTCATGACTCGCAACTTCCAGAGTGGGCTCGAGGGCAACCATCTCTATGGCGACCCGACACTCACGCCTCCCAATCTCCTCCAAAAAATAGCTGACCTCAACAGCGAGATGTACCGCTCAAATAATCGCCTTTCCGCTACGCATCCCTATTCGAGCAAATGGTACACATGGCCGCTCATGCTTCGCCCAATATTCTACTGGATTGAAGGCAATGCTCGCATCTACCTCATCGGCAATCCGGCAGTGTGGTGGCTTTCTGCGGTTGCCATGGCGACACTTCTGGCGCAACTAATGGCATCAGGTGTTCGCGCGCTCAAGATGACGCCTGCGATCATTCTCATCGGATGGACGAGCAACCTGCTGCCGTTTATCGGTATATCACGCGTAATGTTTCTGTATCACTACTTCACAGCGTTGTTGTGGGCGATTCTTGCGCTGGCGTTTGTCGTCGATCAGTCACACCTGTCAAAGCGTTCGTATGCAGCTCTGTGTGCAATAGCGTTGGCGCTGTTTGTTTTCTTTGCCCCCCTCTCTTACGGGCTCCCCATGTCGGCATCAGCCCAGCATGCTCGCGCATGGCTAGCCACCTGGCGATAATATTGACGATTTATGAATATCGTGCTATTATTTTATCCGAAAGGAAGGCTCTTTAATGAACCAAAAACGTGTCGGATCGTTCACGCTCTGGGCTGCACTTGCCTATCTCGTCTTCGTTGTGCTGCAGTTGTTCGTGTACACTCGCAAGAATGAAGAGTTCCGAGGCGCTGCCGCTTTCGGAGCATGCTGTGCTATCGTCTTCATCGGATACGACGTTTTCCGATGCTGGGTCATCGCAAACGCGTTTCAGTTCAACTTGAGGCCCGAACGCGAGTCTGAGTTGCCCGAGGGCGCTTGGAACGTAACCGCAGCATTTCCAGATCCGTTTTCGAAACCTGCGGGTCACTTCTTCCTGGTACTCAACACACTCACGCCAGATAAGCAGCGCGACGTCTACGCGACACTTGTCGTTGAACGGCAGATGCTTGACCAAGAATCGAGCAAGCGCATCACTGATGGTGAGCGGCCGATGACTATCGTCATCAAGGACGGCATCATCGGCTTCAAGTGGTTTGGCACACTTGATCCAGCTGCGTAACGCAAACCCCCGACATCGTCGGGGGTTTTTCTCGTTTAACGCTTTGCTTCAAGATATAACTGCTCCGCTTTTTCCCAATTCATGTTCTTCCAGAATGCAGCAATGTACGATTTCTTGTCGCTTCCAAAATCCATGAAGTACGCATGCTCATACACATCGAGCACAATAATCGGCATGCACCCCCAGACTCCGCCCTGGTTGTGAGAGTCGCCGTTATAGTGTTTCAGCTTTCCCGCATTGGTGTCCCAGCACAAAACACTCCATCCTCGTGATGCCATAGCGCATTCTGAAAAATGACGAATCCCATTAGCAACTGATCCCCATTTTTCACTGAGTGCCTTCGATAGCTCTGGTGCCTTGTCAGATACGCCATCCCCGCCAAGCACATCAAAATACCACTCGTGCAGATAGACGCCATTGACCGCAAATGTCTCTGCATCTTTCAGCGCACGTAACTCAGAGTATGTTGCGTTGCCGCTCGTCGACTCATCAGATGCTGCTGCCTTGAGCTTCTCCGAAATTTCATTTGCCTTGGCAACGTATCCCGCATAGAGCTTGTCATGATGAACCGCGAGCGTCTTCTCACTGATACCCTCCAACTTTGTCTGATCGAATGATAATGGTTTCGTTTCCATATTAGGCATGAGAAGTGATACCTGCGTATTCATCGAGCTTGCGCTTGTCGAAGCCGACAATGATCTTTCCGCCAACATCAATCACCGGAACGCCGAATTGCCCGCTTTTGGCGACCATCTCTTCTTGCTTGGTCCGATCCGTTGAAACATCCACTTCCGTATAGGGCACGTTCTTTGACGCTAAATATTGCTTGGCTTGCTGACAGTATCCGCAGGTTGGTGTTGAGTAAATGGTAATGGGTGGCATCGTTGAACTGTTAGAAATACCCCTTCATCATAGCACATCAGCCAGTGCGCAATAATTGCCAAATTGTATTTTTGTTGTATCATATTTTGCTATGAAATCATCAGCCGCCCCCTCATTTGTCATCACCAAACGCTCTCGTTCTTCGCGCGCGCGACGAGGCATACTCACAACACCACATGGCGTTGTGCAGACACCCGCTTATGTGATCGTCGCCACTCATGCGCACATCAAAACACTCACGCCAAGCGATATCAAGAAAACAAAAACACAGATGGTAATCTCAAATACCTATCACCTTTGGGGCAAGCGACATGCACACCGCATCCTTGGCGTGCCAATGCCGATGATGACGGACTCGGGCGGATTTCAGGTATTCTCGCTCGGCGCTTCTCGCGAGCAAGGCGTGGGCAAGGTGTTGCGCCAGCCAGTCCGCACGCCCTCACAACGCAATAACGTTACCCTCACTGAGGAAGGCGCGCGTTTTGATGTTGACGGCGTAGAGCGCATCATCTCTCCCGAGACTTCCATCGCTACTCAGCAACGCCTGGGAGCGGACATCATCTTTGCATTCGATGAATGCACATCTCCACTTCACCCGTTTGCATACACCAAGACATCGATGGAGCGCACGCATCGATGGGCACAACGTTGCCTCGATGCGCACACCAAACAGAATCAGATGCTGTACGGCATTGTGCAGGGGGGACGGTTTAAAAAGCTACGCGCTCGGAGCGCAAAAACGATTGGCGCTATGAGTTTTGACGGATTTGGCATCGGCGGCTCGTTTGGCAAAGATGAGATGCGGTCCACGCTCGATGCGGTTATTCCCCATCTTCCCGATGACAAGCCACGGCACTTGCTGGGCATTGGAACGGTCGAGGATATATTTGATGCTATCGACGGCGGTGCTGATACCTTTGACTGCGTTATCCCTACACGCGAGGCACGACATGCGCGCATCTACACCGATGAAGGCGCAATTGATGTGCGCAAGGCTCGCTACGCACACGACACCAGAAAGCTCCTCGTATCACGAGCCTCGATAAAAAAACTACACACCCTCTTTCGAACACACGATAAAGAAGCAGGCCGCCTCGCTACCCTCCATAACGTTCGCTGGTTCAATCAACTCCTCGAGCGCATCCGCGCATCCATGGATGCGGGAACATATGCGCAGACAAAACGACGCGTGCTAGGAACGTTCAGAAAATCGAAGACATCCTAGTGTATTAGGGACGCTCAACCTCGGAGCGTGAGTCCTTCTCGCTGCGCTCGACCGAAAACACGTAGACGTAGAGTATCTCGAGGATACCGAGCGTGTTGACTACGAGAAACGCCCCAAACCACCACTTCTGCTCTCGATGAGCAGCTTTCCAGAGCGCCATCGCCTTCCAGGCTATCACCCACGCGAACAATGCGAAGTACCACAACTGATGATCGATGGGCACCTGTAATATGTCCTTAAACATACCCCTACTATACCACACTATTATTCCTCATCCAAGACACCCTCTCGTTCCAGTTCTGCGATGATGTCAGACGGTATGGGCGCGCGCTCACGCACAGGAGAGACGCCAGGGTATCTCCAGGCGGTAATGACGACCTTTTTTGAGACGGATAGAGGCCCATCACTTTTGCCCAGCTCCTTCCACATTGTCCATATTTCCCACGGCTTTACCTTTGTACCCGCCGTTTGCATTGCCGCAATCGTGCCTTCAACAATGCCATCTTCGGTGCGCTCCGGAGCACGGATGACACGCAAAATCCTACTGGGCGTGAGGCCATAGTACTGCATCTTTCGTATCACGTGGTTCGTCCATCGATACTTATGATCGTTTTTTGGAATCTTAAAACTCATATCACCATTCAATTCCTTTTTTTCCCTCCTCTCCTTGCTGGTAGGGATGCTTTACCTCAGTGACATCCGACACGATATCCGCAAGCTCGATGAGATCCGGCTTCGCATCACGCCCGGTAAGGATAATATCCATGCCCTGCGGTACGTCACGCAAGAACGAAAGCACATCAGTAAGCGAGACAAGCTGGAGTTGTATTGCCACATTAATCTCGTCCAAGATCAGTGCGTTCCATTTGCCACTCATCATCTCGGTGTATGCCAATGCGAGTCCCTCATGCGCCGCACGAGCATGCTCAGCGCGCGGGAGTGTATCACCAAGAATACCGACGAAGCCAAGTCCCGTTTTTATAATCTTAAACGAAGGACGCAGCAGCATTTGCGCATCGTCCTCACCGGATCGCCAAGGCCCCTTTATGAATTGCACCATGAGCACACACTTCCCATCTCCGACCATGCGCACAGCTTGTCCGATCGCGGATGTAGTCTTCCCTTTCCCATTTCCAGTAATCACCAAGAGCATCTGGTTATGCGCTTAAATCCAAGTGATCGAATTTGTGGCCCCTACGACGGAAGAGTCGATGCCAAAACCGAGGATGGTCAATCACCAGCTCCGTTAACACTGCAAACGGAATAATCACGAGCATCGCAACGCCCATCTCTGTCAATGCCATACTCTCACCTGTAGTGACACGCATAACGATAGCGTTCTCAACGAGGTCCAATAGTATACCCGCAACGATAAACTCGAGTATTCGTATTTTTGTATTAAAATGCATGCGACAAGTGTACCGCGTTCTCGCCTACAAACAAGAGAAAGCAAAAACCCCCGTGAGGGGGTTTTTGCAGTTGCTCAGTGAGGCTTAGTAGCCGCCACCGAAGCCACCACGATCAGAACGAGGAGCACGCTGCTCCATAGGACGGGCTTCATTGACCACGATTGCGCGGCCGCCGTTCTCCTTACCATTGAACATTTCAATGGCCTTCTGTGCATCCTCATCGGATGCCATGGTGACGAAACCGAATCCGCGGGAACGACCAGTCATCTTGTCCATCATAACGACGGCTTCAGAGACTGTTCCTGCCTGCGAAAACATTTGCTGCAACTCATCACCGGTCGTGCTGTAAGGCAAGTTACCGATGTAAAGCTTGTTCGCCATTTCATCTGCGAAGTGTGCGTTTCGACCAACGAAATCGTTGAGCAAACCGGTACACTTCACGTATAATTGCGTGAGGGCGACCTCCCGTCGAGACCCTTCGCCGAGGCGACTGGCTGCCGAGATACCTACGCTGAATATAAGTATAGCATAGTCTCCACAAAAAAGCAAGTTACAAAAAAGCTCGGAAATAGGTGATTTCCGAGCTGCTAACTCATCGCGGCTGGTAGTAGGCCTCGATAGCCTCTTGGGTCAGTTCAGGTGCGAATCCAGTCCTGCAGCTGAGATCGTAAGAGTCGATCAGGAACTCCACGCAGACACCTCGACTTTCGAGCTGATCCATGATCAATTGAACAACCGTGGAGCGCTCTCCCCATTCAAGCAAACCCCAGAATGTACTCCGCATGACTGCCGTATGGTGATCAAGCCATGGCACAAATTCACCGTGCACTTCCCCGACGTCGTGACACGCATCGTAGATGGATTTCACTTCAGCGGTGATTGCTCTCGCATGAATAAGCGCCTCATCGCTGGATAGCTCATCGTAGACGGTTTCTTCGTCGAGGTAGTTGATCTTCGCAAGCAATAGCTTTATGCGATCGGAAACTCTTTTACTCTTCTCGCTCAGCTCATGATTTTTCCGTGTCGTGCGTTCATGAGCATACACGAGCTGCGCCAAACCTGCGGCCTTCCAAATCAGAACTAAGGCGATAACCAGCATCGCCGCCGAGAGAATAAAACTGGTTGTAAACATGACCGTCACTACTCCTTAGTTGTTGAAGTACGAATGCCGCAATATACTACGAATTTACACCCGTGTCAAGAAAAATGCCCGGAAAACGTTGTTTCCGGGCACTAGCGGTCTTAGGTGTGCGTCTCGTAGATCTCGAAGTAGCCTTCCGTGCCGGCGTTGCTCGGAATGTCGTTGATCTCATCGTAGAGGTCGAATGCTTCTTTGACAAACACCGGATCATCTATCAGCTTCTCTAGCTCATCGCTGATCATGTGATTGACCTGCTGCCAAAGCCCCACATAGAGAAGACCGGTGATGCGCTTCTTCAAATGTGGATTTACTTCGGTGATCGGGTCGGTGGCCCGGAGAGTGCCGATGAGATACCCGGCAATCAGAAACGAGTTTACAGCATTGAGGATGGCTGTTGCGCGCTCTTCGGCACGCGTGAGATCAAGTTGACGGTATGGCTCGTAGTTCATTTCCGGATCGATCTTCGAGAACAATCGAGCCAGTCGAAGTATGAGGGCAGCTCGGCTCTCGCGCTTGAGTCGAGCCTCATCATCCTCCGATGACTCAGGCGAATTCTCCACCGGAACATCCGACACTTCCGGCACCTCAGATGGGGCGGGTGGCACCTCAGATGGGGCACTCCGCATACGATTCTCCCTGAGCGCTCCCATGAAAAACATTCCCGCAGCCCAGAAAAACATAACGCCGAACAGGCTTGCAGTGAGTATCATCGTCCACGTCATATGTCGTAACTCCTTTGTTGTAATTGAACTGAAAATCTAGTATACAACGACTTTATGTATGCGTCAAATAACAAAGCCCGGAATGTAAGATTTCCGGGCTCGCACTTTACGCAGTCGGATAGTAGTGAGGGGCAACTTGATCCCCTGTCGGCTCGGGTGCTCGTCCCGTGGCTGCGCTCGTGTCGTAGGCATCTTCGAGAAACTCGCGGCGCACACCACGTTCTTCAAGTCGCTCAATGATGATGTCATTGATTCTCAATCGATCACCCCAGCGGAACAACCCCGCTAGGACACAAAACATGACTTCGATATCTTCATCGAGCCACGGCTGAAATTCATCGCTATGCACCTCGCCTGCATCGCTGCACCGATTATAGATGGCGACCACCGCTTTCGTCACTGCTCGCGAGTGACGAAATGCCTCCTCCAACGGTAGCTCATCGTACGTATTCGAATTGGTTTTATATGCAATGCGGGACACCAACGTCTTGATATCCTCCGAAATCGCCTCGCTCATCGCCTTCTGATCCGCTGTCTGCCGTGGCTCATCGTCGTTTTGCCGGTAGCGATTCCTCGTTCGAATGGCTAGATCACATAACACGGTACCGATGATTATCACGCCCAGAACAACGGCGACCACCAGTACTGCTTCAAGCATTTTTTCAAAAGACATTTCAATCCACCTCTGTGTATATGAACAAAGCGATAATACTGTTTTTACTGACTTCTGTCAATAAACAAACCCAACATCTTCATGTCGGGTTATGAAACACTGCTCTACCGTACACTCGCATCATCCTTATAGCGAAGGGCGTCATCAACGATGTCTGAAGGGACTCCGCTCGCCCGCAGTCGCTGTGCGAGATCAGCAACAATTCTCTGTCGTGCTCCACGCATGAAATTGTACGTCATTTCACGAATGTCGTTCGTGGTGACAAGAAGCAGTCGAACACGGACTGAATCGAAAATGTCGTTATCGTACCCATCCTCGATGGTGGCATCAATGGAGTGGAAGATGGCTTTCACTCTCGCCTCCGCTATGCCATAGTTCGTTTCACGGCCATAGCACTCAGGACTATACTTCGGATCTATGGAGTAGAACAACTCCTGAAATTGCTGCACGATGTCGGTCCGAAACGTCTCACTCAGTGTACGCGACGTGTCTGGGTCAAGCTTTTTGACCTCGAAAGTCCTCGTCGCGTACCGGACAACTGCGGCCAGCAACGCCAACGCAACGACAACGATCGCAATAACCAGAAGAACTGTAGACATGGATTCTCCTCTCAAAGTGCAGATTTTACTATACACCATTGACACGTAGTAGTCAAACTGTTCATACGAGACACGGCACCCTGTGGTACGATACTGCTATGCCTCGTACTACCATTACATCAATTCGCGCACGAGAAATTCTTGATTCTCGCGGCAACCCAACACTTGACGTCACGGTCAACTGCGAGGGAGGATCGGGCTCATTTGCCGTTCCGTCGGGAGCATCAACCGGCTCTCATGAGGCGCTCGAGCTCCGCGATGGCGATATGAGCCGCTTTCTGGGCCGCGGTGTCCTGAAAGCAGCGACGCATGTGAATGTCAATCTTGGCGGTTTATTGACCGGCATGGATGCGCTTGACCAGCGCGCAGTTGATGGACGCATGATCGAACTTGATGGCACCGCAAATAAATCAAATATCGGCGGCAATGCAACCATTGGCGTTTCACTTGCCTGCGCACGGGCAGCTGCAGCTAGCATGCAACTGCCCCTCGCGAAGCACCTTCATTTGTTGGCGCCGAAGATCAAACCAAGTCGCATCACCCCCTTTCTGTGTATGAACGTTATCAATGGCGGGAAGCATGCCGCCACAAATGTTGCATTTCAGGAATACAAAATTATTCCGCAGACTGCGGATATTCATGAAGCACTCATGATCGGTACACAGATGTCTCACGCACTCAAAGATATGGTGTCACGCCAGTACGGCGCGCAGAATGCCAACGTCGGCGATGAAGGTGGCTTCGCACTGCATCTCGAATCTATTCGCCGTCCGCTTGAACTCCTTATGGAGGTCGCCCAGAAACTTCGTCTTGATCAAAAGATAAAGCTCGCTCTCGATGTTGCTGCGTCATCATTTTATGATGCCACTACCAAGTCGTATGTGTATGATGACGCCGAGCATGCACCCGGCGACCTAACCGAGACTCTACGCAGCCTCATGAGAGACTTCCCGATCCAGTACATTGAAGACCCTTACCACGAGGAAGCGTTTGAGGATTTTACTCGTCTCAATGACGGCACGTGCCTCATTGTCGGCGACGACCTAACTGTCACCAATCGAGACCGCATCGCGCTCGCTGCAAGTGCGCAATCCATCTCCGGTGTCATCATCAAGCCAAATCAAATCGGAACGCTTTCGGAAACGCTCGACGCTATGCAGTATGCCCGCGATCATGGCATCGAATGCATCATTTCGCATCGCTCAGGCGAGACCAATGATACCTTCATCGTCGACCTCGCACTTGCATTTGGAGCGTATGGAATCAAAGCGGGTGGCCTCCAACGCGGGGAGAGAATCGCAAAATATAATCGCTTTCTAGAATTACTTTAATCACGACTATGCCATCACGAACACAAATAGTTTGCACCATTGGTCCAGCATCACAGTCAGTTGCAACCCTTACACAGCTCATTGAAGCCGGCATGGATGTTGCTCGGCTCAATTTTAGCCATGGTACGCATGAGATGCATGCGACATTTATTTCACATGTTCGAGCTGCAGCGAAGAGCGCAGACAAGCACATACCCATCATTCAAGACCTTTCGGGTCCACGCGTACAAACGGGTGCAACGCATCATCTTGATGTAACAGCAACCGAAGTCATCACCGAAAAGGACCTTACGGATCTTGCATTTGGCCTCACGAATGAGGTTGACTATATCTGTCAGTCATTTGTTGGGTCAGCAAGCGACGTGCTTCAATTAAAAAAGGAAATTGCGCAACGAAACGGGACCGCGAAAGTCATGGCAAAAGTCGAGCGAAAAGAAGCGCTCGATGCCATCGATGAAATTGCCGAAGTCGCTGATGCCGTCATGCTTGGACGCGGCGATTTGGGGTTGAGCATCCCTCTCGAGCAAGTCCCCTTTGCCGAAGCAATGGTCGTTCGCGCGTGCAAGAAACATCACAAACCAGTGATTGTAGCCACGGAAATGCTCAAGAGCATGGTAGAAAACCCAACCCCCACACGAGCAGAGGTCACTGATATCGCGTATGCCATCATGGTAGGCGCCGATGCGGTCATGCTCTCAGAAGAGTCAGCCATTGGTAAGTACCCTGTAGAGGCTGTACACTACATGGAGCGCGTGTGCATCGAAGCAGAAAAATACGAACGCAAGGTCAACAAGCTATAAAAACACCCCTCTTCGGGGTGCTTTTACTTCTGCTGAGAGCCATCATCGATAGCACGACGACGATTGCGGTCGCGGTCCACTTTGGTTAGGAAGCGCTTACGGAGACGAATATCTTTTGGAGTCACCTCCAAAAGCTCATCATCTTCAATCCAGTCGAGAGCCTGCTCTAGTGACATGATAACGGGAGGCGCAAGAACTGTAATGCCGTCACTGCCTTTTGAGCGCATGTTGGACAGTGCCTTTCCCTTGGCAACATTGATTTCCATATCCTCACGACGCGCATTTTGACCGATAATCATACCCTCATAGACGTCGGTGCCAGGAGCGACAAATGTCGTTCCTCTCCCCTGTGCAATATCCAGGCCAAACGCGACTGCCGTTCCGGATTCGGATGCTGTCAACGCACCTGTACGTTCGCGGGGTGGAAGATCCCACATACCCTCATGCTTGAGATAAATTGAGTTGATAACCACTGTGCCCTTGGTTGAGGTCATCAAAATGCTGCGCAAACCGAGAAATGCACGCGTCGGCATGTGCCAGACGAGACGACTATAGCCGTTGCCGTGATTGATCAAATCAACCATCTGTGCTTTTCGCTTCCCAAATTCAGTCGTTACAGCGCCGACATACTCCTCAGGCACATCAACAGTGACCTCTTCCAATGGCTCCTCTTTCTGACCGTTGTTGTCGCGCAAAATAACCTCAGGCTTTGATATTTCCATCTCAAACCCTTCGCGGCGCAGCGTCTCAATAAAGACGGACAAATGAAGCTCGCCACGTCCCGCAAGCGAGTACCGCCCATCGCCAGTGGGTTCTAATCGAAAACCGATGTTTGTTTCAAGCTCGCGCTCAAGACGTTCACCAATTTGGCGTCCAGTGAGTAATGTTCCTTCGCGACCCACAAACGGGCTCGTGTTCGGTCCGATGGTGATACGCAGCGTTGGAGCTTCAACTCGAATCGTTGGCAGTGCTTCAGGATTAGCTGTGTCAGCAATCGTATCGCCAATGTGAGACTCAGTAGCTCCGGTAACAGCAATAATATCGCCAGCTTCCGCACGTTGCACCTCAACACGCTTTAGGCCCGCATAGACAAACACTTTGTCGACTTTTGAATTCACGCGCTTACCGTCGGGATGCACGATTGTCACCGCCTCGCCTGGCGTGGCAATGCCACGGACTAACTTGCCGATAGCGTATCGTCCCTGAAAATCATCACGATCTAATGCGGCCACCAGTAGCTGCATTGAGCCTGTGATATCGACACTCGGTGCGGGAATAAAGGAAACTACCTTATCAAATAGTGGGCGAAGGTCACCATCGGCTGCCATCTCCTCTGCCGTAGGTATATGATCCCATGCTTTCCCCTGTCGCCCGATTGCGTACATGATAGGAAAATCCAAATGATGCTCTTCGACTGCCAACTGCAAGAAGAGATTCGTTGTCTCATCGATGGTACGCTGAATCTGCGCGCCAGGCTTGTCTATCTTGTTGACCACAACGATAACACGCAAGCCGAGGTCAAGCGCCTTCTTGAGCACAAATTTTGTCTGCGGCATTGGCCCCTCTTGCGCGTCAACCAGTAAGATAGCACCGTCTGCCATGTTCAAAGTGCGCTCAACTTCACCGCCAAAATCAGCATGTCCAGGCGTGTCGACGATATTGATCTTGTAGCCGCTGTACTGGACGGCGGTGTTCTTTGCGAGAATAGTGATGCCACGTTCTCGCTCTTGATCGTTGGAGTCCATAATGAGGTCCTCACCCATCTCGTGTGAGGTCTCGCGGAATGTTCCAGATTGCTTCAATAAAAAGTCCACGAGCGTTGTTTTGCCGTGGTCGACGTGAGCGATGATTGCGATGTTTCGTATTTCTTGAGCCATGAGAACAAAAAGGGACCGCACGAAGCGGACCCGCAGTCCGTGAAAAGATTATAGCAGAATTTTAGTCGGTACGCAAATGCTGCATCGCCCACTCCCAATCAACGTCCAGCTTTCGTCCAGGATTGAAAATACCCTTCGGATCCATGATTCTTTTGATCTCGCGAAATAGCTGGTAGCCACGCTCACCAAACTGTTGCTTCACGTACGGTCCTCGTATGAGACCGTCATTGTGCTCTGCGGTAATTGAGCCCTTATACGACAATACAAGGTCATATACCTTCTTAGAAAGCTCAGGAATGATGCGTCGTGTTTCAGGATTCGCCAAATTCATGAGTGGAATGATGTGAAAGTTCCCATCTCCCACATGTCCAGCGATCGTGAGCGTTAATTTGTACGGCCTCAGTATATCGTAGAGCTTCGGCAAGAACTCCGGCATGTCTTTTGGAGGAATAATAAAGTCATCGATAAAGGGAGTTGTCTTCTTTCCCTTCGTATGAGATCGAATGACATTGAAGCTCGAGCGGCGTATCGTCCAATACTTATGGGACTCTTCCTCGTCTTTGGTACGTCGTGCGCGAATGCCACGAGACCGCACCGATGCGAGCGCGGCAGTCGCTCGCGCCTGAACATCACGTTCATCGTCGCCGACAAATTCAGCGATAACGATGAGCTTCGGCATCCCCCCGCGAAGAATCATCCACGCCTCGGGCAAAAACTGCAAACCAAGCGAAATTATGTTGGAAGCTCCAATAATCCGAACAAAGTCAAGCAAGAATCGAAGCGTGAACCAGAGTGTCTTGTCGTCAAACGACTCCACTGCTTCCGGTGTATGAATAAGGATGTCGTTGACGACCGAGGCGATCGACGTGATGTCATCAAGAAGCACAACGATCATTTGCTTGTGCTTCTTTGGCTTCATCAAGGAGAGCGTGGCCTGAGTCACAATACCAAGCGTACCCTGCGCACCACAGAGTAGCTTAGCTAGATTAAACGTCGTACCATCCCAAACGTGCCAGAGCTGATACCCCGATGAATTCTTTGACACATTCGGTCTCATGCGCGCGATTTCTTCTCGTTGCGACTGCAACAGGCTGAAAATCGCTCGATAGATCTCGCCCTCATAATCGCCCTGTTTCATTTTCTCTTCGAGCTCCAGGCGATTCAGCGGTCCGAGCTCGTATTCGTGCCCATCCGCCAAAACTGCCCGAATACTTCGAATCCATTGCACCGCCTGTCCGTAGGTAAGCGACTTCTCACCTCCTGAATTATTAGAAACAATCCCTCCAATAGCACAGAGATCGCGCGACGCGGGATAGACCGGATACTGCAAGCCACGCTCCAGTGTCTGCACCTCTACGTCACGATAATATGCCCCTGGCTGAGCAACGACAAACCCATCTTTTCCCTCAAGCGACTCATCGCGCTCAATATCCAGGATATGATTCATATGCTTCATCATATCCATTACGATAGAGCCTCCGACCGCGGCACCAGACATATCAGTACCAGCTGATCGCGGCGTGATAGCGACGCCATCATGTGATGCCGCATACGCTACAAGGCGCTCAACATCACGAGCATCACGGGGAGAGACAACAACCTTCGGCACGACCTCGAAAATACTTGCATCGTGACTGTATCGCATTCGTGCAGCGCTCGAGTCATCGACATCGCCACATGTGAGTCGCTTGAGATCATCAACCAATGTCATACCATCAGTATATCAGAAGAGCGCCTGCTGGTCTGATAGCGGCGTGGACAAAAGAACGTGGGCAGGCAACGTATGCAATTCGTACTCGGATAGCAGTGATCGACCGAATAGCAAACGCGAGAAGGTTTCAGCCTCCATCTTTGCACCCACTAAGCCATTATGCGGCTTTGGCTCCGAGGGAAGGCCGACATATTCTAAAAGCGAGTCGCTATTGATAGAAGAGCGATTGTACTTCACAGGAGGCTCGATGCCGCGCATAAGCATGTGCGCCCATGCAATAGAATGAATATCAATAATTCGATGACCGAAATCCCACGACATGTGACACCGCTCAGCACTAGATTGCAAAAAGCGATGGTCAAAAAAGGTATTAAACCCCATGAGGGTTCGATTTTTTGAATCACGAGTCCACGACACAAACTCCCCCATAAGCTGCTCGAGTGATTTCTTACTCGAATCCGTAATCTGATCAATCGTAAAACCGTTCACTCGAAGAGCCGCCTCCTCAGATTGAGCTCCCTCAAACATTCGACATTCACCGTAAAACTGTCGCTGCGGTTTTTCAAAATCAACTGCACCAATCGAGACAATGCTATGGAGCCGCTCATTGAGCCCCGTTGTTTCAACGTCAACAACAATCATGCGGTATTCTAGCGATTCATCGTCGTCGACGCAATACGCTTATCGTGATTTTGGCTTACGAACATTATGCGCGTTCGCACGAGCAGTTTGTGTGTTCATGCGCGCAGGAGCACGCTTCGGTGTAGGATATGCTCGCGCTGGACGCACACGAACAACGACTGATTTCATTGTTGGCATAGAAGTATGTTTTATCGAGCAATTTTCTGAACCTGGTGACTCACCACGCCAAACACCGCCAACCAAAGCGCTGCGCTTCCAATCCAACCGAGCACGGGAATACTCGAAAGTAGTTCAAGCGCTATCACGCCACCAATAGCGGAGCCCCACGAGATGTGAAGCACCTCGCGCTTCTTAAACATCATATACACCCATGACCCGAAGAATATTCCGGTGAGTGCCTTTGTGACAATCACCATTCCCACAAATGCCATAAGCAAGAGCGCTCCAGGTAGCACACCAACAAAACTAATCATGAGCAGCACCACAGCGACTGGAATAAGCACCATGAATGCAAGTCCGCGTCCCATTGCTTGCCAGAAGCCTTCGCGAATTCCCGAAAGGACATCGAGAGTTTCACGACGCCACCTCCACACCAGAAAGATCGTGAGGCCGATTACAGCGATCAGCCGCATCCCGGTGAGTACTCCGAGCATTGCCCACATGACCTTTGCAGGTGCTTCAGATTGCTTTTCAATCTTGCCAGCAGGCTCGTATGCCGTTGCACCAAGAATGCGCGCGCCCTCAGCTATCATGGCCTCACGCGAAGAGCCATACATAAAACCGCCCTTAATAACTGCAGTAGATCCAAGCTCTACATGGTCCTGAACCTTCGCAGAAACACTCCCATCAACGGTCCCGTTGAGCATCAATGTGCCACCACGATACGTAATCGATCCCTGCACGGATCCGTCAATGATTAGCTGTCCTCCCGCGATAATGACATCACCCGTGATTACTGCGTTCGGTAAAATATGCACAGTCCCACCAAGAGCTACGAGGTCTCCACCGATGCTGTCAGCAATAGTAACTGTGCCACCGACGACGCGAACGTCACCACCTATTGGCCCTAACACTTGCACCGTGCCACCAATGACCGCGATGTCCTCGCCGACCGAACCCGATACGATAACCGTCCCGCCCGCAGCAACAACATCTCCAGTAACAAGCCCACCAATGGTCGTAGTACCCGCGGCAACATATGCGCTGCCAACTACTACCTGCTGACGCAACAATGAATACTGTTGTCCGGCTCCGAGCGTGGCGGCAGACACAGACAAAGGCAACACAAGCGAGATGCTGACGATAGCTACGGCAAAAATTTTCTTCATGAAGAAAAATGAGATAAGTACCCCCCAAGTATACCATCCCTTCGCTCTTGGGTCACTCTGTGGTACCCTCAGTACGCAATGCTTATAGATGACGTCACAATTGAAGTTCGCGCAGGATCAGGTGGCAATGGGAATGTGGCCTTCAATAAGAACATGAAGGAGCTTGGCCCCACGGGCGCCACTGGTGGAAATGGTGGCAGCGTGTACTGCGTCGGCGTCGCAGATATTGGCGCGCTTTCTCATTGGAGAAACACGAAGACAGCCTACGCCGAAAACGGACATGAAGGTGGTATTCAGTATCGTGATGGAAGCGATGGAGCAGATATTGAGTTCAATATTCCCGTAGGCACGGTGATCCACAATCTCGACACGCATGAAGACCAAGAAGTGGTTTCCATCGGCCAACGCATTCTCCTCGCTCGTGGAGGAAAAGGCGGGAAAGGTAATTATCACTTCCGCTCATCAACAGACACCAGCCCGCGCTCATTTGATACAGGAACCGAAGGACAGCGATGGACATTGCGGTTGGAGCTCAAGCTCATCGCCGATGTCGGTTTTGTTGGATTTCCGAATGCTGGCAAATCAAGTCTCATCAATGAGCTTACACGCGCGCAGCAAAAAGTTGCTAATTATCCATTCACCACGCTCGAACCTGGACTAGGTGTCTTCTTTGAGCTGATCCTCGCCGACATTCCTGGGCTCATCGAAGGTGCGTCCACGGGAAAGGGTTTGGGTATTAAATTCTTGCGTCACGTCGAGCGAACAAGGACTCTGCTTCATACGGTGTCATGTGAATCAGAGCATCCCGTCGTTGCCTGGCAAACTCTTCGTGGTGAACTAGGAGCATACAACCCAGCGCTACTTGATAAAGACGAATACGTCCTTCTCACAAAATCAGACGTTGTTGCTCCAGAGGCACTCGCGCGCATGGTGGAGGAGTTTTCCCGAGTAGGAATTACTGCTCTGCCGGTATCCATTCATGATGACGAATCCTTGGAAAACGTACGCGCGATCCTTCGCAGCGTTATTGCGGCCAAGAAAGCTTTGTAACGTCAGAATCTGTCACTCTCCATGCACCGATAGCAGTCCGGCGCAACCCGGCGAGAACAGCGCCATTGCCCAAGCGTCTGCCAATTTCCTGGGCGATCGAACGAATATACGTGCCGCTGCCACAATGAATGGTAAGATGAAATGAGATGAGCTCCTCACGCTGAATAAACAGCGCCTTCCACGCTTCGCATATTTCTTGTTGTCGAAAATCACCCTGCACGAGCCCGATTCGCTCGCACGCAAGAGCAACCAGGGCATCCGTTGTGATTCGCTCACTACGCTGGGCGTCTATTTGACTGATCACCATTCTACGAACGGGTACTACGATTGTTTTATCTGGTTGATTACGCGCCAAAGAAAAGAGCGCCTCACCTTGAAAGCGCTGGCTCGAATATACCGGGACACTCAGATCGATCTTCCCAACGAGACCACGCAGAACGGCAGTAATCCGTTCCGCGGTATGCTCTTGGTGCCCTTGCGAGACTGGCATGCCCATCACATCAAAAGAGTCAGTAGAAACGCCGCATACGATATGCGCTTCATACTGCTTGGGAAGATACCAGTAATCTTCTTGATGTGCTAATTGCTCGCCATGCAGCACTGCCAGCAATCCAGAAGCTAAGGGATCCAATCTTCCCGCGTATGCTAGCTTTACCGTCCCAGGTATATTTCGAACGCGCCGAAATACGTCGAGTGTCTGCAACGGCGTCGCGCCCAGCGGCTTATCGACGAGATAAGGTGATTGGAGGGTATACATGAGTGCGATGAGCGACTAGTTGCGGATGACGAATGATATTTCCGTTCGTCGAAGAAATGATGGCGCCCACGAAGGCCCAACATACATAGCACTTGCAGCCGAGAGAATAACGCGATTATCTCTGGCAAGCAACTCACGAAGCATAGATGCGAGACGCACCGTTTCATCGTATGGCACACTCCCTGACACGAGAACGACAGCTCGCACTGTCGCCGGCACCTGCAGAATACGAATGGTTGGATTATTAGGTCTCGGCGCAGTCACAATGGTCACATCGCTCGGAAGGATGACAGAGGCATCAATATGCTGATTCTTTTGTCCAATTACGATTGGCGCCCAATATGCCATACGCTCTCGAGAAGACTGCGCAGTCACTCCCTCGGGTCGCCTCATTGCAACTGCTTCTTGACGAGTATTCTCTCCTCGAATATACCGAAGCAAAAGTGAGCCGCTGTCATACAATGCTCTCTCGAATGAATCCGCACCCGCGACTTGAGCAACAATATACGACTCGTACTCACGAACTTGATATCCAGCCTCAGAAGATACGACTATATATCGAGGAGACCTAATAGTCTTCGTGGCAACAAAACTCACCAACACCCATACAGCGGCGCCAGCAACGATGCACCAAAGAATGCGCAGGCTGACTCGCCTATTTTGTTCGTTTAAAGCGAACCGTGAATACAGGCTCATAGCCAGAATATTGATCCTTCACTTCTACGCGCTCTCCTTTCATAATTGATGTGAGCGCGACGTCACTCAACATCTGCGTATCTTGTCGTATGGCAAGCGCAAGATCATCAATCTTGCCAAATGCAGCACCTGATTGCTCGCGAATAGACTGCTCATACGCCTTCTTTTTTGCACGAAGCTTATCGAGTTCTTCTGTAATTTTCTGATACTCACTACTTGCTCCTAATTCATCCTTATATTTGCGGCGCACGACTTTCACTTGATTCTTTTTTTCCTGCAAACGATCGAAAATGTCTTGGACAGATTTCATGAAAAAATAAATTATGCGGACAAACTATCGTACCATGGCGAATAAAACGCGCAATAAATAATTATTCATATCGCAGGGCATCAATCGGATTCTTTCGTGCCGCTTGGCGAGCAGGATACACGCCGAACACCAATCCCGTTATTGCTGACACACCGAACGCCAGCGCAACTCCCGTAAGTGGCAATTGAAATGTCCAAGGAATACTTGCTCCATATTTTATACCCACGTACGTGAGTGCGGTAAGCAATACGCCAAATGCTATACCGATTGAGCCGCCAATCGACGTGACAATAACTGACTCTACAAGAAACTGCGTGAGGATGTCCTTTTCAGTCGCACCAATCGCCTTACGAAGACCTATCTCACGCGTGCGCTCCGTAACACTCACAAGCATAATATTCATAATCCCGATACCTCCAACAATAAGTGAAATAGCTGCTATCGCTGTCAGGAATACAGTGAGAACAGACGTGATGCTTCCCAAAATACTAAGAATATCCTCCTGTGCTCGAATGGTGAAATCATCCTTTGAGACATCTGTAATACTATGATTCTGGCGCAATATCGACGTAATGCGTGACTTCACGAAATCAATCGTATAGTCATTTGACGCCTGCACAACCACCGTTTGGTAATAATCAATGCCCAGCAGCTGCTTTTGACCGACACTGATGGGGATAATAATCGTTGCGTCTTGATCGATACCGAATGCTCCGATTCCCTTGGGGCCAAGCACTCCGACGACGTGGAACGTGGTATCGCGCAATCGTAATACCTGCCCAATAGGATTGCGGTCGCCAAAAAGATCGCGCGCAAGCTGCGACCCCAGAACAGCGACACGATTAAATGACATCACATCCGACCTCGAGAATGCCATGCCCTGCACGGGATTCAGATTACTCAATGCAAAATACTCCTCACTCGATGCCTGCCACGTGACCGAGATATCATTGGACGCAGCAACTGCACGTGCTTGACCACGAACTACAGGAGCGGCACTTACGATGCTGGGTTCGCGACGAAGACTCTCTACGTCACGATCAACCAATGTTTTTATGATAACACCAAGACTCGATGCAGGAGTCGATGTTTTGCTCCCACCGGACCCGCCAGGAATAACATAGATAAGGTTGGACCCAACGCTTTTTACTTGTCCAAGAATATACTGCTGAGCGGAAGCGCCAATGGACATCAACAGAATAACTGACGCGATACCAATAATGACTCCCAACATCGTCAATGCGGTCCGAACTTTGGACTGCCGGAGTCCACGTAATGCGCTTTTAATCGAGTCGTTGAGTTTCATTACTTGATAAATTGACCCGTCGTATTACGATCCTCAATTGCCTCGTCCTTTTCAATGCGACCATCCAAGAGCGCGATCAACCTTCCGGCGTATTTCGCCGTATATGTCTCATGAGTCACCAGTACAATTGTTCTTCCCTGCTGATTTAGCTGCTCAAGTATCTCCATGACTTGTCCCCCCGATTTTGAATCTAAATTTCCCGTCGGCTCATCTGCAAAAATAATACTAGGATCATTTACGAGCGCTCGCGCAATTGCGACGCGCTGCTTTTGCCCGCCCGACAAATTACTGGCAGGGACATCAATTTTATCGTCGAGTCCGACGCCATGGATAGCTTCTCGGACCAGTTCCGGTCGACGCATGACGGGGACATCGGAATACAATAATGGCAACTCGACATTTTCATACACAGTTCCTCGACCTAGCAAATTGAACGCTTGGAATATAAACCCCATCTCTTTATTCCGGAGACGTGCCAAATCTATATCGGAAAGGTGTGTTGTATCACTACCTCGAAAAACATATGAACCACTGGTTGGTCGATCAAGAAAATCAAGCAAATGAAGTAGGGTCGACTTCCCTGAGCCTGAAGGACCCATGATAGCAACAAACTCGCCGCGATGTATACGAAATGATACGTCCGTAAGCGCGGTCGTTCGTACAGATTCCGATAGGTATTCTTTACCGAGCTTGCGTAATTCGATGAGATCCTCCATGCGAAGTTACTGCGACGTTTTCAACCCAATGTTCTGCACTAGGTCGTGCTCATTGAGTCCCGAAACAACCTCGACCATACCCGACTGATCACGAATGCCGAGCTGCACCATAATCTTCTCAGTACCAGAAGATGTCACGCGCTGCACAAACGTTCCTTCATCATTTTCAATGATCGTAAACTGTGGCACCACAATCACATCTGACTTTTCCTGCGTGATGATATCGAGGTTCACCGTAAGGCCACTCTTAAAACGTGTGTCCTCTTGGGCGAGACTCATGATCACCTTGAACTTCACTACGCCATCGATAATTGTTTTTGCGGGATCAACAAACAAAATCTGCCCTTGAAACACCTCGGCTGGAAATGCATCCGCGGCAACTTTGACTTTATCGCCTACCGCAACCTTTCCAATATCCACCTCCGGAATGTACGATTCGATCTGCAGATTCTTATCTGAAATAACTTCAATAAGCCCAATGTTCGCGGTAGCATTTTGGCCGGTCTTAGCATCCTGCCTGGTCACAATGCCATCAATAGGGCTCCGTATGAGGCTCTTTGCAATCTGCGCCTCGTAGCGTTCCACTTGTGCTTGCGCTGAAAGCAGACTAGCCCTTTGCGCATCAATCTCATACTTTGTTGATCCAGCTTTTGTGAGCGCCAACGCACGCTCGGCTCGTTCAAGAGCTGACTCATTCGTTCCAATCAACTGAGTTCGCGTAGTCACCGCGAGCGATGCAGCATCAACCGCTGTGCGAGCAGTCACTACTCGGGTTCGATACTCTTGCACGGTTGCTGCAGCTGTATATTGATTGAGCGTTGTATCATCAAGCAAAGTTCCAACTGCATTCACCGTTGCACGAATTGCATTCAGATAACTTTCCGCATTCACCATCGCACGCATGAAAAGTTCCGGAGTGCCGTGCAGTGCTAAATCAGAGAGTTCTGCCTTCCAACGAATAAGATACGTCTCCGATTTTGCCCTGTTAGAAACAGCTGACGCTGCAGCTACGTCACACTGACACGACACGGTCATCACATATTGTGGAGTGCCATCATTACCAACACTCGTAAAAAGAGGATACAACTGAGCTCGCATTGCGTTATCCGCCTTCGTAAATGCATCAGTGAGCACCCCATAGACGCCCTCATACGCGTGTGCCAATGCCAATTGCGCTGAGCGCACATCCGATTCCTGAATTGCGATTTCTTCAGCTCGACCTCCACCTTGAATGTTCTGCAGCTTTGCGCTTTGCGCGAGGACCGTCGCTTGTGCGTCTCTCAGCTGCGCACTAAGCTCCGCGACATCCAAACTCGCCAACGTTTGCCCTTGAACAACTCGGTCGCCGACTCGCACATTCGCTCGTGAAACCCTTCCACTATTTTGAAATGATAGCTCAACGGCATCCGCCGGCTCAATACTACCCGTCACGGCAACCGTTTCGAGAATGGTAGATCTCTTCACTTCAATATCACCAATGGCTTGCCCATCCCCTGAGCGAAAGAAATAGACTCCAATCGCAATAAGAACTATTGCAGAAGCGACACTGAGCCACTTTCGAGTACCGAGAAATGATATCAACGACATATGAGAGATGTTCTTACAACTACACGTTGAGTATAGCAAATTATCAGACATGGTCATAGCGAGAAAGGGTCGGTTGGAATTAGGCGTTGGTATGCGTATACTACTAATACATGAAACTCAACATACGTGAATATCTCTTTGGGAGCGTATTTCGCCGTGGAGCATCTCTGCTTACCGCGCTCACCATAATCAGTTACGCACTAGGCCTCGTTCGAGACATGGTTTTTGCACGCATACTCGGTGCGAGTCGACTCCTAGATGTATACAATGCCGCCTTCATCATTCCCGACGTTCTCCTGAATATATTCATCGCAGGAGCACTCGCAGCGGCTTTTGTTCCGGTGTTTACTCAGTTGCTCGCCAAAGACCAAAGAGAAGAGGCACGCGAACTAGCAACAACTATGCTCGTTGGCGCACCGATTTCAATGCTATTCATCGGAATAATTGCCTACATCGGGATGCCTCACTTTGCGGGTGTTGTCGCACCAGGATTTTCAGGGGATGATCTTGCACTTTTGATTCATCTGTCCCGAATCATGCTCATTTCGCCAATTCTTTTTGCGCTCTCCAATACACTCGGTGGAATTCTCGTCTCATTGGAGCGATTTACAGGATATGGACTTTCTCCCGTGCTCTATAATCTCGGCATTATCGCCGGTGCATTTCTTGTTGCACCCCTGGGACCTAGCGGGCTCGTCATTGGCACCATAGCAGGTGCAGCGCTGCACCTTTTGGTTCGCATTATTTCTACGCTTCGATCGGGTTTTACTCTACATGGCTCAATCAATTTTTCTGGTACCTATTTTCGAAATGTTCTCCGTCTCATGATTCCTCGTATGGCGGGCCAACCGGTCGAGCAATTAACCTTTTTTCTATTTACGAACCTAGCATCAACCCTTTCTGCTGGCTCCATCGCCATTCTTTCGTTCGCGCGCAATTTTGAATCCGTTCCCGTATCTGTGTTTGGCATCTCCTTTGCCACGGCCGTCTTTGCATCGCTATCACGCTATGCGGCCCTGGATGACGACGCCTCATTTATGCGCACGCTAAAGGAAGCAGCGCGGCCTCTCTTGTTCGTGACCACTCTTTCTATGGCATTTTACATACTTGCAGGTCCACTGGTAATCAAGACGCTGCTTGGTGGAGGACATTTTGGCTCTCATCAAATTGCAGCAACTGCATCACTCCTCGCATGGTTCTCGCTTGGTATACCCGCTGAAGCATTCATCCATCTTTTTGTGCGTGCGTTCTATGCACTCAAGGACACCTGGACGCCTATTTTTGTATCCGTCCCCGGTCTCGGTTTAATATGGCTCCTCGCGCGACTATGGATGCCCACCATGGGCCTCAATGGGCTCGGACTCGCGTACGCACTCGCATCAACCATTGAAGCAGTACTTCTGGTTGCACTCCTACGCAGACGACTGCAACAGCGCAGAGGATTTGTGATCTAGTTGGGATAAATGACAATCATCGCGCGCCTCCCGGTCAGAACATAGCCCGCCGGATCAATGTCGCTTGACCAGTCGTCTCCACCCGTCGGCACATCGTGCATAGCCCGCAAAAATACATCTGCGGAATACGTAAGATTTCTCCCATGTCTCGTACCAACATCATTGGTAATCACATCTCCATTATCCGCTACGCCCTTCACGACAAGCATATGATACGCCGGACCGGGCACCGTATAGAAAGGATTACCGAGTAAACGCCCAGCGAGCGGCACGATAACCGGACGTCCAGCCCGAACTTCACGTCGAAGGTCCTCGATAGATATATCATACATCACGTCTACTCGTCGGTATCCAAACACCGAGCGTATCATCGTGGCCGTTTCCGCAGCAGTTGTATGCTGGTAGAAGCCAAGGTGTTCTTTCTGCCAATCAACCAATCGCTGAATAGAGGTCACCACCTCATCCGCAGTTGGAGTCACACCTCTCCAAAACGCATCAACGAGAAGCGCACTCGTCTCCTCGCACGCCTCTTGCCATGGAAGACTCCAATCGCCGCGAGGGGCCTGACTGGAAAAAGGCACCGCGAGATTAATCGCTCCACGGATTTCAGGCGTCGGCGTTGGTTGCAGCTGATTCGGCTCTTGAGATATCACAACGCTCCGCGGTTGCTCACTGGGCACCGGGGGCTTTTGATAATTAATGTATGCATCGTGAATTGCATACCGATACCCCGCTGCCACCACCGCCACTACGAGGATGCCAACGGCTGTGATTATGCTTCGAGTTTTCATAGAGTCAATAGTACGACAAATACACTACCCCGACAACGCAATCCGATGCGCTATGAGCCCAATGCATGGTTGAGCCAGCCATTGAGCGGTTGTAGCACTCGAAATGTTTTCAGAATTTCTGTATCAAATGTTTTTGAAAGCACCTCTGCATCAGTGAGATGACGCGTTGCAACCCACGATGTATACCTAAGCAGGTCGCGCACTTCAGGCGACGCATCATCAATCCTGAAGCCACGAGGGCGCGTCTTGAGCGTAATGCGTTCAAGTGACGAAAACATCTTTGTGAATTCACGAGATGAAAGTATGCGATGCAAATTGTCACCGTGATCGATGAGTGACGTACGAATCTTATGCATACTCACCGGATCTGGTCGATATACTCCGCCGCCAATAAACGATTGCCCGTTCGGCCCGATTTGTACGTAGTACGCAGCTCGCTGTTCATTGCGTCTTCCACCCGCTCGAATGATGAATGAAAGATATGTTTTACAAGGCGTTTTATCGGAACCAAAACGAGTATCCCTCCAAATCCGATACATACAATCCTTTGCTCTAATGTTTCGCGTATCTTCAATGTCCTGCATATCCAGTAGCAGCATCGAGACCCATTGCAACATCGTCTTTTGTACCACCTCAAATCTGCGCTCATTCACGCGCTCATGAATCCATGCACGGGTATTATTTCGTGACAGATCTTCAAGAAATTCAAATACGTAATCAAGTTTTGCGTGCATGGAGCCCAGAACCAAACGACCCCGAAGGGTCGTTATGGAAGTTGAATCATGTGCCGAACCGCTTACTTCTTGGCTCTCGAAGCTAGCATTGCCTGCTTTGCCGCTCGTCGCTTCTTCGTTTTCTTGGGATGTCGGATTACTTTTGTGCTTCCGAGAGCACCGCGTCGTTTTGCCATAGGAATATTATGATTACTTGCTTTCGCTGAGCATACCACGATTTTCAAAAGAGAGCCAGCAACATCATCCCGCCTTAGATTGAGCGACTATCGTAAGCCCAGTGCAGGAGCGCTTGTCGCTGTCGTGGACGACACGATGCATCACCAGCACGGCAGTGTTTTTTGATTTGAGCAATGTGACGACGAATAGATCGCCAACGCTGAATCTGGACTTCATCATCCGCTATACGACGCCCACGATAGTAACGACAGTACCATTGAAACCACCCCCGAGGGTCTTCGGGGTAAATCCATCCTTTTCGCTTCCACTCAGCTAACGATTGAGAAGCATCAACGTGAAAAAAGTTCAGATGAGGATCATGACCTGGCACTCCGTCGGGGAGTAGCTTTGCATGCGCAAACCAACGTGCAGGAAATTCATCCCTACAATCGCGTAAATACCGTCCTCCGAAGACTCCTAATCGGAGCATCTCTTCAGGAGTAAGATCAGGAGTAAAACGCGGATCAAAATCGCCTCCCTCACGCGCCACGAGCTCGTAGCGATATCCTTGCTGCATACGGTCATGAACAATAACGTGCTTCATCGCACAAATTCACTCCGCATTATACGATAGCGTTGCACGATCCCGGTAGCAGTAATAATGAAATAGAATGCTGCGATCGAAAAGCTCGCCCACGCGCCATTGAGGAGGCTATCTCCAGCTTGCGCAAACTGCCCTAGCATAAAGAAAGCGTGAGCTCTCATGTAATTTCCGTGCGTTACAACGCCGCCCCTGGATTGAAACCAAAGGTACGCAATCGATTGCGTAATTATCATGCAAAAAAAGACGCCGGTAATCATCGATTCCATCCTATCGACTTGCTATAAGATACGCAATCGTGCTTACGAGTGCCGTCACCACAAGTCCCCACCCCATATCAACGACCGTGACCACCGCGGGCCAGCGCGCAATCGTTGCGTGGTTAGTGAGATCATATGTACCGTATGCTATAAGCCCCAATAGCGCACCTCGCCCTGCCGCAACACTCCATGAGCCCGCTGCGAGCGCAGGCTGCACAGCAAAGTAGAGAACACCATATGCGTAGAGTGCATAAAAAATCACCGCAGGAGTCGCCGCAAACTGAGATCCCATGATATACCCAAGATGCTTCTTATAGAACGAGGAAGCAACGAGTCCGATCCACGGCAAGTCAATCAGCAGAAGCGCACCGAGTATGATGAGATAGTTTTGCATATACTCAGTATACATCGATTCGAATGCAACAAAAACCCCGCACGTGAGTGCGGGGGGAACTACATGACCGGCTCGCTTGTCGCTTAGACGGCGAGTTGGGTCGACAAAAGTGAGATGATATGCCGCACAATCATGCGTCTCGTCTCACCCTTAGGAGGTGCATCGAGATACAATGATCGGAGGTATTCGACTTGCTCCTCGTCGCTGTACCCATTCAGATGAGCACGCTGGATACGCGTGCGCATTTCGAGCTGGGCCACGCTCTCCCATTCGGCTGCAATCTGCTCTTCGAGGAAGGAGCCTTCGGGAGCGTTATGCCACAGCTCTTGATACTCACGAAAAGACAATCTCGGAGCGCTCAGACAAGCAAGCGCTTCAGTTCCGCCCAGGATACGCTCCCAGATAATATCCCCCGAAACAAACGGGAGAGTCTGCTGCACTTTCTTGAATAGCGTATGCTGTTCTGGTGTTGCCTTTCGAGTGGCATGCTTCATGCGAGTCTCCTTGTAAATGTGCGTGAGTAATTATTATACCATACTATTTTAAAAAGAAAAGCCCCGCGTGGCGTGCGGGGCAGCTCTGACTCACAACCATCCCCTCGTCTTCAGTGGCATGCAGTCGGGACAATACACCGATGAAACATCCGACTCCCAGATTCCAGCAAGTCGCGCTCCGCAACCCGTGCAACGAACCATCGCGACGTCCTCATCCAGTGTCACCGCTCCTGCAAGTGCGCTTGTTTTTCTATTTTCCTTGCGACGCCTCTTGAGTGCAATAATCGCCGCAAACAACTCTTGAAGTGATTTCAGCATCTCACCACCCTACCAGTACGTAAACCCGTGCTGAAAGCGCTTTGTGGCAAAAAATGCCAACAGCAGCCCCAACGGACCACACATACTAATCATAATTGCGATGATGCGGTTCTCATAGAAGTAAATATTCTGACGATCGACATATTCACGTTCAAAGAATGCCAGCACCGCGCCATAGCTCACAAGCAGACAGGCAAGCCACACGAAACCAATCACATAGATCACTGACCGCCCTCCTTATCATTATGAGAGATCATTCATACGATACCACAATTTCCTATTCTTTCAAGAAAAAAGCCCGCCATTGCTGGCGGGCCGGCACTAGTCCTCCCAGCCCTCGAGCATGAGTCTGATGTGGTGTTCAGGGACGAAGTGCGGCGATCTCACTGCTGCAATTGAGGGGTCGATATGCGGCATGCAGATGATATGCACCTGATACCCCTCCTTGCGCGCTGCCCCCATGTAGTGCTGATAGTTCCAGTAGCGGATGTTCGTATTGTCGCACACCACCACTGGGACACGTCGCTTCAAGCTTTCGACAAACGCGCGGAAGTTCTCAGCGTGGTATTCGTTTTGCAGGCGCGCATCAAATCGGTACCGACCTCCAACATGAAAGTAATCGTTCGTCGAATGAACAGCACCGTCTGGTCCTGCCAGAAGGCGCGCGATCGTGGATTTGCCGGTTCCCGGCAGTCCTCGCATAATCACTGCCACATTCATACGCCACCCCTTTCGTGGTTAACGCTGAATATTATAGCATGCAATTGATACAGTAGTCAATAGTCTCGCTCGCGACGTCGTTCACCAAACAGGAAGACAAATGCGAGCCATGAAACAATCGGCTCATTGACATCATCCGCTAAAAACGATACCTCTACATCGCAGGCGCGCACAGCACTCTGTTGTGCGCTCGATGCGATCATTTACAACGCGGAGTACATGTATGACACGCGACATTTTCCGAGATAAATTTCGGTTCAATCCCGCGCTACACCTGTATCTAGGCATTGAGCGCGAAAGCTTTTTCGTCAACGACGGCGCCATTGTTGCTGATGGTCCTCGCGTTATCCCGCACCTTCTCGCGTCTGATAACGCCTACGGATACGAGCTATCGGCCTGTCAGCTCGAGCTCCGCACCGCCCCCACGCACATCAACGACCTCCCGCGCACACTCCTCGCCATGGACACTCGTCTACACGACGACGAATGTCGACTGGGATTCCATGTCGAGCATCGCGAGGTTGCACCCTTTGATATGCCTCTGGATATCTACCCAGATCCCACCGGGCGCTATCAAGCAATCACGGCGACGATGCCCATCGAAGTCATTCGCGCTGCATGCCAGGTCGCAGGCACCCACGTGCACGTCGGCATGGCATCGCACGAGCTCGCTCTCAAAGCGCACAATGCAGCGGTCCATCACGTCATGGAGCTATGCGCGGCAGGCGATCATTCCCATGGTCAACGGCTTGAAATCTATAAGATCGTAAAGCCTGCGCTCATCCCACCAACATACGACAGCTGGGATGCCTACGAATCGTATGCCAAGGAACATGGCTTCCATGAGAATCCACGCAATTGCTGGCATCTCATACGGATCTCGGCTCATGGGACCATTGAATTTCGCATGTTCGGCGCAACTCCTCATCGCGATGAGATTATTGCATGGGCGACGCGCTGCTACGACATTTGTAAGTCCGCCACCGAGTAACATCGGACAAGCGAGGCACCTGCCTCGCTTTTATTTTATATACGACGTGCTACACTCTGACGAATCATGAATATTCTTCTCGCTATCGGGACGCATGGCGACGAAAAGATTGGACGCGTTGTGGCCGATGCACTGCAACAATGCACAATACTGCGCGGCTCCTTGACCGTGCTCGTCGCCAATGAAAAGGCGTATGAGCGAAATGTGCGATTCATCGACCAAGACCTCAATCGTTCATTTCCAGGTACAAAGAAGGGCAATCATGAGCAACGCCTCGCTCACTCGCTCTTGCCCATTATTGAATCCTACGACATGGTCATCGATATCCATTCCACGACGAGTGAACTCCGGGATGCCATTATTGTTACATCGCTCAACAAGAAAACTCGACATTATATCAATGTCATATGCCCCAAATATGCTCTCTGGATGCGAGCAACTGGTGACAGCGCATTAATCTCCAACGCCAAGATTGGGATAGCATTTGAGTATGGCAAAGATAAAGATCCTGCGGTTGCCAAGCGAGTGATTCAGGGCATCATGCGATTACTCATGCATGAGCGCATGATTGCGCCCAAGAATATTCGCGCCGCTCAACATCCCATCAAATTCTTTAAGGTAACCTCGTCCGTTCCCAAACCAGTGGGAGCTGTCCTAGCTCCGACGATTAAAAACTACAAGCTCATCACGAAGGGCACGGCATACGCGAAAGCGCCATCAGGTGCAATCCTGGCACGTCGTGACTTCTACCCCATTCTCTTCGGACAGCATAACTACACGGAAATATTTGGATTCGCTGCGCATAGCATCACTTGACTCTGCTATCGTCATCCCGTATGCTCGCCTCAGTTCATGCGGGCACGTCGTCTAGCGGCTAAGACAGCAGTCTCCAAAACTGCCTACCGAGGGTTCGAGTCCCTCCGTGCTCGCCACCCCTCTCACTGAGGGGTTTTGCATAAAAAAAGGGGGCATCTCTCGATGCCCCCGCCACTCTAGACAGACCCGTATCGAGCGATACCCATCACATCCCTCACCTTCTCAACGGTTGGACGGATGCGCGCTCGTGCTCTCCTGCCGCCCTCCTCGAGCACATCGCGTACAAATGCGTCTTGATTTCGCAATTGCGCACGACGTTCTTGGAATGGCTCAAGAATTTTGGCGATGCCGTCAACGAGATGATTCTTACACTCTCGACAACCAATGGATCCTGCCAAGCAGCGATTTGCGATCGTTCGGGTACGCTGTTCGTCGTCCGTCACAATCTCATGCAATGGATAGACTGCCACGCAACCGTTATACGGGTCACCGGGGTCCGACAATCGTACCCGTCTTGGATCGGTCACTGCTTTTTGCAGATAGAGAGCGCGGATCTCGTCGAGGGGCGAATCGATGTCGATCGCACCAGCGCCACGCGACTTGCTCATTTTACCGCCATCCAGCCCGGGCACCTTTACCATCGACGTCATCATGTTCGGAATGGTAAAAATGCTACCAAATCGATCATTGAATCGTCGGGCTAATAGCTGAGCAAGCTCAACGTTGGGAATTTGATCGCTCCCGACGGGAACAAGCGTCGACTGAGGCCCAAGAATGTCCGCCGCCATGAGCACCGGGTAGCTCAACATCCCCAGGTTAACGCTATCGGGATTTTGTCGAATCAATTCCTTGAACGTCGGGATGTTCTGGAGATTCCCCATCGGCTGGATCATACTCAAGTAGAGCGCCAGTTCCGCTATTTCCGGAACACTCGATTGCGCATAGAGTATCGACTGTTCAGGATCCAGGCCAGCAGCAAGATAATCTTTCACAATTTCTAGCAGGTTACTGCGGAGCAGATCCGGCTTCTCGAGCGTGGTGAGCGTATGCCAATCAGCCACGAAGTAGAGACATGTATTCCCCGGCTGCTGAAACGCTACGAAGTTTCGAACTGCACCAAGAAAGTTACCGAAATGCAAGCGAGCAGTTGCCCGAATGCCAGACAGTACGATTTCACCCATAGCAAGCTCCTTGGAAATGTACGACGTTGCGGCTCGAAAGTACCACTCGTTGTTAGATTCGTCAATTCGCTCCCTCATCGCTACCCAACGAAGAATCGAATAGCGGCATAGAGCATTTGAAGCGCGAAAAGTACAAAAATAAATGCAAATACTTTGAACATAACTGGGACGAGTCGTGTGCGCGCGAGCAGTCCTCGGAAACGCGAAAAGAGGAGCGCAATCAATGCCGTCGTGGACATCCATGTCACTTCATAGAGCATGATGAACAAGAATTGCCCGTACAAGATTGATTGCCCCATAATGATAGCCTTGGGAACGCAGACCGTAACCCAAAACGTCCACAGCGCTGAATTGGTTGCAATCATCGCAGCAACCTGCCACCCGCTGAAGTGGATTGCATGTCCCGCGTCGAGTGCTGCAATATGCCACAGCTGTCGTGCGATCCATACCAGAACCCCCGCTCCTACAAATGACGCCGCAAAGAAAAATGAGCTCGACAATCCAAGCGATGACAGGAGAAGGAGCGTAAACAGAGCGACAGACGTTTCCGTTATCATCGCCCAGAGAATGATGCGAATACTTTTCCGGAATCCACCCTGTAGTATCTCAGTAAACGTAGCCGCCAACACTGGCCCGGGGATCACCCCACCAATAAGACCCAGGAGAAGCGTTGTAAGCATCTGCTGGGTCATCGAGAGAAATCTATGAATTCATGCCAAAGGATACGTTGGCGTCGCCAACTATCACTGTCACCCAGATACATGCCCCCATCAATGGTAGTAATCATGAGCTTGTGATTAACATACTCAGTGTGCGCTCACCCCCATAAAATGACAAGTGCGTAAAAAACTCTCAAGAGCCGGGGGGAGTGCTCATGTTGATATCACCGAACGCGTCACACGTCTTACGCAAGATATTGACGTACTATTAATATGATGTTATTATACGAATAGCTTTTTGAAAGGAGCATCGAATGTTTCTATTGCAGATTATGGCGTATATGGCGCTCTTGCTGATCTGTGCGGTAGCCCGGGAAATTGAGGAAGGTCTCATTCGCCGTGGTGGCTTCGAGCGCCAAGCACGCGTACATCGGAGCATCGCCGTTGTCTCAGCATCCCTCGCTATCAGTGGAGTCCTCGGGTCATTACTGCTATGGGACACATCGTTTGGCATAAAGGGACTTGCTGTCGTCCGCGATAAGAAGGTCGTTGAACTCAATCGCTCGCTCGTGTGGACATACGACGGAACAACGACGTTTGAATATGTTGAGCGAGACGTGCTCGTTCTTCAGTTGATGGTCCCATCAGAAACGGATTGGGCACCTGCCATTCTCACTGCGTTTCCCTTAGAGTCGCCGCAGAATGACCCACTTCGCAGAGCAACACTGCAGTATCACCTCTTGAGAACGCTGCCCCGTTGTGGCCCGCCCGAATCGGAACAGTGCTACCGCAAGCTAGCAGAAATCGTCATTGGTCGATCACCATTCGCCGATGACGCATCACAGCAAAAGAATCTCGACGCCGAGTTCCAGCGCTACGGCTGGCACGTAACGCAGTACGCGGTCATCAGGCATTGATAAGCGCCCCCATCTCGGGGGGCTTTTTTGTAAGAAAAAACCCGTAGAGGTGGTCGATGACTCGACTCCCCTACGGGCTACGGACTACTGCTTCGTCTCGGCGCTCAACCGCTGCTGCAACGAGCTCGACGAAAGCACGAGACTCAGGTTATCAAAAGACTTGATCGGGACAACATCCCGCTCTGAATCAAAGTACTGCAAGTGGACACGATCACCCACCGACGTGACAGGCAGCTTCGCTGACTCGCCGGATTTTGCCTTGAACAGATGCGGCACACCCCGGAGGTGAATGTAGTAGATCGTCCCACTTGAGATCGCTTCGCTTGCAATCCGATCGACAACACCATTTACGGCGCTGATGTCGCGCTGCTCAGTGATGGCCATGCGGCCGTTGCCGTCGGAAAGCTTGGACTCAAGCTCTCGAAGTGCTTCGTATTGCGTTGCCCCGACGGCAACCGTCTGCACGTCGTTGATGGGAACCATAGCGACGCCCTGGAACGCATGTGACTCATTCAAGAGCGGCACCACAGCTACCGGCATTCCGTTGATGTTGTAGAGCTGCGGATCAACGCCATGTTGATGCTTGAACTGAACTTGCGAGTTCTTGTCCACAGCATCGAGCACGGCAGTCTCCGTCGCTCCGCCCTTCATCACATACCGAACGGACTTACCGGTGCGTGAGTTCGTGTACACGAGCGCAACCAGTGAATTATCCCTAGCTGAAGCCGACGTAATACCTGTCACGAATTCTGGCTCTCCGTCAGATGCGTAAATGAGCCGCGGCCGCTCTGCTGTGGTGACATTGAGTCGCCCCCACCAGCTATTGAGCCACCCGCTCGAATACGCGCCCTGCCAATCCAGGTAGTTCTCCACAAAATACGCAGGAACGACACGGTCAATCCACGATGGAACGGCTCCGATCTCATGAAATAGCGTGCTTCCGGTTGCCGGATCTACTTGAACGACCCCGCGGACCTTCCAGCCATCCCACCAAATCGTCGGGTCAGCGACAGTAACCACCCACCATGGCCTCCCTCCTTCATCGATCTCAAACGTCCAATCCGACAAAATTGCATCAAGATAACCATTGTATCGTAGGTGTCTCTCGAGATTCTGATCGAAATATGCACCAGGGGTGTAGGTTAACCTCTCGCCATTCTTCAGCATGATTACTTCAGGCTGAGCATGAGGGTCTTCCCCGTCAATACGGATGTATCCTGGAGCGCCGGTCGTGGAATTGAGCCACACAGAGAACGCAGTGTAATCGAGTGGGACAATGAACCACAGATGCTTATTGATCATCTGCAGCGTCATGCTGTCCTCGCTGATATTGAATTGCGAACCAACCGCACCGGCAGAGCCAAGGACCTTCTGGGCTTGATAGAGAGCGTTTTCGCGGCTTGCCATCCGCATGTGCGCTGGGTCCTTTGGCTGGACATCCTTCGTCCACTCACGCGTCTCAACGGTACCAATCATCGACGACCATGTGCGAGCATTACACATCGCCGATCCGGCCGCCAGCGAGCCGAAAAAGACAACACCATAGATAACGGGGAAGAGCCAAATCCATGACGCCTGATACTCGCGTCTTCCGCGCCGGTCATACGTATCTTCGCCTTCATCGATGAAAGCAGCACCGGCCCAAAAAACCAGCAGCAGGAAGCCGAAGCCACCAGCCAGCGGTCCCATTGTGCTCCAGGTAAACAACCACGAGAGGAGTGTTGTGACAACGGCACTAAAGCAACCGTAACGAAGCGCCCCAACCAGTTTGCCGCGAAGCGCCAACGGAAGCGCACTCAGCACACCAATGAGCAATCCCAACAAAACGTAGATCATGTATCCATCCCTTCGTTTCACCACGAGATGTGGCATGTAAACGAGCTATATTCCTTATAGCATATTTTCTATGTTTTGTCAACGTATTGCATCGTAAAAAAAGCAGGCCCTAGAGCCTGCTTGCGAGAACAATTATCGCGAGGATAATCGTTCCGACCACACGTGGGTGGCGACGCGCGAACCGAGCCGCCCACCGCCCAATCCAATCGACGCCGTGTCCGATCCCGCGACCGATCGCCCGGAGAAACCGCGCACCGAGCTTCGCCCCTCCAAACATGTAGGACACTCCATAACCCATGATGGCCAGCGCGAGCAAGAATGCCAGAATCTGTTCCATTTCCATCCTCCACAGTGTCGAAATTGGCAGTACAATTATAGCACATTTTACGTATTTATGCAAGCACCCTCACGTTTGGCCAAACAAAACCCCGCCAAGAATGGCGGGGTACACGGATCAATCGACTATCGACAGTGAGAAAGGCTTGCGGGCATTGCCCGAAGAACGTCATCTCCTGTCGGCGAAGGGCGCAGCTCCTTACTCTGTTTGAGCATCTCGGGAGAAAGCTCGATGATCTTCTCTCCTTTGCACTGACGGAGATCAATCTCGATCTTTTTGACGGGCGTATTCGTTTTCGCCACCACACCAGCGGGCTGGATGGTGACATGGAAGCAGCCATTGATGTGACGAACAAACTCAATTGCCATTCCGGTGAAGCCACTAGCCTTATCGGTGACGATAGAACCGAGGATCTTAAACGGCACGTCTACTTCTTCGTAGTCTGCGTCTTGCACCTTCAGCCGAGCTCCCTCGACAAAGATCTTCCCGACCGGGAGTCCCTCCTCGTTGAGTCCGTGAGGCTGAAAGACGTAGTACACGGTCTTTTCCAGATTGAGCACCCAGTGCGTCAGCATTCCTGTGAGCTGGGTTGCGATGTCCTGGCACGTTGTCCCCAATTTCAAGACTTTGATTTTCAAGGCACTCTCCTTTGAACGACGTGAGAAACTATAATATCACAAGATATCGCTGTGTCAATAACCGCCATGTGACACCTCATGGTATAGTAGCTCGGTATTTCTAATCGAATAGTTCATGAAAACAATGACATGCAAAGAGATGGGTGGGATGTGCGACGAAGCTATTGTCGCAACGAGTAAAGAGGAAATGCTTAGCAAGGGCATGGAGCACCTCGCAGTCGCCCACCCAGAAATGGCGGCACAGGTACAATCAATGCCAAAAGATGATCCACAGATGGTAGAGTGGAATACAAAGTTTGAAGCGGACTACGAAGCGCTCCCAGAGCACAAGTAATCTGTCGGACTATGGAAGTGATAACGAAAACACCCAAACTGGGTGTTTTCGTTACTTGGCGGAGACGAGCATTGATGATTGGAGACTGAAACGTCGCGTAACTCCAATCGACGGTCGCGCGGTCATGGGTTCTTCAACACCACGGTCAGCAAAATTCACCACGATCACACCGTCACGGAACTCCGACGTCTGAGGTGCGATACGATCGCCCAGTAACATCGCATTCGTACCGCGGTACCCCTTCTCACCTCCGAGCGCAACGGCGAGATAATAAAATGTCCCACTACCACCGCCTGACTGAGTCAGAATAAATGCGACATCAGAATAGGAGTCCTCGTTGAAATCAGCAACCACTTCATTTCCAAAGTATCGCACTTCTGAAACCGATCCTCCTTCCTGCTCCTGTATGGTAGCTATGCCATTGGCAAGCGTCACCGATCTCCCCTCGATGACATACGAGGCGTTTTTGTACTCGACGACTTGGTGCATCGTATCTCTCAATTCATATCTCGCGATGAGAACCAATCCGCAGATGACCACGAGCCCGCCAATACGTTTATAATTCATTTTCATGGGGTGCATTACGATAGATACGAGTCAAAATAGACAGCGTGACAGGTGTATCCATTGGGATTCTTCTGGAGATAGTCTTGATGATATGATTCCGCTGGATAAAATATCGTCAGCGGCTCCAATGTTGTCACGACGGGATCTTTCCAACGATGTGAGGTGTTCACGAGAGCAATAAAGTCCTCAGCTTCTTTTCGCTCATCATCGTTACCATAAAATATCGCTGATCGATATGATGTTCCGACATCATTTCCCTGTTGATTGCGTGTCGTCGGATTGTGAACGCGGAAAAAGAAGTCCAACAGTGCTCGATAGGAAGTCACTGCTGGATCATAGGTGATACGCACCGCTTCGGCATGTCCCGGATGATTCTCATACGTCGGATTCTCGTTGCTACCGCCTGTATAGCCAACGTCAGATGAAACGACACCCGGTTGAGAACGTATCAATTCCTGAAGACCCCAAAAACAGCCACCAGCGAGCACGATTGATTTATTCATGAGTAGATACTGGACCCGCAAAGCAAACGGAATTTGTGCAGTAGCGCTTACCGGTCTTAGTGGGACCATCCGTGAACAAATGCCCAAGATGTGATTGGCATTGCGCGCACACGATCTCTGTTCGAATCATCCCGTGCGTAGTGTCCTGCCTCTCAAGAATGGCTCCAGGGATTGCATCGTCAAAACTTGGCCAACCAGTGCCGGATTCAAATTTTGCATCGGCGTTAAATAAGGCACTTCCACACGCAGCGCAACGATACGCCCCACCAGTATCGGGGTGAATACTGCCGCCAGAAAATGGCGCCTCCGTTGCACCTTGGCGCAAAACTGCATACTGCTCCTCAGTGAGCTTTTTCTTGAATTCATCTTCATTCATTGCACGAGTGATGAGAGCGATCCGATGACACTACTGTACCATAGAACGTTCATGATAAAAAAGCACCCATCTCTTGGGTGCTCATCGTGAAGTATCGACTACGTACGCCTCAACGCGGTATCGAAAGCGCTCAAGAATCTCTGCGCTTTCATGCTCCACAAACTCCATTAACTCACAAAGCGCATAGACCTCTGCCGATATCACGTCGTGTCGCTCGCTCGCCTCAGGACCATCTTCAATGAGCTTACGACCCTCCCTCATCAACTCATCACAGTGGAACTGAATAGCTCGAATAACACTTCTGCGCTCATCAGTGGTCCATTCTGCACTAATTTGCAATTTCAAACTCAACCTCCTATCGCGTACATTAATATATCACTCCGTTGATAGCAATTTGTCGAAGGCGCGTCCGCAATGCTGACGCATTAGGGAGATGGAATTCCACAAGATTCCAGAACTCTCGTGAATGATTCAGATGCACCGTATGGCAGAGCTCATGGACGATGACGTAATCCGCGAGATCTCGCGCGAGAAGTACGAGGCGCCAATTGAAATTCAAATTCTTCTTCGAGCTGCAACTCCCCCAGGCTCGTCGTTGATTCTTAATGCGAACCTGTCCATATTCAAACGGAAATACCGTTGTCCAGTATAAAAGACGAGCATGCACCAACGCTCGTGCTTCTTCTTTTCGGGCCTGATATGCGCGAGCACCGGTAGCCGATCGTCTCTTTCGTCGCCTTCTGAACAACGTAAATAGTTTCATAGTTCAATACCAACGGACTGGCTCCCTTACGGGAGCCAGGTGTTACTTTTTGATCTTCTTGGGTTTGCGCGTCTCGCGCTTCTGCGACTGATGTCCTTTGGCCATAGTGGTAGTTAGTGATTGCTACTGCTTCAAGTATAGCATACGAGCCATTAAGCCATAGAACCCAGCTGCCAACAATGTCCAGTAGATGACGATACCAAGCCAAATAAAGGGTGGCGGTGGATCTTCGTCGAGCACGTTGAAGTATGGCGTGAGCGGCCCAAGGAGCACCGACTTGATGGGCAGTACCACATGAGACGCTACCCGCTTCCACGCAATCGGAGAATCGCTGCCCGTTCTCAATATCGAATCTGGAGACTGCGGAAATCCGCGAGGACCCGTCGTGCCCAATAGGGTTGTTGAAAGAAACAAAAACACAAAGCCCGATAGAAGAAATCGAACTACAAATTGTCTTTGGGATATACGCATGCGAGCACTTGAGTATGCTATATACTCTCACTTCGCCTAAGAAAAAACCACTCTCACAAGTGGTTGCGTGCCCGCACACACGATCAATAATCAGCTCTTGCAGTGCTTTCGTCTCTTCAGCGATCGCATCGCCTTCAAAATGATTTCAGCATCGGCGAGACTGATTTTTTCTGCCACAGGATCACCAAAGCGATCAATAATAGCGTAATCACCGTGTCCATGCCCTCTGTCACGGAATCCGATACCCCACGGCCAGGGCCGAGGCGAGAAGTACCCCTTCCGCTTCAGACGCTCGAATGTATCATCGTTGACGTCGCGAGGAGTGATTGATTCCGTGTTTTCAAGCTGTATCGCCTCAAACAGGGGTGGGCGTCGGCGATTTCGATAGGAAATGGGTGCCCGGCGCACCGAAGACGTTCGTTGAGGCAGTGTCGTAGCACTGCTCGGCTGCTTTTCATTGATCTTCTCATCCTGTTCCATTGCTAAACTCCTTAAGTAATATTATATCATACAATTTGCCAATGTCTACTTCATTCTCTGCCCGTAAGAAAACCCCGCCAGGCGACGGGGTCGAATCGCGAATCAATAGAACGGATCTTCATCTAAGATCATCCGGTAAAACTTCAGGAGCTCCCTATTTCGCTGGGAATGGGTCACGCGCTGAAAAACGGAATACGCCTTGTGTTGACCATCGAACCCATGACATGTCTCGTCTGGAATGTGCCGGGGCGAAATTGTCATGATTACCCACGGTCGCACTTCGGGGGTAGATGAATGACCAAACACCTTCAAGAAGAACCCGTACGCATCGGTTCCGAAATTGCAGGGAAGCTCACAACGCTCGATGATCGTGAATACACGCTCGAGCTCCTCCGCTGTTAACGGTCGTATGAGCGTCTTACTCCCCCATTGATCTTTCTTCCATATGGCCGACTTGATCCATTTCAACCACTCCCGATCTTGCACGGTCAGCTCTTCTCTCATGGGATTACTCCTTAGTTGTAAAATTGATGCGCGAGTGAGTAAATATTTAATACTATGTTACCAATACTGTCAATTATCGTCGGTCGGCAAGAAAAAAACCCCGCCATATGGCAGGGGTAGGAATGAAATGCGCGACTTACTCTGCGACAAGTATCCCAGCGTGGTAGAGGTCCTCGATGAGCCTCCTTCGATCGACATTCAATGCAAGCATCTTCTCTCGAATCTCAGCGCCCGAGAGAGCACGTAATTCACCAAACTTCGAATTGGCACGATGCAGCGCATCGTAGACGTCGGCGACTGCCAACATCCGCCCGCACTCAACGATGAGCAGCTTAGTGCCCTCCGAATACTGATGAAGTCGTCGCGGCATTCTCTTGGGATAGCCACCCTGTTGGAAGCGATGGTGCCAAAGAATTACCTCGGCCGTGAAATCGAATCTCCCCCGCAAGAATGCATATCCATCGATGACATGCTTCCTGATCCGCGCGTAGTCTTGCGCCTCCCACGTGGAGGTTTTCCCAAGCGTCTCCAGTGGCACTTGACACTTTCCCAAGTCATGCAGAAGACCAGCAAGAAAGAGTGCCTTTTCATCAAGATGAACAAATGCTCCGATCCGACGGCACAGAAGTGCCACACGCACCGCATGGTAATAATGAACCTGGGTCACATCACTCTTATGCTTGAGCGGTGCCACGAACGCTTGCGCCGCAACCCAGTCATCGTCGTGGATTCCAAGCTCCAATGACGCACGCAATAGCTCACGATCGAGCTCCTCATGTGTAACAATCACTTCTCTACTCCTTCAATAAAATAGTACCACATAAGTAGCAACATGTAAATCTACGTAAAAAGAAACCCCGCCACGTGGCGGGGTAGGCAGAACACAGTGATTACGCAGTGACAACAGGAAGTTCACCTTCCGGATGGCTCAGAATCATAGGGAGCACGACCTGTTCGAGGTAGCTCTTAAATTCATCCAACACCTCACCGGTATGGAAGAACTTCGGTTCATCACCAACTGGATCGTATTCCCGATTCAAGTCATTCGTATGCACGAGAAGCGGAGGCCGATAGCCCGTGTGCGTGTGTGGTACCCTGTCAACCAAATTGACGCTTGCGCTGCCACAGTGGCACTCCCCTTTATATTCGAGATACCACCTGGGCTCACCGTTTAGATTGCTATTGAACTTCAGGCTGCGCAGGAACCGTTCACGATCGCGCTCGTAGTCATCGCCGACGTACACATAGAATCGAGGACCAGATTCATCTTCGTATACGGACAGCTGCTTTCTCGGAATCACAAGATCCATGACGCCAGCTACATCGTTCCAGTCACCACCAGGCAGCGCGCGCTGCACACGACAGAAATAAAGTCGGAAATCTCGATGTCGGATCTCCGAGACAAGGCGGAAAACGCCATACTCTCGAAATTCAACTTCAAGACCGGGGATCTTCCAGTTCCGCTTTTCCAGCTCACGAACAATCTGCTCGCACGCGACATCAAACGGAAACTGCTGAATCGTAGGATAGAGAAATTGCACAACGACCTCCTTGTTGAAGAACGACAGACAACGAATACTATATACTATATTTTGTATACGGTCAAATCTCGTGCCGAGCGAGCGCAGCATGTGAGCAACAAAAAAGCGTTTCCCGTTCGGTACTCCGCTTGTGTGACTCAATACAGTTTCGGCTGCGCAAAGGGAATGAGTGCCGCTACAACCGCATGTCGATACAGCTCAGTGCGGTCGATAACGCCATTCGTTAACAGACCGATAGCGCCCATAGCTTGCTTGGAATTACTCTGACCAAACACGCGATCGCTTATGTCTCCGACTTCCATACCATCATCGAGGACCATGGTACGGAAAATAGGAGGAGCAAGAAAGGTACACGTCTTCCCCTTACCTACTTTTCCATTCTTGGCGCGCACGACGATCCACGCAAACTCATGGAGCTCACCATCGACATCCTCCACGCCCCCTTCCAGCGCAACGATGAAGCCGCTCTCTCCCCACACTTCAAGGATGTCGGCTATGCGATTAGTAGCACCCTCCAACGTTTGTCGATCTGACTTCGGTTGATTAGGCACTCCCGAATGTGCCACAACACCGATGACTTCGAACACGCGCCCTGGAAACATCTGGCTGAATCCTCGACGCGTCGCTTCGATCTTTACGGGATTCGTGGATGCAACAACAATTAGATTGCTCATAATGCGCCCTTCTCGGAATTTTTAAGAAACTAGTAGACGAGAATACCACAGTGCGTGGTGAACTTCCATAGAAATCGGTCTCGAATAGATTACATAAAAAGAAATCGCTCTGCCGTCTACGGCAGAGCGAAGACGACCACGGAGACTATCCCATCAAGGGAGCATCACGCGTTTTATCAATCGCAAGGAACCCACCTTGCCCAACAACGTCGCACCATAAGCGTCATCTTTCTTCCATCATGTCGCACAAAGGTGTAATTCTCACCATTACCTCGATCGAGGTAATGGATTTCCTCAAGCCCGAGAAATTCTCCAAGGAGGCGGAGCTGTTGCTCGTGACCATCGCTCCTTGAATTCACCACCTTCACCCTGATACTTCGACTGTCGGTCCCGACAGGAAAGCGCTCACGCGGCACACCAAACGACTCGAGGTAGTTTTGTGTCTGCCACGCGGACCCTGGGGCTCGAACACTGTCGGAGACTTCATCAGAAAAAATGACGAGCTCTGCGACCGCCTTATCATCATCGCCCGTACGGATGAGTGATGTTCCGATCTCCTTGATGCCATGCCGGTGCGCCAACCGCAGCAACTCGTCAAAGAACTTCGCCGGTAATTTCATACACCTACGCTCCTTAGCAAGAATTGTGATTCTTCAGACCGCGAATACTTTAGCACACTATTTTTGTATTTGTCAATGTCACTCAAACGAGACCCGTGTGGGCCTCGTTTTGATTTATGCTCCGATTACAGAACGCATTCAGAACGGTGGATTGGCGTAGAATTCGTCAGGATCTGCCGACAACCGTCAGTAGATTCATGAACATTTAGAATATTCCATCCTGCTAGAACAAGAAAGATGAAATGGGTTTATCTAGGCAACGCTGCCGATCACCATATTCTTCAAAACCTGGCAGCCTGGGGAGGTGTGATAAGTCAGAAAGTCCCCCTACCGATGCTGCATCCTCTGATTGCGGATATTTCGCGACACAGTACTCTAAGCGATACTCGCGAAGATACACCCACCCAAGAGTAAGGATCAAAACAAACGCCATTATATATCGCTGATACCTAAGAATGTAGTCCCTAAATTTAGTAGTTTCCATCATGTCATTTTGCTAGGCAGTCCTCATAAGTAAGCTGCTGGATGACGAATTCATTGCACCCCTGTTGAAAGGATGTCGATATGCCCCCGCAGTCACGCACATCCTTTGATTGCGCCCATTCAAACCCCGCCGCATGTCCTCCATCCGAGAAAGGATTCCTTGGTTCAAGTTTAGTGCAATCCTTTTCCCTTGTTCCTGAAAATAATTGCAAAGCTGCTACGATAATTAGTGGCAGAACGATCCATTGGAGTATTGCTTTATTATCTTGGCTCATATGTAAGATATACACCCAATTTGACTATGCACAAAATCCCCGACTCATTCGTTAGCTAATAATAATAAGGAGTATTCTTTGCCCATGATGAATTCGGGTAATTCTTATGGAGATATTCGAATGCCTTCTTCTGTGTTTTCTGATCTTGTTCAAATGGTGCGTATCGATAGTTGTTTCGATAAAACTCAACAAGCCCCGCTAGAGCTTCGGGTACTCGTGAATCATTCGGATTCTCTTTTGCGTAACTCAATATGATGTCCCCAAGAAATTTTACAATCGGAGTTTCCAGCAGCTTTTCTTTCTCGCGAGTATTTTCCTTTCGCTCATCCTCGCTTAACACTCGCTCTGAGTATTCTTTCTGAGAGGACTGACGCATCCACCGATCGAAGTCGTGATACTCTTTCCCGTTCTTGTTGTCGTAGTTTGAGTATCCCCCGCATGCAGCACACTCAAGATGCCAATCATTCGTTGAATTGTTGAAGTTTCGATTATGAATGGCTATGCCATACGGATCCTCTCTGTTTGGATCTGTTGAATGCAAAATCGCATAAACAAAACCAAAGTCTTGCTGCAACTGCGTCGTGGTATCATTAGTTCCTCGTAACGCCTGATCACCCATGACATGTTTGCCCGCGAGCCCTTTGGTAATATCGTTTCTCCCGAGTAGCAATGCGCGAGTCAGGATTTGACCTGCATAACGATTTGCGAGGTACTCGTTTGCCAATAGCGAATCGATCGGAACGCCATAATTTAAGAGATCAATGAGTTGGCCGTCGGTCGGCTGTTCTTTTCCACGAAATTTATAATTATCGTACCACGATCGTAGAGTATCCTTACCGCTATAGCCCACATCGTCGTACTTAGCCCCTAAACGCCCCAGAGTAGCTGATATAATACCATTGGAACGTTCAAATCCATACGAGTAGCCGTAGCCCTGTATAAAAGAGGTGCGTCGCTCGCCGTATCGAATCATTTCATCCAAGCTTTTCGCATGGGACATCGCTAGATCCGAAAAGAAATTAAAAGCTATATCAGGAACATTCGTTTTCGAGAGCAGAGTAGCGATATTCGTCGCCGCCCGCAAAGAATCGCTAAGAAATAGAACCGCATTTGCATAGTACTGTAGTTGCCAATACAGATTATTGGAAACGCCCTGACGAAGTGCAGACTCCACAAGACTGGCATCGTCAGTTGTTATTGCACTAGGATCCTGTGAGATTTTCCGTAGGAGCAGTACTGACCAAAGCGATTTTCTGGGACTTTGATCGTATTCTCTCCGAATTTTCGCTCTCAGATCGGTCGTATTTTCGGAATTCCAATACCAGACATATCTGAGAAATTCTGGCATCTGCATCATGTCTATAGTTGAATCCCTCGCCTGCACAACGCGACCACTCGCGTTCAACTGGTACTGCTGCATGCAAATAGCCAGATGATGCGTAGCGTCACTCCCTCGCGCCACCACAACACCACATGAATCCTTCGCAGCGTGAGAATCAACAAGTCGAGCAAGTATCATTTCGCGTTGCAATAGAAGCTGGTCTCGATATTCATGCATTTTCTGATCGCTAAGACTCGCCTCGACGACTTCCAGAGCAGCTTTCGACTTCTCGCGAAGAGCACTATCCGAATTGTAGAACAGCTTCGCCTGCCATTCATAATTATTTATATCACCACGCGCCTGAGTATTCAGTTCATTATTTATCCCGTCCAACTCACGAATCATAGAGCGAATTTGTCCGATCTTGGCATACGCCGACCATGGATTGGACTCGTCTCGTGAGATAGCTTCGAATGAACGCTGCGCCTCCTGAAGTTCCTGAGTATTGAGAAGTCCTCCTCGGTAGAGATGGCGCGCAGCTCGTTGATACGCAATATCTTGCATGAGGCGCACCGATGCATCTTTGGGCCCCGAGATGTCATCATCAGAGCAGAGAAAACTGGGCCGTGCATCGGAAAATCCGAAGAATCTCTTGATACGACCCCAAAGCGACAATCGGACGTTTTCCTGGCCCTGATTCCATGTGCAACGTGGCGCGAGGGATCTGGGCTCCCAAAGACTATCGATCTCACAAGGAACAAATACTTTGTTTTGATTCTCAACCCATGTCTTTAACTCCTGAGCTGTGTAGTTTTTCTTGCGATCCTCAAGACTAGCCAGCGCTGCGGTAATAGCTCCGTCGGGACAAATTTGGTCATCAAAATATTTTTTATGACTCCCAGGTGGTTCATTTACAATAGCTGATGCAGCAGATCGCCACGTATCAATTGGGGACAGAACACTCCAGTCTTCGGTTGATGTTTCGGGGCGCCAGTTGCCGTGCTGTTTAAACATCGCCTCGGCAGCCTTCTTCATGTCGTCAGTAACTTCTTGTCCAGTCATGGCGCTATACGCCGCATAGAATGAGACGGGATTTAACTTCTCGCCAAATAAATATGACGAATAGTCTCTGGTGGCATCAAACCAAACGCGACTCAGCACTCTCTCGAGATACGACTTCTCATAGATTTCAAATGGAGCTGGTGTATCACTCGCCGATGCAAAAACAGGTATGAACTGGAGCAGCACGATCGTGATCGAAATGCTAATGATTCTTTTCATCGAAGTGCGGAGAGTAATTTATCGTAGTCTGTCCTTGTCCAGGGGCGAGGATTAAATGCGTACCATTCCGTAGAATCGTTTCCGTATCGTTGAACATCAAAATCTAATTCATCCATAGCAACAGCCCGAACGCCGCGGCACTTCGCATTCGAAAGAAATCCTGATGGTACATCCCCTGCCTTGATCGCCCGAGAACCGATGCCCATACGATACAGCATAGGTATCGCTTTGGCGACTGGTAGCGAATCGAGCCAGCTTTGCCCTCCACACCAAGTGGCGAGTGCGGTCATTTTTAACGAGGTCTCTGGGATCTCAGCAGCAATGCGCTCGATAAGTGCCCCATACCTCTCGAAATCGCTTGGGCGAGCATCATCGAAGTCTAACTGGCACTCAGCGCTCCCACCGCAGACCCTCACAACGAGCTGAGCGATCGAATCTAAGTAGCTCGCGAATGAAGCTGAACTGACGTAGCTATCAATTCGAATAAGCGGTATTACTCGAGTACCCTCTGGGAGCTTTAAGGGATTGCTCCGCTGCGAAAAAGACAGACCATCACGACGCACTGATATGGCTCCTGAGAAAACGATGATGGTCGGACGACTACGCTCAGGAACATTTTTCAAAAAAGAAAAGTCCTCTGGCCGCTCCCATGCGTAGAGAAATATATGCTTGCTCTGCTCCGATATGGTGAGCAAAAGGACAATCAGAACGACCAGTGTAAGTATTTCGATAATCACTGAGCGTTTCATATCACGACTATACTCTCTGAATGCGCAAAGATAAATGACAGCCCAGATCTGTATCAGGCTGCTAAACCTAGCCGTCGGATATACTGCTTGACTGGTTCAGCAACTGATCCTTCATCTATCGGTCTCTCTCTATTTTTGCAATAAGGCCTCGTGAACCAATCGTGCAACTTCCACCTACTACGACTTGAATTGCAACTACGACAGCATATGGCCAAGTCATCTTCTTTCAGTTCATTATTTATGTCAGCTTTCGGATGTCCCCTCCAATAAAACGGGCCCTTTTCTCTAAAATGTTCAATGGTCTCATCATCTTTGCTATTTCGAACAGACCATGCAGCCATCTTCTTTCCGCAGTAAACGCAATACTTATCACGAGCTCGAAGCCTGTTTTCAACTTCGAGTGGGATGCCGAAGCGATTAGACATGGCAGCGAGCTTGAGCGTACCCGCAGAACTCGCAGTCACTCGTTGGCGCGGGTGTCTCGGGGTTGTCCAGGCACTTTTTGAGTTGGATGAGCGCATCCTCAATCCAGCCGTCATTACCCTCATAGGGCAAAAGCACCACATCAAACTCAACTTTACCATCAAATGCCACCGCGTCGGCTCTTCCATTGCAGTATACAAAATATCCAGTATTCGAAACTTTGAATCCAAGTTGGCGCAAAAGCCACTGATACACTTCCATCTGACGCTTATAACTCATCTGCCAATCCGCGTCCAAGCTCACCTCCTCGTTCTTTGAGGTCGCCTTGTAATCAACCACAATGAGCTCCCCAGATAGATTGACCCAAATATCGTCAACCGCGCCCGTGACAAGCAAATTCGTGGACTTGTGATGATACCTAACGCCTTTGAAGTTCTCTCGCCATTCGTTCATCATCTCGTGCTGGAATGGCACAGCATCAATGCCATAGTGCTTCATATATGGATGGGGTGTCGCATTTGCTCGGTGAACGTTAAACTCCTTCTTCAAAAGCGTATCTACCGCTTTGTTGATGTTGAATGGCGGGCCAGAGGGTCGCCGAATACCAGTTCGATTGTTTAAATAAAAACAGCACGGACACTCCGTGAACAGCTCAATACCAGAGCGGCTAACCTTGAAGGGTTCATCGCTACCTGGTTTGTAGAGCCCGCGTTCCTTTATTTTGAACTCCTTTTTCATAGATCACTTTTCTTATTGAAAATACTAGGAATGTAAAGTAATGTAAAGTGACACATGAAGATCGCTACTACGCGCCAAGGTCTTAGCAAGTCCGCCCAGCAAACGATCAAGTTTTTTGAGGAATTCATCAGGAAGGATACCGTTGCTAAGTTTATAAAGGACTACCGCGAGATCCTTGGAATACCGCCGAGTGGCATGCCATTCCTTGAAATCGATGCCGCTGAAATCACAAAGCCAATAGAATCATTTTTCTATGTCCCCGTTAGAATTGTTTCACCCAGCAAAGACAATCCGAATCCCTCTATTCGGATCATAAATACTTGTATGGCATTTACGGGGCAACAAGGGATAACTAGCATGATCATCGCATCGATACTTAGATACTATTTAATTTTTAATAAGATAATTGATGCGCCATTAAGATACAGCAGCGAACATGATGATCTCTTTAGAATCGACCATTTACCTTCCGAACTTTCATGGTACAGCGAAACTGATCACACACTTTTGAAGCACATGTATGCGCACTTTCATGAGATCAGCAAGACCCACCCTGTTGCCCTTTTCATCAACCCAGAGGCAACTCAGAATCAACTAAAGGATTTCATATCAAGAAACTGGAAGGACATTGTTGCATATCGAGACACGACGAAGACGCTACTCAACGGAATCCGAACTAAAAAGAAGCAGCAAATAAACGATCGAATTTATGAATTACGTGAGCTGTCGCTATCTCAAATCCGAAAACAACTTGCGGATACTGGGGTATTCCTCGATGACGGCCATATTGGGAAAATCAGACAAATCGAAAAGCGGAAAAGAAGTTAACTAGTATCAATTAATTCTTATACTAGGCAGCGTAGCAAGCGTAACCTGATGTCATAACCATCAGGTTTTATGTTTGAAGAGCCGACCAAAGAAGACAACCTACCGAAAGAACAACCTTACGAATGGGTTGACTTTGACGCTGATAATCTCGTCAGCGCGTTTGATCTGCTCCTTCGGATAGACCTGCGAATAAACCCGCAATTGTATAAACCAAACGATAACTCCTAATTCACATGGATACCGTCGTCCTATCATTCCCCCGCCATCAGTTTGAGATAGAAGATATGTCGCATTTTGGCACAACCAAGAGCATGACAAATATGGATCCACGAGGATTCGCTCAATATCACAGCAATCCAACTCCACTCGAAAAGCGCCAAGGAATCTATATGCCCGTGTTCTCCCTCTATCGTCGCGGCAAAGCATGGTGGATCAATATGCAGTTCTCTGTCCAAAAGATGCTGCTTGGAAATAGCGTGGACGAAGTCGAAGAATCTGACTTCGAACAAGTAGTCGAGCGATTGCAGGTATGCCTCAAGCGAAGAACGATTCGGATTACAGATCAAAGCATACGCGATGCCACTGTCATTACCATTCATCCAGCAAAGAACATCGTCATTGGGGGCGGATACAGGGCTCCTTTCGTCATCGCGGAATTAGCGAAGATAGACCTCATGGAGAAAATGGAAATGGATAGGAAGCAATATAAAAACAATGGCCACGCTCTGCAGTATCACTCAAAGTCACATGCATTTGCGATCTATGACAAAATCGCTGAAGACAAAATACTTTCTGTCGGCCGAGCGGTTGAGAAGGATCGCCTGCCTCTCCAGCTTTCACTATTCAGAGATACAAGTATAAAACGTACACTACCCGAGATCGTGCGCTTCGAGGTACGGCTGGTCAACAAGAACAAGATGTCCGCTGTATTGGTAAAGCTGGGATTCGAGGCAAACCCAAGCTTTAGAGCTATCTTTCGAAGAGATCTCTGGCGAAAGGTAGTCCAGATGTATTGGAATTACTTCGTCATCGAAAAGAATGCATTCCTGTATGATGCCGCCAGTGGCCCGCAAGCTACGCTCAAGAAGATAATCCGAAGTAACGGCGCGATTACGCCAAAAGAAGCTATCTACCAAGTAGGTCTCGCTACCCTATCAAGAGATCAGGATGGCATTCGTGGATTGCGCAAGGAGATAGCAACAATCTGCGATCAACAAACATGGTATCGTATTGCATCTAGCCTTAAGCAGCTGAACAGCCTGCAGCAACGATCGGATTGTCATAGCTGGGTCATGGACATCGAAAATCAGATCAATATCTTCGAAAGTTACAAACTTCCAAGATTTGATGTGTAAACCAAAGTAAAGTATACTAACCATATGGAAAAGAGCTACTATACCGCTCAAGAACTAGCCGACAAACTCCGAGTAAATGTCATGACTATCTATCGCTATATCAAGGCGAAACGATTCAAGGCACACAAGATTGGTAAAGAGTTTCGAATCCCACGAATAGAATTTGAACGGTTCTTAGACGCAAGTAAGACAAAATAATTTCATGAAACTACCCAAGATAATCGACAACCAAAGAAATACCCTCCTCGACACTCTCATCGAGGCAAGCAAATCGCACAATGAAATCTCTATCGCGACTGGTTATTGGGATCTTGAAGCGATGAGACTCGTGATGCCTCACCTTACGAAGTTCGAAAAAATACGACTGTTAATCGGACGCGAACCGCTCATCCCCCGCCATCAACTCCAGCAACCAGAACTTGATTATCCAGATCAAGATTTCAAGTTCGATCTTTCAATGCTTGCCCCTGATTCTGATCTACGAGGTGTAGTTACCGAAATAAAGAAGTGGATCTCTGACGGAAAACTAGAGGTGCGCGTATATCGCAAGAACTTTTTACATGCTAAATGTTTTATCTTGGGCTCATACGCATCAGATGAAGCAGTTGGCATTATAGGATCTTCAAACTTAACAAAAAATGGCCTCACGCATAACTCCGAGCTCAATGCGCTTGAATCTGATCATCGAGTAGTACTATTCCAGCCGAAGAATGAGACGCAAGAAATCGGACACCTGTTTTGGTTCGACGAGCTTTGGAATGACAAAACTACAGAGCGATGGAATGAGGAGTTTGGTGCGATTCTCGAATCCTCTCCTGTCGGGGATATGCTTTATTCTCCATATGAGACATACATAAAGACACTCTACGAACTCTACAAAGAAGAGATTCAAGATGATCCTCTCAATTCCGTAAAGAGCGGACAAGGCAAAACTCTTTTCGATTTTCAGCAAAAAAACGTACACTCCCTCTTACGAAGACTGCGTAAGTACAACGTAGCCATGCTTTCTGATTCGGTTGGTCTTGGAAAAACAACTACAGCGATCACCGTATTGAAGCAGTACTTGGATAACCCAGAGGGTAAAAAGCGAGTAGAGGTTATTTGTCCAAAATCTCTAGTTCAGCAATGGCAAAAAGAGCTCGCTTCCGAAGGCGTGTTTGGCCTCAGGCCAAACACCCTACAAAACAGCAACGAGATTGAACAGAAGAGAGAACTCGATGGCATCGCCAGCGTGTCATTGTTCGTGATCGATGAATCCCACAACCTACGCCAGACGAGCGGTACTCGGTTTAGACAATTACTTGAATGGGTACGCGCCAATCCTAAAGCTCACGTTCTACTCCTCACTGCGACGCCAATAAATAACCAGTTGAGCGATATTACAAACCAGATCCTTCTTGGTACTGGTGGAGATGCAGAAGTTCTCAAGGTTACGGTTGCAGACGAACAAAAACAGACGGTTCAAATCAGCTTCTATCAAGCAGTCGAAAACCTTAAAAAGAAGATCAACCAGGATCTTAAGCGTCACGGAAAGATAGATTACAACTACATCAAGCAGATAATGACCCCAATTATCCGTACATTTGTTGTTCGTCGTACTCGACAAGGTATTGAGCAAGAATATGGATCACTCACCATCGATGGTGTGACTAAAAAGTTTCCCAAGGTAATCCCCGAAGTTACGGTGTACGAGTTTGATAAGAAACTTGTTTCAAAGATAAAATCTGTCGACTCTAAGTCTTTTGACCTCAATCTTATTTACAGCCTCGATCCCAACGAGATCGTCGAGAAGTGTAAGGATCTCAAACATCCTACAGATCAACTGTCTCTCGTAACAAAGAGGGTCGGCCAGGAGGTTCTTGATGATGAAAACCCGATGTACTTTGTATTCCAGTTGATCTTAATGCTCGGCTTCATTCCATATCGCTGGATGATGTATCAGAGTAAGTACTACGGTAAAACACGAGACGAAATCAAAGAGATCGGGCTTAGTTCAGATCAGAGCAAAAGACTTCTCTTACAGCTCGGCATTTTCGGTATCCTGCGAACGGTTTTCTTGAAGCGAATGGAATCATCGGTGAGCGCACTCCGATCATCTCTCGATACATATGCGCACAAGCTTGAGCTCTTCGAGAAGGGCATCAAAGACGGGAAGATAGTATCACTCAATGATGTTGAGGCACTAAGTATCAGTTTAGGCGATGAAGATATAGAGATCGATGCGGAATTACTGGAAGAAAATACCCTCGACGTTATTGATGACAAGAATTACGAGCTAGCGACTATCAAGGCAGATCTCGCAAAAGAGAAAGAGCTTGTCGCGATTATTCGTGAACAACTTGAGATTCTCAATAAAGACGACTCCAAGATCAAATGCTTTGCGGATCGCCTCGAAAAGCTACGCACAGAGCAACCAGATAAAAAAGTTCTCGTGTTCTCGTACTTCGCAGATACCGTCAACTACCTTGAAGAGAGCATCGGCAAATATGCACCATCTATCAATCACACAAACACTGGTTTCGTATCATCAAAGAATCGTAGCGACGCAGAAAACATTGCATCTCGGTTCTCTCCTGTATCGAAGAAGTACCAGTTGAAAGAAGGAGAGACCCCCCTACAGTACCTATTCTCTACGGACGTGCTCTCTGAAGGTCAAAATCTTCAAGATTCAGGTATTTTAATCAACTACGATCTCCACTGGAATCCAGTGCGTATGATTCAGAGAAATGGCCGTGTAAACCGTCTCGGCTCTACCTTTGATGAAGTATACATCTATAATATGCGGCCTGAGGCAAAGCTCGACTCATACCTCAAGCTGATTCAACGACTTCAAGGAAAGATCGACATCATCAAGAATACCATCGGCACTGATACGCCCGTGCTCGATGAACCAGAAAACCCGATTGAATACACTGATTCAGTGAGTGATATTTACAGTGCTGACTTTCAGAAACGAATGCAAGCTCTTCAAGACGCAGAAAAGGCTTCGGACTTCCTGCTTTCTGAAGATGAATTTGTTCTCGATCTAAAAAGATTTAATTCGAACGCTAATTACCCAGAAAAGTACAAGAAATCTATCTACGAAATATCTGCTGGCAAGTGGGCCCTGATGCCTGGCAATAGCTCTCGTGGACAGGATAAACCTGAAGTCTTTGGAATGGCCCGCTTGTTTGCTGAATCTGGAGAAGAAGTAGGATTTCAGTTTGCAAAGATTGATCGTGACGGTTCTCAAATACAGGCAGCGTCCCAACTGCAGGCTATTGAGTGGTTGCGCACTACCCCCGAAGATAACGAGCGATTAATAGACAAGATAACTGCAAATAAGATTGCGGTAAAAGAGCAACTCCAATCTCATGTCGTTCAATATTTTGGTGAGGAAGAGATTGGCGCATTAATCGGCCAGGAGAATGAAATACTTCGATTGATGCATTCAGTTGGTTATACGGAGCTAGAAATTGATATCGTTCGGGATGCGTTCAAAACAAAAGATGTTTTCTATCGTCGCGACATCGGTCAATTGAAACGAAGAATAATGGCTCAGAAGAACAAAGGTGAGGTATATAACGAAAACTTGAAACAACTCGTCTCACTTGCAAAAGAGGTAAGTAATCACTCAGACAAGGACGCCATCGAACTGCCTAAGCGAGCAGAAAGTGTGCTGTTTTACGTGAAGAACAATGAATAAGCCGCTGCCTGCAATCCAAGAAATACAGAAAGAGCTCAATACCCTATCTGAGCATAAAACTCTTGCTCAAGCCAAGAAAGTTATTCTCGCCGTAATACATCTTCTAGATGATTCCGTATCGCCCGATGACCAGAATCTTTTCCAATTGTTTTCCGACAGCGATGGTAAGATCAGAGCCAATGCATCTTGGTTTTTTGAGGATCAAGTTATTATAGATCGTAAGGCAACGTACAAGATTCATAACGGCAACAAGCTCAACATAGACTTCAAGTTGTACGGCGTCACCAAACCGTCGAAGCGAACTATTGCGTGGGCCCAAGCCCTTACTCCAAATTTTGAGGATGAGTCGTTTAACTCAAAGTATAACGTAGGGATAGATTTTGTTGTGCCAAAGAGCGCTGACAGAGTGATTATAGTTTTGAGTAATAACTACGTCGTTCGCACTTTAGAGCTCAAAGGAGCGCTAACTGCCACCTTCCAAGAGATTCTTGCCAAATGGGCTAGTATCTCTGATTTCAGTAACAAGAAAGAAGTGCACGCCATTCTGTGGGAGAGCTTCGATTTGCAGCCGCTCAACAAGAAGTTTTACGCAGGTATCAGCGAGAGATTTATCACTCTCCGACAATACCTTACGAAAGAGAATATCCTCGACGATAAGCATGCGTCTCTATTTGCGAATCGCCTACTCGGACGCATAATCTTCTGCTGGTTCTTAGACAAAAAAGGTGTGATCAACCCAGATCGAAAGTATTTTGATTCTCACGCATTTGAGAATAGCTCCGAATACTATCGAAAGAACCTCGAAAATCTATTCTTTGGAGTGCTCAACACTCCTATTGCCGATCGTGAATATAAAGACGACGTAACCCCCTTCCTAAATGGTGGACTTTTTGAGGCACGAGATACTGACTTGTATAGAAATTCAAAACTCTCATTCCCAAAGTACTACTTCAATGACCTCTTTGACTTTCTTAATGGCTATAACTTCACAACCGACGAGAGTACTAGTCAGTTCCAGCAAGTAGCGATTGATCCTGAAATGCTAGGAAGAATCTTCGAGAATCTCCTTGCTGAAATCACGGAAGACACTGGAGAGCAAGCACGCAAAGCAAAGGGTGCGTTCTATACACCACGTGAGATTGTGGACTATATGTGCCGTGAATCTCTACGTGAATATTTAAAAACAAAAATCCCTGAAGATCAGTTTAGAGACCAAAGATTGGTTCAGCTTATTGATGCCCCCGATAAAGACTTCCAAGACCAAGATCATAACTGGCGCAGAGACTGGAAACCATACAAGGACGGAATCATAGAAGCACTCGATGAGCTCAAGGTGTTAGACCCCGCCTGTGGCTCAGGAGCCTTTCCAATTGGAATGCTCCAGTTGTTAGTTCGTGTTTACGAACGTCTCGAGTCACGATTTGATTCCTATAAAACGAAACTTGCGATCATCGAAAAGAATATCTATGGCGTCGACATCGAGCCAATGGCTGTGGAAATCGCAAGACTTCGCACTTGGCTATCTATCATCGTTGACGAGGCTGCGGATTCTAAAAATATTAAGCCGTTACCGAATCTTGAATTTAAATTTGTTTGCGCAAACTCGCTAATTGACTTAGATAGGAGTCGCGCAGTCGCATTTGGAGACGACCCGCAGTTAGCCAAAAAACTCCGAGAAATCAGGGATGCATATTTTAAGACTGAAAGTCTAAATAATAAGAAAAAGCTAAGAGCAAAATACAGCGAGCTCGTTAACCAAGGAGAGGGCCTTTTTGGCGAGTCTCAAATTTCTAAGCAGCTCAAAACATACCGACCGTTTGATAGTGAGCAATCCGCAAACTTCTTCAATCCCGAGTTTATATTCGGCACATCGGAATTTAACATTATTATTGGGAATCCCCCTTATGTTGATTCAGCTAATATGGTTAAGTCAGATCCAGTTATGCGGCGTAAACTCTCAAAGATATATTCGGCAACAAAGGGAGCTTGGGATCTTTACGTTCCCTTTTTTGAAAAATCAATCTCTCTCCTTTCCGAGTTCGGTAATGTGTCTTTCATTGTTCCCAACAAGTGGCTTACCATGGAATACGGCGGCGGATTAAGACAACTCTTGGCACCTGGCCTCTTAAGCATGTCGAATTTCACCAGCGTTAAAGTTTTCGAAACAGCTTCAATATCTTCAATCGTCGTACTTTTTCAAAAAAATACGACAACACCTATAATTCGAATACGAAATTATTCTGAGATTTCAAAATACTCGGAATCAACTGCGCCGCGGAGTAAGATCAATCTAAAGGATTTTGGTTTATTATTTAACAATGACCAACTTCTAGATAGACTTTCGCTTTACCAAACCGTGGGTGATAGGTTCTCCGTCCTTGCATCTTTTAGCACATCTGAGGCGTACGAATTTCGACCTCTAATTAAGGAGTGTCATCAAGACAATGACGAGCGGGTGGTGAAGTTAATCAACACAGGCACTCTGCGTAAATACGAAGCTCTTTGGGGGAGGCAGTTATTCAAATATTTAAAACTAAGTTTTAACAAGCCAATTGTTACGTGCAATGAATTTCAAAAACACTTTCCGAGAAGGTACGAGTTATTCGATGCTCAGAAAATAATGATTTCAGGGATAAGACACTTCAGGGCATTTCTTGACTTAGAGAAAGAGTTCTACTCAACAATACCCACTACAATAATATACTCGCCAAAACTTAATGAATCGCTTGAACTACTAACTGGAATATTAAATTCCAAGGTAATGGCTTATTTTATTGACAAAAAGTTTCAGATCTCTTCGATGGACGGTGGAATTAACTTCTCTCCAGAAATAGTTAAATCCTTACCGATCCCCAACTTTGAAGAAAATTTCTCTCCACTCGTTACTAATATTGAAAATCTAGTAAGAAAAGTAATGCTACAAAAAAAAGTAAATCCCGAAATCAGTATTGACGATGATATTTCGAACATTGAAATGCACGTTATGAGCCTGTACAAGCTCAGTGACGAAGAGAAAGAATTAATTATGAACCACAAAAGTCAAACATGAAAGCGATAATTCTAGCTCGAGTCTCAACGGAAGAGCAGATGCGAGATGGGCAATCCATCCCTGCACAACTTGAGCGTTCTCGTGAGTACCGAGTACGCAGGAAACTAGACGCATGGAAAGAGTTTCAGTTCGATGAATCATCCCTTAAAGATCATCGCAAGAAGTTCGAGGAGATAATAGAGCTGATTAAGGCTTCGAAAGAACGCGTAGCACTAATCGTGGAAACGATCGATCGAATGCAGCGCAGTTTTAAAGAATCAGTCTTGCTCTTAGAGCTTATCAAGGCAGACAAAGTTGAAGTTCATTTTATACGAGAAGGACTTATTATTAACAAAGACTCTAACAGCTCCGAGATGCTGCGCTGGGATATGGGCGTAATGTTTGCTCGAGGATTCGTGCTACAGATTGGCGACAACGTGAAACGAACCTTCAGGCAGAAGCTGGCCAATGGCGAATCCATTGGCCAACCGAAGCTTGGGTACGTCTCGATTACTATGCAGGAGAAAAAGGTTCATGTGCCCGATCCAGAACGGGCCCACTTCATAGTCTCTATCTATGATCTCTACCTCCAAGGATGGTCTTTTCGAGCAATCGCTGACGAGATACATAAGCGAGGCCTCCGCAGCAAGATCGGTAAGAAGGTTTCCCAGAGCAATATACAGAAGGTCTTAAAGGATCCGTTCTACTGTGGAACCATGATCTCCAAAGGCAAAGAGTATCCGCATCACTACGAGCATCTGATTCCGATTGAGAAATACCAGAAAGCTCAGAGCCTAATGACGCGCAAAAGCAATCTTGCAACTAAAACACGACATAGACCCTTTATCTTGAGCCGTCTCGTCAGATGTACGCACTGTAATAGTATGGTATCCCCTGAGCTAAAGAAGGGACGTCTCGTGTATTACAGCTGTACGAATTATAAGGGCACCTGTAGCCGCACCTATGTGAATGAAAAAGAAATGCTCGAGCCAGTCATAAAAGCCCTCAAATCAGTTCAGCTACCACAGGATAGGATAGATATGCTAGTTACCAGTCTCAGGCGCGCCCACGAGGCTAAAAAGGCCTTCCAAGAGGAAGCTACGAGCGAACTGCGACAGCGCTACGATAAGATCCAAGCAATGAACGACCGCCTTATCGATATGCTTGCCGACGGACGTATTACTGACGCCATATACGACAAGAAGTTGAAGAGCTACAAGGAAGAGCAGCGACTGGTTGAGACTCAATTACAGGAATACACGGATGCCGATGAGCAGTACCATATCACTGCAAAAACCGTGCTTTCATTAGCACAAAGGGCACTTGAGATATTTACCCGTTCTGAAGTAGCCGAAAAACAGCAATTCTTAGGATACTTCCTTCAGAACGCTCAGTTAAACGGTAAAAACCTAGAGTTTACCTTACGAAATCCATTCAATCTGCTGGCTGAATATTCACACCGTCCTGATTTGCTCCGGAGCCAGGACTCGAACCTGGAACCTTGTCGTTAACAGCGACCTGCTCTACCATTGAGCTACTCCGGAATGGAATTGGATTGTTGCGTTTGCGAACAACGCCTGGACAGTGTACTCTTTTCAGGTCGTTCTTTCAAGGGAGGCGCTATGGCGCAGATTGTTGTCTTTACTGGTCCGATGTTCGGCGGCAAAAGCCTACGGCTCATCGACCGTATCATGCAGGCTGAATACCAAGGTCAGCGGGTTGCGGCAATTCGACCGCCAGAAGGTCGCGACGAGGAGCCGTTCATTCAGGCTCGTCGCGTCATCAAGGGCGTATCGCACAATTCGATTCGCTATCCGGCCTGCATCGTCCATACACGCGAAGAGCTTCGTGCGATTCTAGAGGATCGATCGGTAACGTTTTTCGCATTCGATGAGGCACAATTCTTTCCCGATTGGCTTGTGCTCGAGCTTGCTCACGTACTCGACGAACGCAGCGATGAGCGCATCACGATTGCAATTGCCGGACTCAACATGGACTTCGCGAAACAGCCATTCGGCCCCATGCCAAAGCTTCTTGCGATGGCAGCAAAGGTGCACGTGTGTCCTGGTGTCTGCATGCGGTGTCGTGGCAACTACGGAAAAGGCCTCTATACCCAGCGCATCCGCGGTGGCACCGAGCAGCGCCAACCCGGCGATCTCGGTGACTACGAAGTACGGTGTGGCGCCTGTCACACCATCTTCACAGAGTAATCCACGGCCCTCACGAGGGCCGTTTTTCTTTCGCCGATATTCATCCTCGATGATCCACAGGCGAGCACGCCCACAGGCGTCGATGCCATATGTTATACTACATGTACATGGCACGACGCAGACTTCATCATCGATTCGCTTACTTCGCTGCAAGTTTTCGCACGGTGCTCGGTGTTGTACTTATCTGGCGCGGCATCTGGTATATCCTCGACTGGATGGAAGGCGCATTTTTCCACAACGACGTCCACATTACTCTTCCCTTGAGTATTATCATCGGATTTCTCGTCCTCTATCTTCCTGATAATAATCTCGACGAGATTCGGAAGCTCTAGTAGTTCTTCAACTTCTCCACATTGGTGTGCTGACGAATTTTGTCGAGCGCCTTTGCTTCAATCTGACGAATACGCTCGCGTGTAACGGAGAATACGCGCCCCACCTCTTCGAGTGTGTGCGTTACGCCATCGGTAAGACCAAAACGCATATCGAGAATCTTTTGCTCACGCGGCGTGAGATCGTTAACGATCTCGGTGATGTACTGCTTGAGGATTTTGCGTTGCGCTGATACTGCAGGAGAAATCGTCTCCTCATCTGGCACAAAGTTGGCCAAGGATGAATCGTCATCCTCATCGCCCACGGGCGCCTCAAGAGATACGGTGTCTTGTGAGATTTTGATAATGTGACGAATCTTGTCGACTTCGATACCCATTTCAGCGGCAGTCTCTTCGGGTAATGGATCGCGTCCAAGATCCTGCACCAAACGACGCACAACTTGCTGGTACTTGTTGATAGTCTCAACCATATGCACCGGAATACGAATCGTGCGACCTTGATCTGCGAGTGCGCGCGTAATCGCCTGGCGGATCCACCAAGTAGCATAGGTCGAGAATTTGAACCCTTTGTGATAATCAAACTTCTCAACCGCTTTGAAGAGTCCGATGTTTCCCTCCTGAATCAAATCCAGCAGTGAAAGATTCGCCGATCGTCCGACGTACTTCTTGGCAATTGAGACAACAAGACGAAGGTTGGATACAGCGAGCTTTGAACGTGCGGCATCGTCGCCACGCTCGATGCGCTTTGCGAGATCGATCTCCTCTTCTCCCGAAAGGAGTGGGTAACGACCGATTTCCTTGAGATACATCTGCACGTTGTCAGAGGCAGAATCATCAAATTCAGTTTCGATGCGCTTCTTTTCCTCATAGACTTTTGCCTCCTTGGTATCAAAGACGCGGCTCGATTCGATGACATTGATACTCATCCCCTCCAGTCGTTCGTAGAGCGTCTCGAGGCCGACGATGTCTTTTTCAATATTTGGAAACATTGCCAACATCTCGGCATGCGTCACAAAGCCGCGAGCACGTCCCTTCTCCACAAGCGCCTGAACCGCAGACTCTGATATCACGGGCTGTTTTGGCGTGCGTGCGCTGGCCTTAGCTCCGCGAGACACCTTCTTGGCTGCCTTCTTCGATATTTTCTTTGCTACGGGTCTCTTCTTGGCGACGCCTTTGCGCGCTGAAGAAGACGATTTCTTTGTCGCCTTCTTGATGACTTTTTTCTTTTTCGCTGCAGACTTCTTGCCTGACACTTTCTTCTTCTGTAATTTCTTCATGTCGTGGTTTGTATTTGCTGCAACTGATTTAATTGAGTGGAATATTCTTGAAATTTGCCGAGGAGCTCGCGCAGGCGTTGGGTATCGCTACCTGCTTCCGCCTGGCGGATGTCGCGTTCGACATCTGTGCGAAGCTTTTTGAGTTGTTTGATGCGCATGTGATTCACCAGTGTAGCCATGTGATCCTCGAGCTGCTGGGGTGTATATTCCTGCCACAGCTCTGCAGCACGCATAACTGCCACATCAATCAGATGACGATGCTCTCCCTCGTATCCCGTGGCAAGCATCGCTGGATCAGTGATAACCGCCGCTACTCGCGGGTCGAGTTGCTCGGCGTACTCACCTAGCTGAGCGGCAAGTGCCGGCTGTCGCACGAGGAGAGCGAGGAGCTCCTGGCCAGTGGTATCCAGTGGTGCGAGCGGCACAATTACTGGCGTGGGCGCTGGGGACTGTGGAGCTAATATCTCTGACATTGAAAGATCGTCTTTGACTGCGCTAATATCCTCCGCCACGGCCGACTCGCTGGTGCGCAAGAGCGCCGCGAGCTGACCGATCCAATGACCTTGCTCGACTTTGCTCGGGAGACGACGGATGAGCGGACCCATCGATGCAACAATTGCCTTCTTGATAGCCGGCGAAGATGGATCAAATGTCGTCAGCGCGTCTTGATAGTAATAGTGCAACACAGGCGTTGCCGAAGACACAATGTCATTCCACGCGGCACCGTATTTCTGAATATAGTCTGCAGGATCTTTGCATTCAGCGTCCTTGATCGTCAGAATGCGCACGGCGAAGTTTTGCGCGAGGGCGAGTCCGATACCGCGCCGAGTAGCAACTTTGCCGGCTTGATCGGTATCAAAACACATATCCAAATTCATACTGTAGCGACCAAGTATCTTCAGCTGCTGAGGAGTTAATGCGGTACCAGACGTCGCGACCACATGTTGTGCGCCGGCCTGCCATGACATGATTGCATCAACATTGCCCTCAACAAGGAGACACGCGTCATTCGTGCGCATCGCGGTTTTTGCTTTATCGAGACCGTACAGGATGTTGCCCTTATCGTAGAGGAGCGTCTGCGGTGTGTTGACGTATTTTGCCAACGGTTCGCCATCAACGGCCACCTCAGCTCCAAACACGCGACCTGTGAATCCAACAACCTGCCCATTGGAATCACAAATCGGAAACATAATGCGGCTTCGAAAACGATCATAAGGGCGGCCATTCTTATCAATGGCCATACCCGCGCCGACGATGGCTGGTGCCGTGGTGCCCTGATCGAGCAAGAAACCCGTAAGCGCCTGCCAATCATTGGGTGCCCAACCGAGGCGCCATGCGACGATAGTCTCGTCACGCAGACCGCGGCTACGAAGATACGCAAGAGCGCGAGCACCTGACGTGCTGTGCCACAATTGCTTCTCGAAAAATTTCGAGGCAAGCTCCGTTACGGCCAACAATGCCTGACGCTGACCTTTTGTTTTCTGCTGTTCGGGATGACGCTCTTGCATCTGGACACCTGCTCGCGATGCGAGAATCCGAAGTGTCTCGACAAAATCAATTCCTTCAATCTCTTGGACGAAGGAGATCATGTCGCCACCTCGATTGCAGCCGAAACAATGCCATGACTGTCGCTCGGGAGAAATGTGAAAGGACGGAGTCTTTTCGTTATGAAACGGACAGCGAGCCTTATAGTTTTGGCCAGCTTTTTGCACCTTCAGATACCCGGAGATGATGTCGACGATATCGAGGCGAGACTTGATTTGTTCGACGGTATCGCTCATTGGCAAGATACCGGCCTGTGAAATTGCCTCGGACACACCTCCGAACACACAAAGACGGCAATAAATAATGCCGTACCTAGGCTCTGTATCATTACGTAGAATACCATGAGGATATCCACTTTACAAGGACAAAAAAGGCGTCCCAACATGCGAGACGCCTACCGAAATAGTCACACGGTATATCGCTGCACCTTGCGTGCAACGTGCGCACCCTCGAAGAGATGAATGAGCCACTTGCCTGGATCCCAGTGGTACCACCGATACCCGAGCTGCGCTGCATGCGGCTGCACATGGTGATTGCCATGCCACCCCTCACCCATCGTCACGAGTGCAACGAAGACGTTGTTGCGAGACTTATCTCGCTTCCATACGTCGCCATCAGGTCCGAGCGGATGCGATCCCCACAGATGACATACGGAATTGACCATCCATGTGGCATGAAAGTGCGCCACCATACGGATGCAACCCGCCAGAAAGAATCCCGCCCAACCAGCAAGGAGAAATGGAATGATGAACCCCAGAGCGACGATGTGCCAGTAGTAGCGCTCTTGCCATGCAACTACAGCCTTATCGTGCACAGGCACGCCGGGATGAAATCCTTCGGGACGTTTTGTTTCCCAGCAGATCCAACCAACGTGCGCCCAGAGAAAGCCAAGGACGGACTGCTTGAACCCCTCACCTGCACGTGAACTCCATGGCGAGTGAGGGTCGAAATCGCCGTCGGTGAAGCGATGGTGTTGCCGGTGATCGGCACACCACCTCGAGAGTGGACCCTCCCCTGCGAGCGCTCCTGCAATCGCAAGAGCATACTTCACCTCGCGCACGCACCAGAATGCCCCATGGGTAAAATAACGATGATACCCGACGGTAATACCAAGCGAGCTAACACAATAGAGTACAACGGCGAGCACCCAGGCAGTAACGGGAACGCCCCATGTGCTGCACCACCAGACCCCATACGCAGCCAAGAAATGCAGCATCGCAAGCACGCCTACAAGCTCCCTCCGAAAAGCACCCTGCACAAGGTTCATGAGAATCTCCTCTGCAAAAGAACCTCCGCTAGCGTAGCATCAGCGTGAAAAAGGCGCCATCATCACCATGTCCGTGACGAATGATGTGGCGATCTGCAATCATTTGATTGAGAAAAGAAGAGATGCGATGCGTAGGAAGATCCACCATGCGCTCAAGTTGTCGCAGATTGATAGTCCCATGCGAACGCAAGTGCGCCACTACAACGCGACGCACAGGCTCGTAGTGCGCCTCGCCTATGTGCTCACGAGATGCACTGTGATGAGCGCTATGTTGAACAAGCCACATTGCTGTAATGCCAATGAGCACACCAAAAAGAAACAAGATCACTCCTACCATATACTCACAGTATACTACCGCGCGACGCAGTTGCGAACCCCCTCGCGTATCACATCCGCCATCAAGCGTCGCCCGATGATCACCAGCTCCGTCGCCGGCACAACGCCGTCTGGCCACGGCCCCGCATCTTCGAGCTCGCGGATCATGTGCACGCCTTGCAGGATGCTTCTATTTGGTAACCCAGCAAACTGGAGGATTCCTTTGTAGCGCAGCAAGTCGCCGCCTTCCATGGCGACAAATTCGGTAAGCCATTTAATAAACTTACCTCGATCAAGTGGCTGTTCTTCGCGAATTGAAATGGAGGTGACATCTGAATCATGCACAGGCTCATCATGATTGTGATGCTCATCAAGAATGTGTTCCTTGCCCATGAGCTGAAAGCCGCCGACATTCAGAATACGATCGAGCGGCACCACGCCGCGACTCCCGCGTATGATAGGTGCAGTCGGATTGAGACCGTGCACCCATTCTTCGAGATTATGGATTTGTGGTTCTTCTGCCAAATCGGTCTTATTCATGAGCACCAAGTCAGCAATCGCGATTTGTTCTTTGACTTCACGATACTGCACCATCTGACTGACACCGTGGTAGGCGTCCACCACCGTCACGACGCCATCAAGTCGATAGAATGACTTAAGTGGTGAGTCCCCCAAAAAGAACCGACACAGGGATGCGGGCTTTGCAAGGCCAGTGGTTTCGATGATGACGTGATCGATAGGCTCGCCACGCTTCGAGCGCGCGACCAACGACAAGAGAACCTCCATGGTGTCATTGCGTCCGCTACAGCACACACAACCATTGGTGAGCTCAACAATGTCACCATCCGAGCGCGCGATAAATCGATCATCGAGTCCGATGTCACCAAGTTCATTGACGACCACTGCAATACGCTTGCCGTGGTCGCCCGTGAGGATATGGTTCAGGAGAGTCGTCTTCCCTGCTCCTAAAAAGCCAGTCAGAATCGTAACCGGTGTCATAGTATCTTAGAATACCACGCTTACCTTCGTCCGCCGAATCGAGGACGACGAGGATAGGAACGACTGCGACCTCCCATGATGCCACGGCGAGCAGCGGGAATAGTTGGCATCTCGACCGAAAGTCGTGGATGCTTTGAGATCGTCATTGGCTTGCGAATCAAACGCTCGATATCGCGAATATCCTGGCGCTGATCAGGTGAAGCAAATGAGATAGCTCGCCCCTCGCGCCCTGCACGTCCCGTACGACCAATGCGGTGCACATAGTCTCCCGTGCTATCTGGCAAATCAAAGTTCACCACCAGCTCGATGTTGGTGACATCAATACCACGGGCAGCAATATCCGTTGCGACAAGCACGCGATACTGACCCTTTTTGAATCCTTCGAGTGCACGCACGCGCTGCATGAGCGATTTGTTGGCGTGGATTTCTGCGGTACTAAATTTCTGATCTTGGAGATGCTTGGTGAGCTTGCTTGCACCATGCTTGGTGCGGGTAAAGACCAATACCGATCCGTGGTACTGATTAAGCACATCCAAGAGCAATGCAAACTTATCTTCTTTGCGTACGATGAACATTTCCTGCTCCACTGTTTCTGCGGCAGAACCTTGAGGCGCTACTTCAACGCGCACAGGAGTCTTCATGTGCTTGTTGGCAATGGTCACAATGTCGGATGGCATCGTAGCTGAGAAGAGCAACGTCTGACGCTGCTGCGCTGAAGGAAGCATCTGCATGATGCGATTGAGCTGTGGTGCAAATCCCATGTCGAGCATGCGATCTGCCTCATCGAGTACCAAAATAGCCGTCTTATCGAGCTTGATATATCCCTGCTCAACTAAATCAAGTAAGCGACCCGGTGTGGCCACGAGCACATGCGGACGGCGACGCAATTGCATCACCTGCTTACGCATACTCTCACCACCAATGAGAACCGCCGTGCGAAGCCCCATAGGGCCACCAATTTTGCCGAGCGTCTCATCTACCTGCATTGCAAGCTCACGTGTTGGCAGTAACACTAATCCGATTCCCTGCGCTGCCCCTGAATGGAGCTGCTGAAGCATCGGCACGCCAAAAGCGAGCGTCTTTCCCGTACCTGTCTGTGCAATACCAATCACATCTTCTCCACGAGCAGCCACCGGCATCGCCTTGTGCTGGATCGGCGTCGGCACGGTAAACTTAAACCGTGTGAGTATCTCTAAAAACGTATCGTTAATACCGAGGCCAGCAAAGCCCTCGGGCTTGTGCTCTAATTCTTCTGTCATCTTCATTTGTATACGTGACCCGAGTATTCTATGGTGTCACGTTAGATGACCTGCTCGCCATCAGGCAAGCGCAATAGATCCGAGTCTCGTGACGCTCTACCGAGCATCGCAACGTACTGTTATTTCTATAAGTATAGCAGATTCCCAACAATTCGTCAAATCTGGTGCGGAGGCGAGAGGATTCACCCGCCACTCTCGATGCCGCCAGTCGCGGCATCTCGGTTCTGGGCTCCTGCCCTCGCGGTGACTCCAACTGTCGTCACATCGCTCCGGGCTTCGAATCCTCCCTTCCTGCGGTAGTAGCATTACGGACTACCATATGGTAGTCCGTAATGCTATGGCGGAGGCGAGAGGATTCGAACCTCTGGTACCTTTCGGTACACTCGCTTTCTCCCGACGACTATTTTTCACAGAGCGGAGGCGAGAGGATTCGAACCTCTGGTACCTTTCGGTACACTCGCTTTCCAAGCGAGCGCACTAGACCACTATGCGACGCCTCCGCTCTAAGAAAAATATGTCGTTGGGATTTCGACTCAACTACCATGCTCGCCCACTGGCTGCGCTGGTGAGTCGGGCACAACCCCGCGCACCGTACCACTGCAAGACGCCTCCGTAGAAAGCTGGGATATCCTAGCACGAAAATGTAGCATCGACTAGCGCGTGGCAAAGAAAAACCCCGACTCTCGTCGGGGTTGTGCTAACGTCCGCCGCGCACAGGTGCAGGTGGATGATATTGGCGACTCATATACGGAAGTGCGCCCGCTGTATCCATCGGAACCGGAGCGATTTCGCGTAGCTTGGCGGCTACATCGTCGAAGCTGTAGGGCATATGGTCGGCCAGATGCCAATCAAGTCCGATGCAGCTCAATGCGATACGAGCACAGTCACGCTCTTGCGGCGTAACAATGCGCGAGCTATCCCATCGTGCCACCACCGTGATCATGGCATCGCGCCGAGACAGCTCGGGCAATGGAGCCACGCCCGTCATCAGCTCGAACACGATATCAACAAAGAATGGTCGATGGACCACGCTCACCTCCTTCTATTCTTCAAGGAACTTGCGACTACTGTATTGAACTGCTGACCACGATCGTACTCGTTGGTGAACAACTCAAAGCTCTTTGCTGCAGGAGAAAATAATACCACAGAATTGACATATTTGCAAGCCCTCTTCTGTGCCGCGCTCCATGCCGATTTTAGTGTATCATAGGCGCGAACACCAACACCATACGGCCCGAGTGCGCGTCGCATTTTTTTAGTGGCACTTCCCGAGAGGAAAATGATGTTTGTCTTGCGAATCGACGTTCGTATCGCCTCTGCCCATTGCTTGTAGTCGTGGTCGCGATCAGTGCCGCCGGCAATAAGAACACAGGTAGGTCCGCCCCATCGCTGCGCTGCCGCGATGCCCGCCTCTGGAGATGTTGCAGTGGTATCGTTGACAACCGTCAGCTTACTATCCCGATATATCACCTCTTGACGATAGGCGACCACGGGCAACGAAGAGGTCTTGCGAGCAATAACATCATAACTGACTCCTGTGAGATGCGCCACAAGTGCCGCCTGCATCAGATTTGCCACATTATGCAGACCCCATCGCTCACTGAAGCCCGCCAGATCAAGTATCTTACGTGCACCCCCCCGTTGCCACTCCCACAGCGCCTCATCGCAAAACCATACTCCTGTCGTATCCTGAGGAAGCTCGCTCATTGAAGTGAAGTATGTGCGCGCGAGTGACTTTTGCTGTAGAAACCACGGCGTCCATTCATTGTCGGCGTTGAGAATGAGCGCGTCGCGGCTGGATTGATATTGAAATATTCGTGCCTTCACCTGAGCATACTGCTCCATAGTACCGTGTCGATTGAGGTGGTCACGATAGAGATTCGTAATGATTGCAATCTTGGGACTGCGTTTGAGGTGGTCGAAGTATTCGAGGACGAATGAAGAAAGCTCCGTGACAGCGAATGTGCGCTTACTGTGCTCCGTGAGAGCCTCCAAAAATGGCTTCGTCACCGAATTGCCCGTGAGTACCGATGTGCCAACGAAGTGATTCGTCCACGTCGCCGTCGTCGTCTTTCCCCGAGTACCCGTCACGCCGATGATTGGCTTTGTCCATTGCTGAAAAAACAACGTGCCCTCGTTTTCAACGGGAATACCTTTCTTGAGGGCGCGCGTGATATACGGGTTATGAATAGAAACGTCGGGATTGGCGACAATCATATCCGCGCCATCAATAAGCGCGTTGGTGTGACCACCCAATGCCCAGACGAGTCTCGCTCGAGCTTTCTCATACGACTTACCATCGCGCGCGGTGCGCTTGAGATGAGCCTCAACACGCTTCACCGATGATGCGAGTGCCTTTGCATCTTTGAGGTCAGAAACCGTGACTCGCGCTCCCTGATCAAGTAGCCAATTGACGGTAGCGATGCCACCACCCAACAATCCGAGACCGAGCACGACGATATGTTTATTCTTGAGTGTCGTCATCGAAGATATACCCTATGGTATACCACAAAACACGAAAGCATAAATATAAAAAACCACCGCACGTGAGTGCGGTGGTGCGGGAGGCTGATCCTCGCTACTTGGGAACCGCAGCGAAGCGACAAGCCATCGACCACGGGCGATCCATCCAACTGAGTTGCAACCGGCGCTTTCGACCGATCAAGGATGCGACACGCTGCTCATCGTGCACTCCCGCAACCGATCCCAAAGCTGCGACCTGATGATCCAGTGTCGAATGCTGGATTCCAATCCAGACGAGCTCGAGAAACGTTGCAGGACGAAGCCCCTGTCGCTCCATATCGAAAAGAACGGAGGAGCTACTCATCGGAATGTTATAGTGCAGCAGGTGCACCATAACGGATCGATCACAAGGTTCGGTGACATCATGGAGCCTATGCATGATATCGCGACTATCATTGTCATAGAATCCGCCAATTGCGATAAGCTGATCAGTCGAGAGCTTAGGATTGATCCCGATGTGTATTGTTCGGTCCAAGAACTGCAGTGCGGGACCGGAGTCCGACTCGACGACCGTGCCAATTGGACCAACCGTGACTGGCAACCCGACAAGATACGCCGCAATAATCTGATGCAGCGCGGGCTCTCGAAGATTATCGAGGTTCGCTTCGTTGCCGCCTCTCTCTTGAAGCGCCTTGCGCACCCCAAGGATGAAATCAGTGATCAAGCCGAGGGCTTGACCAGCATTTGATTTCTTTCTTCCCATGTTTCTTCTCCTGACTTGTTGCAATCCCCCGTCTGAACCTCATGCTCAGACCTCAGACTGCGTGATTTTGAACGTTCCGCAAGGGCGCAAACCCCATCTATATATTATGCGTTATTTTAATAAAAAAGTCAATGTTTCAATACTACCAACGAGCGATATGCAAGCAAAGCAAGAGATCTACTCCATCCCCCGCAGTATCCGTATTCGATCCTCAATCGGTGGATGTGTCTGAAACAATTTAGTAAACCACGAAGCGGCATCGCGACCACGAAATG
>CAZBFM010000001.1:0-77135 GCA_964491455.1 uncultured Candidatus Saccharibacteria bacterium | reverse complement strand
GGATGTGTCTGAAACAATTTAGTAAACCACGAAGCGGCATCGCGACCACGAAATGGGCTACTCAAATACAGATGTGCCGTACCACTGGTTGCACGTGGAAGCTCTGCGCCATCAGCGGCTATCTTTTCGAGTGCACTCGCAAGACCTTCTGGATAGCGAGTGAGAAGAGCGCCCGATGCATCGGCGAGATACTCGCGCTTTCGTGAGACCGACAGCTGGACCAATGTTGCCGCAATCGGAGCTAAGACAGCAGCAATAATTGCTACCACCATGAGCGCGCCCCCCCCTTCGCGATTATCGTCGCGCTTTCCACCGCCGAAAAATGATATACGCAAGAACAAATCAGATGCAGCGGCGATAACACCCGCAATCACAACGACGATTGTAGAGATGAGAATATCTCGATTGCCAACATGTGAAAGCTCGTGCGCCAGCACACCGGTGAGCTCATTGTCACTGAGTCGCTCGAGCGCCCCCTCAGTGACAGCGACGGCGGCGTGTTTTGCATTGCGACCCGTGGCAAATGCATTAATTTGCGCTCCTGGAAGAATATAGAGGCGTGGCAACGGCAGCCCAGCGGTAAGGCACAGATTTTCCACGATACGATAGAGCCGAGTGTTGGCCTCGCGCGCGACCGGCTGCGCCCCTGACACGGAAAGTGCAATCGAATCAGAAAACCAGTAGGCGAAAATATTGCCTCCGATACTCACCAATGCGAACACGTAGATGAACGAGGTATCCCCATATGCTTGGCCAAAGAGCCAGCCCAAACCAATCATCAGCACCACCACCGATGACATGAGTAGCCACGTACGTCGGACGTTTGCGTCCTGCTGTGTGTAGAGATTCACCATCGAGCGATGACGTTAGAATTTCACCTGCACCGGCTCTCGTTGAGCGGCGTCGGAAAGCTCGAAGAAATCCGCTTTACTGAAACCGAATGTAGATGCAACCACATTGCCAGGGAATGACTCAACTTTATTGTTGAGCACCATGACGTTGCTGTTGTAGAAGCGACGAGCTGCTTGAATCTTGTTTTCCGTATCGGAAAGCTCTGTCTGCAGCTGATTGAAGCTCGACACCGCCTTCAAATCTGGGTATGCCTCAGATAATGCGAAGAGCGATTTGAGTGCGCCCGACAATGCATTCTCAGCCTGTGCATGGTCTACGACCGAAGATGCGCCCATCGCCTTGGCGCGGGCAGAAATAACCGCTTCAAATGCACCCGTTTCATGCGCCGCATACCCCTTGACGGTTTCGACGAGATTCGGAATGAGGTCGTAGCGACGCTTGAGCTGCACATCGATATCAGACCATGACTCTTTGACGCGATTACGAGCGCGGACAAATCCATTAAAGAGCACTACCAACACCACCGCAACTACAATAAGAAGAAGGTAGATATACATGCACTCATTATGCACAATGTTGATTGAAATTCAATGCACAGAGCGTATCGTACAAGAGACAGAGTAGAGGAGGAATAATGTTCCTTACCACCATCGGGTTGAGTCTTTGTCTTTTACAGTCCGCGCGCACCACAAGCACACCACAGCAGCACAGCGCTCCACAACCGACGAGCGTATTCGTTGGAGGTGAGATTGCTCAGCTACCGCTCAATGATCCCTTTGGGAAACTGGGCGTTGAACGAATCACTACGTACGGAAGCGGTATCTCGCTTGTAACGACAGGGGTTTGGTGGGAATTCAAGAGCAACATTCTTGTTGGATCCCCTGCCACAAAGCAGCGAGACGTCGACGTCTCTGCTCATATGAGCAATGAACTCCTTGGGCTCCGTTGGGGCATTGGAGCTGGGTATCGTGAATCAAAGTCACACCATGCCGTTTTCACGATGCACGACGCAGACATCGCAACTTCGAGGCGCATGCGGGTCGGCATGGGATTACTCGAGGTTGGCTCCGGTGATTACAATGCGCGCTCCATGCGCTTTGCGCTCGTGTCGGGTTGGTACACCAACACCTACACGAGCGTGATGCACATGGCTTCATTTCGGGGAACTGAAATGCTCGCGCTCGATGAATCAGTGATAGCGGGAGCTCGATTAAGCGGCTCAAACCTCAGGCTTGCCCGTGCGCAGCTCCATGGCTCGCTGCAATACGCCAGACTCGTCGGAGGTCACTCTCCGTTTGTACCACGCGAACAATGGACGCTGATTGCCGGCGGGCGGATGCCAGTATGGACACGACGCGCTCCGCGAGGCCTCTATCTCGGTGTCGAGGGATACTTCAACAGCGTCACTCCCGCACTCATCCCCGACAGCACCGTACGCCTCAATCTCACGTGGCGTTTTCGATAAAAATTCCCCCATCCAACTGGATGGGGGTTTTCTTAGGGCATACGAGCAATACCCATGTACCGCAGCACTTCGAGAATAAACCACGTATGTGTTCCCGACTGCGTTTCGGGTACGGTATTTGGAATGTGCTTGAGTGACATGAGGTCATGCGGCGGATCTTCTGCCCAACTCTGCAGAATGGTGTGCTCGGTCACACCAACAGCCTGATACGCCGCACGCATCGTGGCGATTGCATCGGTCATGTAGGCCTGATCGCTCGTACCGTCGCCACCAACAATGATGACACCGAACGGGATCCCACGCGCTGCAAAAAAAGCGCGAATACGACGAACATCGGCAATCCAATTCTTTCGTTCACGCACAGAGCGCGGCACATCGAAGTCCAGATGAAAGTACGCAGGCCGAACGCCCGCATCTTCGAGCTGCATCGCATGCATGATGATCTCATCGGGCGTGAAGTATGGATAGGGCTCAATGAATCCGAACTGCACAGAAGGATGCTCAGCGAGCACCACATCGTTGAAGATTCGCTGCAATCGAGCTACCTGCTCGCCGGAGAGACTACAGCCGCCGTAGGCAGCTCCAAATGGATTGCGCTGCGCCGTCGCGGTGCCTGAGGCAAACGGTTCATCCAGTGAAATATATGTGAGCCGTCCGCCGGCGTCCTCGATATTCGAGATTGCAATGTTGGTTGAAAAAGCCGCCTGATTTCGAATCGCGTCCTCCGTGCATGCATGCGGCTTTATCGACGTTCCCTCAAAGGCAAGGATGAACCGATCAGAAAGCCACTGATACATCCCTTCAGGAACCGCAGTCAATAGATTTGGATACGTATTGGGCCCACATGCGTTACCACACACGAATCCCTCGTGGTGATATGCATGTATGAAGTAGAGCGAGAAGACATCAACTCGAGAGCGAGCTTGGGGCCACGCATCGGGCTGTTGCGCGAGCTTCATCATATCCCCCGCCGGAACGGGGATAAACCACACCTGCGTGCCGTTGTTTTGTGACGCAGATGCCTGCGCTATCAATCCACTGAGAACGAGGCAGCACACCAAGAACAATCGTCGAAGTTTCGAATGGCACATGCAGCACCTCCATGGTAATGAACTTGGTGCAACGATACGCTCTGTAGAGCGCCCCGCAAGATTGACGAGTTTCTATGCGTGCTTTCGAGTGCGCGCGGCGCTCAACAGCCCAACGAAGAGAGGATGCGGCGAGAGTGGTCGTCCTTTGAGCTCGGGATGAAACTGCACGCCGACAAAAAACGGATGCCGCGGCAGCTCAATGATCTCGACGAGATTGCCCTTGGGATGAACACCCGCCACGACCATACCGTGTTCTTGTAGTTTTTCCCGATACGCATTGTTGAATTCATAGCGGTGTCGATGACGTTCCGAAATGACACGCGCGCCATAGAGCTGCGCACTTCGACTCTCAGGATCAAGGACGCAATCATAGGCGCCCAAGCGCATCGTTGCGCCCATGTTGCCATCATGAATATTGGCAACCTGCTCCGTCATCGTAGAAATAATCGGATGCTTGGTACGTGCATCAACTTCTGTTGTGTGCGCACCGCGGAGTCCGCACACGTTGCGTGCGAATTCAACTGCAGCCAGCTGCATGCCATAGCAAAGACCTAGGAATGGAATAGCGTGCTCGCGACAGTGACGAATCGCAGTGATTTTTCCCTCAACGCCACGTGAACCGAAACCACCCGGCACGATAACGGCGTGGTACCGATCTAATTCTTTGACACTCTTGGGATTCTTTTCATATTGCTCTGCATTGAGCCAATCAATTTCAGGCGATCGACCGATTAACCATGCAGCGTGTCGAATAGATTCGATGACGGAGAGATATGAATCCGAAAGCATGAAATTCCCGGTACCAAAATACTTTCCAACAATGCCAATGCGAAGAGGGATTTTTGCTGCTCTCATTTTGCGAATCATCGAGCGCCAGGCAGGTGAAAGGTGATGTCGAGGCTTCATGCCAACCTTCTCCAAGATTCTTCTTCCAAGATGATCCTTTTCGAAATTCACCGGAACGTCGTAAATTGACTCGATATCAGGGGCAGAAATAATATCGCTCGGTAGCACATTGCAAAACACCGAAAGTTTTTCCTTTCGAGGTGCATCAAGCGAGACACTCGAGCGGGCAATAATAAAATCGGGCTGAATACCAATCGCTTGCATTTGTCGCACCGCATTCTGTGTGGGCTTGGTTTTCATTTCCCCCAGCATCGCCGGAATAGGAAAGTAGCTCACCAGCATGAAGAGTACATCGTTTGGCGCGCGAATCTTCATGAGACGCGCTGCCTCCAAAAAAAGTGCGTTCTGAAACTCGCCAACCGTGCCCCCTATTTCTACCAGCAGAAATTCTGCCTTGGATTGTTTTGCTGCGTGATCAAGTCGAGCAATCACCTCTTCAAGTATGTGCGGATACGGCTCAACGCATTTGCCGTGATAGCCGAGCGCGCGTTCACGCTCAATCACTGACAGGTACACCTGACCCTGCGTCATATAGTTCGCTTTCGGAATGTCTTGATCAAGGAATCGTTCGTAATTTCCGATATCTTGATCGCACTCCATACCATCATCAGTGACGAACACCTCTCCGTGTTCAGTCGGGTTCATCGTCCCCGCATCCACATTCAGATAGGGATCAATTTTCACAGCACTCACACGAAAGCCGTAATCTTTCAGAATGCGTGCCGTCGCAGCAACGGTCACACCTTTTCCGATGCCCGACATAACACCGCCGGCAACAAAAATAAATCGTGGCATCTTTGGTTGTGATGTTCGACGCGCTGGCTTCATGTGCGACAGTATACCGATTTCACCGGAGCGCGAAAGTGTTGACGATATGCATCCAGATGATGCATGATAACCTCGTTCTTTTTCAGGAGGCTCCATGACCGAAGAACGAGTACCGAGCGTCTCAATCATTGCCGTTGTGCGAGGCGGCGATGTGAAGGCATACGTAAGGGGCACCACCAATGCCATCGCTGAAGCCGACGACATCTGGGAACTTTCGTCCATCATTTCGGCTATGTATCCTCAGGGTGCAACGATCGAATTGAGCGACTATCCGTACGTTCCCGAATAGCAATACCCCCGCAGGTGCGGGGGTATTTTTGTGCTTCTCCTCGTCGCTCGCAGCCGCTTAGTAATCCATGCCTCCCATGCCGGGACCACCTGCGGGCATATCCTTTTTGGGTTCTGGCTTATCGGTCACGACGCATTCCGTTGTCAAAATCAGCGAAGCAACGGAGACGGCGTTAATGAGCGCAGTCTTCACCACCTTGAGCGGATCAATGATACCAGCAGAGACCATATCGACGTACTCGCCTGTCGCCGCGTTGAATCCCTGCCCATCAGCGGCAGTGGAGAGCTTCGTGATCACTTCGTTGGCATCTTTACCAGAATTCTCAGCAATCGCGCGCACAGGACGCTCCAAGATCGCACGAATAATACTTACACCCTTTGCTTCATCGCCAAATGCAGCGACTCCTTTAATCTTTGCTGAGCCAAGCTCACGGGCTGCATTGAACAACGCCACGCCACCACCTGCAACGATACCCTCCTCAAGCGCTGCGCGTGTTGCAGAAACTGCGTCATCGATGCGGAACTTCTTCTCTTTCATTTCCGTTTCCGTCTGTGCCCCGACTTTGATGACCGCAACGCCGCCGCTCAATTTTGCGAGACGCTCCTGAATCTTCTCCTTATCATAGGAAGACGTGGTTGTGCCAAGTTGTGCCTTCAGCTGCAGGATGCGCTTCTCAATCTCACCCTTCTTCCCCTTACCATCGACAATTGTAGTGCCCTCTTTGGTCGACTTTACTTTATGTGCTCGTCCGAGCATGGTCAATTCAGTCGCCTCGAGCTTGAGTCCTTTTTCTTCTGCGATGACGGTACCACCGGTGACAATAGCGATGTCTTCGAGCATCTCTTTCTTGCGATCCCCAAATCCAGGCGCCTTCACTGCGAGTGCATTGAAGTTTCCGCGAAGCTTGTTGACCACAAGAGTTGCAAGCGCATCACCATCGACATCATCGGCAATAATCACCAAGTCGCGCTTACCTGCTGCCGAAAGTTTCTGCAAGAGTGGAACGATATCATTAATCGATGAGATCTTGCGATCAGTGATCAAGATATAGGGGTCTTCGAAAACCGACTCCATGCGCTCCGTGTTGGTGACCATGTACGGACTGATGTAGCCACGATCAAACTGCATACCCTCCACGAGCTCTCTGCCCATCTCTGCCGATTGCGACTCTTCAACGGTGACGACACCATCCTTACCCACTTCATTGAACACTTCAGCGATGAGCCTTCCTAATTCAGGATCATTTGCGGAAATAGTAGCAACTTCTTTGAGGTTGTTGGCGGTTACTTTCTTTTTGTGAGACTCAAGATATTCCAACACCCATTCCGTTGCCTTATCCATGCCGCGCTTGAGCACGATTGCATTCGCACCTGATGTCACTGCAGAAAATCCCTCGGCCACAATTGCTTGCGCGAGAATCGTTGCGGTCGTCGTTCCGTCGCCGGCCATATCATTTGTCTTGGATGCAACCTCTTGAACGAGCGACGCTCCGACATTTTCAAATCGATCTTCAAGCTCAATATCTTTGGCAACAGTGACACCATCCTTCGTGATAACAGGTGAACCAAATCCGCGATCGAGCACGACATTGCGGCCCTTTGGTCCCAGGGTGACTTTGACTGCGTTGGCGAGCTTATCAACACCACGCTTGAGCGCCTCACGAGCTTCTTCTTTATAGAGCATTAATTTTGCCATAGTAGTATGTGGTTACTTACTCAATAATTGCGAGAATATCCTCCTCTTTCGCGATGAGATACTCCTTGTCATCAATCTTGATCTCATTGGGTCCGTATTTCGTGAATAGCACGACGTCACCTTTCTGCACGGAAAGAGGGATAATGTTGCCATCCTCACGACGCCCCTCACCTACAGCGACAACCTTGCCCTGCTCAGGTCGCTCCTTGGTGACCGTATCGGGTAAAATAATACCTCCACGCTTCACTTCTGCTTTCAGGGCTTCGATGAGCACCTGATCTCGTAATGGTTTTATACGCATGTGCTTTTTTGTTAGTAATTTGATACTAGCACTTTGATGTCGAGAGTGCTAGTTGCCAAATAGTAAAAAATGCGTCCGAGACAGTCAAGACCTAGCGAAGACCTGAATCATGTTGCGCATATGCGCCAAGTCCGAGACCACGAAGAGTGCTATTGAAGCGTCGCAACGCCACACCCTCAAACGAGCGTGGATGAAATTCCAGCTCGCGATCAGTTGCCACAATTCGTCCACCCATTGCACTCGTGCTGGGATCATTATTGATACGTTGCTGCATCCAGAAACGCAGTATTCGCTCGATCAGCGCTCCAATCCATGTGCCAATCACAAGCTCGAGCGATCGACGAATGCCGTGCAATAGTGAGGAATGCTTCACGCTACGGCGATTGAATACTGTCGTCGAACTATCCGCTACATACTCGCCCGTCCATCTATTTGCATCACGAAGTCGCGCTGCATATCGCCAGGGATCATACATCGGGACGAGCCACGCTATGACATGAGCAGTAAATATACTACGGTGCTTCAACGCCAGGCTATCAGCAGTGATGATGTGATTGAAACAAAAACGGTGTGGCGCGGTTCGCATCTCTTTTGTTCGAAGCCGCCCCAGAAGAAATGCGGCGACCAACAGACCGAAACGCGCCGTATAGAGCCGCCCATGCTCCACAACAACGAAAACATCCCAATCACTACTCATACCGCTCGAACCCATTGCCAACGAACCACTACCGGAAATCATTCGCACCATCGGAACAGCCTGCAGCCACCACGCACTTCGAAGCACACTTGGCCAGGCATCAGCGCTCAACGCCTCGCGAGTAATACGATTGGCTACCACATCGTCTTGCATGGATCCAATCCAGTACAAACCCGATTGCGTCTTCACCGACCCGCGCACAACCAATTGATCAAGCGCGGCAATAATAGCTCCGATTTCGACGGATGATCGTTCACGGCGCAAGGGAGCGCGCCGCTGCATTACCTCTAGCGCTGTCAACGGCCAACGAAGGGCGTTGTAATACGCAAGCGTTACGAGAATCGACGTCTCGAGATGATTCAACATGACCCGAGCATACACAAGATGCTCGGGTAACGAAATCATTGAAAAACACCTCTTTTTGTGTCATAATATATATATGAAGGTCACCGAGCTTAGGGCACTCGCAAAAACCGCACCCCGGACCCCCGGGGTCTATATGTGGCGAGACGATGGAAATCGCGTGCTCTACGTGGGTAAGGCCATCAATCTCCAGGCGCGGATCATGTCGTATGGGAACACCAAAGACCCTCGTATTCTGGCAATGCGTGAGGACGCCACTACCATCACTTGGGAAACTGTAGGCACAGAAATCGAAGCTCTTATTTTGGAATCCCGAGCGATCCAGCAAACAAAGCCAAAATTCAACATCGTCATGCGCGACGATAAGCAGTACGGCTACGTTGGTATTACGGACGAGGAGTTTCCTCAGCCACTCTTCACCCACCAGGCACGTAGTCCGAAAATCAAAAAACCATTCAAGCGACTCATCGGACCGTTCACCGATTCGGGATCGCTCACCACCACACTGCGATGGCTTCGTGGATTATTCCCGTACTGCACCTGCAAACAGAAGCATCACGTCCCCTGCCTCAACGCGCACATGGGTAGATGTCCCGGATACTGCTGCCTCAAGACGCCTGCCACATCAGCGCAACTGCGAGACTATGCAGCAACCATTCGCTCGCTGAGCGATATTCTCGACGGCAAACGCGACACACTCATTCGACGATTGGAGCGAGAAATGAAACTTCTTGGTTCGCAACATCGCCTCGAAGAAGCGCTGGCGCTTCAGGGGCGCATCGAACGTATTCGACGTGTGTTCGAAAATGCCCAACTCGTTGCGAATCGACGCCGACTCTCTGCTCGTCATCCTCATGCGATCGAACAGCTTGCCGACAATCTCGGCCTCGCCCGGACACCACTTCGTATAGAGGGGTATGATGTTGCTCACATTCAGGGCGCGCACGTCTCGGGTGCAATGGTTGTTTTTAGCAACGGCAATCCCAGCGTTGCCGATTATCGTCTCTTCAATATCAGCGACGCGTCGCTCGGCGACACCGCTCAACTTCGCGAAATGCTGGAGCGACGACTCAAGCACGAAGAGTGGCCCCTCCCTGACCTCATTCTCGTAGACGGCGGCAAAGCGCAGCTCAATACTGTTGTTCGCACGCTTAACACCCACAACATATCACTACCCGTTATTGCACTGACAAAAGACGAGCGTCATCAGGGTGACCACCTACTATCGAGTCTCGACTCGCAAGTACGAATGCTCGCCGATTTGCCTCGATCGCTTGTCGCGCTCGTGACCCACATCGACGACGAAGCTCATCGTTTTTCTATCAAGCACTATCGCAAACGTCATGGCAAAACGTTGCGACCAACCCTTCAGAGCGTTGAAAAGTAGGACCGATTATGCTATTCTAATTTCCTGAAATGGCACGTAAATTCCTTATAAACATTCTCGTTAGCGCGCTAGCGGTCTACGCAGCAGATAGCGTCTTAGCCGGTCTTGTGGTCTATGGAGGCCTCGCGAGCTATTTGGTGGCAGGATTTGTTCTCGCGGCGCTTAACACGTTCCTACGACCGATCCTGAAAGTACTAACCTTCCCACTTCTCCTCATTTCCCTCGGCCTCTTTACCTTTATCCTAAACGCTGGCATCCTATGGATTGTTTCCGAGCTCGTTGATCGTGTCTATATTTCTGGCCTTTGGTCGCTCCTCTGGTCTACGCTCATCATTAGCGCTATAACCACAGTGCTAGCACCCAAGGGACACAATTCCTAATCACTTATGACAAACATTCTTACCTATGTACAAGTCGGTTCAGCGCTATTGCTTATCGTATCCATATTATTGCAGCAACGCGGACAAGGCTTAGGAGCGGGTATCGGCGGAACGGGCATGGAGTACAGCACCAAGCGCGGGGTTGAGCGTGGCGTTTTCTATGCGACCATTGTTCTGACCATTGTTTTCTTGGGTGTTTCCATTGCGCGCCTGATACTCGGCGCCTAACGTAGCTGCGGTTACTACCGATGCACAAGTACGACAATCAGCTCGAGGACTTCTTTGGTATGAACACCGGTGGTGGTGGAGCGGAGCGAGAGAGCATCAAAGACTCACTTGCGCGCAAGCTACCCCTTCGAAGCCGACTTCGCTTACTACCAAAAGTACTTAGCAAGAATGAGCGGTACCTTATTCTCGCCTTAGCACTGATTTTTCTGGGCTCGCTTGCGTCTCTCCCCATAACCACCTATCGACACTACACCGTTGAGGTTCCTTCCAATGGGGGCAACCTCACCGAGGGTATACTCGGCGCCCCTCGCCTCATCAATCCACTACTTGCCCTTCCAAGCGACACGGATCGGGATATTGCTTCACTCGTATTTTCTGGTCTGTATCGCTACAACGGCAAGGGCAAACTCGTACCCGATCTGGCTGAAAGCCTCCCAGAGACCACAACCGATGGCCTCTCGCTAAGCGTCACCGTACGCCAGGATGCTCTCTGGCACGATGGTACACCGGTAACAGCCGATGACATCCTCTTCACCGTAGCGATAGCTCAAAACTCTGACTATGGAGTCCCCCTTGGCATCCGTGCAAACTGGCAGGGCGTTACGGCTGAAAAAATAAGCGACCGTGTCGTTATTTTCCACCTGAAAAATAAGTACGCGCAGTTCCCTCTCATACTCACACTCGGCATCCTCCCTCGACACATCTGGGCTGATATTCGTCCCAGCAACTTCTCGCTCAGCGAGCTCAACTTAAAACCAATTGGTTCCGGCCCATATACATTTTCATCACTCACAAAAGACGACACAGGTCGCATCACCAGTTACAAGCTCACGGCGTGGGACAAATTCTATGGCGGTCGCGCGCACATCGACTCACTTTCGTTTTCGTTTTATGGAACCGAAGATCAGCTCATCGAAGCGTTCAATAAGCACGACATCGATAGTATTGGCTCCATATCGGGAATGAAAGCGCGTGACATCAAGTATCCTTCGCGAATCACCGTTGAGCAGCTAAAAATGCCACGGTATTACGCACTGTTCTTCAATCAGAATCAATCAAAGGCACTATCGGATAAAAACGTTCGCCTCGCACTCAACTATGCGACCGATCGCATCTCAATCATCAACGAAGCGATGGACGGCAACGCGTTCCTAATAGATTCACCTATGATGGGTGGTGTCTTAGACATCAATCCCAACGTTCGCGCATACGACTATGATCTCGCTAAGGCGAAATCAGTCCTCAAGGCCGGTGGATGGACGCCCAATGGTGATGGCATCCTTGCAAAAGGGAAGGATCCTATCGAGCTCAAAATTACAACCTCCAATTGGTCAGAGCTGGCCACGGTAGCATCGGAAATCAAAACACAGTGGGAAAAACTCGGCATCAAAGTCACCATCGACGCGCTCCCCATCTCGCAACTCCAGCAAGTAATCAAGGATCGCAACTACCAGGTCTTGCTCTTCGGTGAAATTATGACGATTGATCCCGATCCATTCACCACTTGGCACTCAAGCCAGCGTCAAGAGCCAGGACTCAACCTCGCGCTCTACAAAAATGACACAGCTGATCGTCTCATCGAGGAGGCGCGAAGCACGCTCAATCCTCTTGAGCGCATGCAAAAATACGACGACTTCCAAAAAATACTCTTGGAAGACATCCCCGCTGTGTTCCTCTATAGCCCACACTACCTCTACGGACTCTCAAAAGACGTGAAGGGCTACCCAACTGAATTAATCGCAACCCCTGAGGGACGCTTCACTGATATCGTGGATTGGTACATCGACACCGAACGAGACTTCAAATAGCCCATGCGAGACTACATTCTTAGCATCCCCGAGCAGTTACGAACTGGCGTTGCACTTGGATCCGCTCACGCCATGCCCACACCATCGGGTCGTATCATTTCTTGTGGCATGGGAGGCTCATCTGTTGCCGGTGAATTGTTATCGATGGTCCGAGAACGCGTACTCGTGCATTGGGACTACGATCTCCCATCAGGAGCGACCAGCCAGGATCTCGTCATTTGCACGTCATGGTCTGGTAACACCGAAGAGACCATATCATCATATAAGGCAGCACGCGCTCTGGGGGCATCAACACTCGTCATCACATCTGGTGGCTCACTCGCAAAACTAGCGACAGACGACAATTCTCCTCGTATCGTGTTGCCTGCAGCCAATGCGATCCCTCGGGTCAATGTCGCCCTCATGACGTCGGCTCTTTTTGGATCGCTCTCGATGGCGCAGCACATCCCCATGTCATTTGACGCAGCCTCGCTCGAAGCACAAGGGGCATCGCTGGCAGGAATTATTGGCAATCGCATTCTTTCGCTCTATACGTCCTATCCCTGGCGCAAGCTGACCGGCATCTGGAAGATGGTCTATTCCGAAACTGCAAAGCGCCAGGTGATGGTAAATTGGTTCCCCTCCGGCGCACACAACGAAGTCGTCGGCTGGGAAGGCGCCTACCAATCATCCACAGCAATCGTGCTCTTTCGTGACAACAATGAGCCCACACACTACGCAAAGAATTTTGATGCACTTCTTGCCATACTCGGTGAAAAGGGATATACTGTTACTACTGTAGCGCTCTCGGGAGACTCACTCATAGAAAAGGCTCTCACTAGCTATACGCTGTCACTTTGGACGAGCTACGCCGTAGCGGCATCGCTCGGAATTGATTCGCAGACTACAGAGTTGTTAGATGCATTTAAGCGACTGAAAGCCACCAGCTAGACGTACCCCGAATCGGGCGAATGGCGAAACCGGCAGACGCGCTACGTTCAGAGCGTAGTGGGAGCAATCCCGTGGAGGTTCAAATCCTCTTTCGCCCACCATTGACCTCATGTGAGGACAAGTAGCATATCAACTATTAACCTAACTGCATCGCCACCGCGCTCAACTGCGCGACATCGATAGCACACACGACAGCATGTCAGATACCCCAGACACGAAACCCGTACCAACAGGATTTGGCCCCGGTCTTGACCCAGTGCCAGCACCCACAGCAACTCTCGCCTCTGCTCCTCAAAAAAAGGAGCCTATTGCTCAACGCGCATACCACGCCGGTGGACATCCGCAGGGAGGACATCGTCGCAATCGCTTCCAGCGTCGACAACCACAGGCACCGGGGAGCACTCCTCGCCCACAGCAATTCGCAAGCCATCCTCCTCGCAAGGAAGATGAGCCTCCAGCACCTGGCGCAAGCGCAACATCTGCAGCAGCAGACGAAACACCAAAGCGCGGCAAGCGCGATCGACGACTCGGCATGCCTCGTAAGAAATTGCCAAGCCAGCGCCGTCTCATGCCCACCCAGCTTCACGAGGGTCGCATTGGCGCTCCCAAAGAGCTCGGCGAGTCAGCGGGCGACGATACGCTCAAAGTCATTGCACTTGGTGGATTAGGCGAAATCGGAAAGAACGCCTACATGCTCGAGTACAAAGACGACATCATTATTATTGATGTGGGTATTAAGTTCCCCGACGAGTCCATGCCAGGCATTGATTTTATCATCCCGAACGTCGGATACCTCGAGGGCAAGACCGACCGCATTCGCGGCCTCATCCTCACGCACGGCCACATGGACCACGTAGGAGCTGTACCATACTTGCAACAGAAACTCGGCAACCCAGACATCTACACCGCCGAGCTCACCAAGAACCTGGTTCTCAAGCGTCACAGTGAGTTCCCTCAGCTCCCGAAGCTCCCCATTCACGTGGTCAAAGATGGCGACGTCGTACAGATGGGCGACTACTTCAAGGTGGAATTCTTCCACATGAACCACAACATTCCTGATGACTTGGGAACGTTCATCGAGACCCCAGCGGGCAACTTCATCCACACAGCCGACTTCAAGTTTGATGCGACCCCTATCAACGACAAGCCGGTCGACCTCATGAAGATTCGCTCATTCGGCGATCGTGGCGTACTCGCTCTCATGGTGGACTCCACCGATGCTGAGCGCCCGGGACACTCCGTTTCCGAGCAGACCATCTATGAGAACATGGACATCATCTTCAAGGATGCCACCGGCATGCTCATCGTCGGTACCTTTAGCTCGATGATCAACCGCATGCAGCAGCTCGTCCAGCTGTCTGAAAAGTATGGCCGCAAAGTGATCTTCGATGGCTACTCCCTCAAGAGTAATGTCGAAATCGCCAAAGAGATGGGCTACATCAAGATGCAAAAGGGTACCCAGATCTCGATGGAACAGATTAAGGACTATCCTCGCGAGCAAATCACTGTGGTTGCCACAGGTGCCATGGGACAGGAAGGTGCCTCACTCATGCGTATAGTCAATGGCGAACATCGTCACATCCAGATGCAGCGAAAGGATACCGTTATCTTTTCAAGCTCCGTCATTCCAGGCAACGAGCGATCCGTGCAGTACCTCAAAGACATGCTCTACCGTGGTGGCGTCAAAGTGTACCACTACGCCATGATGGACATCCACGCAGGAGGACACGCACGTCAGGAAGATCTCAAGGAAATCATGCTTCTGACACGTCCAAAGTTTCTCATCCCCCACCATGGCCAGTACAGCATGATGGTTTCCAACGGTGAGCTCGGTAAAGCTGTCGGCATCCCCGAAGAAAACATCGTAATCGCAGATAACGGTCAGATTATTCACCTCACCCCGGATACCTGGTGGTTCGATAAGAAAGTAGCACCATCGAATCTCATCATGGTGGACGGCTTGGGTATCGGTGACATCGGCAACGTCGTACTTCGCGATCGCCAAGCGCTCGCAGAAGATGGTATGTTTACCATCATCTGCGTTGTGGAGCCAAAGACCGGTCGTATGCGCGCCAGCCCCGACATCATCAGTCGCGGCTTCATCTACCTCAAAGAGCAAAAAGAGCTCCTCATGCAGGTACGCAAACGCGTGCGCACTATCATCGAAGGTGAGAAGGCGCGACCGCTCAACCTAACGTATCTCAAAGACGAAATCCGCGACGACATCGGACAGTTCTTGTTCCAGAAAACAGAGCGTCGTCCTATGATTCTTCCTGTCATCATCGAGGTCTAAAACGAATCTCCATAGCTCTCACCCAACATCCCGCACATGCGGGATGTTGATGTATCATGATATTGCTGTATAATCTCTTTGTTCATTTACAAGGAGCATCCCGTGGATTTACAGTATATTAGTACTCGATACACCAGCATTGAAGCCGTCAACGCGGACATCGATCTTGCACGTAAAATCCGAGGCGAGATCTATTTGACTCAGCAGGCTAGCAAGGAGAGACTGCGCTTCTGGACGCTTATCAATCATCGCAAAGACTTCTTGATAAGAGAGACGCGCCTTATCGTTCACACGGAAGAATGGCAAACGATCGCCTCGCGCGCCCTCCTTGATGCGAATCGCCAACTCGACGAAATAGACACTTGCATAATGGCGCTCACAGCAATGAAGAGTAAGCTCGAAGAGATGTTCGCTGAAGCTGCGCAGAAATCGGAGTAACGCATGAGACGATCGAAAATGCACTTCCCCTTCGCAGGCCAAGACGTGCTGGCTGTATTGGCAAGCGGAGGCAATGCTCTCAATAGTGCCAGTGCCCAGCTCTCAACCGTAAGTTCCGAGATACAGTTCTACGAACAGAGTGCGAAGATGTATCGCGCTCTCGGCATCACAGCACGTACCGCAACGCATCTGCGCGAGCTCAAAGCGCTGCACAAGAAAATGTACGCTCGCGTCACTCGACTCCGCAGAGTTACGGACGAGTTTCATAAACGTATCGCCAGTAAGGTCTGCCGTTCCTGCAACGGGCAGGGTAAGCAGTTCCAGCGACTGGCACCGTATCCAAACGGAGTCAATCTCGTGACCTGCGCCGACTGCAACGGGACCGGCATGCGCTGGTAGTACTCACCGCCTCTTCGGAGGCGGTTTTGTTGTATTGACTACTTTATATTTTTTTGTTATAGTATACTCACGTTCATTTCAAAGGAGAAATGTATGAGCATGCCACTGAATCGCGTCTACTGGATCATTGACGATCTTGAGATCCACCAAACAACGCTCAAGTCGCTCATTCGCGATAAGGAGAAAATGTTAACCACCGTTCGCGAATCGCACCGAATCATCACGGATCTTGAGGGAGCTCCCTCCGGAGGCACTCAGCAGCAGTCATGCATCGAGTTCGCGCTGCAGGAAGAGCTTAATCGGCTCCATTTTCAGCTCGATGAACTGCTCGCGCTCGTCGCGAAGCTGAATGCGCTGAAAACACGCACCTGTGCCACGTGCAAAGGCATTCATTCAGTGACATATTCAGCCGATGGGCGCGACCAGACGACTCCCGTCACCACGATCTGCCCCGACTGCAAAGGCGTGAGCATTTCTGCAAAGCCTTCGTATACACCGCAGCCCAACGGCTGCTGACGTTCCCCGCCTCTTCGGAGGCGGTTTTTATTGACATATTAAGCATATCAATGTATATTTCATTAGAACGCTACCAAGGAGTTGCCATGATAAACGGACAAGCTGATGAAGCTCTTGAGCTAACAAATTTGAGACGAATTGGGAGAAGCAGCATTGAGCGACTGCGAGAAGACTTCAGGGCAGCGTCTGACGATCTACTTGTCTATCAAGAACTGAGCAAACGACTCATTGCTGCGGGAGTGACGCTCCATCCGTGTACCGAAGGCCTAGAGCCAGTCCTAACGCATCGCAAGACACTTGCTGAAGGCCTCCTTAAATCACAGGAAGCTCTCATGCAATCGGCGCAATTGAGTATTCTTAAAAGACTTTGCCCTGATTGTTATGGCGACGGTGAACGGTACATTGGAAGTCCCATAGATTCCACACTACAAGACTGCCCAACGTGCAAGGGTTCTGGTCTTCGCCCAGCGTAAGCGCTCCCCGCCTCTTCGGAGGCGGTTTTTTGTATAAAAAACGCCCGCGCTGTGCGGGCGCCTGACGACTAGCAACGAACAACAATGACCCAAGCTGCTTGATCCTCCTCACGCTCGGGGTCCACCCAGCTACGAATGCATGTCTCCACGCTGGCGGCATCTCTGAGTCGCTCGCGAAGCTGATCAAGCAGCTCCGGATGCGGAAACTCATTGGGTAGCGACTCCTCACGCCCCGGAATCAGATGAATATTGAGCGTGACTCGGTATCCATCCCACGCCCGACGATGCTTCGCAATCATATCCATAATGTCACGAATCGTCGGCTCGTCATGCAGGTACAACCTGCTTTCAACAGTGCTCATTGGCACTCCTTTCGATTATTATATTACATTATTATATACTCTTAGTCAATATATCGATTTTTCTCATCGCATCGTACACTATACGCATGACTCGTATCTTTAGTGGCATGCGCCCCAGTGGAAAGCTTCATCTGGGCAATTATATCGGTGCCATCAAAAACTGGATTGAACTCCAAGACTCGGCGGAGCTGGCAATCTTTGGAGTTGTCGATCTCCATGGTATTACGACGCCATTTGAGCCTGCGTCATTTCAGACACAGATTGATGACGTCATCCTCGACTACCTCGCCGCCGGCATTAACCCCGAAAAAGCACTTCTCGTCCGCCAATCGCGCATTCCACAGCACACCCAGCTTATGTGGCTGCTGTCGACGATTACTCCCGTCGGCTGGCTGGAGCGTCTGCCAAACTGGCGCGAGAAAGTTGACCAGGTTAATGCCATGGGTGACCGCGGCGCCAGCTACCAGAACAATCTTGGACTACTATCCTACCCTGTTCTGATGGCGGCCGACATCCTTCTCTACAAAGCCGATCTCGTACCGGTTGGCGAAGATCAGGTCGTCCACATTGAGCTCACTAACGAAGTCGGAGGCAAATTTAATCACCTCTTCGGAGAGCTATTCCCTCGCGTCAAACCCCATCTTGCCACCGGCGCCCGCATTATGAGCCTCCAAGACCCCACAAAGAAAATGTCGAAGACCGGCGATGATGGTATCGCACTCACCGACGAACCAGACATTGTGCGTGGCAAAATTAAGCGCGCCGTCACCGATTCAGGCAACGAAATCCGTTTTGACGAAGAGGCCAAGCCGGCGGTTTCCAATTTGCTCACCCTCATGGCAACGCTCTCGAACACACCAATAGCATCGCTCGAGGAGCACTTTGCGGGAAAGTCATATTCCGTCTTTAAGCAGGAAATCGCCGACTGCGTCGTGGCCTTCCTTGAGCCACTCCAAGCGCGTCGTGCCGCATTCGTGGCCGATCCACAGCGTGTGCAGAAAATATTGACCGAGTCAGAAGAAAAAGCTAGAACTATTGCGTCGCAAAACCTCGAAGAGGCCTTCAGCCGCATGGGGTTGCGATAAGGAGCTATGGTATGACAGCAGAGAACGTCCCTCCGCCTCCGCGGTGGGTTATCGATAATTTCAATCGCCCCAGTGGCACTGTTGCAAGAAGCGCAACTCGTAAGTGCACGCTTGAAATCGGCGAGCTCTCGTCGACCCTGCGACAAGCACTCCACGCCGATGGTCAAACGACCCCCGTGCCCGGCGAGGAGATCGCATCGATTAGTATTGTCTACAAGTCTCACCTTCCCTGATGAAGAATTGTCATCACCTCCTCGATCGCTTGATCGAGGATTTTTTTATTGATAGCCTCGACGACAATTCGCAAGAGGGGCTCCGTGTTTGATGGGCGCACTGTGCACCACCATTCCTCATATTCAATCGTGACACCATCAACATGCGTGATGTGCGCATCCTCATATTTTTGCTGCAATACGCGCATGAGAGAAGCCGCATGTTTTCGATCTGCCAATGGCACCGTAAGCTCCTCGCTTTTCGCATACAGTCGATAAGGAGCAGTGAGCGATGTTAGCGACTGCTTGCTGGACCGCATAATTTCGAGCACACGCAACATCGTGAGCTCGGGACACTCCATACCACCAAACTCTTTCCAATAGAAGTGTCCGCTCGTCTCTCCCCCGAATTGCGCACCGAGGCGATGCATGGCCTGCGTCAATTGCACACGCCCCACCGCAGACACCTCATAGGAGACCTGACGTGCATCAAGTCGCTGTCGTACCGTTTTCGAAAATCGCAGATCAAACACCAATGGCGCGTAGCCGTAGTATTCCGCCAGGAGAAGAAAGATAAAGTCTGATGGAATCTGCTGACCAGACTCAAAGAAATTGACGCGGTCACCATCGGCGTCAAATCGTACCGCCAGCGTATCGCTCGTAGCAATAGGGCCCAGACGCTCCAGGACGGCTTGTACGGCCCGTGGGCCATCGCAAGAGGTCACGAGCTCGCGCCCTCCTTGCCAGCGCGCCGCATACGCAACAGCCGCAGTATACCCCTCCAGCACTGACGCGAATTCTATCGTCCCTGTTGTAGCTGCGCCATGCTCATGCACGTCAACTATTTGCCGCAATACATCCCCTCCAACCACCTCCAACACGCCTCCACGGATAGCAATAACTTTAAATCCATTGTCCTGTGCAGGATTATGCGAAGCAGTGATCATAATACCGCCCGTGGCGCCACGAGACCGTATCGCCCAATAGAATTGCGGTGTCGACACGACACCCACATCAATAATCTGGGCGCCAGCATGGAGCGCTCCATCAACGACGGCATAGGCAAGCCCATCACTCGTTGCACGCGCATCGCGACCGATAATTATCGGCCCTGTTGGCAGCCACTGAGTCACACGAGCACCGAGACGCTGCGCAAACTGCGTATCAAAATCACCCGGATAGGATCCTCGAATATCATATGATCGAAAAATTGAATCACGAGCACTCGACATGCCTCATTAGTATACCACCGCCGTATCTAGAGTATGAAAAAGCCGACACACGTGTGTCGGCTGCCGATGAAGCAAATAAGTCTTATACTACACGGACAGCGACGGGGTTATTCGCACTAAATTTGTCGCGCAAATAACCGTGCGACCAAAACCAATGCATGCCGCTAAACGCGAGACAGCGAACGCATCCGTCGCCTTCATCATCGTCGTAGATCGTATCCATGAAAAACACGTACTTTCCTTTCCAACTCTTCGGGATGTATTGCGGATGAGTCAGAAGAAAGTCCAGTACGTTGGCATTCATCGATTGGTTCGTGCTGAGCTCTTTGAGGAGCTCAAACCCGGTGATACACGCGTCACCCATTTGCCGATCAGAGTGAAACAGTGCCACCTTACCGCAGTCCCAGAGCACAATGCCCCGTCTACGATGCGCCCTCACGCTCCAGCCACTGGGCCCATACGGATCTGCGTCACAGTCGATTGAATGTTCAGCTCGCGTATGCGCCCGACTCCCAGATTGGCGCTTCAACATAGTCCTCATGCGTACTCCTTTAAATTCTCGCTCGTCAGTCTACTTGCCTTCGAATTCTTAACGAACAAATATATTATACAACGAATTCTCCATAATGCAAGCACTGCCGCCAACAAAAAAGCCGACACATGTGTGTCGGCTGAAAGCTGAGCAGTGCTAGTGCACGTACATCGCAGCGGGATGAATATAAGTGAATACGTATTTCAACCGGTGATAATTTTGGACCCACACTGAGCTGTTCCAGCACAGATACGGAACGCACAGTTGTCCACTAACGTCGCGGTAGATTGTGCCCCAGAAAAAGATATAGCGCGTGTTGCCACGCTCGTCGTACTTCCAGTCCTCCGGAATGAGGTGCGGGTTCTTGAGCAGAAAGCTCAAGACGTTGGCGTTCATCGTCGGACTTCGAGCGAGCTCCTTACGCAGCTTGTTTCCGACTACGAGTGCACCACACTTCTGTCGCTCTGAGAGAAACAGGCAAATCTTCGTTGGGTCCCAAACGACTACACCACCTGGCATATGCTCGAAGACTTCCAACTCATCAGGTACAAATGGTTTGGCGTCACAGTCGATAACGTAGGTAATCGGTTTGATCTCCGAATAGCCACGTTGGACATTGCGCAGCTCAGCCAAGATATGCGGACTTTCAGCAAGTGCGTTCAGAAGTTCAGGCGTGAAGCCCTGTGCTTCGAAAGCTAAACAGAGCTTGTGGGCTAACCCCACTATTGAAAACGCGGATTTTGCGGCCATACGGCCCTCCTTGTTTGCGCGACTATCCTTGCGGATCTTGTCGCTTGAGTATTCTTAACGAACAAGTATATTATATCACAATACTTTAATTTCACAAGGTCTAGAATTGAACCTCGTCCAGTGCTACACTGACACCCTATGGCACTCTCTATTGGCATGGTATGAACACTACCCGACATGCTGACAGTGAAAATCTCAAGCTGATCCCCTTCCAGTTCACCATAAAACTCCCACCTCCTAACTTTCAGACAGTTCCAGGAGTTATTCGATAGTCACCCTACCCCGCTACTCACTATATTCGGAAGAAAGCTGGCGCACTCGTTGCTCGAGCTTTTTGGTATTTCCATGGCTTATGAGTCCCAAATACGCCTGCACGGTTTGAGAATTGCCTCCTCGCGACCCAAGACCTCTAAACATCCTCCTTTTTGCTACCGTTCTCAACACCCTATGGTCAGAGAAGTGCACCCAACCGAGAAAATCGACTCCCGAGGCAAGAGCTTGAATAGAAACTTTATTGGGATGAAGTTCCAGGCACAGCCTTTCATTTAAAAAGTCAGCTATTCTAGGCAACAACTCTTCGAGCCAAGACCTGTCGTGGGACATAACGACAAAATCATCAGCATAGCGGATATAGTGCTTAGCCCCCAGGGAGTGTTTCACGAATTGATCCAGCTCGTTCATATAGATATTCACCAGGAGTTGAGAGGTGAGATTTCCCAGAGGTAACCCCAAACCAGGTTTGGTCGAAGAAAAGCTTCCAATGATCTGCGAGAGCAGCCAGAGAGTATCTTGATCTGGAATGTACTGCTTTAAAATCCCCAAAAGAACTGCCTGGTCTATAGAAGCAAAGAACTTTCGCACATCACACTTGAGCACCCATGCTGTGCGAGTGTGGTTGCGGGATACCTGACGCTCAAACGATCGAAAACGATCCATCGCTCGATGCGTCCCCTTATTGAGCTGACAGGAATAGGAGTCCGAAATAAACGCTCTCGCAAAGAATGGATAGAGATTTCGGTAGAGTGCGTGGTGCAATAACCGATCTCGCACGGTCGCCTTATGAATGTGCCGTGGCTTAGGGTCGGAAATGTTGAAACTTTCATACGCCGAATGAGAGTATGTCTTGTCTCTTAAGTCGCTGTGCAGCGCAATAACATTGTCCATGAAATTACGCTCAAAATCTTGAACGTCTTTTCGGCTCCGCTTACCAACAAGAAACTCCCTCCACGCCTGGAGGAGATTTTCCAAAGAAATGATACTCTGGTATGGATATTTGAACTGCTTATGAGCCATTCTTCCTATAATACCCCCCCCCCGCTGATACCACTACTTCAAAGCACAAAAAGTGCCTATATTCTTTGGTATAGCTATCTCCAAACACTCCCAAAGACACACCGACACTCACTTGGACTACGAATAGATGCCCTGTTTATTGAACTGATCGAAGCTCTGGCAACTGCCAGCTTCCTTCCACGCAACGAGAAACTCCCGTATGTTCGGCTCGCCATACGAAAGACAGACACGCTCAAAGTACTACTCTTGGTACTCTGGGAGACGAAATCATTGAACAGCCAGAAGTATGCCGCGCTATCTCTAAAGATGGATGAGATCGGCAAAATGATGGGTGGATGGAACGGCCAACTGCAAAAACAAAACTCTCCCGCGAAGGGAGAGAAATGAGGAGAGTTGCACGCAACGCAGCGGGGTTGTTGCCGTTGAAGTCGTTGTCCAACCAGTTGTAGTTCCAGTTCCACGCACCGTCGTTCCAGTACAGATAGCGGACGTACAGGTTGTCGTCGGAGTTGCGGTGTGTAGTGAGTGCCTTCCGTGCCACTGCCCTTCGAGTACTCTCAGGGCTGTATCGTATTCGGCATCGCAATGCTATAGCACCCCCTACCAAGTATCTTCATTTTTTGAAGTTTCTACATACACCACGCTACCTCAAACCGTAGTCGGAGATATTCTGGGTTGTATGGATACTGGGTTCGGCAGCAGGAAACCGTAGTCGCCCGCATATTCGCCTAATTCCAATTTAATTTTAGCACAAAAAAAGATGCCCCATGCGCTTTCGCACACAGGGCATCGAACGGGGTCGAAGGACTAAGGTTCAGAGGCCAACGGGGCCTAAGGAACCAGGTCCAAGGACCTAACTTGCACGCAACGCAGCGGGGCGGTCGCCGACGAAGACGCGGCCCAACCAGCCGACGTCCCAGCTCCACGCACCGCCGTCCCAGCACAGATAGCGGACGTACAGGCCGTCGCCGGAGCCGCGGTAGATGGTCCCCCAGAAGAAGATGTAGCGCGTGTTGCCACGGTCGTCCTTCTTCCAGTCCTCGGGAATGAGGTGGGGGTTCTTGAGCAGGTAGTCCAGCACGTTGGCGTTCATCGTGGGCTTCTTGGCGAGCTCCTTGCGGAGGTCGTTGCCGACGATACGCTTGTCGCCCTTCTGCCCCTTGGAGAGATAAAGGGAGACCTTGGTGAGGTCCCAGACGATCACGCCGTCCTTGCGGTGCTCTTCCACCCGCCAGCCGTTGGGCAGGAAGGGGTCGGCATCGCAGTCGATGGCGTGCGTGACCTGCTTGATCTCGGAGAGACCGCGCAGGTACGCGAGGATCTCGCGGGCCTTGTCCTCGCTGTGGGCGAGGGTTGCGAAGTCCTTGGGTTCCCATCCCGCCTTCGTGGTGGTGATGGTGAGTTCGTGGGCCAGGCCCACGCTGACATCAGACGGAGTAGCCATAGCTACGCATCTCCTGTTTGGTGACACATCCCTTGCGGGACACATCGGTTGCACTGTTGGGCGCTACCTCATGGTTTTGCCACAGTAGACAGGGCCCACAATAGGCGCTCTCTGCTGTAGCAAAACCTGCAAGTTATATGGATGAAAAGAGCTATATCCTACCTACATTATAGCAGTTTTATACTGATAAGTCAATATCCCTGTCATAGCTTCTTAATTACTCCCCCAAGAGTCATTATAATAGGTTTCACGACTTTTTCAGGCCATGTGGACAAAATGGAGCAGGGTATGGTATCATGTCCCTGATTGGAAACAATCACGAACTCTAAAGCTTAGGGGCCCCGCAAGGGGCCCCTTTTGCTTGATTTTACGGGGTTATTTCACGAGCCCAGCATATAAAGTCCCTTATCTTCTGAATATCAAAAATTACCAATCCACTAGTCGTAAGGGTATTAAGCTCGCTAGCAATCCTGCGAGCAGTAGCAAATAGGTAGACCTTTTTCCCCGCAGCAAGCAACTTACTAATAGGATCCGCAAAGTCACTATCTCCACTCCAGAGCACAAAGACATCAGCACTTCCCCTTTCAAGATCCAAAAGAATGTCAGTCCCTATCTCAACGTCGAAGTTACACTTCCTATCCTCAAGGAAAGCCGTACCCTGCTGGTTAAGTTTCTCCAACTCTCCATTTAATAATTCGACGGTTTGAACCGTTAATTTCTGTAGTAGCGGCTTACGAATAAAATCCTTTAGGATAGCAGGATCATTCTTGGGAATGCTCGAAACATTGATTGGGAGTCGCATAATCTTAACGGGCTTGGTAACGAGACCAGAATTGAAAATCCGCTTTAACTCCTGAGTAGAAGCTTCGGAGTCAACATCTCCCTTTAATTCACCAGAATAAAAGCGGATGGACTTAAAATTTGAGAAGGAGTCTAAAAATTGCTTGAGCCGCTTCGGTTCAACGTGCCACTTGAGGCGCTCAGACCAGGGACGAACATTCGCATAATCTACATAGACATTGGCCGACGCGCTCAAAATCGACTCCATTTCCATAATGCGATCTGGATACTTTGCAGCCAGCTCTGATATTCGTTGGGTCTTTGCCTGAAACATAACCGAGGGATTTTATTATAAAAATCGAACAATAACAAGGCTTTATGACACTCATCGACTGGTCTTCTGTCAGCGAATAAAACGAATCTGCATCGCCAACTTGATAAAAGACTCCCCATTCTCCTGGTAGATCAAACCGAAACCGTGACGCGTGGTGCTCGGAGTGTCAAAACGTGCATTCTTGTACAGGTAGCCCCTGAAAGTATCTGCGTTCGATAGATGATACCCAACGATCTCTCCATCCTCACGCACGATAATATACCCTCCGTGGGCCCGCGTAAGGCCATCCCAGGGCGTATTGGGCACCATGCCGAGGGCTATATTGTATAGCAAGCCTTTCACCTTAAACTCGTAGTCGGAGCGATCTAAATCGAATGTAAGTATATTCGTCTCATCATCCCCCAGGTTAGCAACCAGATCTGGCAAGAGGCTCCCCTTGCCCATATAAAATGCCAGAAGTAGCTGCGCTGAAATCTCTGGCAAAACCGCATCAATTCGTCGAAGGTTCTTCGTGAAAACCCCCGAACTCATACCCTGAAAAGTAAAAGCTCCTCCTGATGCAACAATTGCAGAGAGGCGATCGCGAACCTTTGAGTGTGTATCAATTGAATTTATGCGTTCGATCTGGTCATCACCAAGGCCCGAAATTTTATATATAAAGTTTGTGGCGCTAGACGCATTGAGAAGAGTAGCAGGGTTGCCAAGCATCGATTTGATACTAAAGCCCACATCTGGCTCTGTGCCAGTCATGCGATCATGTATTTTTAGGACGATGTCCTCTTTCCGTCCATTGCCCGCATTAAGACGAGTAGCATGAAAACGCGTCATCAACTCATCTGCAACTGATACTTCAAAAGTAGTTTCACTACTATCTTGGATTGCCTGAAATATATCCAAGACCTTTGATTTTAGGTCAGAACTATCTACCAGGGCGATTTCAGTACCAGCCTGGAGCACTCTCACCTTTCCCTCTTCAGCAAACTCGTAATCCGTTACTCCAGTAGCCTCTTCGCGAATAACTCGTAGGACTGGGTAAAAAATGTCTTTTATTTTCTGGAGGTTATCATCAGCCGCACTCAACTGTCTCTCCGAAAGGAGTTTGATGAAGGCATAGAATTCACTCCATTCACCCCTATTTCCCTTTGCCATAGTAATGATTAAGCGAACTAATAATCTCTCGAGCGGTTGCCCGTATTGCATTCACAGCAACGCTATTACCCAACTGACGCATCGCCTGGGTTTCAGTGACAGGAAAATGAAAACTATTCGGAAAGCCCATCATCTTCTTGCCTTCCAAAGGCGACAGCCTTCTTTGTTTTCCATCAACAAGGTAGGTATCCCAATTCCTCCTATCGTTGAGCCCAGAGCCACGCCCTCCCAGGCGAAGAGTGAAACCAACATTCCGCGCGCACTCTCCTCCAAACACATCCGACATACTCATCTTTAATGGCACGGGATCAGGAAACTTGAACGGAACGTCCTTATCCCTGAAACCAACCATATAAAGACGCGGACGATGCTGGGGCAAACCGAAATCTGATGCCTTCACGATTTTTGCATGGAAAGAGTAACCGAGGTCGTCCTCGATAATTCTTTTTATTGCAGCGAACGTCTTACCATCATCATGCTTCTGGAGATGCCGAACATTCTCAATAAAGTACGCTACGGGTCGCTTCGCTCTAATGATGCGAGCAATATCAAAAAATAAAGTCCCTCGTGCATCTTGAAATCCCTTCTTGAAGCCAGCCTGGCTAAACGGCTGACACGGAAAACCACCTGTGAGAATATCGAAATCGGGTACTGCGCTGGCAGAAACTTTTGTTATATCTCCCGCAAAGTTCCCACTCTCAAAGAGGTCGGGACTGATTTTCTTAAAGTTGTGCTCGTATGTTTTTCGAGCGTGTTCATCCCATTCACTTGCAAAAACACACTCCGCACCAAGACGATGGAAGGCAAGATGGAAACCGCCAATGCCAGCAAAAAGGTCGGCAATGGCAAACCGATGAAGTTTTTTCGACATAGTAGGGATGGGTAAAACCTATGTCGCAAACGGGAAACACAAAGCCCCCCGCTAGCGTTGAGTCTTGCGACTCACATACCCTTTCGGGCATGACCCATCCCTGAGTGCGCTGAACGAGGGGTTCAGTATCAGGGATGGGGATTTTTTCGCCATATCTTGTGACAACAAGCTCACAAGGGTTAGGCGATAAATTGTTAAGCATAAATTACCACTATTGATGGTTAATTGGAAGCCTCATCGATACCTTGATATAAGCCCTCTTGGGGAGTAGGATGCCACCAACATTACTATTACTATGGCGACTCTTTTTGAGCGGTTCTCATCGCGAGAAAACCTAAAGCTGGCATACACACACGTTCAACACGAGCTCTCACACTCGACACTTTCCGTAAACCCAATTAATCATCCTGCCACTACTGCCATTGATGCCCTTGGTGGCGAATTCTTTGTTGCCCTAGAGAAACAGATCCGAGACGGTAATTATGCCCCCGAAAAGGGGTTCTTCGTTTACATACCTAAAGACAATCTAGCCCTTCGGCCCGTCTACGTAATGTCGATGATCGATCGAATCGTATTCCAAGCCATCTTCAACCAAGAAATCCTTGGATACAAAATCGACAATCAGCTCTCCGACAAAAGCTGTTTTGGTAATCGAGTTCATGATAATGCAGAAACACCAGCCTTTATCGCCCCATATTTCAATGATTGGGATAAGTTCTGCGAAGGGCAAAAGAAAGCATTTGAAAAGGGGCTGGTCTGGAAGTTGGAGGTTGATGTTCAGCAATATTACGAGCATATCCCAATCGGAAAGTTAATGGAGAAAATCAAAAACGACTTTGGCATTAAGGATGAAAAAATTCTATCCATACTCGACACACAACTGAGAACATGGACCGAGTTTCCTGACCTACCAAAAGGATTGCCCCAAGGCCCTGGCCCATCAGCGGTTCTCGCTAATGCATATCTTGCGTCTCTTGATGAATATATCGAAGAAGAACTGGCTGGGAAAAACTTCCGCTATCTACGATACGTGGACGATCTTGTGCTGATGGGCAGGAGCAAAGAAGATGTGCTCAAAGCGACAGAAAAAATAGTACGCTTTCTTCGAGGTCACAACCTAAATCTCAACGAGAAAACAAAAGTTACCGAGCTTCAGGATACTGAAGCGATTGAGGCCATGCGCATCAGCTCCGATTATGACTACAGCACCCCCGAAATACCCGAGGACGATTTTGCGCGTATCACCGCCACAATCCCCCGAATCATCGGTGCAATAATCAGCGGTGAAAAGGTTGAGAAGCTAGAAATTCGCGGTCTTAAGTACTATCTGAAGGCCAGCGTAATCTTCAACCTTAATTTGATCCTTGACCTTATCAAGATCATCCCGATCCGACCCTCACTGACAGTGCCAATCATTCAATACATTGCCGACTCTATGGTAATGCTCGATATTTTTGGCGACCCACTCGATGCCATAACCATCGATAGCGCACTTTGGGAAGCGTACAATAACAGTGAGGTCACCGACTGGTCGAAATTCTGGATACTCAAACTGCTAGCGTCAAACAAAAGCATCATCATTGGTGAGCTAGACCAGGAAATCGACCGTATCCTGAGTGAGAAGGAAACAACAATCTTCAAGGTTGTTGCCCTATACCATAAAGCCATTCGAGAACAGGACATAGACATTGAGCTCGTTAAGCGATCAATGAAAGAAGCGAGCAGTGGAGTAGAAAAGTCCCTTTACTCTTTCTTCTTGCTCAACACATTTGATGGCTTGAGGAGTCCTGTCATCCAGGGCCATATCGAAAATGCACTCAATGCAACGTCACCAGAAATGAACCTCATTGGATATTATCTGCACCAACGAAGAACTGATGTACACATCCAACGAGATGAGATTAAGGGAAATCTCTCACCATACTTACTCAAACGCCAACCGCGGAAACCTCAAGATAAAGCGGAAGCGCGTGCTCAGAAAACGACCAAACCAGAGTCGCAAGACTACTACATTGTACCTGGCAACGCGCTCATACCCATAGCATCTCCGCCAGAAATATTCGGCATCAGGCGCGCGGTAAAAAAGCGACACTCAATTGACCTCGTCTTCCCCGAGGTAGTTAAATTCGAGAAAGTTGAAATTAAATTTAAAGAAGGAGCCAAAGAGATTGAGATCTATTACGACGGGAAATACATCGCCGCCCCAGATTACGTACAGCTAGGGTTCTCCAGGGGTAAAAAACAGCAAAAACCAACTCGTGAATGGAATTTCCTAGAGGCACTATCTGCGCTCGCCGCAACCGATATTCACACCGCTACAGCGCAGCAAATGACGCGTATGGTTGCTGCAAGATCAAACATCTCCCTAAAATTGGGAAATGTATACCAGATTAAACGATTACTTGTAAAAAGCATGCGCTCTATCTTCAAAACGGACGATGATCCGTTCCACGCAAGAAGCGATTATTACGATCCTAAATTCAAATTATTACCAGTACCAGGTTTGCGACAAAATGACATTTGGCGACAGGGAGGTAGGCTCAACGAGAATCAGCTCGCCATAGACGACTCAGAGGAATAGCCTCCTGAAAAATCAGGAGGTTTATTTGGCCAATCAAGCCGAGAAAAGCCTTGTTTTACGACAAGGTTTTTTCTTGCGCTGACCTTTCAGCACATATAGCGAGGGTCATGGTCGATCTCTCATCAATTAAAATATCACCCCATTACAATGCCCAAAAATAAAAGTCGGCCCAAGGAATATCAGTATATACCGTTAGATGACCCATCACTGGTCTTCACGACCTATGACCTCGGCGTTAGCGCTGCCCTCGCGTGCAGTGGCTTCGAACTACTATCGCTGAACAAAGACGACCCCCGAAAGGCCCTGTTTATCTTCAAAAGACAGGATGGAATTGAAGATCGTGCAAATCAATACTTCCTGGATCAACTTACCGTAAAGGCACGGGCCTTCTTCGACACCATTAAGGCTCTCAAAAATCAGCTGTACTCAGAATAACTATTACCCAACATGACACATACTATTACTATCCGTGATTATCTGACACAGAAAGGCATTGAATTTCGCGAGCACGGCAATGAGCTCATCACTCACTGTGTATTCAATGGATGCGATGAAGACAGCCGACGCAACGAGGCCCACCTGTATTTCAATGCTGAAACAGGCCAATACGACTGCAAGAAATGCGGTGAACGCGGTAATCTGGTCACTCTGGCCAAGCATTTTGGAGACACCTTAACGCGCCCGCGCAAGATACAAGTCTTCAATGCCGAAACTGTAGAAAATTGCCACCGAGCTCTTCCTCCACACATTCGCGAGTACCTTCACAAGCGCGGTCTTTCTGATGCCATCATCGATACATATAAGATCGGTTATGGTCATTATTACCGCAAATCCTGGATTACTATCCCTATCAAGGATGCCTTTGGCAATTACTCGTTTTTCAAACTGCGCCAAGATCCAGTCATGGGCGATGACAAGATCACCTATCCCAAGGGTGCTCAGGCTCAGCTATATGACTGGACTACACTCGAAGAAGCTCACGATCGCCTGGTAATCTGCGAAGGAGAACTGGATCGTCTGCTTTTGGTGACTCATGGTATCCCCGCCATTACTTCAACCCACGGCGCTGGAACCTTCAAAGATGAATGGGTTGAAAAACTGATTAAAAATCAAACAATCAAAGCTATTTACGTTTGCTTCGATAATGACGAAGCGGGCCGAAAAGGGGCGTCACGAGTCGCCGAAATGGTGGACAATGGTGGACGTGAAACGCACCTCATCACGCTGCCAACGGAAGTCGGAGAGCATGGCGACATCACCGATTACTTCACAAGCCTCAATGGTATTGGCGAAGACCTGTTCGACAAATATGCTAAGCCTTACCCAGAACGGATTGATACCTCTCAGTTCCAACCGCTTACTGCCGATCAACTCATCGAGACACTGGGGCTGACCATCAAATACGATGCCGAAAACAAGCTCGCCACATTCCTTTGTGAGCTCTCGGCGTACACCGAAAACAGCCAATTTAATATTAGTTATAACGCACCAAGCTCAACGGGTAAGAGTTATATTCCCACTGAAATCGCTCGTCTCTTCCCGCAGGATGATGTCATGGAAATCGCTTACTGTAGCCCCACCGCCTTCTTCCACGATGCGGGGCAGTACGATAAAGAAAAGAACCAGTACCTCGTCGATCTATCCAACAAGATCCTCATCTTCTTGGACATGCCCCACAACGAACTCTTGGCCCGTCTTCGCCCCCTCCTTTCGCACGACAAAAAGGAGATCACCCTCAAGATTACTGATAAGTCCCAGAAAGCTGGTCTCAAAACGAAGAATATTCTTTTGCGTGGCTTCCCCTCCGTTATTTTCTGCACTGCAGGCCTGAAAATTGATGAACAAGAGGCGACCCGCTTTCTGCTTCTCTCGCCCGAAGTCAATCAAGAGAAAATCCAGCAAAGCATCAGTGCGATCATCAGTAAAGAAGCTAATAGCAAAGACTTCGTGAGTTGGCTCGAGGAAAATCCCGATCGCATGCTCCTAAAAAAGCGCATCCACGCTATCAAGCTGGAGAAGATCAAAGACATCAACATCGCATCCAAAGACCGCATCCAAGAGAAGTATTTGCGCGACAACAAGACACTCAAGCCACGCCACCAGCGAGACATCAAGCGCCTCCTGTCGATCGTCAAATCGTTCGCACTTCTCAATGTGTGGTGGCGAGAGCGTAGCGGCTCAACGATCACCGCCAACGATGCTGACATCGATGCCGCATTTAAACTCTGGGAGAAAATCGCAGTTAGCCAAGAACTCAACCTGCCACCCTATATCTATAACCTCTATACCGAGGTCATCGTACCCCTCTGGAACGCCAAAAACGCGGGCCAGGGCACCGATTACACGCTCCTGGCGAGCAAAGCTGGTCTTACGCGACAAGAGGTGCTGGATAAGCATTTAACAGTGTATGGCCGAATACTGAACTCCAACCAACTTCGCCAACAAATCCTGCCAATGCTGGAAACGGCGGGCCTCATTATCCAGGAGCAGGACCCGTCGGATAAACGCAAGATGTTGATTTACCCATCCTCCCCAAAGCAGCTTTCGGATGGCACTGAATATAGTGATACGCAGGGTGGGGTAACTACTAACGTGACCCAACAGGATGACGAGGAAACAGGGCAAGATCAGGGCACCGAACTGCCCTTCTGAGGTTAACAAAAGTTAACATTATGGTTGTCGGAAATGTCCGAAAACTCATTGTAAAAATCAAGGAAATACAATCGTTTAGTGAAAAACGACCCCCGCAATCTCAAATGATTTCGGTAAATAACAGATACCACCATGGGACGATGGAGTTATGGAGGAAAAACAGAGGCAGATGGCCTAAAAAAAGTATCGGTGAGCTTTCTCAGGAGGCACCAGTATTTTTGTGGCTGGAGATCTGGAACGATCGAGTGGACAAGCGCATGGGGTGATAAAAGCAGCATAGGCATCGTTGTTGCAACCATGCAAGGACAAAGCCATGCACGCTTCCACTACACACAAACCGACTCGGATGGCGAGAAAAAGGAGTTTGACTACCAGATCCCTCTCGTTACAACTCCGTGCCGTTATGGAGGGAAGCGATATTGGTTCCAATGCCCTTGGTACAAAGGTGGCGTGTACTGCGGCCGACGAGTGGGAGTCTTGTACAAAGACGGTGACTATTTTGCCTGTCGCCATTGTTACAACCTGACCTACAACTCGCGAAATGAAAACCGCAACTTCTCATACGCTCCCCTTTTCGACGCAATCCGCATCGAAGACAAGATCGAAAAACTGAGCCAACAGATCAAACGCCCCTACTATGCTGGCCGACCAACAAAAAAGCAGAGGAAATTAGAGACGCTTTATCGGCGCGCAACCCTGAGTTATGGGATGTTCTCGCGACTTAATAAGCGAAAAAGAGTATAATGGACTTGCTACACAAAAGTGAATATGATGCCGATAACCTCGAACTTGAAGAGGGGCAACGAACGCTTTTGTGTAGCAACAAAGCATCACTTCGTTGTCCCTCTTTGTGCTATGAGCCGATAAGTGCCCCTTCGGATGCAGTAGATAGGGCATTCGATCTCCTCTTTGAAGAAGTACTCCGCCAAGAAGATGCCAAACAACATGACAAAACTCATATCAATCTACGCGCGAGTATCGACATCGCGACAGGAAGAGGAGCAGACCATCCAAATCCAACTCAACACTCTGCGTGAGTTCGCTACCAAGAACGGCTATACTATTGTCCGTGAATATACCGATGACGGCTGGAGTGGAGATGTGCTTGCGCGACCCGCCCTGGATCAACTGCGTCAGGATGCCAAAGCGAAACTCTGGGAAGCCGTCCTGATTTATGACCCAGATCGCCTTGCCCGCCGATACTCATATCAGGAGTTGGTAATGGATGAGTTAAAGGAGGGAGGAATTGAGGTAATTTTCGTCACGGTTACTGCTCCCAAAAATCCTGAAGATAAAATCCTTCACGGAGTACGTGGTCTGTTTGCTGAATATGAACGAGCAAAAATCTCTGAGCGCTTCCGCTTAGGAAAACTTAGGAAAGTACGAGATGGGCATATTCTCGTGAGCGAAGCCCTCTATGGCTACACATACGTGCCCAACCAACGAGAAGCGAATGGAGTAAAAACTCATGGGTATTATGAAATCAACCCAGCAGAAGCTCGCGTCATCAAAATGATCTTTGAATGGATTGCCGACGAAGCTTTCACAATAAGAAAGGTTGTGAGGAGGCTACAAGAACTCGACATCCGTCCCCGAAAGAGTAAGCGTGGCGTCTGGAGTACTTCTACGCTGAGCACTCTACTCAGGAACAAGGCCTATATTGGACAGGCCCATTGGGGTAGCTCGTATGCTGTTATTCCAGAAAATCCGACCAACACAGAGAAGTACCGCAAGATGAAGAAGAGCAGTCGCAAACAAAAACCAGAAGAAGAATGGATCGCATCCAACATTCCCGTCCCTGCAATCATTGAGCCAGAATTATTTGCACGGGCCCGTAAACAACTTGATAGCAACTTCGCGCTCTGTGATCGAAATAAAAAGAATGAGTATCTCCTGGGTGGCAGAATTTACTGCACATGTGGGATCAAAAGGCATGGAGAGGGGCCTCAACACGGAAAACATCTCTACTATCGGTGCAGTGATAGGATCTATAGCTTCCCCCTTCCACCTCGATGCCAAGAAAAAGGGGTAAACGCCAGGATCGCTGATGATTTAGTATGGAAGAAAGTCTCCAGCCTGATGAGTTCTCCCGAGTTAATGTTGGCCCAGGTTAAACGCTGGATACGCGCACAACAAGGCAAATCAAAATCATCAATTGGTGACTTAGAGGTTATCCAAAAGGAAATCGAAAAGTTAAAGATCCAGGAGGAGCGCTACAGCAAGGCATACGGGGCTGGCTTGTTCACCATGGAACAACTAAAGGAATACACCGTACCGCTCAGGGCCCAGATCGCATCTCTTGAGACACAGGCGGAGACTGCAAAGCGAAATGGAAACCAAATGGGATTTGATGGATTGCCCAGCAATGAACAAATGAAGGCATTCGCGATGAAAGCATCGAAAAGTCTCAGCAACTTGAGTTTCGACGCAAAAAGAGGCATAATATTAAACGTTTTAGATAAAGTTGTAGCTACCCAGGAACGGTTGGAAGTATCTGGTTACCTGCCAATACCATCAAATTATGTCGAGTACAAAACTAGCGATCGGTATCGTCGGCCTTCCCAATGTGGGCAAATCCACACTCTTTAAGGCTGTCACCAACAAACAGATCGACATCCAAAACTACCCCTTCACAACCATTGAGCCCAATGTCGGCGTGGTTGAGGTACCCGATGAACGCATCGGAAAACTGGCTGAGCTCTCAAAATCCGCAAAGCAAATATATGCGACCATCGAATTCACCGACATCGCAGGCCTCGTCAAAGGTGCTAGCCAAGGAGAAGGACTGGGAAACAAGTTCCTCGCCAACATCCGTGAAGTCGATGCAATCGCACAAGTCGTGCGTGCATTCGATGGCGGCGACATCATTCACGTCCACGAGACCGTGGATCCTATCCGGGACATCGGCATTATCAACGCCGAGCTCATCATCGCCGATCTAGACACCGTCTCCAAGCGTATCGTCACCTCAGAAGCCAAGGCACGCAACGACAAAATTATTCGTGAGCAGATCCCCCTTCTTCAGAAGCTCGCCGACGCACTTCAGCGTGGCTCGCTCATCAGTCAACTCGAGCTTTCTGACGACGAACAGGCGCTGGCCAAAGAATTGAGCCTCCTGACGGCAAAGAAGTTTATCTACGTCATCAACGTGTCCGATTCTCAACTCGCCTCGGACTGGAAACCATCACCCGAGCTCCTCGCGGCGATGAATGGCTCTGAATACGTGGCTATGTGCAACAAGCTCGAACTTGAGCTCTCAGAAATGTCGCGCGAGGAAAAAGCGGGCTTTCTCACCGAGCTCGGACTTCCCGAGAGTGGGCTGGATCGCCTCATTCGCGAGGCGTACCATACGCTTGGTCTCATTTCGTTTTTGACCACGGGACCCGACGAGACGCGCGCGTGGACCTGTCATCGTGGCGATCTGATGCCCCGTGCATCGCGCGCCATTCACACCGACTTTGAACGCCTCTTCATTCGCGCTGAAGTCATACCTTGCAACCAACTCCTCGAATGCGGCGGCTACGGTGTAGCGCGCCAGAAAGGACTCGTGCGTGTGGTCGGCAAAGACTACGTCGTCCAAGATGGTGACGTCGTCGAAGTCCTCGTCGGTAAATAAAAAGGGCTCCCGAAAGAGCCCCACCCGCTACCTGCCTTCATTCTCAAGCCAAGGCGCTCTCGACTCCACCTGTTCGTGATATCGCTTCGCATACTCCTGCCACGAGGCAAGGAGCGACACGCCTGCGACGTTATCTCGGATCAACGAATACACGACCGTGAACTCTCGAAGTCGCTCGTGGTAGTGACTCCCTGCAGATTCGAGCGACGCGATTGCCGCATCGATCCTATCCAGGGAGCATCGTCCAACCTGCACATCAGCTGCCTTCAAGGCCTTAAACATCACCTCAACCTGCAGGGCGAGGGCCTCGAGTTTTGTGGTGACCGCCCTCTGGTCGGGCAGGAACTCATCAAAGAGCCGCGCCTTGCCAGACAATACCGCAGTATCTACTTCTGTAACTTCTGCCACGGGAACATCCTTTCTCCAGCGATGCTGGTAGGAAAATAATACATCACTTCTTCGTTGTGTCAATTTCTTTCTGCAAACAAAAAGGGGTTCACGAATGAACCCCCTGCGCGGCACCTAAAGATAGTACACGTAGCTCGGGTGCTCTAACGAGTCCTTCATGTCGGGATACTGCCGAATCAGAAATTCCCGAAGAGCATCGAAATCACTTTCCATGCGATCTTTCATCTCATTGAGTTGATCGATGGGACCACCCATGGGCGTAAGCTCCTCGATGTTCCGTTCGGCGCTCTGAATGATGCGGGCCTTCTCTCGAAGAATACCTGCGACGCCTAACGGACTGACATGATCTCTCAAGAGACCCCAGAATTGCGCCTCGGTGTTAATGCGCTCGGCTCGCTTGGCAAGACCCTCGTTGGCGAGTAACTTGTCGAACTCATCGGCACATCGATACATCCAGTACCCAAGCCACCCGGTAATGAAGGAACTGAGTGCCAAGGGGAATTCACGGACAGTTGTCGGGTCATACGAGAAATACGCAAGCACCGGCACGAGGAGCACCATCACCCCGGCACCCACCCAGGATGCCAGGAAGATTGTGATGAACATTATCATCATCTTCAGAGCAGGAGACGCTCTCTTGCTTTTCGCTTCCATTTCCAACGATCTCAGATCGTCAATCGGCGGTCCGGACTTCTTTTGCTCAGACATTGTAAACGTCCTTTCTCCAGCGATGCTGGTGTTGCTATAATACACTCTTTCTTACCTATTGTCAATATTCAGCACGTTGACTTTTGTGAGATATTTGCTATTATTTCAAGCGTATAAACCATGCTCCGAAAGGGGCAAAAACGTCGATTCCGAAAGGAACAGACGACTTACCACATGGTAGAATCACGAAACTATGAGTTCGCCTATCACATCACTACGGTGTTGGATGAGGCAAAGGTTCCAGCTATTCATCAAGAAGCAGCTGGACTCGTACAGAAGCACGGAGGCATTATCACCTCTGAACAGCAGCCCGAGCGACGGAAGCTATCGTATGCAATCAAGCATCAGACCCAGAGCTTTTTTGCATGGATGCAGTTCACGACAGACAGCGATGCGCTGTTGTCGGAGCTTGATGAGTGGGCTCGCCTCAACACCGAGGTGCTCCGCTACGTCATCCTGAAGCTAGAACCGGAATCAGATAAGCGCGCCATCAAGCAGGCAGAGCATCTTGAGCGCAAGGCTGCCAAAGCAGCTCGCGAAGGTACCGCCGCCAAGAAGACGACCAGCGAGACGCCTGCAGTTGATAGCGGCAAGCTCGACAAACAGGTCGAAGACGTGATTGGAAATCTCTAATCGCTCGCACTATGAATCTCAACAAAGTTGTACTCATCGGACGACTCACACAAGATCCAGAGATGCGCTCAACGCCTGGCGGACAGTCCGTGACGACCGTCAAGCTCGCAACGAATCGTGTCTGGAATGATCAGGTCACTCACCAGAAAAAGGAAGCGACCGAATACCACACGATTGTATGCTGGGGACGCCTTGGTGAAATCTGTGGCCAGTACCTGAAGAAGGGCAGCCTCGCCTTCTTTGAGGGTCGCCTTCAGACTCGCAGCTGGGATGATAAGACCTCCGGTCAGAAGCGCTACACCACCGAAATCGTAGCCGAGAACATGCAGATCGGCCCACGACCAACTGGGGCGCCATATCAAGCAGGGGCACCCGTTGCAGATGTACGTCGTGCGCCGTCGACAGCACCGATGCGCTCCGCAGAACCAGAAATCCCTGTCATCAACGAAGATGAGCTCACTGTGGCAGGCATGGATGAAGAGCCAAAACCAATTAACGACGCAGATTTACCATTCTAACCCATGAAAAGAACCATTCTTCACGGTGAGAACCTCGTCAAAGTCGACTACAAAGATGTAGCCTTCCTGCGCAAGTTCGTCACCTCCGAATTCAAAATCAAAGCCGCAGCACGCACACGCTTGTCCGACAAAGATCAGCGTCGCGTCGCCAACGCAATCAAAGTTGCCCGCTTCATGGCCCTCATGCCATTCACTCGCAACCAGACCGTCAAGAAGGTGCAGTTCTAAGCACTCATCAAAAAGAGCCCCTCGGGGCTCTTTTTGATTACTCGTACTATCGCTTGAACACCTTGGGGCCCATTTCACCCTTCATGGGCTCCGCATCGACAACAGCAGATGCTGCATAGATCTTGGTACGGATTTCCTTTTCAATCTTCGGATTTTCTTTCAAGAAATTGCGTGCACCCTCCATGCCTTGCCCGAGCTTCTCGCCATTGTAGCTATACCAGCTCCCCTGCTTTTCTACGACACCAAACTGAATACCAGCATTGACCGTATCGGCGTGTCCCGAGATACCCTCATTGTAGAGGATATCGAACTCACAAGTGCGGAACGGTGCGGCTACTTTGTTTTTAACAATCTTGATCTTAATGCGATTGCCCACTATCTTTTCGCCTGACTGGATTTGCGCACTTCGTCGAATCTCAACTCGCACAGATGCATAAAACTTTAATGCCAAACCACCCGTGGTAGTCTCTGGATTGCCAAACATAACACCAATCTTCATGCGAAGTTGGTTGATGAACAGCACCGTCGTGTTAGTCTTTGATACCACACCGGTGAGCTTGCGAAGCGCATGGCTCATCAAGCGCGCCTGGAGACCCACGTGCTGCTGGTCCATTTCGCCCTCGATTTCAGCACGAGGAGTTAATGCGGCGACGGAATCAACAACCACCAACGAAACACCGCCAGACTTCACGAGCGTCTCTACGATTTCGAGTGCCTGCTCCCCATTGTCAGGTTGCGAGATAAGCAAGTCCTGAATCTTCACGCCAATTTTCTTGGCATACTCTGGATCCAACGCGTGCTCTGCATCCACATATGCCGCGGTACCGCCCATCTTCTGCACCTCTGACACCAAATGGAGCGCCAAGGTGGTCTTGCCCGATGACTCTGGTCCATAGACCTCCACAATACGTCCGCGAGGCACACCGCCCACGCCCAGCGCGATATCAAGCGAGATTGACCCTGTTGGGATCACATCCACGTCAACGCGACGCCCATCACCGAGTTTCATGATGCTGCCCTCGCCGTATTTCTCCTGAATCTCACGTATCGCAAGGGATACGTTCTTATTGCTGCTCATGTCTTCAACGACCTTTTCTTCTTTTTTCTTTGCCATGGTTGGAGGATTAGTTCCGCCAGCATAGCAAGCAGGTAAAATCGCGCAACAAAGAACAACCCCCGTCTTACGACGGGGGCATGCGGACATCGACGGTACGGTAGAAGCGACGCTTCACCTTATGACTGAAGAACGTACTATACGCATAGCTCATCTCTATCGTCGCCACCACAGCGACTCCCTCATGAAATGATTGTGTGATAGTCACTGTTGACCAGGCGACCGTGTAGAGCCAGGTGCGGAGTGGTTGCGTCATATGAGCATCGACGCGAACAATGGCATTCGTCGACTTTTCTACCAAGAGGGTCCCAGCAGAGGTGGCAAACATCTTTCGATCTTCATCATCCGTACGCTCTGTGAGACTCGGCTTCGGAGCAAACGACAGACGCCAACATTCATGCTCGCCGCAGGGCACATTGAATGGCTCCGTGAACGTAAATTCAAACTTCTCGAGCAGGGATGGTTCAATGAAGAATGGAAGCTGCTGCGACTGTTCACGCACCACCACGCCGTCTCGCATTGTTTTGCGCTGCACCATGCGCGATCCATCTCCATACACGTCATACCGCTCTCGATGCTCGATGCGGGGAGTGTTGGGATTTGTTATATCCTTATCAATACGCTCTTTGATCCACCGCGCACCGCGGATTTGGCGATGCACATCGCGCTGAAGGCGACCCATCATTGCCAAGCGAACCACCTCAACTGATGTCTCCGGTGGAACCGTCAGAATCGCTGACTGGAGCAGTACGACCACAAGTAGATTCACGACTACCTCCATTGTTGATGTGCAAATACCTATTATACCACGCTTTTAACTGCATGCATAGCCGCCCACATCTCGACTATTGACTTTTATATCATACTATGCTATTATAAGTTCACGCTGCTCATGGCGAGCAGGTGAAAGGAGAAGTCATGAAGGCACGTATGGCCCGCCTCAAGCGCGGGCCCAACAAGATCGGTTCTGGCTGGGCGGCCAAGCGGGCTGCCCGCCGCAAGGGTCGTCGCAAGAAGCACTCGAAGTCTGGCTACACCATGTAGCGTAGCCAGACTTCAAAGGGGAGCCATGTGGCTCCCCTTTATCATACTCACCTACGCGTTCTCGCGCTCCTGAAAACCGAATGTGAATGTAGCGGCAGTGATCAAGACTACACTCCACACAACCATACCAAGTAAGTCATACTTGATTGCCCCGAATCCGGCGTCCTTTGTCATCACTTCACGCAACGACGTAGAGAAAAATGACAATGGCAAGAACTTTGCAATCGATTGCAGCCATGATGGCATGCCCGAGATTGGGAAAAAGGTACCGCCCAAGAAAAGCATGGGGAACACAATGAGATTTGCCAACGCAGGGACCGATTCGACTGTCCTGGCGACACCCGAAATGGTGAAGCCCATGCCCAAAAACATCAAGGCCCCCAAGAGAACGCTTAAGAGAATCAACCAATAGGAACCAACAACGGTCGCATCCAGCATGATGACACCCATCACAATGAAGATGATTGTTTGCACGACGGACATTGCAAGGCGCGTGACTGCATTTGCGGCAACGAACTGGAATGGCTTCATCGGCGTAGCAGAAAGGCGGCGCAAGACTCCCTTCTCCTTATACTGTACAAACAAGAAGGCGACCGAAAACACGGACATCTGCATGACCGACATACCGATGAGTCCTGGCAACAAGAAATCGATGTATCGCAAATTACGAGAATCAACCTTTTCTTGAATCACCGAAAAATATTGATGACCACCCGCGAGTGCAATGCTTGTCTTATCAAGTGTTTGGTTGAGAATCGACAAAATTGCCTGTGACTGCGCCGGCTGTGATTCATTCACGTATACGGTCAACTGTTGCGGTGACTGGACCGCGGCATCGATAAAATTCGATGGCATCACCACCACGACACTACGGTCGCCATCTTTGAGTGCTTTCTGCTCATCCACTAGTGATCCGTCATGAATCTTGAATAATCCGAAGTCCTTGAGCTGCGCAACATACGCGGCAGTCTGTGGCGCTGGCGCATCCACGACGAGGCCAACATCGTATTGCTGTGCCTTATCGAAGCCAACCATGCCAAAAATAACCATGATTACCAATGGCATAAAGAGGCTAAAGAAGAGTGCCTGCTTACTGCGAACGAAGATGCGAGCAGAGGACTTGAGAAGTGCGATGAATGTGTTCATAGGTGTTAGTCGCGTAATGCGTGACCGGTTAGCTTTAGGAATACGTCTTCGAGCGTAGCGCGCTTAAACGCTAATCCGTCGATAGCAAATCCATGTGTGCGGCCGGCTCCAAAAAGCTGATCAAGCGTTTGTTTTGGATCCGATGTACGCAAGATGTGCTGATCGTCATGCTGCGTCACATGCGTTACACCGGCAAGGCCTGCTAATACATCCGTCTGTACCGAGGCGGGCGCGGTAAACTCAATCGCCGCATCACCACCATGATCAGCAAGCAATCGCTCGGTCGTATCAAGAGCAACAATATGTGCGTTATCCATGACTGCGATACGATCGCAGAGCTCTTCGGCTTCATCCATATAGTGCGTGGTGAGCACAACCGTGGTGCCACGCGCATTAATCTGACGGACCAGCTCCCAAAGATTTCGTCGCGCCTGAGGGTCCAATCCTGTCGTCGGTTCATCCAAAAAGAGAACCGTTGGCTCATTCACCAGTCCCACCGCGATCGAGAAGCGCTGCCTTTGACCACCAGAAAGCTCCTTGACCTGCGCATCGGCCTTTTCAGTGAGCTGAACCTCAGCAAGCATTACCATGGGGTCAACCGTTCGGTCGTAGAGTGCCGCGAACATCTCCAACGTTTCCCGAAGTGTTAACCCTTCAAAAAATGCGGATGCTTGTGGTTGAACCCCGATAATCGCTTTGACATCGTGTGGGCAGCGCACCACATCGATACCATCGATGATTGCAGTTCCCATTGTCGGCAACCGAAGACCTTCAATCATTTCCAGTGTAGTCGTCTTGCCTGCACCGTTTGGTCCAAGGATGCCGAATATCTCACCGCGACGCACATCAAAGGAGATGTCGTTGACGGCCGTAAAGGTTCCGTACCGCTTCGAGAGACCCTGCACGCGAATGACCATCGAGTCGGCAGCAGGTGCAAGTGGTGCCACAACGGGTGCGGCCACGCTCGCAGAACGAAGTTCATTGGCCACGAGCTGCACCGTCCAGCCTGACTGCTCAAGAGCACGAGCAGCCTCAGACAGTGATAAGCCCGCCTTTTCTGCCTCATGAAAGTAGGTAGCTAAGGTTGATTTCATAGGTACCCATTATACTACAAAACCGAGGTTTTTGCAAGCCTCGGCGAACGACACCCCGCGCAATCCTAGCGATGCGAATGCATGCGCTTTTCGAGCCTTCCAAGCACCGCCAGTACGAGATACGACATACCAGCGGTGATCATGGCTTCCCAGAAGAATCCGAGGCCGCATGCAATGCCGATTGCCGCGACAACCCACAGAGACGCAGCCGTGGTTGTACCGACAATACGATCGTCGAGACGCAGAATAGTACCCGCGCCGATAAATCCGATTCCTACGATAATATTGGCAATAATGTGATAATCAAATCCCTGCACGCCGCCCAATGACGGAAACGATTCGTAGAGCTTCAATGAAATAATCGTAAACAAGGCCGCACCGAGCGACACCAGAGTGTGCGTGCGTAGCCCAGCAATTTTCCCCCAGCGTTCTCGCTCTAAACCAATCGCCACGCCCAACACCATCGCGGCGAAGAGTCGGATGAATACCTCCCATTCCTGTGGTGCGATAAACGATGCGATGAGAGCCATAGAGATACAATATACCTACGCTTCCTGACCAGCAAGAACCATGCTGTTGATGAGGGTAACATTATTGACTATTCCTTAATTTTATTATATTATATAACTATGCGTATTCAGAAGTATCTCTCCGAACAAGGCATCTGCTCCCGCCGTGAAGCCGAAGACCTCATCAAGAGGGGCCTTGTGGCGCTCAATGGGGTTGTGGTGCGCGAAATGGGCGTCCAGATGAATCCTAGCACCGATACAGTCACCGTACTCCCATTCGGTCAGCGTGAAATAGCAAAGAAGCAATCTATTATTCTCTACAAACCCCGCGGCATCGCATCATCCCGCATAGCGTCCGAAGGCAAGAACGTATACGATCTCTTTCCTCAATTTGAAAATCTCGACATCATCGGTCGTCTCGACAAGGCAAGCGAAGGCCTCCTCCTCCTCTCCGAAGACGGCGTCATCGCAAAGGCTGTCACCGGGGATGCCCACGCAGTTGAAAAAGAATATGAAGTTACCGTTCGCGAAGATGTGAACGCTGGACGACTCAAGAAACTTGAACCTGGCATCACACTTGAAGACGGCCCAACACTCCCCTGCCAAACCAAGCTTATCGGACCACATCGATTTCGTATCATCATCCGCGAAGGGCGCAAGCATCAAATTCGTCGCATGTGTGAATTTCTCCATCTCACCGTCGTACAACTTCGACGCCTTCGCATTGGCCCAATAACACTTGGAGACCTCAAGCCGGGCGCTTTCCGCGCTCTCACTGAGTCGCAAGTGGCTGCACTCAAGGCGCAAGCCAATTAAGCCTTCGGTATAGAGGACTCGCCCATTCCATGAGCACGGAAACACGCCTCGTATTCGCGATCCATTTTTGCGATGTGCTCGCGAAGCCAATCAAACATCGTCTTTGCAAGTGCTTGAGCACCGTGAAAGCTATCATCCAGAAATTGGTAACGTAGCTCTTGCACGTGCTTCGTAAATGCCTCATGAACGGCACGGTGCTCCTGAGCGTGTTCATAGCACATGAATTCATTAAAACGCTGCTCTTCTTCAGAAAAATGATATCGCACGTAGAGCGCTAATTCATCGAACACGTCAATGAGGTGGGTCGATTCGTTGCGCGTATCGATAGCGCTCTCCAACTTTGCTAGTAACTCAACAAAGCGCTTGTGCTGTTCATCGATAACGGGCAGACCCATCGCTAGCGATTCATTCCATGAAATCGTCATGTTTGTATGAATTAATTAAGTACAAATATCCTGTAGTTGAGGGTCATCGCAATGCTTACCCACACGATGTACGGTAACAACAGCACACCAGATATCGTATCGATACGCCAAAACACAATAATGGTCGCAACGATAACAATCCAAAGCAACACAATACCGAGTAAGCCTAGTGCTGGTGACTCGAGTCCAAAAAAGAGTATCGACCAAAGGAGATTAAGTAGCAGCTGGAGACCATAGAGCACGAGGGCACCTCGAACGAGCGCAGAAGAACCACGAACATTCCAGATGCGCGCAGCCGCAATTGCCATCAGCAGATACAGCGTCGTCCAGATGGGACCGAACACCCAACCTGGAGGCGTCCACGTAGGCTTGAGAAGCGTCTCGTACCATGTTGCGATCTTGGACGACGTAAACAGCGCACCCAATCCTCCGATGCCTTGCGCAAGAACGATTGAAAAAAGATACGACATCACGTGGTTATATTATGGATTTAGCTGCTCTGACTCCGGCGTATCCGCGTGCATACCAGACTCAACCTGCAGCGCCGGTCCCCCTACGAGTGCGCCCTCTTTACTAAGGTAGACCTGCCGAGGCTTGGCTCCGTCTCCTGGCCCGATGATGCCCTTGGACTCCAAGATATCAAGCATGCGGGCTGCACGAGCATAACCGAGGCCCATGCGACGCTGCAGCAGCGAAGCAGATGCCTTCTGGAGCTCAATGACGAGTAGCTTTGCCTCTTCAAAACGCTCATCCTCTACGTCATCAGAATCACCCATATTCCCAAGCATCGCACCTCCCGCCTGGGCTGGCTTATCGAATGATTCAGCCAGCTGATCCGTCTCGGCTTGGATTCCTAACTCCTCTGCTTGCTCCTTGATAAATCGCACCACCGCCTCAATCTCATGCGTGGCAACAAACGGACCCTGTAGGCGTCGTGGCATTGCCGTATCAGAACCAACAAAAAGCATGTCACCATTTCCAAGAAGTGCTTCCGCACCATTGGTATCAATAATAATGCGAGAGTTGAGCTGGTTGGCCACGCGAAGCGCGATACGAGCATTGACGTTTGCCTTAATCAATCCTGTGAGCACTGAAACCTCAGGCCGTTGCGTCGCAAGAACAAGGTGAATACCAACGGCGCGTGCCATTTGCGCCAAACGAACGATGGCAGGCTCCACCTCTTTGCCATACGTCTTCATGAGGTCTGCCATTTCGTCGATGACAACAACGATGAACGGCATGATTTGCTTGTCCTTCTTGGACGCCCAATCATTATACCCAACGACATCTCGGACTTTCGCCTCCGAGAAAAGCTGATAGCGCTGGTCCATCTCCATCACGAGCTGCTTGAGAACTGGCGGGACCTTTTTATTTTCCGTGATAACAGGCTTGAGCAAGTGCGGTATACCATCATACAGCGTAAGCTCAACACGCTTCGGATCAACCATGATGAACCGGAGAAGCTCAGGACTATACTTGTACAACATCGACAAGATGACGTCGTGAATGGTGACCGATTTACCAGAGCCGGTCTGCCCAGCGATCACGATATGTGGCATCTTATCGAGTCCTGCAAAGATAGCCTCACCAGATACGTCACGACCTAATGCGAGCGGCAACATAAATTTCGACTTCTTGAATTCCTCGTGCTCGAGCATGTTGCGCATACCCACCAAGGAAACCTTCTTATTTGGCACCTCGATGCCCACAAGAGATTTACCCGGGATTGGAGCCTCGATACGCAGCGGATGAGCCGCAAGCGCAAGGGAAAGATCGGATGTCAGTGTGGTGATGCGAGAGAGCTTTACGCCAACCGCAGGACGCATGGTGTACTGTGTAACCGTCGGCCCCACAGAAACCTCTCCCATTTCAACTTCAATGCCAAAGTTCGCAAGTGTGCGCTTGATGATCGCGGCTGACGCATTAATATCGCCACTTGATGCGTGATCCTGGTCTTCACTCAAAAATTCCGTTGGTGGCGTCTTCCAATTGCCTGATTTCAGCGCCTTAATAACGAATTCGCTCTGCTTCACTTCTTCACGCGGCTTTGCGACGGGGGCTGCCGCCACCATTGGCCGCTCTTCAATTGGTTTGCCGCCTGATTTCACGACAAGCTCTTTGATATCCTTTTCAGACATCTCTTTTTCTTTTGCAAAGTCCTCTTCCTCTGTTGATCGGACAAACAGTTGATAGATTGGCACATCGAGGGTAAGGAGTACGGACACGACGACGAGGCCAACGAGGATAACCATGGCCGCCCAAAATCCCACGAAGGTAAAGAGTGGCCACCCAAGTCCGAGTCCGAGATATCCACCCTGCAACAACCGACGAGCACTGTCCCCCTCACCAATGCTATAGAACACGCCCAACACGGAAAGTACAAAAAGGAGCGTTCCAAACAGTGCTGACGTTGCGACCTGACGGTGAATTGATTTGATGAAGGCGACACCTAACATCGTAAACGCAATGGGAACTATGAAAAATCCCCAACCGAACAGACTACGAATCGTAATATCAAAATAAATACCAGCACTTCCGGCCTTACCCGCAAACGCCAGAATACTAACAATGACAATGAGAAAGCAAAAAATACCGGCAATCGAATTGCGAGTCTCCTGCGATATTCCTATCTCAAAACCACCCTCGTCATCAGCTCCGTCTCCTCGCTTCCCCTTTTTCTTGTGTTTGGCCACGTGAAATGCGTGAGAATACATAAGTAGTATATCCCACTGGCAACAAAAAGACATCCCCAGGGGATGTCTTTTTGTTGGTAACGATTAGAGCGTTACGTCGGTCTTCGCCTTGAGTCCTGTTCCTGCTGGGATCAAATGACCAATGATGACGTTCTCTTTCAATCCACGGAGAATATCCTCTTTTCCTGCAATCGATGACTCGATGAGCACCTTCGCTGTTTCCTGGAACGATGCCGATGAGAGGAACGATTCAGTACTGAGCGACACCTTGGTGATTCCCATAACCTGCTGCTCATAGGTAGCTTCGGTCTTCGTTGCGGCGCGTGCATTGACGTTGGCCAACTGCATCTTGCGCTTCTCAACGAGATCGCCAGCAAGCAAGTCCGTCTCACCTGAATCGAGAATCTTCACGCGACTGAACATCTGGCGCACGATGATTTCGACGTGCTTGTCGTTGATCGTATCACCCGTTGGGAAGTAAATCGCCTGAACTTCGCGGATAATATAGCGAGCAACGGTATTCAGGTCGTTGGTAGTAGCAAAGAGCTCCTTGAGGTCAACGTGACCCTCACAGAGTCGCTGACCACGCGTCACCTTATCAGCTGGCTGAACCGCAATTGCGACGTTTGGAGAAACGAGATACTCATGTTTCTCGAGGGTCTCGCCATCTTCGATAATGACGGCCTTGTGCTTGCCGCGCTCCTCGATTGCCAGCACGGAACCCTCAACTTCTGAGATAAGCGCCTTGAATTGCGGTGGGCGAGCCTCGAAGATTTCTTCAACACGAGGCAATCCCATAGTGATATCAGCGCCTCCCGTAACACCTCCGGTGTGGAAGGATTTCATGGTCAGCTGAGTACCAGGCTCTCCGATAGCCTGTGCAGCAACAATACCAACTGCCTCACCAACTTTCACGACCGCATTCTTGGACAAATCATAGCCATAGCACTTGCGGCAAATACCACCCAATGAATTGCACGTGATAGCTGAAGCAATGCGAACACGACTAATCCCCGCTTCTTGGATGCGACGTGCTGCATCTTTTTCGATGATCTTACCCTTCTTCACGATGACCTCACCCTGCTCGTCCTTGACATCCTCGAGTGCTGTGCGGCCACGAACACGCTTGGCAAATGGTTCTCCCGAGAACTTACCATCCTCTGCCCAGATGTCATATCCTTCTTTATCGCCACAATCCTCGTCGAGAACGACGATATCCTGCGCGGCATCAACGAGACGTCGCGTGAGATAACCGGCCGATGCGGTCTTGAGTGCTGTATCTACCAAACCCTTACGTGCTCCGTGACTTGAAATGAAGTATTCCAGTGGCGCGAGACCCTCACGGAACGAGCTCTTCACCGGCAACTCAATGAGCTCACCGGATGGATTGGCGAAAATACCACGCATACCCAACATCTGATCGAGTGTGCTCCAGTTTCCACGACTCTTCGAGTCGACAATCATGAACATAGCTCCCGTTGGATCCATGCTCTTCTTGATGAGTACTGAAATCTTTGCCTTTGCAGCATTCCACGTTTCGATGGCTTTTGATTTGCGCTCGTACTCCGTCAACATACCCTCTTCGAAGAGCTTGCGATTTCCCTCAACGATCACATCCGCTTCGTCGATGATTTCATGCTTTGCCTCAGGCGACGTGATATCACCAATACTCAATGAAATTCCCGAAACAGTTGCGTAGCCGAATCCAAGTGTTGAGATACGGTTGAGGAATTTCACGGTGTCATCCTCGCCGTATTCATCGAGAATACTGCCCTCCAACATCTTGATGTCGGTAGCATTCATGACTTTATTGACGAATGGGTAGCCCGCGGGAATGTTTGCGTTAAAGATGATGCGTCCTGCAGTGGTCTCAATGATACCCGCCTCTGAGATCGTGTCCTTGATGGGGCTTCGGCGAGTAATCTTCTCGTCGAGCTCGTATGGCACCTTGATCATTGCTCGCAAATCGACTGCACCGTTGTCGTAAGCAAGACGAACATCAGAGAACGAACCAAACACTTTGCCCTCTCCCTTCGCACCTGGCGATACACTCGTGAGATAGTAGCAACCGAAGACCATGTCCTGCTTTGGAGCTGCCACAGGCTCGCCTGTTGCTGGCTTCAAAATGCCATGCGTTGCAAGCATGAGGTCATGCGCTTCTTTCTGTGCTTCTTTGGTGAGCGGTAAGTGAACGGCCATCTGGTCTCCATCGAAGTCAGCGTTGAATGCAGTTGTTGGAAGCGCAGGGAGCTGAATTGCCTTTCCTTCGATGAGGATTGGCTTGAATGCCTGCACCGAGAGACGGTGAAGCGTTGGTGCGCGGTTGAGAAGCACGAGCTTTCCCTCGATTTCCTCTTCCAATGCGGTCCATACTTCAGGAAGCTCCTGCTCAATGAGACGACTGGATGACTTGATGTTGTGAGCGAGCGCTTTACGGATAAGGTTTCCAATAACGAATGGCTTGAAAAGCTCTAAGGCAACGCGCTTTGGCATACCACATTCTCCCATGCCGAGCTTTGGTCCGACGACGATAACCGAGCGGCCAGAATAGTCGACGCGCTTTCCGAGCAAGTTCTGACGGAATCGTCCGCCCTTACCCTTGAGCATGTCGGCGAGCGACTTGAGCGCACGCTTGGCACCCGTTGTGGCGGCAGTTGTTGCCGATCCACGACGCATTGAGTTGTCGATGAGCGCATCGACCGCTTCCTGCAACATACGTTTCTCGTTTTTGACGATAACCTCAGGAGCGTGAAGCTCTAAGAGGTGCTTGAGGCGGTTGTTGCGATTGATGACGCGGCGATAGAGATCGTTGAGGTCAGATGTCGCGTACCGTCCACCTTCCAATGGAACCATCGGACGAAGTGATGGCGGAATGACAGGCAAGATCGTCATGATCATCCACTCTGGACGAACACTTGCTCGAATCATATTACTGACCAACTTCAAGCGTCGGCTTGTTTTGCGAGCCTCGAGAGGATTGGATTCGTGCTTGTAATCAGCTTCGATACCCTTGGCAAGCTCAACCAGATCAATGCCCTCCAAAAGACGACGGATGGCCTCTGCACCAATACCAGCTTCAAAGACTTCACCATACTTCATGGAAAGATCGCGGTAATCGAGTTCAGAGAGAATCTGATACTTGCGCAAGTTCTTGAGGTTGTTGCGCTCCTGGTCCTTCATATCCTTGAGGCTCTCGATCTCTTCCTCGTCGGTCGTGTTCTTGATGCGACTCTTAAACTCCGCCTCAATGCGCTTCATTGCCTCGGTCTTCAAGTCATCGTTGACGCGCATGACCACATAGGACGCAAAGTAAATAACACGTTCGAGCTCAGGAAGTGAGACGCCGAGAATTGCCGCAATCTTCGAGGGGACGGCGCGCAAGAACCAAATGTGCGCAACAGGAGCGGCAAGCTTGATGTGCCCCATGCGTTCGCGACGAACAATAGCGCGCGTGACTTCAACGCCACAACGATCACAAATGATTCCCTTGTAGCGTACGCGCTTGTATTTACCACAGTAACATTCCCAGTCCTTTGTAGGACCGAAAATTGCTTCCGAGAAGAGACCTTCGCGCTCCGCTTTCTGGGTTCGATAGTTGATTGTCTCCGGCTTCGTGACTTCACCAAATGACCAACCGAGAATATCCTCGGGAGATGCTAGCTTGATCTTGATAGATGTAAGAGGTTCCATGGATGTAGGTGGGGTTAGCGCTCAATGAGCTCGATATCGAGACCGAGACCTTTGATTTCTGAAAGTAAGACCTTAAATGACTCTGGCAAATGTGGCGCCGTAATCTCCTCGCTGTTGACGATCGATTCGTACGTCTTTGCGCGTCCCAACACATCATCGGACTTGATGGTAAGCATCTCTTGCAATGTGTGCGCTGCGCCATATCCTTCCAAGGCCCAGACTTCCATTTCTCCAAAGCGCTGTCCTCCAAATTGCGCCTTTCCACCAAGTGGCTGCTGCGTAATAAGTGAGTACGGTCCAGTGGATCGCATGTGGATCTTGTCTTCCACCATGTGAATAAGCTTCATGAAGTACGTCAAACCAACGTGACACTTCATATCAAACGGCAAACCAGACTTTCCGTCATAGAGCTGCATGCGTCCATCAGCTGGATACCCAGCGTCCGTGAGTGCAGAAATAACCTGCGCCTCCGATGGTCCCGCCATAACGGGGGTAGCAACTTTGCGACCAAGCTTCTTCGAAGCAAGACCCAGGTGCGACTCGTAAATCTGGCCGATGTTCATACGAGAGAACACACCGAATGGGTTGAGAATGATATCCACGGGCGTACCATCGGCCAAGAATGGCATATCCTCCGTTGGAAGAATCGATGAAATAACACCCTTGTTTCCGTGGCGTCCTGCGAGCTTGTCACCCACTTGAATCTTACGAAGCTGTGCGACGGAAACCTGAATGCGCTTGATAACACCGGCGTCGAGCTTGTCACCTGCATCGCGACTGAAAATTTTCACGCCAACGACGCGGCCCTGCTTGCCGTAATCCAAGCGAAGTGACGTATCTTTGACGTCGCGAGACTTGTCGCCGAAGATGGCGCGCAAGAGACGCTCTTCAGCAGTCAGATCAGACTCACCCTTTGGCGAAATCTTACCGACCAAAATATCCTGCGAGCGGACTTCAGCACCGACGCGCACAATTCCTTCGCCGTCTAAATCAGCCAAACGCTCTGCGGCGACGTTTGGAATATCGTAGGTCATAACCTCTGGTCCGAGCTTAGTCTCGCGAACATCCACGACATAATCATGAATGTGAATTGAGGAGAGGACATCCTCCTTCACCATACGATCAGAAAGCACGATGGAGTCCTCAAACGTAAGACCCTCAAAGCTCATGTACGACACCATCAAGTTGCGCCCCAATGCGAGCTCGCCTCCTTGTGTCGATGGACCATCAGCAATAGGCTCACCCTTCTTTACCTTTGCACCCTTGGTTACCAATGGGCGCTGGTTCATGGCGGTGAACGCGTTTGAACGTGTAAACTTGAGCAACTTAAATTCGTGCTTCGTACCGGACTTGTCGCCTTCGATCACGATGTGAGCAGAATCAACTTCTTTGACGACGCCAGCTTCGGGAGCGACGAGAACGAGACCGGAATCGATGGCAACCTTGCCCTCAAGACCCGTGCCAACGTAGGGCGACTCAGGCATGATCAACGGTACAGCCTGACGTTGCATGTTCGAACCCATCAATGCACGGTTGGCATCATCATGTTCCAAAAATGGAATGAGCGATGTCTGCACAGAAAACTGCTGACGAGCTGAGATATCCATAAACTGGATCTCGTCTGGATGGGCAATACCAGCCTCACCCTTAATACGAGCAACGATCTTGTCGCCAACCATCCGACCTGATGCATCGGTAGGTGCTCCGGACTGCGCGATAATGTAGCGCTCCTCTTCAGTAGCATCCATGTACAACACCTCGTCGGTTACTTTGCCATTGGTGACTCGAATATACGGAGTCAAAATGAATCCAAGGGGAGAAATCTTTGCGTACAACGCCAAGTGTCCAACCAAACCGATGTTTGGACCTTCTGGAGTAGCGATTGGACAAATACGCCCGTAGTGACTTGGGTGCACATCACGAACTTCAAGCGATGCTCGCTCTTTGGTGAGACCACCAGGTCCCATCGCAGACAAACGACGCTTGTGCTCCAACTCCGATAACGGATTGTGCTGGTCCATGAACTGCGACAACTGCCCCGAGGAGAAAAATTCCTTGAGCGCTGCCACGAATGGACGAGCATTGATGAGCTGACTCGGTAACACAGTCGCAAGATCAGAGGTCGACATACGATCCTTGATGATGCGCTCCATACGAGCAAATGCGACACGCAAACGATCCTGGAGGAGCTCTCCAAGCGTCTTCACGCGACGGTTGCCCAAGTGGTCGATGTTGTCCGCTTGTGCCGTTGGGTCATTATTGAGACGGATAATCTCGCGAAGAATGTTGACGATATCTTCCTTGCGAAGAACACGAAGCTCCTTGGCATCGATATCCAAATCCTCCTGGAAGCGCTGGTTCATGCGGTGGCGTCCAACCTTTGAGAGATCGTAACGGGCCGCATTGAAGAACATGTTCTGCACCATCTGCTTTGCGGTGTCTACCGTTGCAGGATCGCCAGGACGAATGCGCTTGTAGATTTCGATCATACCTTCACCCTCGTTGGATGACGGGTCCTGAAGAATAGTCGCGAGAATGAATTTTACATTGGGATCGGTATCGACGTCGGCAAAAAGCTTCTTAATCTCATCGTCGTTTGCGATTCCAAATGCGCGAAGTAATGCCGTTGCTGGCACTTTGCGCTTTCGATCGATGCGCGCTGAAATAACGCCGTTTGATTCGGTCTCGAACTCAAGCCAGGCACCTCTGCTGGGGATGAGCTTTGCGGCAAAATAGCGCTTGAACTTTGAAGCGCTTGAGAGCTGGAAAAATGTACCGGGACTGCGGATGAGCTGCGAGATAACAACGCGCTCGACACCATTCACGATGAACGTACCGCGCGGCGTCATCAATGGAAGATCAGCAACGAACAACTCCTGCTCGCGGTACTGATCGGTGCGCTTGTTGCGAAGACCCACCTTAAACTTGAGAGGCGCCTCGTACGTTACGTTCTTCTCCACCGCCTGACGCTCGGTGTACTTGGCCTCGTCCATGCGAAAATCGAGGAATGAAAGTTCGAGCTCATTGCTCGTCCAATCCTCCACGGGACTCACATCACGCAAAAGCTCCTTGAGCCCGTGCTTTAAAAACCACTCATACGAATCCAACTGGACCTGCACCAAGTTTGGCGCGTCAAACTGATGCAGATTCTCATACTTGCTCAGAACGGTACGTGAGGTGCTACTCATATCGTAATGAAAAATTAGAATGCCCTTAGACGACAAAACACGGCCCCACTACGGTGGTGCCGCGACCAATGCTATTTGATATATGATTGTAGTACCTGCACAGGGTGGATGGGTGATGTCCGGGACTCCGACAATGCGGATAGTCCAGACGACTGCCCTGGCAAACCGTCACAGCATTGTCACTGTGCGGCCGCGATGGCTGCGGCGAAGGATTGAACAATTCTATACAAAGATGAGTTCTTGTCAATCCCCTCTCCCAGCACGACGTCGTTGAGCGCTAACCTATCAAGTCTACTCCGGTTGAGCAGATTGTCAACAGTCGTCAAGAGCAGGTTGTCCACAGGCCGTTCGTAGGCGCATGTTTGGCTCGCAATGACGCTCCCATTGCCGTCAACGAGCTCAAACGTCAAGAGATCCGGCGCTGGCATATCGATGCGTACGGTGAGCGTTTTATCCATAGCGATGAACACTTTGCACGAATCCTAACCCTATCATGACCGAAAGTAAATGACTCCCGCCATACGACAAAAAGGTAAGTGGAATGCCGGTGATCGGCATAAGGCCCGCATTGACTGATACGCTAATGACCGTGTGTGCGCCAATGATCGTCGCAACTCCAATACACAGCAGGCGAGCAAAATTATTACTCGACTCGCGACCAACGCGAAGGACCCGCCAGACAATGACCCCCATGCTAATCAAGAATATCGATGAACCCACAAAACCGAATTGCTCTGAGAGAGCTGCGAAAGCAAAATCATTATACGGCTCAGGCAAAAATCCCAGTGTTGCCTGACTCCCACTTCCAAGACCCCTCCCCCAGACACCGCCCGAGCCAATGGCAACCTGACTCTGAATAATATGATACCCGTAGCCAGTAGGATCTGAGTAGGGATTAATGAACGCTAAGATGCGATCCTTTTGATAGGGAGCAAGCGCCCAAATCCATGCCAGATATGCCCCGATACAGCCCGTCATCACGATGAGGAAGAAGTGCCTCATTCGAATACCGATGGAGAGCAACAGGACTATCCATACAAGAATAATAATGACGGCGGAACCAAGGTCCGGCTGACGAAGTACGACCAGAGCAGGCAAGCCAGCGTACACTCCCGACACGAGAATATGCCGAAACTGACCGATATTGGCATGGCGCTGACTAAAATACTTCGCCAACAATATTACCAAACCCAATTTCATGAGCTCCGAAGGTTCAAATTGCTGTCCTCCGATCGAAATCCATGCACGGATGTTGCGGATCTCAGAAAACAGAAGCGTCGATGCCAAGAGCACAAGTGATGCGCCGTAAAATGCGAGTACGGACATGGAGTTATCCTTGAGGACGCGGTAATTTGCCTTCGAGACGAGCAGCATTACGCCTATGCCTACGACCGAAAGAACTATTTGCCGACGAAACAGCGTATGATCAGCACCACCTATCCCGTACAGATTGAGCGCAGCGATGCCACACACAATAAGGACCACCACAAACAATGTGCGATCAATGCCAAAGAGTATCCTCGTACATCCGACGCTAAAAGCCCTGAGTAGGCGTCTGAGATCCATACGCGCGGATAAAATTATCGTTGGCAAAAATATTCGTCGTGACAATCACCTGCGCACGCACGGCATCAGCGACTGCAAACGGCCATGTCATCACGAAGGCACGCTCTTCTCCAGGCAGAAGAGTGCGCTGAACCGTGCTATTGGCGCTCACGATAGTATTATTTTTATCAATGAGGAGCACGATCACATCAACGGTGTCGAATGCAAACTTGCTCTTATTGAGCACCGAAGCAGAGTAACGGACCTCGTCGGTCGTGACATTCAAAGCTTCATTTCGTACACCAAACTGCACATCCCCCTTCACATCCTGCGTTAGAGTCGCCCATGTAATCGCGGACGAATCCAAACTCAGCTCTGCACGCGCAATCTCCTTGGACAGCGCCCCCAGGGGGAAAAGTATATATCTCGACACGCCCGGGTTAACGTACTCAACTCCACGCCGAGTAGTCAGTATGGTGCCCATTGTATCAAAGGCGGTAAGAGTGTAAGGAACGACCGAAGCGCCGTAGAGTGGATTTCGGTTTTGAAGCTCGACGAGAACATCAGAGCCAGCACCCGCAGACAGCAGTAGCGGCGTACGAACGACGATCGGCAGCACAGGAGAAGCGCACAGAGTTGTGCACGCCGAGACACCACAGTCAACGCCTTCTTCTGCCCCGTTTTGTATGCCATCAGAACAGGTTGGAGCGGGCACTACCACACGATAGAGCAGCCACCCCAACGCACCAACAATAATGAGAAATATGCCTGCGATAATGGACTGCTTAGCGAGACGATTCATAAAAGTATTGTAGCGCGTTCCACGTTGCGTCGCAAAGAAAAACGAGACCCCATGGTCTCGTACTGCCAGTTATGATGACTTATGCTCGAGAACCTCCAAGATTCTCTCCCACAGATGAATCGATTCTTCGATTGCATCAACTTCCTGATCGCACTTGGCAATATGCTCATCCAGAAATTCAAGCAAACGACCCTCTTTATGACGATGGAGCGATGCGCGAATACCCACGAGAGATGCCCGCTGAAGTATAAAATACTGCAACGAACCTCTTGTTCCCTCGATAAACTCCTTCGCGGTTCGAATCTCATCCTCAAGTGACGGCTTTTGAAACTTCACCACCTCGCTCATGGGATCCTCCCTCGTCGGTATACCACACCGCACCAGAACAACAAAGACCCCTTGCGGGGTCGTTGTGTTTGTGGACTTCGGTAAGGCGGCGACCTACTTTCGCCGAGTAAACGACTATCATGGGCCCTACGAGATTTCACTTCCGTGTTCGAGATGGGAACGGGTGGAGCACTCGTGGCAATGCCACCTTACCGAAAGCCACAACAGCTTCGGTTTTCTTACGGGTAATAAATCGCACCATATATCACTGCATCTGAACTTGATTTTATAAGGGATCTCCGACAACAGTAAGTCGGTTTCAGACATATTAGTAGTGCTCGACTGAGGACATCACTGCCCTTGCATCTGCACCCTATCAACCTGGTAATCTTCCAGGAGTCTATAAGATCTCATCTTGGGGCCCGTTTCGCGCTTATATGCTTTCAGCGCTTATCGGAACCATACATAGCTACTCAGCCGTGCCCTTGGCAGGACAGCTGATACACCAGCGGTATGTTCATCTCGGTCCTCTCGTACTAAAGACAACCCCCCTCAAATCTTAACGCCCGCACCAGATAAGGACCAACCTGTCTCACGACGGTTTGAACCCAGCTCGCGTACCCTTTTAATTGGCGAACAGCCAAACCCTTGGGGCCTTCTTCAGTCCCAGGATAGGGCGAGCCGACATCGAGGTGCCGAACCTTGGCGTCGCTGTGAACGCTCGGCCAAGACTAGCCTGTTATCCCCGGAGTAGCTTTTATCTGTTGATCTTCACCGCTCCTACGAGCAAGTGTCGGTTCACTAGGTCCTGCTTTCGCATCTGCGCGACACATCCGTCTTGCAGTTAAGCTGGCTTGTGCCTTTACACTATCGCTCCGATGTCCATCCGGAGCTAGCCAACCTTGATGAACGCCTCCATTACTTTTTAGGAGGCTAGTGCCCCACCAAAACTGCCCGCCAGGCACTGTCTCAGTGGAACCCTACAAAGATACAACGCAAAAACTTCCGATCATTATTTCGGGAAGACTTTCTGCGTGTATACCCTTATAGGGTTCCACTGGTTAGAGCTACAAATCGTTAAAATGGGTATTTCACTGGCGGATCCACATGAACCGAGATCCATGCTTCAAATCCTCCCCACTATGCTACGTATAACAACTCGTAGACCAATACCAAGCTGCAGTAAAGCTTCCGGGGTCTTTCCGTCTAGGTGCGGGTAGTCAGCATCTTTACTGACATTGCATTTTCACCGGGCTATTGGTTGAGACAGTTCTCCGCTCATTACGCTATTCATGCGCGTGGGAACTTACCCCACAAGGTATTTCGCTACTTTTAGACAGTTATAGTTACTGCCGTCGTTCACTGGCGCTTCGGGCGTCCGCAGTACAGTATTGCTACCACACCACTTCCACCGTTAACGTTCCAGCACCGGACAAGCGTCACCCCGTATACAGCGCCTTTCGGCTTAGCAGAGAGTTGTGTTTTTGATAAACAGTTAGCAGAGAGTCGTTCGCTGTGGCCACACTTGCGTGTGGCAGGCCTTATCCCGAAGTTACGGCCGCTTTTTTGCCGAGTTCCTTAACCAATAATCACCCGTTCGCCTTGGTGCACTCACACCAGCCCACCTGTGTCGGTTTGCGGTACGGGCGGATTCGGATTATGCTTAGAGATTTTTCTTGGAGAGCTCTTCGATCCAATCCTGTCTTGCGACAGTTTCGTCTGCTTCGGCTTTATGCGAACCCGTCTTCATCGACCGTATAGGGGCGGATTTTCCGGTCCCCTTGGTCTACAGACAACGACGCAAATCCAATAATGCGCCTGACATTGTATCTCCCGTCCTCCCATCGCATACGTCTGTGGGGCAGGAATATTAACCTGCTATCCATCAGCTTCCCATGCTCTAAAGCATGGTTATCCTTAGGTCATGCCTCACCCTCCGATGATTGACATCGCGGAGGAAACCTCAGGCTTTCGGCGGAGACGACTTTCACGTCTCTTGCGGTTACTCATTCTAACATTCTCACCTCCCATCGCTCCAGCAAACTTCACAGTTCACCTTCGCAGCAATGGAAGCGCTCCTCTACCACGCCACTCTCCGAAGAGAGTAGCATCCGCGATTTCGGTACTATGCTTAGCCCCGGTACATTTTCGGCGCATGATGCCTCGTTAAAAACTTTGAGTAGTGAGCTATTACGCACTCTTTAAAGGATGGCTGCTTCTAAGCCAACCTCCTACCTGTCTAAGGCATCACACTTCCTTCTGACACTTAGCATAGATTTAGGGACCTTAATCTGCGATCTGGGCTGTTTCCCTTGCGACCATGGAGCTTTGCCCCCACAGTCTCACTGTCGCGCATTCCACGAGGGTATTCGGAGTTTGTTTGGTACGCCTACCCAAAAGGGCACGGCTAACCAATCAGTGCTCTACCCCCCTCGCTACTGCACAACGCTGCCCCTAAAGGCATTTCGAGGAGAACCAGCTATTACGTAACTCGATAAGCTTATCACTCCAAACCTCAAGTCATCCCAAGATATTGCGCTATCCACGGGTTCGGTCCTCCATAGTGCTTTCGCACTACTTCAACCTGCTCAAGGTTAGCTCGTCACGCTTCGGGTCTTATTCAACCAACTTAAGAACATACCAACATAGCCCCCAGTACTCAATCGACAGTCACCAATACTGCAGACTCAGTACTGGGAACTAAATTGATAGTTCTAAACGCGCTATTAACACTCGGTTTCCCTGCTTGTGCGTCCCAGAGGGACTTACAATTCGTTAGTTGAATAAATTCGTTAGATCATTCTTCAATAGGCACACCGTCACCCGATACAACTTGCGTTGCACAGGCTCCGGCTCTTTGTAGGCACACGGTTTCAGTTACTATTTCACTCCCCTCACCGGGGTTCTTTTCACCTTTCCCTCACGGTACTTGTTCACTATCGATCACACAACGTATTTAGCCTTACCCAGTAGTATGGGCAAATTCACCCAGGACATTCTTATCCCGGGCTACTCAGGTAACAAGACAGAAGTTCGAATATTTTCGGTTACAGAGCTTTCATCTTCTTTGGCCGGCCGTTCCAGGACCGTTCTCCTAACATTCGAATTTGTAACTTCTTAGAATATCAACTATCGCCGTCAGCCGAAGCTGCCGTAGATAGTTGAGATTCAGCGTCCTATCCCTATAACCCCCGCCGCTCATTGCTGAACAACAGGTTTGGGCTACTCCCTTTTCGCTCGCCGCTACTAAGGGGATCTCTTCGATTTCTTTTCCTCTGGCTACTGAGATGTTTCACTTCGCCAGGTTAGCTTCTCGCTTGCGCGAGATACTATGGGTTCGCCATAGTGGGTTGCCCCATTCGGACATCTCCGGATCACAGGCTGCTCAACGCCTCCCCGAAGCTTATCGCAGTCACGCCACGTCCTTCATAGCCATTGTGTGTCTAGGCATCCTCCGTGCGCCCTTCTTTCCGCTTTTTTGTTGCATTGATCCCTTATAAAACAAGGGTCACATGCGGTGATTTTATGCAATTTATTACCCGTAAGTTTTCAAGGGTCTGGCCGTATGCAACCTGGTCTATCTTTGCTTCCCAGAGGTACTTCCCGTTTTGGAGAAACACCTCTGGACTGCCAAGAATGCTACACTTTTTTGAAACAGAAACGCCGCTTTCGCGGCGCGTGGAGTGGGGGCCTTGAGGCACGCACTAACTCACGCTCGGCGAGGGATTGAAGCTTTGTGTGTACGTAACCATTTCGTGCTGTAAAGATTAGCAAATCGGCCTAAATAAGTCAACACCCCCTAGCCCCAAAGAAAAACGGGGGCGTTCGCCCCCGCGTAGTGCCTCGATTATCGGCAAATATCGGTAACGGTTTGATGCAGAATCCGACCTTTTGCAGCACAGTCAACCAGAAACTTTCCCACTGAAAGCTCGAGCTCCTCGGATGTATGTCCGGAGCACACCTTAACCATAGGTTCAGGGGGAGTAAACGACGAGTGAGAAAACACGACAGTCACTAAGACTCTGTACATTGATCCTCCGATCAGAATTACAATAGCACGAAACTGTTATCTCGTCAATATATCCGGACCAGCTTCAGTGATCGCCACTGAGTGTTCGAAGTGAGCAGAGAGCGATCCGTCTTTCATATCATAGGTGAAACCATCGGCGCCGTCTTTGATCTGCCACTTGCCCATGCAGGTGATTGGCTCAAGAGCGAGCACCATGCCAGCTTCGAGCTTCATGCCGTCCCCCGCTTTGCCAAAATTCGCAACCCACGGCTCTTCGTGGAGCTTGGTACCGATGCCATGCCCACCCAACTCTCGCACGATGGTGAATCCATTTTTTTCGACGTGCTGCTGCACTGCTGCTCCGATGTCGCCAAGCGTGTTACCCACGCGACACTGCGCGATGCCTTTGTCGAGCGCTTCTTTCGTGACCTGCATGAGCTGTCGCTTCTTCTGATGCTCTGGCGCTTTCGGATCATGCGCGACCAGTACGGTAATCGCCGAGTCGCTATGCATGCCGTCTACTACAATGCCAAAATCAAGCTTGAGCAAATCACCGTCTTGTAATGCATATGCTGACCCTGGAGTGTGCACTGCCTGGTGATTGACCGACAGACAGATGACGTCGGGATATTTGTTGTAGCCCAAGAAGCTCGGTTTCGCACCCGACTCTTTGATAAGTTGTGCTGCTCGTGCAGACAACTCCTTAGTCTGCATGCCGGGCTTCGCCATCGCGGCCAGGTCACGCAAAATGGCGGCAAGGATTTTGCCGCCAGCACGAATCGCTTCAATCTGTTGTGGTGTCTTCAGGGTGACCATTGACGACAGTGTACACGATTGTTCTGCTATTTTCCAGCCATATATATTGAATGCTCCGTATTGCTTCGCCCTCCGTGCTGTCTTGCAAGGATCATCATCCCAGCCTCGTCAGCGTGAGAGCGCGATGTATTCCGAACTCGCTCTCAATGAAAATCATCAATTTTCGCTCATACAACGGAATAGCATCGGCTCCAGTCTGACTCGGCTCTTGGGGATGCTTCCCTTACCTTCGACAGCATCGGCGTGCTTCGCTGCCACACTTATTATTCCATCCACTACGCAAAGATGGCATGTCGCCGGGAAGACCATCTCGGAGTCCGACGGGACGAGAGCGGAGGCGCTTTGTCACCAGACAAAGACGCCGTGTCTGACCAGCGATATGCCATCGAAGCCGTTTCAAGTAGAAACAAAAAACCCGGAACGAATTCCGGGCTTGGATGCTACTGCTCTGACACAGGCGCATGACGCCGCTCCACAATCTCGGCAATATCGTGATGCACGCCCTCGATAGTCTTTTTGCCGTCGAGATGAAACGTGGCAATTGCAAATGTTGCCGCAATCTCAACAACAGGAAGCGTCAGCGTATTGAACTCGTGGTACCGCGTTGGAATGAGCGATGCATCATCAAGTTCTCGTGCTGCTAATGCACTTCCATCTTGCGGACACACCACCAAATAAGCAAACTCGGGTGCTCCCGAAATGACATGCCCATGCAACTGGCAGAAGCGTCGCCCTGCGATACGGCGACTCGCCTCCTGTATATCAATGTCCAAGTAGATGAGCACAACATGCTCTCGCCCATACAGATCGACGATCGCCTGGTACTCGACTTGCGCTTCATGCGGCGTACGAGGTGAGCCAGAAAACACCAAGCTCTTCTCTGCTTCCGCAAGTGGACGAACGAACTCCATGATCCACTCTCCAACGAGCAACGGATCATTGAGAAGGCCTGCATCGAATTTACGCCTCTCTTCTTGAATCACTGGATCATTCGGATTCTCCGCAAACTTGGCACGGATAATGCGTGAGCTTGGCACCTGCACAAATCCAAACTCTTGCACGAGCCGCTCGGCTTGCGTGTCTTTACCCGATCCCGGTGGACCAACAAGAATCACTACTTGCTTGTTCATGTTTCCCTCCATGAGTGCATCGTAGCACGCAGTATAAAAAATGAAACTCAGATATATGAAAAACCCCACGTCGCCAAGCTGCAAAGCCGCGGCTCCTCTGGGTATTTTGATTTGTCTTATACAAGACAAAAAAAGGGGGAGCCCGTAGACTCCCCCTGTGAGGGTGGTGGGTAATGGGCCGGAGCCCCCCTTCCTTTTTTTCGAGCGCCCCTCGCGCTCTTTTCTATAAGCACTATTGCCTCTCTCTGGCCGCATGGCCGACTGCAGTTTACGGCGAGATACGCGAGGGTGGTGAGCTTTTGGGCCCTTCCTTTGGTCGAGCACCCCTCAGCACTCTAGGACTGCAGCATTATTGCCTTTCTTGGTACCAGGTATTTCTTGACGACAAGTGGTGCGCCTACGAACACATCAGCTCGTACCCACCGCCAGTGGCAGTGAGAGGTGCAGGGCTTTCGCGCCTGCCCCCGGCTTTTGAAGACTACTTGCGACCCTTCTTGCCGCCGCCCTGCTCCTTCTTCTTGCCCTTCTTTTCGGGCTTGATGGAAGCGAAGGGGCGCGACGCCCGCGTTTCCGCGAGACGCCGGCGCTCCGCAGCGGGCAAACGCTTCCCACGCTTGTGGTGCGTCACCGCCTGACGACGGGCCCGCTCCGCGGCCTCGGCGATGTGACTCACCGGGCTCTTGGGGTGCGAGTTCCGCATGTCCGCGTAGTCGAGCTGCGCCTGACGACGCTTCTCGGCGTAGAACTCGTTATCCTCGACAGTCCGCTCCATGAACGCGATCGTCGCCTGCGTCCGGTACGTCCGGAACGCAGCGAGCTTGGAGCACTTATGACAGAGCTCCTTGCTGAGGACCTCCTCCCGCGTGAGCGGGGCGGAGAGGTCGACGCCGGTGCCGCGCACGGCGCGATACAGACGGGAGAGCTCGGGAACGAACCCGGATCCCCGCTCGATGCGGGCGCTGCACTCCTGCCGGGCACACTTGGTGTCCACGAGCAGAGGCGCGACCGTGATCGGGGCCACAACAACGGCGGTTTCGGTGAGCATACTCTCTCTCTTTCTTGGTTTTCAAGGGGTTTCGACGGGATGCCTAACCCGAGCTTGGTAGATACATGATAGCATACTAAAACCATTTTGTCAATATCCCCTCCAAACCCCATTTTTCCACCAAAAAAGCCCCTTTCGGGGCCTTTTCGAGCGAGAGCTACTTAATACTCATACAGCGACAGCTGGGCCTGCACTTGCTTCATGATTTCCAAAGCGACGGAGACTACAATCAAGATCGAAGTACCTCCTACTGTGAAGGCAGTGATACCAGTGAATCCTTGGACCACATTTGGCAAGACAGCAATAGTGCCCAAGAAGATTGCACCGACGAGCGTGACTCGATTGAGGAGATGATGTAAGAACTGCGTCGTCTGTGCACCAGGGCGGATGCCAGGAATGTAACCTCCCTGCTTCTGGATGTTTTCGGCGATACTCTTGGGATCAAAGGTGATGGCGGTGTAGAAATACGTGAACAAGACCACCAATACAAAGTAGAAGATACCGTAGACGAGCTGGTTCTGAAGGACCTGACTCACCATCGTTGCAACCTTAGCCACCGAGACGATCTTCGATGCGGTCAAGAAGTTGGCGATGATGCCAGGGAACAAGAGGAGCGAAAGCGCGAAGATGATTGGAATCACACCGGCGTTGTTGACGCGCATCGGAAGATACGTCGATACTCCCCCGTACTGCTTCATGCCACGGACACGACGTGCGTAGTTGATGGGGATATTGCGCTGAGCTTCGGAGATAAAGACAACGCCTGCGATGACCGCTAGGCCGACCAACACGAATGCGATGTAGGTAAACAACTGATCCGGTGTGTAGGTGAAGATCGCCTGCTGAATACTCTGTGGGAACTGCGATACGATACCCGCCAAGATGAGCAGCGAGGTTCCGTTGCCAAGATTCTTCTCGGTGATGAGCTCTCCGAGCCACATCAAGAACACACTACCTGCGGTGATAATGATCAGCGACGAAAGCATGTGAAGACCCGAGAGACCAGCAATAACATCTTGTCGCTGGAGAATCGCCAAAAAACCATACCCCTGCACCATGGCGAGCGGAACGGTAAGTAAGCGACTGAATTGATTAAAACGTGTGCGACCCGCCTCTCCTTCGTACTTGTACATCTGCTCAAGTGACGGAAAAATCATGGTCAACAACTGCATGATGATGCTAGCGGTGATGTAAGGTCCAAGACCGAGCATTGCAATCGACAACGTCGAAAGCGAGCCACCGGTGAAGGTTCCATACAAACCGAAGAGCGCATTTTGGCTCATGAAGTCACGGAGCTTCGTGGTATCAACAGCAGGAATAGGAATGCTGTGTGCGAGCTGCGCGACGGCAAGCAACGCAAGAATGAACAGCACCTTGTTGCGAATTTCTGGGCGACGGAATATCTGAGAAATAATGTTCATAGAATGTGGCTATGATACTGAACCGGCACAGGCTCGCAAGTTGACTAGCTTACTCGAGAATGGTGCCGCCTGCTTTTTCGATCTTTGCACGGGCCGTTGCCGACATGAGCACACCCGAGAATGACAATTTGCGATTGAGCTCACCGGTGGCGAGAATCTTTACCACGGTTGCTGCTTCAGGAAGTACTTTCTTTTCAATCAACGATGCGAGAGAAACGACATCGCCATCCTTGAATACTTCAAGCGCGCGGAGGTTGAGCTCCCATGGCTTGTAGCGGCGGATAGAATAGTAGCGATGCTTGCGGTGAGGGCTCTTGTTGCCGGGCTTGGATGATGCACCACGCTGCTTGGGGAACAACTGCCAGATACGGTTGTCGCCACCACGAAATCCTGCGCGAGTGCTCGCACCGGCACGTGAAGACTGACCTTTGGTTCCCTTACCGGACGTTGTACCGCGCTTTCCACCGCGTCCAATACGTTTTGGACTCTTGCGGGGATGTTTTGCTTTGAGAGTAGAAAGCTGCATGGGTGAATAATTATTTGGTCTTGGTTCGGATCTTGGACAATGCGAGCATCGTTGCGCGCGCGATGTTGATCTTGTTGTTGGTGCGGCCTGTGAGCTTACCAGTCAATCCACTGATTCCAGCCATCTGTGCCACGACACGAACAGCTCCTCCTGCCTTAATACCAGACTTAGATGGCTTGAGGATAACCGTTGCGCTCGAGTACTTGCCTTCCACCTGGTATGGGATGGTGCCGTCTTTGGTGATAACAGGAGTAAGGTTCTTTTTTGCCTGATGGTATGCCTTCTGGATGGACTGCTGCACATCGCGACCCTTGGCCGTACCGATGCCAACCTTGCCCTTGCCGTTGCCGGCAACGACGGTTGCGCGGAAGCTAAAGCGCTTTCCACCCTTGGTAACGCGAGCAACGCGTGCGATTTCGAGGGTCTTCTGATCAAATTCAGGCTTCTCTGTTGGACGATCGCGACGAGGACCGCGGCCACCTGGGCGACCACCAGCTCCGGTGCGGCCACCGCGTGTGCCAAAGCGGCCACCGCGCATTGGGCGCATTGGTTCTGCTGCTGTTGGTGCGTCCCCTGCTGGTGCAGCGACGGGAGCTACTGGCTGGTTGTTGATCGTGTTCTCATCCATAGTATTAGACGGTGATACCCGCAGCGCGCATTGCCTCGGCGACTGCTTTAATACGGCCGTGATAGGTAAATCCTGCTTTGTCGAAAATAACGGTGGTGATCTTCTTCTCTTTCAATAATTCTGCGAGCTTCGTGCCTGCGATGGTTGCTCGTTCTGTCTTGGTTCCCTTCTTTGCAACGTGTGCATCGTTGACTGCGGCGAGCGTAACACCTGTGACATCATCGACGGCCTGCGCATACACATGCGTGTTGCTCTTGAACACCGTCACGCGAGGACGCTCGGCGGTGCCAGAAAGCTTTGCACGCCCACGGGCCTGGCGACGACTGCGATTATTGCGTTTTGAGATATTGATGTCAGTCATGGATTCGCGTTGTGTTATGCAGCGGTTGCAGCTTTCTTACCGGCTTTCTTCTTGATGATCTCATCAGCATAGCGGATACCACTTCCCTTGTATGGCTCGGGCAAGCGCTTGGAACGGATGAGTGATGCAACGTGGCCAACAAGCTCTTTGTCGATGCCGGATACTTTGATGTTGGTCTTCTCAACGGTAAAGGTGATGCCTTCTGGTGCCTTGATATCAATCGTGTGGCTGTAGCCGAGCGAGAGCTCAAGATCATTGCCCTTCACGATGGCCTTGTATCCAACACCCTGGAAGATAAGATCCGTAGACCAACCCGTACTGACACCAATGAGCATGTTGTTGATGAGTGCACGCCAGAGACCCCACTGAGCACCGTCATCGCGCGTTGGATTCTCCATCGGAAGCGAGACGAGCACCATATTGTCTTTGACCTCAACGCTAACACCCTTGGAGAGTGTGCGAGAGAGCGTTCCCTTGGGACCCTTCACCACGATGGAAGCGTCGTTGAGCTCGACGGTGACGCCGGATGGGATTGCGATAGGTTTTTTTCCGATTTTAGACATGAGTGTATGGAATAAAGTGGGGATTTCTGTTGGCCTCCAACGTTACCAGATTTCAAACAGTACTTCTCCACCCAAGCCAGCCTTGCGTGCTGCCTGTGATGTCATGATGCCTTGGGAAGTAGAAACAATTGCGGAGCCGTATCCCGAGCGCACAGGCTTGATCTCACTTGCCTTGATGTAGATGTGGCGGCTTGGTCGGCTGATGATACGAAGACCAGAGATTGCACCCTCGCCTGCGTTGTATTTGAGTACGACCTCAATATAGTCGAGCTCTGCGCGCTTTGCCTTCTTCTTGGTGCGCTCGAATCCCGCGACAAAACCTGCATCGCTAAGAATCTGTGCGATCTGGAGCTTTACGTTGGAGAATGGGATCGAGACGCGCTCATGATCTACCGCCTGAGCGTTCTTGATCCGATTCATCATGTCAGAAATAGGGTCCATAGTTCAAAAATATATTACCAAGACGATTTACGAATACCGGGGAGCAAACCATCATTGGCCAACTCTCGGAAACAAATACGGCACAACTGAACCTTGCCAATGTAGAAGCGTGAACGACCGCAACGGAAACAACGGTTCACCTTGCGGGTACTGAACTTTGGCTTCTTATTACTGCGTGCTGTAGATGAAGTCTTGGCCATGTGATTATTTCTTCAAAGGGAAACCGAGGCCGCGGAGCAATACAATTCCCTGCTCGCGATTTCCTGCGGTGGTTGTGATGGTTACTTGGAGGCTAAAAATATCTTTGACGTTCTCAAGGTTGACCTCGGGGAAGATGCTGTGCTCGCGAATACCAATATTGAGGTTACCGTCGCGATCAAAGTTCTTCGCATCAATACCGCGGAAGTCACGTGACAATGGAAGCGCCAACGACATAAATCGATCCAAGAAATCCCACATACGAGTGCCACGCAAGGTGACCGTGTAGCCAACCACCGTACCCTCACGCAGCTTGAAGCTAGCAATAGACTTCTTCGCTTTGCGAGCAGATGGCTTCTGTCCCGTAATCATGGCGAGATCTCGTTCGATCTTCTCGACTGCACCAGAATTCTTGGATGCCTTGCCCACACCGATGTTGACGGTGATCTTGGAAATCTTTGGCACCGCCATAACATTGGCAATGCTAAACTCCTTCCGCAGGGCGGGAGCGACGGTCTTTCGGTAGTTGTCGAGTAAACGTGGCATGCGAGGATATAGTATACTAGCTTTTATGATTCTGTAAAGATTCTCTTAGAGAACCGTTTTGGTTTTGCGATCGATACGGGTCTTCGTTGAGCCATCCTTGGACACTTCCCAACCGATGCGTGCTGGCTTACCGGTGTCTTTGTTGACCACCGCGACGCCTGCTGCAGCCACCCAACGCTCGACGGCAACGATCTGTCCCTTCTGGCCCTGCTTCGTTGCACGCTTGTGACGCTTCACCATGTTGAGCCCTTCGACAATCACGCGATTCGTCGATGGATCGGTGCGCATCACCGAACCGGTCTTTGATCGGTCTTTGCCTCCCAACATTATTACTTTGTCTCCTTTCTTGATCTTCATGTGTTCAATATTAGACGAGTTCAGGTGCAAGCGATGCAATCGTTTGGAATCCTTTGTCCTTAATCTCACGGGGTATGGGTCCGAAAATACGTCCACCCTTTGGCTCTTTTCCATCCAAGATAACAACGGCGTTATCATCGAATCGAATGACGGTGCCGTCCTTCCGGCGCCATGGCGCTTTCTGACGGACCACCACTGCCTTGAGAATGTCCTTCTTCTTTACTGCCTTGCGTGGCTCAGCAACTTTGACTGACACAACAACGATATCGCCGATCTGGGCGTAGCGACGTCGCGTACCACCGAGCACCTTGAACACTCCGACGCGCTTTGCTCCGGTGTTATCTGCAACATTTACAATTGATCGTGGTTGTAGCATGGCGGTAAATTTACGAAATCTTCTCGGTTACAATCCAGCGCTTGTCTCGTGACATAGGCTTGGTCTCGCTGATGACGACCTTATCACCCGTGTGATACTCGCCCTTTTCGTCGTGTGCTTTGTAGCGAGTGGAGACCTTGAAGTACTTCTGGTACTTTGCGTTCTTCTTCAAGCGCGTCACCTCGACGACAACCGTCTTGGTCATCTTATCACTCACGACAAGACCCTTGAGGGTACGGATCTTCTTGGGTTGTACAGATTCTTTGGTCATAGTCGTAATTATTTTGCAGTCTTCAAAGCGGTCATCACGCGTGCGACAAGACGACGAGTCGCCTGCATATCGCTGGTGCGCTTGAGCTTCTTGTCTGCAAGGTCAAATCGCATCTGGGAAATCTTCGCGCGTGCATCGGCCAGCATGGTCTGGAGTTCGGTTGCGCTAAGGGTTGTGAGCTTGATGTTCTTCATGATTCAAAATTATCGCTTCACGAACTGCGTCTTAATCGGAAGCTTGTGCGCTGCAAGACGGAGTGCCTGTCGAGCAACCTGCTCGGTGACGCCATCCACCTCGAAGAGCACGCGGCCTGCCTCAACCACTGCAACGAAGTGACTCAATGCACCACGTCCACCTCCCATACCGACCTCAGCGGACTTCGCTGTACGAGGTAAATCGGGGAAGACGCGAATCCACACCTTACCGGCGCGAGCAAACAAGCGTGACATTGCACGACGAGCAGACTCGAGCTGATTGGCACGTACCCAGGAGGATTCCATTGCTTTGAGTCCGTAGGATCCAAAGGCAAGTGTCGTCCCGCGTGAAGACTGCGTCTTCAGACGTCCCTTGTGTACTTTTGTGTGTTTTACGCGGCTTGGCTGTAACATGGTAGTAGTTGCTTAGGAATGAGCTTCGCTATCAAAAATGTTGCCCTTATAAATCCACACCTTGATACCGATCGTTCCGTAGGTGGTGTGTGCTGTTGCCCGAACGAAATCAACATTGGCGCGGAGCGTCTGCAATGGGAGAGCCCCCTCTTCCATGTGCTCCAAGCGTGCGATTTCAGCACCATCCAAACGACCAGACATCTGAAGCTTGGCACCTTTGACATCGCGGCTCGCCATGATCTTCTGCATGGTCATCTTCAAGATACGACGATACGGTGTGCGCTTCTCAATCTGCTCAATGATGTGCTCTGCAACAACAGCGGCAGATGCATCCGGGTTCTTTACTTCTGTGACTTCGAGCTGCACGGGGAATTTGAACTTGAGGAGCTTGCCGAGCTTCTGGTTGAGCTCTTGGATGCCAGCACCGCCACGACCGATGATAAGACCAGGACGTGCGGAGTGAATAGTGACACGAATAGCATTGTTGCCACGCTCGATGAGCACGGAATCAACACCCATATTCTTCAAGCGCTTGGCGAGAAAATCGCGGATCGCGAGGTCATCGCGCAAGAACATCGGGTATTTGGCGCCGCCAAACCAGCGGGACGACCAGTCTCGATTAATTCCCAGACGCATTGATATTGGTGATGCTTTCTGTCCCATAGTCGTTGGTTATGCTTTTTTTGGTACCGTGCGCTTCTTTGGTGCCGCCTTCTTCGCAGCTGGCTTGGCAACCGCGTCCGCCTCGACTGCAACGGGTGTAGCAGCTTTTGGTGCGCGATCTTCAAGAACAACGTTGACGCGGCTCGTCTTCTTCTCGATTGGGTTGGCACGACCGAATCCCTTCGGGCGGAAACGGCGGAGCTTAATACCCTCGTCTACCCACATATCCTTGATGAACAGGCGGTCGGCATCGATCTTGAAGTTGTTGCGAGCGTTGGCGACGGCGGATTCAATAAGCTTCACCAATGGTCCACTGGCGCGCTTGGTCATGTTCTGGAGCTGATCAATAGCAATCGCAACGGAACGATTCTTGATAAGACCGACGAGCAATCGCACCTTGCGAGGGCTCATACGGAGGCCATTGAGTTGTGCGGTAACGAGTGTCATGGGGTGTTATTTCTTGGGTGCTGCAGCGACTGCTGGCTCTTTTGCCGCCTTTGCTGCATCAACTTCCTTTTGCTTTGCTGCCATCTCTACTTCTTTCTGCATCTTTCCACCGTGGCGGGTAAACTTCTTGGTGTGTGAAAATTCGCCGAGCTTGTGTCCAACCATATCTTCTGTGACCAAGACCGGAACGTGGACTCTACCATTGTGAACACCGAAGGTAAAGCCAATGAACTCTGGAATAATCGTGCATGCTCGCGCCCAGGTCTTGATGACCTTCTTATCTCCCGCCTTAGAAGCAGTAACCTTTTTGAGGAGCTTCTCGTCGACGTAGGGACCTTTTTTGAGACTTCGTGACATGGGGTTTAGTAAGTATGATTATTTCACGCGACGACGAACAATAAACAAGGAAGACTTCTTCTTGCGATCGCGGGTCTTGTGTCCACCCGTGACTTTTCCGTGACGCGTCTTTGGACGGCGTGTACCACGACCTTGGCGACCTTCTCCTCCACCATAGGGGTGATCAACGGGGTTTTGTGCAGTTCCGCGCACCTTTGGTCGGCGACCGAGCCAGCGTGAGCGTCCTGCTTTTCCGAGCCACACCTTTGCGTGCTCTGCGTTGGAAAGCTGACCAATCGATGCAAAGCACTCACTGGAAACGATACGCATTTCGGATGATGGGAGCTGGAGCTGTGTGTTGCCACCGTCGTGTGCCATGACAATCGCGCCCGTACCTGCCGAGCGGACGATGATACCACCCTGCCCGAGACGAATCTCGACGTTGTGGACCATGGTACCCTGTGGCATGTTGCCGAGCTTCATGCGGTTGCCGGGGCGAACAGGAGTCTTTTCTGCGGTCATCACGGTGTCACCAACGGCCATGCCGACTGGTGCAAGGATGTAGCGCTTCTCTCCGTCGCGATAGTTGAGCAATGCGATGCGTGACGTGCGGTTTGGATCGTATTCAATGGTAGCAACCTTGGCTGGGATGTCTTTCTTGTTCTGCTTGAAATCGACGTCGCGATACAAGCGCTTCACGCCCCCGCCACGGTGCATCGATGTGATGCGTCCCTGGTTGTTGCGACCAACACTGCGGAAGTTGCCGTGCGTCAATTTCTTGAGCGGCTTTACACCCTTGGTGAGATCGCTGAAGTCATAGCCTTGTGCATGACGACGTGATGGAGTTGTTGGCTTGTAATCCTTAATCATGGGTTCGCGCTTATGGTTGTGCTTGTGCGATCGTCTGCCCTGCCTTCAAGGTTACGATTGCCTTCTTAATGCCACCCTTGGTGCCCTTGAAACGTCCAAGCGTGATCTTCTTTGCGGGAAGCTTGATCGTATTCACAGAAACGACATCAACCTTGAATCCGAGCTCGACTGCATCGCGAACTTCGGTCTTGGTAGCTTTGGCATCAACGACAAAGGTGTACTGGTTGACTGCGAAGCCACGTGCACTCTTCTCGCTGACGAAGTAACGCTTCAACACCGAACCGACTGGTGCGGTGATAGAAACAGTGTCAGTGGATGCGATTTCGGTTGCCTCAACAGCCTCCACTGCTTTCTTTGGCGCCTTTGGCTCTTTCTTTGATTTGTTGAATAGGTTGAAGGCCATGGCTTATTTTTTGATTGAAAATGTCTTCGATGCAATCGCAATTGCTTCTTTGGTTGCAATCACGTAGCTGAATGCAAGCACCGTGAGCACATTGAGGTCCTGTGCACGGATTGCCTGAACGTTCTGAAGATTCGACAATGCACGCAAAGTCATCGCATCGTCCTTGCCACCAGCAAGCACCACGAGGACACGGTTGGCATCCTTGAAGCCCTTGAACGATTTGGTGAGTGCTGAAATCGCCTTGACGCCGTCTTTGGTTTTGCCAGATGACAAATCCAATGCATCAACGACGAGCAAATTGCCATCGGTGACGCGAGCAGACAAGACAGAGGCCAATGCGCCGCGTGCGGCAACCTTGGTGACGGTCTTCTTGAAATTCACATCTTTGGATGGACCATGCGCGGCTCCACCACCAATCCAGATCGGGCTGCGGATAGAACCGTGACGTGCGCGCCCAGTACCCTTCTGCTTCCATGGCTTCTTTCCACCACCACGCACTTCTGCGCGAGTCTTGGCGTGCGCCAACACCTGGCGCTTGTTGGACATCTGCGAGGTCGCAACCTGCCAGACGAGGTCGGCGTTCATTGCCGCGCCAAAGACTGCATCGGATGCATCCGTTGCGCCACTGGCTTTGCCTGACTGGTTGTATACTTTGATCTCCATAGAATTATTTTGCGGTGACCTCTAAGATTGTACCCTTGGCACCAGGAACGGCGCCACGAACTGCAAGCAATCCCGCCTCAACATCGACGGCGACTACTTTTAAGCCACGGACTGCAATACGCTCCTGTCCATCGCGACCAGGACCACGGCTGCCCTTGAGCGTGTGCTGTGGGAAGCGCTGTCCGATCGAACCGACGTGACGAAGCACATGGTGGTGACCGTGCGAAGCAGGAGCTCCATGGAATCCATGGCGCTTCACCGCACCCGCAAATCCCTTACCCTTGGTAAGGCCGGCGACCTTGACCACATCTCCGGGAACAAAGATTGAAGCATCGATAGTATCTCCGACGCTCAAATCCTTACCTCCGACTGCTGTTGCTGTAAATTCGCGCACCCAACGGAACGAGCCCAAATCCTTGAAATGACCCCGGACTGCCTTGGAAAGCTTGGTTGCCTTCTTGGCACCGGTGGCAACCTGAACGGCCTGATAGCCATCCTTTTCTTTGGTTTTGACCTGGGTAATGACGTTTTTGCCAACCAAAAGAAGGGTGACGCCCATGGCCTCTCCCGTGTCACCATAGATCTGGGACATGCCCAGCTTGGTAGCAAGAATAAATTTGGATGGTGTAGCCTTCATTACAAAATAAAAACCAGCTTAGCTGGTAGATCAGCGAAGCCCACAAGGTGGTATCTCTCAAACGAGACCTGCCCTATGTACTGGTGCGACGGGTGGGCTCTAACACCACGCATCACTTCAGTCCGTATATACTAGCCGATGGCGCTCAAAGTGTCAACAGGTCCCCCGTGATACCCTGGGAAGGCTGGACATATAGTGCTTTCAATGGTATTATATCATCGACGTTCATTTTCATCAAAGGAGCTACCCATGCAGAATCCAGAGCCGGTGATTACCCTCAAATCCCTCGAAGAGCTCATTCGTTTCAAGAGCAAATTCGGCGGGAGTAAGGCGTTCTACACCATGCTTCTCACCACGTGTGCCGCAGTGATCGTGCTGACACACTCGACATTCATCACCGTTGGAAGCGGTGTCATCGCTGGTTTTCTATCCGTGATGGCATACCGGCAGTACATCGACGGCTACTACCTCGACGTGGTCGTGAAGATCAAGGGGCAGCAGGTGAAATTCACCTCGCTTAAAATCTTCGCGCGTGGCGATCACGACCTGTCCGTCAGCGACTACGACATCCGCATGTGCATCCCCTTGTCGGGACTGGACCGTATGGGTTCCATCAAGCACTGCAAGTATCAGTTCTGGTCGCGATTCAAGGTTGTCGGCTTCATTCTACAGCCCGACAACGTCCGCGTGGCGATTCAGGCTGGCGACAATCGTGTGACCTACAGCTTTGAAGAGCTGGCCGTCATCACCAACGATATGCCCATGGGAGATATCACCGATACGACCGAGCACATCGGCTCACTGATTCGTCAGCATTGCACTAACCCAGCCCTGTAACCCCCACCCCGACTTCGGTCGGGGTGTTTTTTATCCCGAGGAGCAGCGACAATGTCGCTTTGGCGACGGAGGATACCACGGTCGAAGCCCTAGACATTCTATATAATTTGTGGTATTCTAATGCATCACTGCGCATGGAGCGCAGAGAACATTCCCAACGGAGGAAAACGTGAAACTTGCAGAACCGAAGATGGTCCCCAGCATGGAGATTGAGATTGAGTCCCTCAGGAAGCAGTGGCCAGCATCGCTGTCCTTCTACATCGTTCATTTCTTTCTTTTGGCTTGCGCACTCCTGACGTTTGAGAGGACCATGTCAAAGATTTTTGTGGTCCTCATCATTCTCGTCCTCGTCGACGCAACCTATCGTGAAGTGATTCGAGGGTACTACCTCGACGCAACCTTCACACTTTCGCCACTCACAGAGTTGCTCGGAGCTCCTCGTACCGCTACATGCACGGGCATGATGATCTACCAGACAGGGACGCATAACACCAAGCCGATACAGCACGATCTTCGAATCCTTGTGCCGCTCAGAGGAGTCGACACGGAGGGCGAGGTGATCATGGGAGAATCCAGGAGTTCGTTCAACGTAGCCAAGTGGGCCATCAGGAAGGACCGCCTCGTCGTCTACGCAGATTGCGGACATAATCGTGTTGGCTTTACGCTTCGTGAGCTAGCCCTCCTGACGGCAAATCAGGTCGGGGACATCAATGGAACGCTCTGCATGGCAGGCACTCAACTCGCAGAAGGCGTCAGCGCCCGGGCCGAAGGAATGATTGCCTCGAGCGCGAGGTTTATCGCCTCGAATTCCGGCAACCCGGAAATAAGGGACGAAGCGAATAAGATTCTCAAGTACGTCTCGTAACCCCCACCCCGACTTAGGTCGGGGTTTTTGTTATCGTGCTTCTGGACAAGTCTAGATTTCGATTGTATTATATGATCGTCGTTCATTGCAAAGAAAGGTGTATATGAAAGAAGTGAAAGCCGTATGGACCGGCTATACGAGCGATGACCTCAAGCAGATCATGCCGTATACTCGCCCACTCCCGTGGTGGCTTGTGCTGGCAGTGGCGCTGTTTGTTGTCATTGCGTTTGATTCGAACTACCTGCTCCTCAAAGCGATCAGCGTACTCATCGCCCTCCTCTGCATCTACGATGAGATTCGCGGCTACTATCTGGATGTGAGAATCAACCAGCTTCCCAACAGCAAAAAACTCAGCATCTCGAAGATGAAAATCTTCCGAGGAAATCAGGTGGATCCATACTCAGCGGTATGTGAATGGCGCCTCCTCATTCCGCTATCAGGATGGTCGAAAATCGCAAAATGTCTTCACTGGACAGACACAGAGAGCGGCGAAGCCGAGTTCGACCTCTATGAGTTCGTCGTCAAGGAGGTGAACGTCACGCTAGGTGGCGCTAGATTCATCGTGAAAGCAGGCTATAATACAGTCGCCTACACGATCGATGATCTCATGATGATCCTCGAAAAGCGTCCGCAAGGACTCGTGAGAGGACACACCTTTTACATCGGCAGTATACTCAGCACGATTCTGAGCCGTGAATCCTAACCCGCACCCCGACTTCGGTCGGGGTTTTCTCTTATAAAAAACGACTCTCATCAGTGAGAGTCGTCGACCGTGATGGACGTGACGCGGCCGGAGCTATCGAGCTTCAACTGCGACTCGTCGCACAAAAGCGAATTGAGAAAGCAAGACTCATCCCATCCGGGCGTGATCGCCTGCTGACCGTGTTCATCCCGCGATCGCTTACCACACGCGGTGCACACGTACACTTTGCCTTCCGGTGCGATGTGGTTGCCGCCTACAGCTTCCGCAGCTGCAATAGTGGAACCGTCACAACACG